>NZ_JBICSH010000002.1:916285-1475388 GCF_043196965.1 Nonomuraea sp. NPDC049309 | reverse complement strand
CCTTTCCGCTCGACTTGCATGTGTTAAGCACGCCGCCAGCGTTCGTCCTGAGCCAGGATCAAACTCTCCAAACAATGTCTGGAAAACAATCCCAGCCGACACCCGATCAAGGGTGTCAACTAAAAGGAATCCACGTCATGGAAACATGACGGGGTAATGCATCATGCACTGGCTTTTAGCACACTGTTGAGTTCTCAAGAAACGGACGCGTACATCCCCGACCGAAACCACTTCCGCGATCCCGGCGGCGGAGGCGTTCACTCCGTTCGTTTTGTTGTGACTTAATCTTTTCAGCCGCCCCGAGCCCTGTCAAATTGACCCGACCCGAACGACTTGCCAAGAATTAAGCCGCATCCCCTTTCGGAGACAACCCCTCTAACTTACCAGCCCTTCGACCGATCCGCGAATCGATCTCCGAACCAGCGCGTCACAGGGGATTACCGGCGATACCGGGCACACCACACCTACGTCACCGAAGTGAAGGAAGTGGGTTGTGCCGAACCGCGTCGGCTCTTAAAGATTAGCAGCGGCTCTCCACCGCTCGAGCCCGTTCTCCGGCATCTCCGGCAACAGAACGATCACAACCGAACATAGACTCCCCACGTGAGCAGCAACACGCCGCCAGTGGCGAAGAAGATCCCTACGGAGCGCACCCATCACGGCGACACCGTCATCGACGAGTACGCCTGGCTGAGCAACAAGGACGATCCCGACACCACCGCCTATCTGGAGGCGGAGAACGAATTCCTCAAGCAGGAGACCGCTCACCTGTCGGATCTTCAGGAGCAGGTGTTCCAGGAGATCAAGAGCCGCACCCAGGAGACCGACCTGTCGGTGCCCAGCCGCAAGGGCGCGTGGTGGTACTTCACACGTACGGAGGAGGGCAAGCAGTACGCGATCTCCTGCCGAGTCCCCGCCGACGGCGAGACGCCGCCGCAGATCACCCCCGGCGAGCGGCTCGACCAGGAGCAGGTGATCCTCGACGGCAACGAGCTGGCCGGCGACAGCGAGTTCTTCTCGATCGGCACCAGCTCGGTCTCCCCCGACGGCAAGATGCTCGCGTTCTCGACCGACTACAAGGGCGACGAGCGCTTCACGCTCAGGTTCAAGAACCTTGAGACGGGCGAGATCCTGCCCGACGAGATCACCGACATCTTCTACGGCGGCGCCTGGGCGGCCGACGCGTCGGCGTTCTTCTACACCCGGGTCGACGACGCCTGGCGCCCGTACCAGGTCTACCGCCACACCCTGGGCACCCAGGACGACGTGCTCGTCTACCAGGAGGACGACGAGCGCTTCTGGGTGGGCATCGGACTGACCCGCAGCGAGAAGTACCTCGTGCTCGGCGCGGGCAGCAAGATCACCAGCGAGGTGCGGATCCTCGACGCGAGCGACCCGGGCGGCGAGTTCACGGTCGTCAGGCCCCGGCAGACCGGCGTGGAGTACGGCGTCGAGCACGCCGGCGACTTCTTCTACATCCTGCACAACGAGAACGCCGAGAACTTCGAGCTGGCCACCGCGCCCCTCGACGACCCGGGCGTGTGGACGCCGCTCATCCCCCACCGGTCCGACACCAGGCTGCTGGAGATCGACGCGTTCTCCGACCACGCGGTGGTGCACTTCCGCCGCGAGGGACTGACGGGGCTGCGGATCCTGCCCTACCCGACGGACGACGCGGCTGACAACGCGGCGGACGACGCGAGCTGGCGCGAGCGGGTGGAGGCGGCCGTGCGCAACGCGTACGAGATCGACTTCCCCGAGCCGCTGTACGACGTCGGCCCGGCCGGCAACCCGCAGTTCACGACGCGGCGGCTGCGCCTTGCGTACACGAGCATGGTGACGCCGCCGAGCGTCTACGACTACGACCTCGACTCTCACGAGCTGATCCTGCTCAAGCAGCGCCCGGTGCTCGGCGGCTACGACCCGGCCGACTACGAGCAGGCCCGCGAGTGGGCCACGGCCGAGGACGGCACCAAGATCCCCATCTCGCTCGTCAAGCGCAAGGACGCGGCCACGCCCGCCCCCACCGTCCTGTACGGCTACGGCAGCTACGAGACCTCGATCGACCCGAGCTTCTCCGTGCCCCGGCTGTCGCTGCTCGACCGGGGGTTCATCTTCGCGATCGCCCACGTGCGCGGCGGCGGCGAGATGGGCAGGAGCTGGTACGAGCAGGGCAAGCTGACCCGCAAGCGCAACACGTTCACCGACTTCGTGGCGGTGGCCAGGCACATGAAGGCGGCCGGCCTGAGCAGCAAGATCGTGGCGCGTGGCGGCTCGGCGGGCGGCCTGCTGATGGGCGCGGCGACGAACCTGGCCCCCGAGGAGTTCGCGGGCGTGGTGGCCGAGGTGCCGTTCGTGGACGCGCTCAACACCATCCTCGATCCGTCGCTCCCGCTGACTGTGATCGAATGGGACGAGTGGGGCGACCCGCTCCACGACCCCGAGGTCTACCGGTACATGAAGAGCTACTCGCCGTACGAGAACGTGGACGGCAGGCCGTACCCGCCGATTCTGGCGATCACCAGCCTGAACGACACCCGCGTGCTCTACCACGAGCCGGCGAAGTGGATCGCGAAGCTGCGCGCCACGGCGAAGGGCGGGCCGTTCCTGCTGAAGACGGAGATGGGCGCGGGGCACGGCGGGCGCAGCGGACGGTACGACGCCTGGCGTGAAGAGGCGTTCGCGCTGTCCTGGATCATTGAGAAAGGCACGTCATGACGTATCAGGCCGACGAGCGGCGCTATGACCGGCAGCCGTACAACCGCAGCGGGCGCAGCGGGCTGAAGCTGCCGGCGGTGTCGCTGGGTCTGTGGCACAACTTCGGCGACAACCGGCCGATCGAGAACTCGCGGGCGATCCTGCGGCGGGCGTTCGACCTCGGGGTGACGCACTTCGACCTGGCCAACAACTACGGGGTCCCGTACGGGTCGGCGGAGAGCAACTTCGGGCGGATCCTGCGCGAGGACTTCCTGCCGTACCGGGACGAGCTGATCATCTCGACCAAGGCGGGCTTCGACATGTGGCCCGGACCGTACGGCGAGTGGGGCTCGCGCAAGTACGTGCTGGCCAGTCTGGACCAGTCGCTCAAGCGCATGGGCCTGGACTACGTGGACATCTTCTACAGTCACCGTCCCGACCCGGAGACGCCCCTGGAGGAGACCATGGGCGCGCTCGACCACGCGGTGCGCTCGGGCAAGGCGCTGTACGCGGGCATCTCCAACTACTCGGCCGAGCAGACGGCGCAGGCCGCGCGGATCATGCGCGAGCTGGGCACGCCGCTGCTCATCCACCAGCCGTCGTACTCGATGATCAACCGGTGGATCGAGGACGGGCTGCTGGACACGCTGGAGGAGGCGGGCATGGGCTGCATCGTCTACTCCCCGCTGGCGCAGGGCCTGCTGACCGACCGCTACCTCGACGGCGTGCCGGCCGACTCGCGGGCGGCGACCAGCCGGTTCCTGAGCGAGGACCAGATCGACCGCGACCTGGCCCGTGACCTCAACGAGATCGCGAAGACGCGGGGCCAGACGCTGGCGCAGATGGCGCTGTCGTGGACGCTGCGCGACTCGCGGGTGACGAGCGTGCTGATCGGGGCGAGCAGCGTCAAGCAGCTGGAGGACAACGTGGCGTGCGTGGACGGGCCCGCGTTCACGCAGGACGAGCTGGCGGCGATCGACAAGATCACCGAGTCCCGCCGCCGCAGCTGAGCGCGCGCGGTCAGAGGGCCTCGTGACGCTGCAGGTAGGTGAACGAGGCCCAGCCGGGCAGCACCGGCAGCCAGAACGTGAGCAGCCGGTAGAGCAGCACCGCCGAGGTGGCCAGCTCCTTCGGCACCCCGGCCAGCACGAGACCGCCGACCAGCGCCAGCTCGACCGCGCCCAGACCGCCCGGCGTGGGCGCGGCCGAGCCGATGGCGTTGGCGGTGAGGTAGACGACGGCCACGGCGGTGAAGCTGATGTCGTGGCCGAACGCGGCGATGCACGCGTCGAGGCAGAGCACGAACATCAGGGTGATCATGAGCGTGCCGGTGGCCGCCTCGATCATCTTGCGCGGCGACTGGAGCACGTCGAGCAGGCGCGGCAGCACGTTCGAGAACAGCTTGCTCAGCCGCCCGGTGATCAGGCGGCGCAGCGGCGGCACGCCGAGCACGACGACGACGAGCACCGCGACGCCGAGCAGCGCGAGCACGAGCCCCCGCGACGGCGTGAACGAGGTGGCGGTGCTGGAGCCGGTGATGTAGGCGAACAGCGCGAGCAGCCCGATGTGGAAGACCAGCATGATGAGCTGCGATGCCCCCACGCTGGCGACCGCGCTGGCCGGGTGGATGCCGCGCTTTTGCAGGTAGCGGGTGTTGATCGCGACGCCGCCCACCGCGGCCGGCGCGACGAGCTTGACGAACGACGACGCGAACTGCACGAGCACCGTGCGCCACAGCGGCAGGTGCTCGGGCACGAAGCCGCGCAGCATGAGCGCGGCGGCCACGAAGCTCATGAACGAGGCCACCAGCGCAAGGCCCGACCACGCCCAGTTGGCCGTGGTGACGACGTGGTAGACGTCGACCTGGCTGAGCTGGGAGAGCACGATGTAGGCGGCGATCGTGCTGGCGATGATCGTGATGAGCGTGCGGGGGCGGAAGCGTTCGAGGCGGATCTCCTCGACCTTGCTCTGCGGCTTGAGCGCGACGATCTGGTCGCGGATGCCGGGCAGCACGTGTTTGGCCTTGGCCAGCGCGGCGCGCGTCTCCCTGGTGAGCGCGATCTGCTGCAGCAGCGGCATGGCGGCGGCGAGGGCGTCGGGGCCCATGACGTCGGCCGCGGCGCGCACGGAGCGCTCGGGGCCGACGCGCAGCGCGAGGTAGGTGAGCAGCTGGGCGATGTCGAGCCTGAGCAGCAGGTCCCCCGCGGCGACCTCGCCGCTGCGGGCGTCGGTCAGCACGACGCGGCCGGCGGTGTCGAGGTGGATGCTGTCGCCGGTGAGCCTGCGGTGGGCGAGGCGCTGGATCTGCAGCAGCGCGACCTGCTCCCAGATCTGGTGGAGTAGCTGGTCGTCGATCTCCTCGTCGGGCACCTCGTCGAGCGGGCGGGTCTCGATGTGCTCGTAGGCGAGCAGCGCGGCCTCGGTGCCGATCTCGCTGGTGCCGAGCAGGCGCGGGGTGCTGGCACCTGCGGCCTGGGCGGCGTACGCCATGAGGGCCTCGCGTTCCAGCTCGGCGCGCAGCGACCGGATGGCGCGGCGGCGGGTCTCGGAGTTGAGCCTGATGCGCCGCCACAGCCGGTACGGCAGCCCGGCCACCTGCCGGTCGCGGTCGAGGACGGTGACGTCGAGGCTGGTGCCGTCTTTGAGCCCGACGGCGTAGCGGCGGCTGCCCTGGTGGTCGTCCTCGACGCGGCGGGCGGAGACCGGGGAGAACGACAGCTTGCGCAGGGCGGCCACGACGGCGCTGCCCGGCGGGCGGGTGTTGGGGCTGCCGACGCCGTAGAGGGTGGCGTAGCCGATGGCCATGCCGACCAGCACGGTGACGATGGCGCTCGGGAGGGTGATCTGGCGGCCGGAGAAGAAGGCCAGGATGTAGAGCGCGACGGTGGTCCACATCAGCATCCGCCAGGTGGGGCGGCGGGAGATGCGGACGGCGGTGGCGTACGCGACGACGGAGGTGAGCAGCGTGTTGAGCGGCTCGATCGTCCGGTCGCCGGTGAGCAGCACGCGCAGGTCCTCCATGGTGCCGCTGACGAGCCACTGGCCGAGCAGGAACGAGCCGGCCATGCCGACGATGGCGGCGATGAGCCCTTCGGCGACGCGCAGGCCGTCGCGGTGGAAGACGCGTTCGACCGCGAAGGCGACGGGCACGATGAGCACGGCCGCGCCGCCGAGGAAGGCGGCGATCCTGCTGAGCAGCGGCACCAGCTCGGCGCCCTCCTTGACGTCGGCCTCCAGGCCGATGAGCGTCTGCTTGGCGACGAGGGCGAGCAGGATGACCGCGCCGAGCACGATGAGCGTGGCGAAGAAGCGCAGCAGGTCGGAGGGGCGGCGCAGGCGCTGAGGCAGCAGCGGTTCTACGACGTAGACGTCGGTTTCCGCGCGTGACTCGGCCACGGCGGGATCCCCCTCCGTGAGGTCCTCCGTGTCATGTCGTTCCCTGATATCGGCCACCGACAGCGATTCTGCACCTTCCCGTGGCGGACCGTACGATCTCGAGGCCTTCACTGTGCCCGACCGTCCCCCCGCAGTCGTCGCAGGGGGCAGGCTACACGCTGCCCTTCCCCCGGTTCACCTTTAGATTCCTGTGCACGTGGCGACATAGGCTGTGTCGCATGTCGGGTGCATTGAGAGTATTGGGGGCCTGCCCGCTTGACTGCCCGGATACCTGTTCGTGGGTGGTCGGGGTGGAGGACGGCAAGGCCGTCACGTTGCGCGGCAACCCGGATCAGCCGTACACCAGGGGCGCGCTGTGCGTGAAGGTCAACCGTTACCTCGAGCAGACCCGCGCCGCCGACCGCATCCTCCATCCGCTGCGGCGCGTCGGGCCGAAGGGCTCCGGGCGGTTCGAGCGGATCACGTGGGACGAGGCGCTCGACGAGATCGCCACGCGGCTGCGCGCCATCGTGGACGAGCACGGCGGCGAGGCCATCTGGCCTTATCTCGGCACCGGCACCCTCGGCTACCTCCAGGGCTGCGAGGGCGTGGCGGGCCGGCGGTTCTGGAACGTGCTGGGCGCGTCCAAGCACTGGCTGAACATCTGCTCGGGCGCGGGTAACAGCGGCCTGCGCCGTACGAACGGCACCGCGGCCGGCATGGACCCCGAGGACTTCGCGAAGTCGAAGCTCATCCTGCTGTGGGGCACGAACACGCTGACCAGCGGCCACCACCTGTGGAAGTTCATCCAGCAGGCGCGCGCGGACGGCGCGTACGTGGTGGCCATCGACCCCATCCGCACCAGGACGGCCGACCAGGCGGACGAGTGGCTGCCGATCAGGCCGGGCACGGACGCGGCGCTGGCGCTCGGCCTGCTCAACGTCGTGCTGGCCGAGAACGCCCAGGACGACGCGTACCTGGAGGCCCACACCGAGGGCTGGGCGGAGTTCCGCGAGGAGATCCTGGCCCACCCGGTCGAGAAGGTGGCGGAGATCACCGGCATCCCGGCCGGGGACGTCCACAGGCTGGGGATGAGGCTGGCGCACACGCGTCCGACCGGGCTGCGCGCCACGCACGGGCTGCAGCGGCACAAGGGCGGCGGCACGGCGCTGCGGACGATCTCGGCGATCCCCTCGGTGACCGGCGACTGGCGCTACCAGGGCGGCGGCATGGCCTTCTCGACCAGCGATCACGTGCACCTCAACATCGACACCCGCGAGGACCTGCTGCCGGGCCCGGTGCGCACGCTGGTGATGACGAAGCTGGCCTCGCAGCTCGACGAGTCGGTGAAGTGCCTGTGGGTGTACGCGGCCAATCCGGTGGGCTCCTCCCCCGACTCGAACGCGATCAGGCGGCGCCTCATGCGCGAGGACCTGTTCACGGTCGTCATGGAGCACTTCCCCACGGACACGGTCGATTACGCCGACATCGTGCTGCCCGCGACGATGCAGACCGAGCACCACGACCTGCACGCCGGCTACGGGCACATGTACCTGATGTGGAACGAGAAGGCGGTGGAGCCGCCGGGCGAGTGCCTGTCGACGACGGAGACGTTCCGGCGGCTGGCGGCGCACATGGGGATGACCGAGCCGTCGCTGTACGACTCCGACCTGGAGCTGGCCGAGCAGCTGCTGAACAGCGGGCATCCCTCACTTGAGGGCATCACGCTCGACAGGCTCCGCAAGGAGGGCTGGGTGCGGATGAACTACCCCAAGCCCTTCACGCCGTTCGCCGACGGCTTCCCGACGCGGTCGGGCCGGATGCGCTTCCCGAAGAAGGGCGAGGCGTACGTGCCGCCGCACACGGCCGCCGCGGCGGACGGCTCGCCGTACCGGCTGCGGCTGGTGACGCCGGCCTCGCACACGTTCCTCAACACGACCTTCGGTAACAACCCGGAGCTGCGGCGGCGGGCCAAGGACCCGGTGGTGCTGGTCAACCGGGCCGACGCCGAGGCGCGGGGGCTGAAGGACGGCCAGCGGGTGCGCGTGTACAACGACGGCGGCGAGTTCCTGGCCGACGTGGAGATCAGCGACCGGGTGACGGCCGGCGTTGTCGCCTCGGCGAAGGGCCGCTGGCCCAAGCTCAGCCCCGGCGGCGCCAACCCCAACGCCGTCGTGGCCGAGCGGGACGCCGACATGGGGCGCGGCGCGGCCTTCCACGACAACCTGGTGGAGATCAGTCCAGCGTGAGCTTGTAGCCGACATGGGAGTCGGTGAAGCCGAGCGAGGCGTAGAAGCGGTGCGCGTCCGTACGTGTCTTGTCGGAGGTGAGCTGCACGAGGGCGCAGCCGCGTGCCCTGGCCCGGTCGATGGCCCAGGTGATCATCTTGCGGCCGAGTCCCTGCCCGCGCTCCGCGGCGGCGACCCTGACGGCCTCGATCTGGCAGCGCTCGGCGCCCAGGCGGGACAGCCCGGCGAGGTAGGTGAGCTGCATGGTGCCCACGACCTTGCCCTCGCGCTCGGCCACGATCAGCTCGTCGTAGGGGTTGGCGTCGATGCGCTCGAAGGCGGCGAGGTAGCGCTCGTCGCCGGGGTCGCCCTCGCGCTGCGCGCCGAGCGGGTCGTCGGCCAGCATGGCCACGATGGCGGGCACGTCCTCCTTGCGCGCCCGGCGGAAGATGAGCGACATCACCAGGTGGGACTCCATGAGCGAGGGGTTGGACGGCAGCGCCATGGTCTTGCCGCTCGGGGTGAAGCCCTTACGGGTGTACAGGGCGCGGGCGGCGTGGTTGGTGTCCACGACCCACAGGCCCATCTCCTCGGCCCCGGTGCTCCTGGCCCACTCCACGGCCGTGTCGACCAGCCGGGAGGCCACGCCCTGCCTCCTGGCCTCGGGGGCGACCCACATGGACAGCAGGTGGCCGTGCCTGCCCTCGTCTTCGAGCCGCACGCAGACCAGGCCGACGTCCTGGCCGCCGGATGTGGCCACCCAGTAGCGGGCGTCGGGGGCGGCCAGCCGCTCGGTCCACTTCTCCGGGGAGAACTCGACCTCCCTGGCGTACGAGGAACCGAACGCGTCGGGCGCGTCCCGCAGCGCGCGCAGCCGCACGTCGCGCAGCCGATCTTCGTCGCCGGGCCCGAGGGGAACAAGCCGAATGTCCGTCATGGCGCCATCATGTCAGGGACAGCTCAGGGTCCGCCCCCGATGCCTTTCGGCGGGGACGGACGGCAGCATGGCTGACATGAACGAAATAACTCGACGAGACGAGGTCTCGCTCTCGGCCGCCGCGCTGCGCGGCGCGCCATGGAAGACCGCCGCCATCACCGGCGGCGCGGTGGCCGCCGTCGGCCTGCTCTGGGACGCGGTCATCGGCGACGGCGGCGACCTGTCGTGGGCGCTGGGTCTCGGCATCGCCCTGTTCTCGCTGGTCGCCGCCATCGGCGCGGTGTCCAAGCCCGAGGAGGGCGACCGGGTCACCCGGCAGGCCAGGCACTGGTCGCTGCGGCACCCGTGGAAGTTCGCGCTCCTGCCCGCCGGCATCATGGCCGTGCTCGACTACCCCGTGCAGCTCGTGCTGGACGGCGAGGGGGTCTTCGGCGCCGGCTGGGACGCGCTGTGGAACGGCCTGCTCGTCTACCTCATCGCCGGCGTCGCGACGCTCTGCCTGCGGGGACGCGCGCGATCGGGTGGGTGACCCGCCCTAGTAGCCCGGAACTCCCTGCTCCTGCGGTGACCTGCACACGCAGAACTCGTTGCCCTCGGGGTCGAGCATGGTGACCCACCCGGTGCCGTCGGGATTGCGCAGATCCTGGTAGACGGTCGCTCCCAGCTCGATCAGCCGCTCGACCTCCTGGTCACGAGTCCTGCCCTCGGTGGCGTTGACGTCGAGGTGCAGCCGGTTCTTCACCGTCTTGCCCTCGGGCACCCTGATGAACAGCAGGTACGGGCCTTGCTTCGTGCGCAGCATCACCTCGTCGTCACCCGGCTTGTCGCCCTCGCCCAGAGGCAGCCCGGTGGCCTTGCTCCACCAGCTCGCGATCTCGTACGGCTCGGCCGCGTCGATGGTGACAGCATGAATCTCGATCATGGAGACACCCAATACCGACACCAGCAAAGCCGTCAAGCAAGTGTTCGCAGCCCGATGACGCCCGCCAGGATCAGGGCGATGCAGATCAGCCGGGCCGGTGACACCTGATCGCCCATGGCGATCATGCCGAGGATGGCCGTGCCGGCCGCGCCGACGCCGGTCCACACGGCGTACGCGGTGCCCACTTCCAGGCTCTTCAGCGCGTACGACAGCAGCCCGAAGCTCAGCACGGCGGTGACGGCGAACGACAGCGTCCACCACAGGTTGCTGAAACCGTTGCTGAGCTTGAGCGACAGGGCCATGGCGACCTCGAACAGGCCGGCCAGCACCAGGACGATCCACGCCATGATGGCTGCTCCCTCGATGACGATGACTGACTCGGGTGCGTCGTCTTGGCGTACCGGGTACGGCGCGTCTCGTCCGGGAGCCTCGTCGGCTCACTCAGGGCAACGTGGCCCCGCGTGCGATCATTCCCACCAGATGGTGACCCACCGGTCCCGCGGCAGGGGCCACATGCCCAGCTCGAGGACCGTCTCTGCGACCTCCTCCGCCCGCGACGGGTCGAGGCACACCCGTCGGCAGACGCTCTGGGCCAGCTCCTCCAGGGAGGTGAATCGTTCCAGGGGGGACTCCCGCTCCTCCACCTGGACGGGAAAGCCCATGGCCGCCGCCAGCGCCACGCAGTCCTCCGCGATGGGGCGCACCGGCCGGTCGACGCCGTGGAAATGCTGCCACAGCGGGGCCATCCAGCTCATGGGGTGGCGGTGCGGCAGCTCGATCACCACCCGTCCCTTGGTGTGCTCGTCGAGCGCGCGCAGGAAGGGCGCCAGGTCGGGGACGTTGTAGACGACGTGCGCGCAGATGGTGGCGTCGGCGACCGGCACCCGCTCCGCGACGTCTGGCCAGCGGCCCTCGACCGTGGTGACCGGCACGCCCAGCTTCTCCGCCCTGACCGTCAGGCCCTCGAGCATGGCGGCGGAGGTGTCGACGGCGTAGAGGTGGCCGATGCGCTCGTGCAGCGGCAGCGACGACGCGCCGGGCCCCGAGCCCACGTCGAGCAGCGTGCCGTTGTCGGGCAGCGCCTCCGACAGCCGGGTCATGGTGGGGCCGTCGTCGGGCTCGGCCAGCGCACGGTCCGTACGGGTGCCGAACCTCTCCGGCGAATGACTCCATGGGTCCGCGACGGCCTTGGCCAGGATCTCATCCGGAATCGCCCAGGATTCGAGTCGCTCTCGCCAGCGCGCGGCGAGTTCTTCGGCGTCCATGGAGACGAGCATGCCATGCATGCCGTGGGTTACCCGCGGGTAGCATTTCAGAGTAAGGTTACTGACCAGTACAGCAGCCTCGGTTCAAGGAGATCGACGCCCATGGGCCACTACAAGAGCAACGTGCGCGACTTGGAGTTCAACCTCTTCGAGGTCTTCGGGAGAGGCGAGATCCTCGGCACCGGGCGCTTCGCGGAGATCGACGAGGACGTCGTACGCTCCGTACTCGACGAGATGAACCGCCTTGCGACCGGCGTGCTCGCCGACTCCTTTGAAGAGGGCGACAGGAACCCGCCCGTGTTCGACGCGGCCACCGGCTCCGTGAAGCTCCCCGAGGGTTTCAAGAAGTCGTACAAGGCGCTGGTCGACGGCGGCTGGGCGAACCTCGACCTGCCCGCCGACCTGGGCGGCCCCGGCCTGCCGCGCAGCGTCGCCTGGGCCACCGCCGAGATGGTGCTCGGCGCCAACCCCGCGCTCTACATGTACGCGGCCGGGCCGAACTTCGCCTACACGCTGTGGCGGCTCGGCACCCCCGAGCAGAAGCGCTTCGCCGAGCTGGCCATCGAGCGCAACTGGGGCGCCACGATGGTGCTGACCGAGCCCGACGCCGGCTCCGACGTGGGCGCCGGCCGGACGAAGGCGATCAGGCAGCCCGACGGCAGCTGGCACATCGAGGGCGTCAAGCGCTTCATCACCAGCGCCGAGCACGACATGGCGGAGAACATCTTCCACCTCGTGCTGGCCCGCCCGGAGGGCCACGGCCCCGGCACCAAGGGCCTGTCGATGTTCCTCGTGCCGAAGTACCACGTGAACCTCGAGACCGGGGAGCTGGGCGAGCGCAACGGCGTCTACGTCACCAACGTCGAGAAGAAGATGGGCCTGAAGGTCTCCACGACCTGCGAGCTCACCTTCGGCGACAAGCACCCCGCGGTCGGCTGGCTGGTCGGCGAGGTGCACGAGGGCATCAAGCAGATGTTCATGGTCATCGAGCACGCCCGCATGATGGTCGGCACCAAGGCCATCGCGACGCTGTCCACCGGCTACCTCAACGCCCTGGAGTACGCCAAGGCCCGCGTGCAGGGCGCCGACCTGACCAAGAGCGCCGACAAGAGCGCGCCCCGGGTCACCATCACCCACCACCCCGACGTACGGCGCGAGCTGATGCTGCAGAAGGCTTACGTGGAGGGCATGCGCGCGCTCGTGCTCTACACCGCGACCTTCCAGGACGCCCTGCTCATCGACCCGGACGACCGGCACGCCCGCGAGATGAACGACCTGCTGCTGCCGGTGGTCAAGGGCGTGGGCTCCGAGCGGTCGTACGAGCTGCTCGCCCGCTCGCTGCAGACCCTGGGCGGCTCGGGCTACCTGCAGGACTACCCGATCGAGCAGTACATCCGCGACGCCAAGATCGACACCCTGTACGAGGGCACCACCGCGATCCAGGGCCAGGACCTGTTCTTCCGGAAGATCCTGCGCAACCAGGGCTCGGCCATCGGCAAGCTGCTCGCCGAGATCAACGCGTTCGCCGCCTCCGAGGCGGGCAACGGCCGGCTGAAGGAGGAGCGCAAGCTGCTCGCCGAGGCCGCCGCCGAGGTCAAGGCCATGGGCGACACGATGGCCGGCTGGGCGCTCGCCTCGCTGGAGAAGCCCGAGGAGGTCTACAAGGTCGGCCTGAACACGACCAGGTTCCTGCTCGCGCTCGGCGACCTGATCATCGGCTGGCTGCTGCAGCGCCAGGCCGAGGTCGCGCTGCAGAAGCTGTCCGGCGGCGAGGACCCGTTCTACCTCGGCAAGGTCGCCGCGGCGTCGTTCTTCGCCAAGACCGTGCTGCCCCGCCTGGCCGCCGAGCGCCGCAGCCTCGACTCCACCGGCCAGGAGCTGATGGAGCTGCCCGAGGCGGCCTTCTGAAGCCCCCTCCGCCCCACCTCCTGGCCGTGTCCCCGCGTGGGGCACGGCCAGGAGCGGCGGCACCCGCCGTTCCGGCGGCCTGCGCCGCGCGACCGAGCACCCCACGCACCTTCGACGTCATCCCCCCGATCCGGCCGCCCCGCCGTCAAGCCGCTCAATAGCGGGCGCGCCGCGCCTGCCACCGGCCATCTTCCTCTCGAAGCCACCACGCCTTCGAGGAGGCCACTCGAAAACGGGCGCCCCACGCGCCACCGGCCACCCCTCTCTCCCGGTCATCGCGCCTTCGAGGACGGCCGCTCGAAAACGGGCGCCGAGCAGGGGCGGGACGGGCCGGGTGAGGGCGGCCCGATCAAGCTTGATTGCGACGGGTGTGGTGAGCCTTACCCGGGTATGACGGTGGCTGTACGCGTCTTTTGCCTGGAGGTCGTCATGGGTGTCGGGGTAAGCATCTTCTTCCTCACGCTTGGCGCCATCCTGAGGTTCGCCATCGAACCCGACGTCTTCGGCCAGAGCGTGCACATGGACGTCATCGGCCTCATCTTCATGATCGTCGGCGGCGCCGGGATCGTGCTGAGCATCGTGCTGGCCCCTCGCCGGGGCAGCACGTCCGAAGGCCGGCTGATGCACCGCGAGAACCACCCGCCGGAGGTCTGAGACCCCAGGAGGCCGTTCAGAGACCGAGCTGGACGGCGGCGCGCGAGGCCACGATCGGCTTGATGCGCTCGGCGATGACCGCCTGGTGCTCCGGGTGGTCGCGGTAGACGAGGTAGTCGTCGACGCTGTCGAAGTCCGCCACTATCGCGAAGTCGTAGTTGCCCTGGTTGATGCCGGCGTCCTCGCCGTACGTGTACGACTTGATCTGCGGGATCAGGCCCGGCAGCGTCTTCAGCGCCTCGGACACCGCGGCCTTCTGCTCGTCGGTCGCGTCGTCGCTCCAGGTGAACAGCACGATGTGGCGAATCATGAAAGCCACTGTATCTGGAGGGGCCTTCGGAGACTCTGACGCGGTGGGTGCGGGTGTCCCCGCCGTACGGCGGTCGCCGGGAGAGGGGTCCTCCCGGCGGCCGTCGTACCGGCGTCAGCTCCAGGCGAGCATCCTGATCGGGTCCTCGAGCATCGCGCCCACGTCGCGCAGGAAGAGCGAGCCCAGCTCGCCGTCCACGATGCGGTGGTCGAACGACAGCGACAGCGTCGCCACCTTGCGCACGGCGAGCGCGCCGTCCACCACCCACGGCATGTCCCTGACCTGGCCGAAGGCGAGGATCGCGGCCTCGCCGGGGTTGATGATCGGGGTGCCGCCGTCCACGCCGAAGACGCCGACGTTCGTGATCGTGAACGTGCCGCCCGCCATCTCCGCCGGCTGCGTGCGGCCCGCCCTGGCCGTCTCCGTCAGCTCGGCCAGCCGCGCGGCCAGCTCGGGCAGCGACAGCTCGTGCGCGTCCTTGACGTTCGGCACCACCAGGCCGCGCGGGGTGGCGGCGGCGATCCCCAGGTTCACGTAGTGCTTGACCACGATCTCCTGAGCGTCCTCGTCCCACGAGGAGTTGATCATCGGGTGCCGGCCGATCGCCGTCAGCACCGCCCTGGCGACCAGCAGCAGCGGCGACACCTTGACCTGCGCGAACTCCGGCAGCTCGCGCAGGCGGCGCACGGCGTCCATGGTGGCCGTCATGTCCACCTGGAGGAACTCGGTGGCGTGCGGGGCGGTGAAGGCGCTGGCAACCATGGCCTGCGCGGTCATCTTGCGCACGCCCTTGATCGGGATGCGCTCCTCCCGCTGCTGGGCGGCCTTCGCCGCCGCCGGCTGCCGCTGCGTACGCGCCGCCGCCGCGGCATGGACGTCCTCGCGGGTGATCGAGCCCTGCGGGCCCGTGCCGGTCACCGTGGTGAGATCGACGCCGAGGTCCTTGGCGAGCTTGCGCACGGGGGGCTTGGCCAGCGGCCGCCCCTGACCTGAAGGCGCGGCGGGACCCGCGGCGGGCGCGGGGGCGGGCGGCCTGGCCGCGGCGGGCGGAGCCGGCGGCCTGGCCGCGATGGGCGGCGGCGGGCTGGAGGGCGGGGCGTCCAGGCCCACGCGGTCGGGGTTGGCCACCGGGTTCGTGGGCCGGCCCGGCGCGGCCTGCTTGCGCGGGCGGCGCTTGGTCGCGCCGGTCTTGACGCCGTAGCCGACCAGGACCGCCTGCCGCTCCTCCTTGGGCGCGGGGCTGCCGTGCACGCCCGGCTCGACCGCGCCCTCGGCGGGCGGCTGCGGCACCATGTCGTCGGCGGGCGCCGCGTCGGTGTCCGCTGCGGGAGCGCCGTCATCGCCCGCGGTGTCCACCGCGATGATCGGGTTGCCCACGTCGACCGTCTCGCCCTCGGCCGCCATGAGCCCGGCCACCACGCCGTCCCAGGGGATCGGCAGTTCGACGATGGACTTCGCCGTCTCGATCTCCACCACGATCTGATTGACCTTGACCTCGTCGCCGGGCTTGACGTGCCAGCGGACGATCTCCGCCTCCGTCAGGCCCTCGCCGACGTCGGGCAGCTTGAACTCGCGTCGCATGCAACCCCCTCAGTACCCGAAGGTCCGGTCGACGGCGTCGAGCACGCGGTCCAGGTCGGGCAGGTAGTGCTCCTCCAGCTTCGACGGCGGGTAGGGGGTGGAGAAGCCGCCGACGCGCAGCACGGGCGACTCCAGGTGATAGAAGCACTGCTCGGTGATCCTGGCCGCGAGCTCGCCCCCGAAGCCGCTGTAGACGGGCGCCTCGTGCACGACCACGACCCGGCCGGTGCGCCGCGCCGACTCCATGATCACCGGCTCGTCCAGCGGATTGAGCGAGCGCAGGTCGATGACCTCCAGCGAGCGCCCGTCGTCCTCGGCCGCCGCGGCGGCCTCCAGGCAGGTCTTCACCATGGGGCCGTAGGCCAGCAGCGTGGCGTCGGAGCCGGGGCGTACGACCTTGGCGGCGTGCAGCGGCGTCCACCAGTCGGTGGAGGAGGTGTCGATGTCGGCCTTCTCCCAGTAGCGCCGCTTGGGCTCGAAGAAGATCACCGGGTCGTCGCTGCGGATGGCCTGCTGGATCATCGTGTACGCGTCTGCGGGGTTGGAGCAGGCCACCACGCGCAGGCCGGCGGTGTGGGTGAAGTACGACTCCGGCGACTCGCTGTGGTGCTCGACCGCGCCGATGCCGCCGCCGCAGGGGATGCGGACGACGACGGGCAGCTTGATCGCGCCGAGCGAGCGCATCGGCATCTTGGCGAGCTGGGTGATGATCTGGTCGGCGGCGGGGAAGACGAACCCGTCGAACTGGATCTCGCACACCGGGCGGTAGCCGCGCAGCGCCAGGCCGATCGCGGTGCCGATGATGCCGGACTCGGCGAGCGGGGTGTCGATGACGCGGTCCTCGCCGAAGTCCTTCTGCAGCCCGTCGGTGACCCGGAACACGCCGCCCAGCTTGCCGACGTCCTCGCCCATGATGAGGACCTTGGGATCGTCCTCCATGGCCTTGCGCATGCCCTCGTTGAGCGCCTTGGACAGGCTGAGTACGGTCACGACGCCTCCTTCGCCCCGAAGCGGCCGGTGAATTCGCCTCGCTCAGTCACGGAACCCCTCCAGGTACGCGGCGAACTGGGAGCGCTCCTGGTCGATCAGGGCGTGGGGCTCGCTGTAGACGTGGTCGAAGATGGCGAGGGGCTCGGGGTCGGGCATGGCCAGGCACCGCCTGCGCAGGTCGGCGCCGAGCTGGTCGGCCTCGGCCTCGACGGAGTCGAAGAACGCCTGGTCGGCCTGCTCGGTCTTGAACAGGTACGACTTGACCCGCTCGATCGGGTCCTTGAGCTTCCACGCCTCCAGCTCGCTGGCGACCCGGTAGCGGGTGGGGTCGTCGGTGGTGGTGTGGGCGCCCATCCGGTACGTGAACGCCTCGATCAGCGTCGGCCCCTGGCCGGTGCGCGCCGCCTCCAGCGCCTTGCGCGTCACGGCGAGGCAGGCGAAGACGTCGTTGCCGTCCACCCGGACGCCGGGGAAGCCGAAGCCGGAGGCCCGCCGGTAGAGGGGGATGCGGGTCTGCTTCTCCAGCGGCTCGGAGATGGCCCACTGGTTGTTCTGGCAGAAGAACACGATCGGCGCGTTGAACACGCTGGCCCAGATGAACGACTCGTTGACGTCGCCCTGGGAGGTGGCGCCGTCGCCGAAGTAGACCATGGTGGCGGCGCTGGCGTCGTCGCGCTGGATGCCCATGGCGTAGCCGACCGCGTGGAGGGTCTGGCTGCCGATGACGATCGTGTACAGGTGGAAGTTGTGCTCCTTGGGGTCCCACCCGCCGTGGTTGACCCCTCTGAACAGGCCGAGGAGCTTCACCGGATCGACGCCGCGGCACCAGGCCACGCCGTGCTCGCGGTAGGTGGGGAAGGCCATGTCGGAGTCGGTCAGCGCGCGCCCCGAACCGATCTGCGCGGCCTC
This sequence comes from Nonomuraea sp. NPDC049309, assembly GCF_043196965.1. NCBI lineage: Bacteria > Bacillati > Actinomycetota > Actinomycetes > Streptosporangiales > Streptosporangiaceae > Nonomuraea > Nonomuraea sp. NPDC049309. The sequence continues at coordinate 1,457,612 of NZ_JBICSH010000002.1, read as the reverse complement.
CTGGCCGAGCAGCGAGGCCCAGATGCCGAGCTCGCCCTGGCGTTGCAGGGCGACGGCCTCCAGGTCGATGCGCCGGACGAGGACCAGGTCGCGGTAGAGCGACCGGATCTCCTCGGAGGTCAGATCGATGTCGTAGTCGGGATGCTCGACCCGCTCTCCCTCGGGGGTGAGCAGCTGGACGAGCTCAGGAGGTGCGTCAGCACCACGAGAGGCGTCTTGTGTCACGTGCCACTCCTGTGGTCGGGGCCGGTCCGGGGGTGGGGTTGCCACCTTAGGCCAGCCTTCGTAGCGCCGAACCGGGAGGTGGAGGTTCGTGCGCTTTTGGGGCCATCGTGGCAGACATCACAGCCCTCCGCGCAAGCCCCTTGTCCTCCCCGTTCCCGTTGTGTCGGCAGGCACACGCGCCGGTAGGCTGTGCTTCCCATCCACCCACCGCTCCCAGGAGGAACGCAGTGGCCCGCGTCATCGTGGACGTCATGCTGAAGCCCGAGATCCTCGATCCGCAGGGCCAGGCGATCGCCAGGGCGCTGCCCAGGCTCGGCTTCTCCGGCGTCTCCGCCGTCCGCCAGGGCAAGCGCTTCGAGCTGGAGATCGAAGGCCCGGCCGACGAGGCGGCGCTCGCCGAAGTGCGCAAGATGGCCGAGACGTTGCTCGCCAACACCGTGATCGAGGACTACGTCGTCCGGGTTGAGGGGTAGAAGGCACATTTGGGGGCTGGATTTCCCCTGGGGTGGTTAAAGCCGGGTTCGGGCGTGCCACAATCCCACGGGCTTGCCAACAGTAAATAACAACAACGTGATTTTGCGGTTAGCCCCGTTTTCTCAGGGAAACCTACTCCAGGTGACATTCCGGAGCCCGGAGGAGTCCGGTGGATATTGAGTTCTCGTTGGCACTGCCTCGGGATGCGATCGGCATACCGATGGTCAGGCGAGTGCTAGGCGACGCCATGCGTTCACTCAACGTGAGCGAGACCTGCATCGCCGACATGCTGCTCGCCGTGTCCGAGGCGTGCTCCAACGCGGTCCGGCACGGAGGGCCGGCCAACCGCTACGAGGTGACGGCGGCGATCGGTGCCGGCCACTGCGACGTGCGCGTGGCCGACAACGGTGACGGGGTGCCGCAGATGCCTCCGCACTTTCCTCCTCCCGACACCGAGAACGGCCGCGGCCTGCTGATCATGCGTTCGGTCGTCGATGAGATCTCGTTCGGCGTCACGCCGGGCCGTGGCACCACGGTCCACTTGCGCAAGAACCTCTCCTGGGACGACGACGACGCCGAGGCGCGCCCCCGGGAGCTCGCCGCCGTGTGACCCGCCCCACCTGCGCGTACGTCCCGCGTCCGAGCCGATGCCGACCACCGGAGCGCACCCGATAACCTGGTGATACCGCCGAACCGCCCCGATGGGACGGTGGCGCGCGCATTCCTCCGGAGGGGACGACTGTCATGAGCGCTGCCCGTGTGGGCGTTGTCACGTTTCCCGGCACACTCGACGATCAGGACGCAGCCAGAGCCGTGCGCCTCGTGGGCGCGGAGGCCGTCCCGCTGTGGCACGCCGACCACGACCTGAAGGGAGTCGACGCGGTCTTCCTGCCCGGTGGCTTCTCCTACGGCGACTACCTGCGCTGCGGCGCCATCTCCCGGTTCGCGCCGATCATGGAGGAGCTGGTGCCCGCCGCCAAGGCGGGCCTGCCGGTCATCGGCACCTGCAACGGCTTCCAGATCCTCTGCGAGGCGCACCTGCTGCCCGGCGCGCTCACCCGCAACGCCTCGCTCCACTACGTCTGCCGTGACCAGCGGCTCAAGGTCGAGCAGACCGCGACGGCGTGGACCAACAGCTTCACGCAGGGCCAGGAGATCGTGCTGCCGATCAAGCACGGCGAGGGCCGCTACGTCGCATCCGACGACACGCTGGCCGCGCTGGAGGCGGGCGGCCACGTGGTCTTCCGCTACATCGGCAACCCCAACGGCTCGCTCAACGACATCGCCGGCATCCGCAACGAGGCCGGCAACATCGTCGGGCTCATGCCGCACCCCGAGCACGCCGTCGAGGAGCTGGTCGGCGCCCCGAGCACCGACGGCCTCGGCATCTTCACCTCCATCCTGAAGAACCTGGTGAACGCATGACTGACACCGTGCAGCGCGCGGCGCAGACCCCCGACGAGCCGATGCCCTTCGCCGAGCTGGGCATGAAGCAGGACGAGTACGACCGGGTCAAAGAGATCCTGGGCCGCCGTCCCACCGGCGCGGAGCTGGCCATCTACAGCGTCATGTGGTCCGAGCACTGCTCGTACAAGTCGTCCAAGGTCCATCTCAAGCAGTTCGCCACCAAGGCGCCCAAGTCCGAGGCGCTGCTGGTGGGCATGGGCGAGAACGCCGGCGTGGTCGACATCGGCGACGGCTGGGCGGCCACGTTCAAGATCGAGTCGCACAACCACCCCTCCTACGTCGAGCCGCACCAGGGCGCGGCCACCGGCGTCGGCGGCATCGTGCGCGACATCATGTCGATGGGCGCGCGCCCGATCGCCGTCATGGACGCGCTGCGCTTCGGCGGCGCCGATGCCCCCGACACCCGGCGCGTGCTGCCCGGCGTGGTCGAGGGCATCAGCAGCTACGGCAACTGCCTCGGGCTGCCCAACATCGGCGGCGAGGTCGCCTTCGACCCCTGTTACATCGGCAACCCGCTGGTCAACGCGCTGTGCGTGGGCCTGCTCCGCAAGGACCAGATCAAGCTCGCCACCGCCCCGGGGCCGGGCAACAAGGTCGTGCTGTTCGGCGCGGCCACCGGCCCCGACGGCATCGGCGGCGCGTCGGTGCTGGCCAGCGCCACGTTCGAGGACGAGTCGCAGGCCAAGCGGCCCGCCGTGCAGGTCGGCGACCCGTTCATGGAGAAGCTGCTCATCGAGTGCTGCCTGGAGCTGTACGCCGCCGACGTCGTGGTCGGCATCCAGGACCTCGGCGCGGCCGGCGTCTCCTGCGCCACCACCGAGCTGGCCGCCAAGGGCACCGGCGGCATGACCGTCGACCTCAACCTCGTCCCGCTCCGCGACCCCTCGCTCCGGCCCGAGGAGATCCTCATGAGCGAGTCGCAGGAGCGCATGATGGCCGTGGTCCGGCCCGACGACATCCCGGCGTTTATGGCGATCTGCGCCAAGTGGGACGTCCCGGCCACCGTCATCGGCGAGGTCACCGACACCGGCAGGCTCGTCATGACCTGGGACGGCGAGGTCATCGTCGACATCCCGCCGGGCACGGCGGCCGACGACGGGCCGGTCTACGAGCGGCCGTTCCACGAGCCCGCCGGGCAGGCGGCGCTCAACGCCGACACCCCCGACCGGCTGCCCCGCCCGACCGACCTGCGGCACACGCTGCTGCAGCTCCTCGGCTCGCCGAACCTCGCCTCCAAGGCGTGGGTGACCGACCAGTACGACCGCTACGTGCGCTCCAACACCGTGCTGGCCCAGCCGGCCGACGCGGGCATGCTGCGCATCTCCGAGGCCATCGCGGGCGCCGAGCCGACCACCCGGGGCATCGCGCTGTCCACCGACGGCAACGGCCGCTACGCCAAGCTCGACCCGTACGCGGGGGCGCAGCTCGCGCTGGCCGAGGCGTACCGCAACGTCGCCGTCACCGGCGCGAAGCCGCTCGCCGTCACCAACTGCCTCAACTTCGGCTCCCCCGAGGACCCCGAGGTGATGTGGCAGTTCGCCGAGGCCGTGCGGGGGCTCGCCGACGCCTGCAAGGCCCTCGGCGTGCCGGTGACCGGCGGCAACGTCTCCTTCTACAACCAGACCGGCTCGACCGCCATCCACCCGACGCCGGTGGTGGGCGTGCTCGGCGTCATCGAGGACGTCGCCAAGCGGGTGCCCACCGGGTTCGTCGCCGAGGGGCTGAAGGTCGTGCTGCTGGGCGACACCCGCGAGGAGTTCGGCGGCTCGGAGTGGGCCCACGTCGTCCACGGCCACCTGGGCGGGCTGCCGCCGCAGGCCGACCTGGAGGCCGAGGAGGCGCTCGGCACCGTGCTGGTCGAGGCGGCGCGGCGCGGGCTGCTCGCCGGCTCCCACGACCTGTCCGACGGCGGTCTGGCCATCGCGCTCGCCGAGTCGTGCCTGGCCAAGGGCATCGGCGCGACCGTCGAGCTGACCGGCGACCCGTTCACCGACCTGTTCAGCGAGTCGGCGGCGCGGGCGCTGGTCGTGGTGCGGCCCGAGGCGTACGACGAGCTGGCCTCCCTGTGCGGCCGGCACGACGTGCCGTGCTACGGGCTCGGCGAGACCGGCGGCTCGTCGCTGGTCGTCAAGGACGTGTTCGAGGTGCCGGTCGAGGAGCTCCGGGAGACGCACACCGCGACGCTTCCCGCGCTGTTCGGCTGACGCGACGACTTTTCTGAGGGCCGGTACGGATATCCGTACCGGCCCTTTTCCTCTGCCGGTGCTTTTCCGGGTGAGTAAAACGACGCAGTAGCGGCAGCGGGTGCGCGTGGATAATCGGTCTGTGTCGACCCCCGATCCGGCGTCCTATCTCCCACCGGCCACCCAGCCCGTACGCGGCGTGGTCTGGGGCGTCCACCTGGCGCTGCCGATGCTCGGTCTGTGGCTGCTGCTGGCCAACGACCACCTCAACATCCCGTGGCAGCACAACCCGAGCCACTTCTGGCTGATCCTGCTGGTCGCCGGTGTGAACCTCGTGCTCGGGGTGCTCATCAGCGAGGCCTCGCGGCGGCGCGGCGACGCCCGGCTGTTCCTGGTGTCCATGGTGTTCATCACCAACGCCGGCTTCTTCTTCCTGCACGGCCTGGCCACCCCGAAGGTGATCCTGCCGGCCGGCTCGGTCGGCTTCGACGCGGGGCAGCAGCTCGGGCTGTCGATCGCGGCGGTGTTCGCGTTCGTCTCCGCGCTGCCGCTCGGCGAGCGGGTCGCGACGGCGGTGCTGTCGTGGCAGCACTTCGTCCGCGGCGCGCTGCTCGGCGTCATGGCGCTGTGGGGCGTGGTGTCGCTGGTGCCCGGCCTGACCGCGGTGAGCGAGCCGCCCGAGGTCTCGCCGATCGGCTGGCTGATGTGGGGCTCGGTGCCGGGCCTGCTGCTGTACTCGGCCGCGGCGGTGATGATGTTCCTGCTGCACCGGCGGCGCCCCTCGGCCATGCTGATCAGTTTGATCACCGCGTACGCGCTGCTCGCCGAGTCGATGGTGGCCGGGATGTCGCAGCTCAACTGGCACCTGTCGTGGTGGGAGTGGCACCTGCTGCTGACACTGGCGTTCGGGTTCGTGGCCTACAGCGCCTACCTGCAGTTCCGGCGCGAGGGATCGAGCGCGGGGCTGTTCGACTCGGTGGCGCTGTCGGAGACCGTGGCCCGCATCAGGCGCGACTACGACCAGGCGCTGGAGGAGCTGGTCGAGCACGTGCGCAAGGGCGAGCCGCTGGCCGCGGCCCGGCTGTCGGGCAAGTTCCGGCTCAACGAGGGCCAGGTGGCGGTGCTCGACCGGGCCGGGCGGGCGCTTGCGGAGGAGCGCGAGGTGTCGCAGCGGCTGTCGGCGCTGGTGGACGTGAGCGTCAAGACGCGGGTGGGCCTGCCGGAGGACGAGCTGCTGACGGCCTCGCTGGAGCGGGTGCGGCAGGCGTACGGTGATGTGAAGATCGCGCTGGTGGCCGACGGCAAGACGCAGATCGGCTCGCGCGCGTACGCCTTCGTGGGCGACGACCCGATCAGGCGCGACGGGCTGCTGGCCTTCCCGCTGACCGTCAAGGGCCACCTGGCGGGCGTGCTGGAGGTGCCGACCGGGCGTACCAGCCAGGACGAGGCGCTGGCCGCGACGCTCGCCGGGCAGCTGTCGATCGCGCTGGAGAACGCCCGGCTCTACCGGGAGCTGCACACGCTGTTCCACCAGTACATGTCGCCGGACGTGGCGCATGCGCTGCTCGCCGACCCGGCGCAGGCGGAGCTGGGCGGCGAGGTGAGGGAGCTGACCGCGCTCTTCGCCGACCTCAAGGGCTTCACGACGTTCTCGGAGAAGGTGACGCCCGGCGAGATCGTCGACATGCTCAACCGCTACCACACGGCCGCCGTGCCCTGCATTCTCCGCAACGGCGGCACGATCGTGCAGTTCGTGGGAGACGCACTGCTCGCGCTGTTCAACGCGCCGGCCACGCAGCCCGGCCATGCGCGGGCGGCCTGCAAGGCGGCACTGGAGATGCAGCGGGCCGCCGCCGAGGTGGCCGAGGAGATGGCCGGGCAGCGCTCGGACGGCGTGGAGTGGCCGACGTTCCGGGTGGGCGTCAACACCGGGCCCGCGCTGGTGGGCAACATCGGCAGCCCCGAGCTGCGCGGCTTCAACGCGATGGGCGACTGCGTGAACGTGGCCGCCCGGCTGCAGGCGATCGCCGAGCCCGGCACGGTGGTGATCGGCGAGGCGACGTACCTGCGGCTCGGAGATGACGCCTCGGTGAGCTCCCTGGGCGCGCTCAGCCTGAAGGGCAAGGAAGAGCCGGTGAGCGCGTACGTGCTGAAGGGTTTCGGCTAGAAGATCGGCATAGAAGCGGGGTCCGGTTGCCGCCATAATCAGCGCATGGCCCCCGAACCTGGCGAGTTCCTCACGCTGCTGACCGACGAGGAGGTCGCCTCGCTCAAAGCGGCCGGCCGCCTGCGGCGGTGGGACCGCGGCACGACCATCATGACCGAGGGCGACACGTCCGACTGGGTCCTCGTGCTGCTGGACGGCCGGGTGAAGTGCTCGTCGCACACGAGCGCGGGCACGGAGGTGGTGCTGGCCGTGCGCGGCCCCGGCGCGCTCATCGGCGAGCTGTCGGCCATCGACGGCTCGCCCCGCTCGACCACGGTCACCGCGCTCGAACCGATCTCCGGGATCGTCGTCCGCGACTTCGTCTCGTTCCTGGAGTCCCACGGACGCGTCGCGGTGCTGCTCATGCGGCAGATCAGCGCCAAGCTTCGCGACTCCGACAGAAAGCGCATCGAGTACGGCGCCTTCGACACCACCGGCAGGGTCGCCACCCGGCTGATCGAGCTGGCCGAGCGCTACGGCGAGAAGACCGCCGAGGGCGTGCGGGTGGCGCTGCCGCTCTCACAGGACGAGCTGGCCGGCTGGACCGGCGCCTCCCGCGAGGCCGTCAGCAAGGCGCTGCGCGCGCTGCGCGACCGGGGGCTGATCGAGACCGGCAGGCGGCGGGTGGTCATCCACGACGTGGAGGGTCTGCGCAAGCACGCCAGATGACGACATTCCACGACGTACGACGTACGTCATAGTGGAAGTCATGGTCGCGGTCACCTCACCCGACGCCACCCGCATGCGCTACGCCTGGCGGGTCTGCGCGGTCACCAGCCTGGGCCTGGTCCTCATCGGCATCGCGGGCAGCACGCTGAACGTGGCGCTGCCCGCCGTCGTGCGGCACTTCCAGGCGGGGCCGCTGGAGTCCGGCTGGATCCTGCTGTCGTTCCTGCTGGTCAACACCGCGAGCCTGGTGTTCTTCGGCCGGGTGGCCGACCTGCTGGGCAGGCGCGAGGTCTACCTGACCGGGTTCGCGCTGTTCACGCTGGCCTCGCTGCTCGCCGGGCTGGCGCCGTCCGTGGGCCTGCTCATCGCGATGCGGGTGTTCCAGGCGATCGGCGCGGCCATGATCCTGGCGAACGGCACGGTGATCATCACCGACGCGTTCCCGCCCGAGCGGCTCAGCCAGGGCATGGGCGTCTACATCGGCACGCTGTCGGTGGCCCAGCTCGCCGGGCCGACGCTGGGCGGCCTCATCGCGCAGGCGGCCGGCTGGCAGTGGATCTTCTGGGTGAACGTGCCCGCCGGGCTGCTCGCGCTCGGCGTCGGCGCGGCGGTCCTGCGCAGGATGCCCCGGCGGCCCAGGCAGCCGGTGGACGCGCTGGGCAACGTGCTGGTGTTCGCCGCGTTGTCGGCACTGCTGCTGGCGCTGTCGGAGGCGGGCTCGCGGGGTGTCTCCAGCCCGGTCGTGCTCGCGGGGGCGGCGGCGTTCGCCGTGCTGGTGCCGCTGATCGTGTGGGCCGCGCGGCGGTCGGAGAACCCGGTGCTCGACCTGCGGCTGTTCGGCGGGCGGCTGCTGGCGTGCGCGAACCTGGCCTCGTTCTGCAACGCGCTGGCCCGCTCGGCGCTGATCCTGGTCGTCGCGCTGTACTTCCAGGCGGCGCGGGGCGTGGACGCGTTCGAGGCGGGGCTGAGCGTGCTGCCCGTGCCGGTGGGGATCGGGCTGGCCTCGCCGATCGTGGGCATGCTGGGGCGGAAGGTGTCGCCGTACGCGCTGTCCGTCGGCGGCGCACTGCTGAGCGCGGCCGGGCTGGGCACGCTGGCGCTGACGGCCGGCGCGCGCACGCCGTACTGGGTGATCGGGATCGGGCTGTTCGTGGCCGGCTGCGGCAGCGGAACGTTCCTGACCGGCAACACCACCCAGGTGATGAGCGAGCTGCCGGCCGGCAGCCTGGGCGTGGTGAACGGGCTGCGGGTGATGGTGATGAACGTCGGCATCGTGCTCAGCGTCGGCCTGTCGCTCAGCGTGCTGACCTCGTCGGTGGGGCCCGAGCTGCGCGCCCAGGTGTACGCGGGCACGCTGTCGGCGCTCTCGCCGGTGGCCGTGGGGCAGCTCATGGACGGCTTCCAGCGGGCGTACGCGGTGCTGGCCGCCGTGGCCCTGGCGGGGGCCGTGCTCGCTGTCCTGGCACGGCCTCAGAGCGCGGCGGCCAGCCGCGCCTCCACCTCGCGGTAGCGGGCGACCGGGATAAGGTGCACCCCGGCGAACGCCCCGCTCTCGCGCAGCGCCAGCACCTGCTCGCACGCGGCCTCGACCCCCGCCATCCGGTCGGCCGCCACCGCGCTCACAAGCTCGTCGGGGATGGCGATCTCGGGGATGGCGGCGGCCAGGGTGCGGGCGTGCCGCTCGCTGGCCAGCACCATCACGCCCGCGTAGACCGGCAGATCGACGGGGTGCTCATCGCGCCAGCGGAGCTGGGCCTCCACCGAGAAGCTGACCTGCGAGAACAGGAAGTCGGCTGTGCGCTTCCAGGCCGGCAGCGGGCGCAGCGCCGCCGCCGCGCCCACCTGGAAGCCGGGCGAGAACTCCCGCGCCTCCTCGATCATCGAGCGCACGGTGAGATCGCTCGTACGGTTGCCGCTCGCGGGCTTGTCGCCGTAGACGAACAGGAAGCGCTCGACGCCGTACGCGGCGGCCGTCAGCAGGTCGCGGCGGAACCCGAGGAGGTTGCGGTCGCGCGAGTTGAGGCAGGCGATGCCGCGCCCGCCCATCGCCTCGACCTCGTGCGCCACGGCCACGCTGGAGACGGTGGCGCGGCCGATGTGGTTGTCGGGGATGAGGAAGGCGTGGGCGATCGTGCTCAGCGTGCCGATCTGATGCCTGACGTGCTTCAGATCGGGGCGGGTCGGCGGTTCGATCTCACAGATCAGCTCGAAGGCCATGATCGGGACTCTAACGTCTGGCCGCCAGCGCCTCTATGCCGCTGATGACGAGGTCGACGCCGAAGGTGTCGTACAGGCGGGCGTCGAGCGGGGTCACCAGGAGGTGGGCCATCTCGACCAGGTGGGGGTAGGCGTCGGCGTTCAGCGCCTGCAGCCCGGCCCGCTTGGTCCTGCCGATCTCCTCCACCTCTTCTGGCGTGCGGCCCGCGCGGTGGCGCACGGGCGCGCCGGCGAAGGAGATGGCCGAGTCCAGCAGGTATTTGGTGATGAGGCAGCTCTCCTCGACGCCGAAGCCGGCCAGCCGGGTCAGCCGCAGCGCCGCCTCCCAGACGGTCAGGAAGCTCGGCACCGTGATGGGGTCGATCTGCTCCAGGATGGTCTTCGCGCACGGGTAGGAGCGCAGGGTCCTGATCAGGCCGAGGGTGAGCTCGCGGAGCTGCTCCTGCCAGGGCCGCTCGTCGGCCTCCTTGGGGGCGAAGCCGCTGATCAGGTGGTCGGCCATGCCGATGAGCAGCTGCTCTTTGTTCTTGTAGTGCCAGTAGAGGGCCATCGGGGTGACGCCCAGGTCGGCGGCGAGGCGCCGGATGGTCACGGCCTCGATGCCCTCGGCGTCGCCGATCTGCAGCGCGCGCTCCGCGATCGCCTGCGCGGTCAGCTTTCCCATCACGGTTGACAACTATACGGCGTACAAGTTACCTATACGCCGTACAAGTACGGTGTATAGGAGGCTTCATCGTGAAGTGGTGGGCGCTGGCCGCCGTGACGCTGGGCGGCTTCATGACCTTCCTGGACAACAACGTGGGCAACGTCGCGTTGCCCACCATCCAGCGGGACTTAGAGCTGACGATCTCGGGGCTCGAATGGATCGTGAGCTCGTACGTCCTGGTGTTCGCCGGGCTCATGCTGGCCGGCGGGCGGCTCGCGGACGTGCTCGGCGCCCGCCGGGTCTTCCTCACCGGGCTGGCGATCTTCACGCTGGCCTCGCTGGCAGCCGGGCTCGCCGTCTCCGGCGGGATGCTCATCGCCGCCCGCGCCGCGCAGGGCGCCGGCGCGGCCCTGCTCGCGCCGGCCACGCTCACGCTGATCCGGCAGACCTTCACCGACCCCGGCGAGCGCGCCAAGGCGGTGGGCATCTGGGGCGCGGCGATGCCGCTGTCCATGGCGATCGGGCCCGCCGCGGGCGGATTCATCAGCGAGCACCTGCACTGGAGCTGGATCTACCTGATCAACGTGCCCATCGGCGTGGTGACGGCCGCGCTCGCGCTGTGGGCGATCGCGCCGGCCGGTGACCGGGTGCGGCACAGCCTCGACCTGCCCGGCCTGGTCACCTCCGCACTCGCGCTGTTCGCTTTGACGTACGCGCTCATCGAGGGCGAAAGCGCCGGCTGGACTTCGGCCCCGATCCTGGCCTGCCTCGGCCTGGCCGTGCTCGCGTCGGCGGCGTTCCTCCTGGCCGAGCGGCGGGCAGCCGAGCCGATGATCGTGATGTCGCTGTTCCGCTCGCGGGTGTTCTCCGGCGGCCTGCTCATCACCGGCGTCTGGACGTTCGGCGTGTTCGGCGTCTACTTCTTCAGCGCCCTGTGGCTGCAGAACGTGCTCGGCTTCTCCCCCACCGCCGCGGGCGCGTCGTTCGTGCCGATGGCGGTGGTGATGGGCGTGCTGTCGGTGCTGTCACAGCGGATCGCGGCGCGCTTCGGCGTCGCGCGCACGGTCGCGCTCGGCATGACGTTCATGGCGGTCGCGATCTTCATGCTCTCCCGCGTCGGCGCGGGCGCCGGCTACGCCGACGTGGCCCCCTGGTTCATCCTGTACGGCCTCGGCGGCGGCCTGCTCGTCCCCCTGACGGCCGCCATCCTCGACGGCATGCCCGGCGAGCGCACCGGCATCGCCTCCGGCGCGCTCAACGTCTTCCGCCAGGTCTTCGGGCTGCTCGGCATCACCGTGCTCGGCGCGATCCTGCACGCCAGGCAGGGCGCGAGCGGACTGCCGCCGGTCGCCGCCTTCCTCGACGGCTACCGGTTCACGCTGGTCATCGCGGCCGTGGTGGTGCTGACCGGTGTACCGATCGCGCTCTACGCGCTGCGGCGCGGCCGGTCCGCCGCCGGCGACGCTCAGGCGGCGGCCCCCGTGGCCGTCGGGTCCTCGAACTGAGTGCGGTACAGCTCCTCGTAGCGGCCGCCCGCCGCCAGCAGCTCGGCGTGCGTGCCGCGCTCGACCACCCGCCCGTCCTCGATCACCAGGATCAGGTCGGCCGCCCGCACCGTGGACAGCCGATGCGCGATCACCACGGCGGTCCTGCCCTCGAGCGCCTCGCCGAGCGCCGCCTGCACCGCCGCCTCCGACGTCGAGTCCAGCGCGGCCGTCGCCTCGTCCAGGATCACCACGCGGGGCCTGGCCAGCAGCAGCCGGGCGATCGTGAGCCGCTGCCGCTCGCCACCCGACAGCCGGTAGCCGCGCTCGCCCACCACCGTGTCCAGCCCGTCCGGCAGCGACCTGATGAGCTGGGCGAGGCGGGCGCGGGTGAGCGCGTCCCACAACTCCTCCTCGCTCGCCTCCGGCCTGGCCAGCAGCAGGTTGTTGCGGATGGTGTCGTGGAAGAGGTGGCCGTCCTGGGTGACCATGCCGAGCGTGTCGCGGATGGAGTCGGCGGTCAGGTCGCGTACGTCCACGCCGCCGATCCGCACCGCGCCCGAGTCCACGTCGTACAGGCGCGGGAGGAGCTGGGCGATCGTGGATTTGCCCGCACCCGACGAGCCGACCAGCGCCACCATCTGCCCGGGCTCGGCGCGGAACGACACCCCGTGCAGCACCCCCTCGCCCCCGCGCGTGTCGAGCACGGCCACCTCCTCGAGCGAGGCCAGCGAGACCTTGTCGGCCGACGGGTAGGAGAAGCGCACGTCCTCGAACTCCACCGAGACCGGGCCGTCCGGCACCTCGCGGGCGCCCGGCCGCTCCTGGATGAGCGGCTTGAGGTCGAGCACCTCGAAGACCCGCTCGAAGCTGACGACCGCGCTCATGACGTCCACGCGGGCGTTGGCCAGCGCGGTCAGCGGGGCGTACAGGCGGGTGAGGAGCATGGCCATCGACACGAGCGCGCCCGGTTGGAGCTGGCCGCGCAGGGCGTAGAAGCCGCCCAGGCCGTACACCAGGGCCAGGGCGAGAGCCGAGACCAGGGTGAGCGCGGTGACGAACGTCGTCTGCGTCATCGCGGTGCGCACGCCGATGTCGCGGACCCTGCGGGCCCTGCGGGCGAACTCGGCCGACTCGTGCGCGGGCCGGCCGAACAGCTTGACCAGCGTCGCGCCCGGCGCGGAGAAGCGCTCGGTCATCTGGTTGCCCATGGCCGCGTTGTGGTCGGCCGCCTCGCGCCGCAGCCGGGCGATCCTGCCGCCCATCCGCCGCGCCGGCAGGATGAACACCGGCAGGAGCAGCAGCGCCAGCAGCGTGATCTGCCACGAGATACCGATCATGGCGACCAGCGTCAGCGCGAGCGTGACGAGGTTGCCCACCACGCTGGAGAGCGTGTCGGTGAAGGCGCGCTGCGCGCCGATCACGTCGTTGTTCAGCCGGCTCACCAGGGCGCCCGTACGGGTCCTCGTGAAAAACGCGATCGGCATCTTCTGGACGTGGTCGAAGACCGCCGTACGCAGGTCGAGGATGAGATCCTCGCCGAGCCCCGCCGACAGCCACCGGTTCAGCAGCCCGAGCCCGGCCTCCGCGATCGCGATCCCGGCGATCGCCAGCGACACCGTGACCACCACGCCGAGCGGCTCGCCCTGGAAGATGGCGTCCACCACCCGGCCCGCGAGCAGCGGAGAGCCCACGGCGAGGCCCGCGAGCACGATGCTGAGCAGCACGAACCACGTGATCTTCGCCCGATGCGGCCGGGCGAAGGCCGCGATGCGCCGGAGCGTCGCCCGCGACGGCTTGCGACGCTCCGGCCGGTTGTTCATCGAGTACAGCTGGTGCCAGGCCGTCATCTCCATGCTCATGGCATGGACGGTAGGACCTGGACTTAACTTGAGGTCAAGCCCCGATCTTCTTGCCCTTGCCGTGCCAGACCACCGCCACCGCCGGGCGCGGCTGGTCGCCGTCCGGCCAGCGGCTGGCCGGGTTCTCCGGCGATGCGCCGTCGATCTCGCCCGGGTGCTGCACCGCCACGAACACGCTGCGCTGGTCGGAGGAGACCAGCGGGCCGCACGTCTCCGCGCCCACCGGGACGGTCAGGAACTGGCGCAGGTGCCCGCGCTCCTTACCCTTGACCGGCATCACGAACAGGCCGTCGTTGGAGCCCAGCTCGTTGCCGTCCGTGGAGATCCACAGATTGCCGTCCTTGTCGAACGTCACGTTGTCCGGGCAGGAGATCGGCGAGACCTTGCGCTTGTCGTAACCGGCGAAGTAGGTGTCCGGGTCCTTCGGGTCGCCGCACACCAGCACCAGCGACCAGGCGAAGCGCCGCTCGCCCGCGTCGCCGCCCCGCTCGGTGATCTCCAGCACGTGGCCGTGCTTGTTCTTCGCGCGCGGGTTCGCCTCGTCCACCTGGGCCGGGGTGCGGTTGGTGTTGTTGGTCAGCGCCACGAACACGCCGCCGGTCACCGGGTTGCGCTCGATGTCCTCGGGGCGGTCCATCTTCGTCGCGCCCACCTTGTCGGCCGCGACCCGCGTGTAGACCAGCACCTCGGCCGCCGACATGCCCTTAACATGCGAGCGGTCGCCCGACACCAGCGGGATCCACTCGCCCGAGCCGTCGAACTCCTTGTCCTTCGGCAGCTTTCCCGACCCGTCGATCTCCTTCTTCGGGCTGTCGCCGGTGAACTTGGCGACGTACAGGGTGCCCTCGTCGAGCAGCGAGCGGTTGTGCCGGTCGTTGCCCGGGATGTAGCGGTCCTTGGAGACGTACTTGTAGATGTACTCGAAGCGCGAGTCGTCGCCCATGTAGACCACCAGGCGGCCGTCGCGGGCCAGCGTGGTGGTGGCCGCCTCGTGCTTGAACCGGCCGAGCGCGGTGCGCTTGATCGGCGTCGAGTCGGGGTCGAACGGGTCGATCTCCACGATCCACCCGAACCTGTTGGCCTCGTTCGGGTGCTTGGCCAGGTCGAAGCGCTCCTCCACCCGGTCGAAGCGGCGGTTGTCCTCCGGCGTGCCCGTGGTGATCGTGTAGCGCTCGATGTACGGCTTCTGCTTCGCGGGGACCTTGTCGCCGTTGACGAAGTACTGGTCGATGTTCTCCTCGGCGGTCAGCACCGTCTTCCACGGCGTGGTGCCGCCCGAGCAGTTGTTGAGCATGCCGATCGGCGTGCGGCCCTTCGGGTCGGCGGCCGTCCTCAGCAGCTCATGACCGGCGGCGGGGCCGCTGAAACGCATCTTCGTCTGGGCCGTGATGCGCCGGTTGTAGCGCCGGCGGCCCTTGGTGACCAGCCGCCACTCGCCGCTGCCGCCGACCCGCTCGATCTCCACCACCGAGCCGCCGTGCGCGGCCAGCGCGATCCTGATCTCCTCCTCCGTGGCCTCGGCCCCGCCCGTGTAGCCGCGGAACATCAGGCTCTCGTCGGTGTACTCGTGGTTCACCCACATCAGCGCCCGGTCCCGGCCCAGCGGGAACACCGTCACGTAGTCGCAGTTGTAGCCGAACTGCTTGCTCTGGGCCTCCGCCGTCTGGTTCTCGAAGTCGAACTCCGGCGCGTCCGGCAGCACCGGGTCGCCCCAGCGCACCACCACCGAGGACTTGTAGCCGTCGGGGACGCGCAACGCGTCCTCCTTGTTCGGCGGCACCGGGGTAAAGCGCAGTCCGGAGCCGCCGCCGGGACGGCTCGCCGTCTCCGCCGCCCCCGCCGTCGCCGCCTGCCCGTCCGCGAGCGCCGGCGCCGCCCCCGCGATGCCCGCTCCCGCGACCAGGGCGCCGAGCGCGCCGGCCCGCAGCACGCCGCGGCGCGACAGCGCCTCCTTCACCACGTCGCCGAAATAGGCGTTGTCCGTGGTGTTGGCGACGTCGTGCGCGCACGCGTTGCCGCACCGGAACCGACAGGTCAGCGCGGATCGGCCACCTTTGTGCGGGGCCGGCAGCAGCGGCAGCAGCCGACGGCCTCCCGCGTTGGGGTTCGCCACAGGTCCTCCAAGAAGTACGCAGTTGTACGGCGGGGAGGCTACGGGCGGCGTCGAAACCGGAGGTGAACGAAACTCACCCTCTCGATGAACGCCTCTCGATGAACGCCTCTCGATGGACGGTCGCCGCGAGACAATGGAGGGGTGCCACCACGCAAGCTCGACCCGGAAAAGCTCAGAGCCGCGCTCGACGGCCAGCTCGTCGCCCTCGACTCGCCCCCTTTCGACGGGCCCGCCTCCGCCCTGCCCGACGCGCTCGTCGCCGCCGTGCTCGCCGCCTACGACCGCGGGCTGCGGCCCGAGCGCGACGCCGCCAGGCTCGCCGTGCGATACCTCCTCGACAAGCTCGCCGCCGCCGCGCCCGGCCGCACCGTCGAGGTCCGCGTGCCGCCGTACGCCGCCGTCCAGGCCATCGAAGGGCCCCGCCACACGCGCGGCACGCCGCCCAACGTCGTCGAGATGGACGGGCGCACGTGGATCGAGCTCGCGCTGGGGCGGCTCACCTGGGACGAGGCCGTCGCCAAAGGCGCCGTCTCCGCCAGCGGCTCTCGCGCCGACCTCTCCCCGTACCTGCCCCTCTGACCCGCCCCGCCACTCGGCCCCGCCGCGTCCCACTCGGCCCGGCCCCCCACTCGGCCCCGCCGCATCCCACTCGGCCCGGCCCCCCACACGGCCCCGCCGCATCCCACTCGGCCACGCCGCATCCCGCCCGGCCTTCCGCGACCCCGCCGTCTCGGCCCGGCCACTGACGACCTGCCGTCCGGCCCGCCGCTCGCGGCCTGACGCAGCCGCAGCCGCTCCCCCTGGCACTTACGCGCCCTCAGCGACTCCGGCATCGGTGCCGCCCTGCGGCCGTGGCGGCCCTCCGGTCGCGGCCCCCGGTCGCGGCCCCCGGTCGCGGCCCGGCTCTGAGCGGATAAGGCCTCCGCAGCGGGCCGGCCTGGTCACTCGGTGCCGGTCATCCACGGGAACTTCGACTCGAAGCAGCGATCGGCGGCCGGGCTCGGCAGCTGGGCGCATTCCTGCACCACGTTCCAGAACCAGATCGCCACGATCGCGAACAGGATCAGCGACAGGACGCTGATCACGATGCCGGCGATCGCGCGGCCCCGGCCCGCGCCCTTGGCCAGCGCGACCCAGCCGAAGATGATCGACAGGATCGCGGTGATCAGGCCCGTGAAGCAGACGAAGACCAGGAACGGGCTGGCCACGCCGAGCACGAGCGAGGCCGTCGCCAGGCCATTGCCCGGGCGGGGCGGCTGGTACTGGCCGTAGCCGTACTGGCCGCCTCCCGGGCCGTAGGGCGCGCCTGGAGGCGGAGGCGGCGGGTAGCCGGGCGGGCCGCCGTACGGGCTTGACGGCATCGTGCCCGGGATCGTCTGGTCCTCGTCGCGCCCGCCCTGGTACGGCTGCCCCTGCCCGGACGGGTACTGCCCGGACGGGTACTGCCCGGACGGGTACTGCCCGGGCTGGTGACCCTGGCCCGGCTGCTCCCCTTCGCCCGGCTGCTGCCCCTGGCCCCCTGGCCCTTCGCCTGACTGCCAGCCCTGGCCCTCTTGCCCTTCGCCTGACTGCCAGCCCTGGCCCTCTTGCCCTTCGCCCGGCTGCCGGCCCTGGCCCTCTTGCCCTTCGCCCGGCTGCCGGCCCTGGCCCGCCTGCGCCTCACCCGGCCGATAGCCCTCACCCGGCCGATAGCCCTGGCCTGGCTGGTAGCTCTGGCCCTGCTGTCCCTCGCCCGGGAGGCAGATGCCGCCCGGCTGGTCGCCCTCGCCCGGCATGCAGACGCCGCCCGGCTCCTCGCCCTCGGCGGGCCCGTGGCCACGGCCCTGCTCGTACTGGCGGCCCTCCCGGTACGCCTGGTCGCGCTGCTCCTGCTGCTCGGCCGGGTGGGCCTGGTCGCCGCCCGGCCCGCCCGCGTGCGGCGGCGTGCCGGCCGGACCGGCTCCTGCGGGTGGCGTGCCCGCCTGGCCGCCTTCCCAGCGCGAGCCGCCCGGTGGCGCGAAGTGCGGCTGGTCCGGCTGCTCGTAGCGCGAGGGCTGCGGCTTGGCCGGTGGCTCGTCCTCCTGCGGCGCCTCGCCCCACCCCGGGTAGGCCGGCCTGCCGCCGGGGATGGGGAACACCTGCGTCTCCTCGGCGTCACCGCCCGAAGGCCGCTCCTGCGGGCCCTCGGGTGCTCGCGGCTCCTCCCCCGCGTCCTCGCCGCCGACGGGACGCAACCGCCCGCCCGCGTCTTCGCCCCCGGCTTCCGTCCCGGCTCCGGACGGGCCTTCCCGGCCCTCGGCCGGCCGTGACGACCCGGCCGAGCCGGAGCCGCCGATCGGCCCGGGAACCTCGGGCGCTGCCGGCAGATCGGGATGAGCGGGCCGCTCGGGCGAGGTCCCGCCGGCCGTGGCGGACGGGCCCCCGCCGCCGATCGGGCCGGGAACCTCGGGCGCGGTCGGCAGGTCGGGGTGAGACGGCCGCTCGGGCGAGGTCCCGCCGCCGACGGGCTGCGAGGTCTCGGGTGAGGTCGGCAGGTCGGGGTGTGCGGGCCGCCCGGCCGGTCGGGGCTCGTGCGTCGGCGGCACGTCGGGCGGCGGCACCACGGGCGGCGCGGGCGCGATCGGCTCCTCGCCCGGCCGCCTGGGCTCACCCGGCCCCTGCGGCGCCCGACCTGGCCGCACGGACTCTCCCGGCCGCACGGACTCACCCGGCCGCACGGACTCTCCCGGCCGCACGGACTCACCCGGCCCCTGCGGCGCCTGACCCGGCCGCACCGGCTCGTCCGGCCCCCCAGGCTCACCGGGCGCCTCGTCCGGGCGTTCGTCGTCCTCGCCGGGCGGGCGGCCGGGTGGGTGGTCGTCGCCGGGCAGGGCGCCCTCGTTCCACCACTCGGGTTCGGGCGTGTCCTGCTGCTCTCGAGGCTGGTCCTGCCCCGGGCGGGGCTCGTTGGGGTCCCCAGGTGTGGTCACGTCTGCGTCTCCCGACGGGTCTGCATGCCGGATACTTCACCCTTTCGCGGAGAGCGACCGCTAAACCGCGCGACACGGTAAGAGAGCCCTCATCCTTGGGTCAGCGTGTGACAAAAGGTCAGGACGCGAGTAAGGGAACGGGCGATCGGCAGGGGGACGCCACACCGACACTGAGGACGAAAGCGGGCAGGTCGCCACAGACCCGCTGAGTCACCCCCAGGTGTGCAAGCACGTACGAGGCCAACCTAGACTGAGGCATGTGCTGAAGGGCGACGGCCGGCTCGGCCATGACCTGGACCCTAACGACCGCGCACCTAAAGACGCCTGTGGCGTCTTCGGCGTCTGGGCTCCGGGCGAGGAAGTTTCCAAACTCACCTACTACGGGCTGTACGCGTTGCAGCACCGCGGGCAGGAGTCCGCGGGCATCGCGGTCAGCGAGGGCAGCCGCATTCTCGTCTACAAGGACATGGGCCTGGTCGCCCAGGTCTTCGACGAATCGGTGCTCAGCACCCTGCGCGGCCACCTGGCCATCGGACACTGCCGCTACTCCACGACCGGCTCCAGCGTGTGGGAGAACGCACAGCCCACGCTGAGCTCCACCGAAGTGGGCGGGCTCGCGCTGGCCCACAACGGCAACCTCATCAACACCCCCGAGCTGGCGCAGCGCCTGGCGCCCGGCTCCATCCGCGCCACCACCGACACCGAGGTCCTGACGTCGCTGCTCGCGCAGGACCGCAGCAGGTCCGTCGAGGACGCCGCCGCCGAGCTGCTTCCGCAGGTCAAGGGCGCGTACTCGCTGGTCTTCATGGACGAGCGCACCCTGTATGCGGCCCGCGACCCGCAGGGCATCCGCCCGATGGTGCTCGGCCGCCTCGAGCGCGGCTGGGTGGTGGCCTCCGAGACGGCGGCGCTCGACATCGTGGGCGCCACGTTCATCCGCGAGATCGAGCCGGGCGAGCTGCTGACGATCGACGAGCGCGGCGTCAGGTCCCGCCGCTTCGCGCTCGCCGACCCGAAGGGCTGCCTGTTCGAGTACGTCTACCTGGCGCGCCCCGACACCACGATCGCCGGTCGCGGCGTGCAGACCACCCGCGTCGAGGTGGGCCGCATCCTGGCCAGGGAGCACCCGGTGGAGGCCGACCTGGTCATCCCCACGCCGGAGTCGGGCACGCCGGCCGCGGTCGGCTACGCCCAGGAGAGCGGCATCCCGTACGGCCAGGGCCTGGTGAAGAACTCGTACGTGGGCCGCACCTTCATCCAGCCGTCGCAGACCATCCGCCAGCTCGGCATCAGGCTCAAGCTCAACCCGCTGCGCGAGGTCGTGGAGGGCAAGCGGCTGATCGTCGTGGACGACTCGATCGTGCGCGGCAACACGCAGCGCGCCATCGTGAAGATGCTGCGCGAGGCGGGGGCGCGCGAGGTGCACGTCCGCATCTCCTCGCCGCCGGTGGCCTGGCCGTGCTTCTACGGCATCGACTTCGCCACCAGGGCGGAGCTGATCGCGGGTTCGCTGACGGTGGAGGAGATCAGGGCCTCTCTGGGCGCCGACTCGCTCGGCTACATCTCGCTCGAGGGGCTGACGAAGGCCACGACGCTGCCCGCCGACCGGCTGTGCCGGGCCTGCTTCACGGGCGAGTACCCGATTCCGATCGACCAGGACAACGTGGGCAAGTTCGTGTTGGAGAGCAAGGCGTGAGCACGTACGAGGCGGCCGGCGTCGACATCGAGGCCGGCGAGCGCGCCGTCGAGCTGATGAAGGACAAGGTGGCGCGCTCGCGGCGGCCGGAGGTCGTGGACGACGCGAGCGGCTTCGCCGGTCTCTTCGACGCCTCCGCCCTGCTGCGCTACAAGCGCCCGCTGCTCGCCACGTCCACCGACGGTGTCGGCACCAAGGTGATGATCGCCCAGCGGTACGGCAAGCACGACACGATCGGCATCGACCTGGTCGGCATGGTCCTCGACGACCTGGTGGTGTGCGGGGCCGAGCCGCTGTTCATGACCGACTACATCGCCTGCGGCAAGGTGGTGCCCGAGCGCGTCGCCGAGATCGTGGGCGGCGTCGCGGAGGGCTGCCGGCTGGCCGGGGCGGCGCTGGTCGGCGGCGAGACGGCCGAGCACCCCGGCGCGATGGGCCCGGACGAGTACGACCTGGCGGGCGCCGGCACCGGCGTCGTCGAGGCGGATGCGATGCTCGGCCCCGACCGGGTCGCGGCGGGCGACGTGGTGCTGGGCCTCGCCTCGTCCGGCATCCACTCCAACGGCTACTCCCTCGTACGCCACGTGCTGCGCGAGGCGGGCCTGTCGCTCGACGCCGTGCTGCCCGAGCTGGGCCGGCCGCTGGGCGAGGAGCTGCTCGAGCCCACGCGCATCTACGCGCTCGACTGCCTGGAGCTGGCCAGGCGGGTGGAGGTGCACGCATACGCCCACATCACCGGCGGCGGCATCGAGGCTAACCTGTCGCGCTCGCTGCCCGCGCACCTCGACGCGGTGCTCGACCGCTCGTCGTGGACGCCTCCGGCGATCTTCGGCGTGCTGGCCGGCCACGGGCGCATCGCGCAGCCGGACATGGACAAGACGTTCAACCTCGGCGTCGGCATGGCCGCCGTGCTGCCGGCCGGCGCGGCGGACGCCGCGATCAGGCTGCTGGCCGAGCGCGGGCTGCACGCCTGGGTGCTGGGCGAGGTCGTGCCGGGCGAGGGGCGGGCCCGCTACCGCTGACCGTCGCGAAGGCGAGCACCGGTCCTCCCGCCGCCGGGTCCCCGAATGCCGGCGGCTGCTCAAAGCGAGGGCCGGCCCGCTGTTGCTCTGACCGCCCGGAGCCGCCCTCTTGACGCGGAAAGCGCACCACGCACGGATGGCCCGGCCGTGGAAACGGCCGGGCCAGGGGTCGTCCCGGCTCTGCTGGAGAACGTGACGAGAGCCCCACGGCAGACCGTGGGGCTCAGAGCGTGACCGAGAATCCGGCGCGCCCGCAGGGGCCCGCGCCGGGCCCTCATCACATCAACCGGTCACATCGACCAGAAGAACGGCTATCGGCGGCCGGACCTGCGGCCGTCGTCGTCGTCACCGGCGGCATAGTCATCGGCGTAATCGGCATAGCGATCCGCCAGCTCATCGGTGAGGTCGTCGGCGTCGTTGTTGCGGCTGGAGTCTCCGACCCCGAGTTCGTCGCGAAGACGGTCAAGATCCGTGCCACCGCTGTTGTACTTCAGCTGGCGAGCAACCTTGACCTGCTTGGCCTTTGCTCGGCCGCGCCCCATTGGCTCGACCCCCTCGTGTGGGGTCGTCCCCGACCCCTCGTCGCTAACGCACCACACGCTGACGCCGCCTGACTTAGGGCGTCAGCCTATCGTTCGCCTATTACCGTACCTGTTTTGTGCCCAGCTCGGTACGCCGTATGGGCGCGGGGCGTCAGCGGCCCAGCCAAATGGACCGAATACGCCCGACTTCCGACATTCTGCGCTCGGCCAGCCTATCCGCTGCGACGGCGGGAGGAACGCCCTCGTCGGCCGCGATCGAGAAGATCTTCAGAGTCGTGTCGTAGATCTGGGCGGCCTTCGACCTGGCGCGCTCCATGTCGAAGCCGCCGATCTCGTCGGCCACCTGGATCACGCCGCCGGAGTTGACGACGTAGTCGGGCGCGTAGAGGATGCCGCGCTCGGCGAGCTGCTTCTCGACGCCGGGGTGGGCGAGCTGGTTGTTGGCCGCACCGCAGACGATCTTGGCGCGCAGCTTGGCCACCGAGTCGTCGTCGAGCACGCCGCCCAGCGCGCAGGGCGCGAACACGTCGATGTCGGAGGTCATGAGCGCGGCCGCGTCCTCGACCACGTCGACCTCGGGGTGGCGCTGGCGCACCCGCTCGATCGCCTTGGGCGAGACGTCGCAGATCACGACCTCGGCGCCGTCCTCGCGCAGCAGATCGACCAGGCGGTGGCCGACCTTGCCGACGCCCTCGACGCCGACCCGCTTGCCGTGCAGCGACGGCGTGCCGAAGACCCGTTCGGCGGAGGCGCGCATGCCCTGGAACACGCCGAAGGCGGTGAGGATCGACGAGTCGCCCGCGCCGCCGTTGGCGACCGTGCGGCCGGTGACGTACCGGCACTCGCGGGCCACGATGTCCATGTCCTCGCTGTAGGTGCCCACGTCGCAGGCGGTGATGTAGCGCCCGCCGAGCGACTGGACGAACCTGCCGTAGGCGCGCAGCAGCGCCTCGCTCTTGTCGCGGGACGGGTCGCCGATGATGACGGCCTTGCCGCCGCCCAGGTCGAGGCCGGCCAGCGCGTTCTTGTAGGCCATGCCCTTGGCGAGGTTGAGCACGTCGGCCAGGGCCTCCTGCTCACCGGCGTACGGGTAGAACCGCGTGCCGCCGAGCGCCGGGCCGAGTGCCGTGTTGTAGATGGCGATGATGGCTCGAAGGCCGCTCTGCTCGTCGGCGCAGAAGACGACCTGCTCATGTACGTCCTTGTGGGACGTTCCGAAGACGTCGGTCACGGTGGTGACTCCCTGTCCGGTCCGCCGCTCCTTTGCGGCGGAGGTCACACCACAGCGTAGTAAGACACACGACGATGCACGCGAGTTCGCTTCGTGACACGATGCCTCCGTGCTGCCCTATGCCGCCTACCTCCGTGTCTATGAGCCACTGACCGCGTTCGCCGAGTCCGAGCGCAAGGTGTGGGCCGAATATGCCGAGTCACGTGACCGCCCGCGACGCGCGAACGCGCTCAACGCGGAACACGGCGAGTCGCTCATGCGCCTGCTCGGCACGCCCCCTCAACCAGTTCCCGCCCAGGAGAGCCCCAACGCCTATCTCCGGCGCGTTGAGGACCGTCTCTATGTCTGCCCCTGGCAGACGCGCCTGCGGTCGTGGCTGGCCTTCTCACGGCTTCGCGGCACCACCCCCACGAAGATCATGGACCATCTGGTGCCCAAGGCGATCGCCGACCAGGTGGCCGACGACTTCGACCGGTACAAGAGGCAGGCCGGCTCGGCCGCGCTGCGGACCCACATCCGCACCACGGCGTGGCACGTGCCGCCGTCGTGGTTCGTGCCGTTTGATGGGAACGAGCGCTGGCTGGTGCTCGGCTCCGCGAACCCGGGACAGGACGTGACGACCACGACCGGCCGTAACCTCATTTACGTCACGTCCATGGCCCAGGCCCGGAGGCGGACCGCCCGCGCGCTCAACGTGCTGCGCCGCCATCTGGGTGACGCGGCGGCCAATCTGGAGGTCGAGGACATCGCCAGGTGGCTGGAGGAGTTCCACCCGCATTCGCTGGTAGAGCTCGATTACGGCGGTCTGGTCCATCTGATGGACGACGACGCCCTCCAGGCCGACCAGTCGGTTGCGGAGCTTTCTGCCGCTTTGACGGGCCTGGACACGGGTCAAGAAGAACTTGCCTATGCCATGTACCAGAGGGTCATCCTGCGGTGGAAGTCAATGCAACTGCTGGAATCTGCCAACTGAGCCCCAATACGGCCGTCTGACCTGCATGAGTAGGTCACGTCTCGCGGCTGCTCGCTTCTGCGAACTGAGTAGTTTGCCGTTTTCACTGCGATACCACGAACCGTGTCGCTAGAATCACCGAGCGTGACATGGCCACGGGGGGCGGGCAGCTGGGTCAAAGAAGGGCTCGCCAATCGCTCTGAGTGGCGGTATGGTCACATCGGGTGATGCCGCATATGGCTCAGAAAAGCCGCACGCTCTGTGCCATAGGGGGACATCCGTGACACGCGCAAAGGCAGTCACAGGATCGCAAGCCGGTCCACACGGAGGAGAGGCCGCACAAATGTCAGCTCGTACACCCGAGGCCGAGCCACTGCTCACGCCCGCTGAGGTCGCGACCATGTTCAGGGTCGACCCCAAGACCGTTACGCGGTGGGCCAAGGCGGGCAAGTTGACGTCGATTCGTACCCTCGGCGGTCATCGGCGTTACCGGGAGACCGAGGTTCGGGCGCTGCTCGCGGGCATCCCGCAGCAGCGTTCCGAGTAGCGGGAAGGTCGTCACGGACCTCAGGGGGGTTTGAAAAGGTGGACCGGGTCGCCTTTCTGGCCGGGTCCACCACTGTGA
This sequence comes from Nonomuraea sp. NPDC049309, assembly GCF_043196965.1. Taxonomy (NCBI): domain Bacteria; kingdom Bacillati; phylum Actinomycetota; class Actinomycetes; order Streptosporangiales; family Streptosporangiaceae; genus Nonomuraea; species Nonomuraea sp. NPDC049309. Next base: position 1,433,050 of record NZ_JBICSH010000002.1, on the reverse strand, counting down.
CGACGAGACGTCGGATGGAAGTTGGCGCCGCCCGCCCGGCGCCACTCTTCCGAGCCGCCGGCGATCTCATCCGGCGTGCCGTCAGCGCCCCTGTGCCGTCACGCCGGCCGTTCGAGTAGACCGGCGATGTCGCCGTCATGGGAGGCGGCGGCGCGAAGCAGCGCGACCATCTGGTCGACCAGCAGCTTCTCCAGGGTCGGCCGGTCGATGTCGCGATGCTCGAGCCAGTCGAGCCCGGCGGTCTCGACGGAGGCGATCCACGACCTCAGGGTCGTGCGCAGCACCGGGCCGGGCTCCTCCACGCCCATCTGCTTCTGGATGAGCAGGAAGAGCCGCCGGCGCACGCCGTCGACGATCTCGCCCACCTCGCCCGTCCTGTTGGCCGGGCCGCCGCGCAGCAGCGCCGCGAACCCCGCCGCGTGCTCCTCGACGAAGTCGAAATAGCGCTTGAGCCCGGAGGCCAGCTCGTCGAGCGGATTGCCGCTCTCTTGCGGCTGCAGCCGGGACTCCAGCTGCTCCGCCGCGCTTCTCAGCGCGGCCACGTAGAGCTCCTGCTTGCCCCCGAAGTAGTGGTAGACCAGGGCCCGCGAAGCCCCCGCCTTCGAGGCGACGTCGTCGATCGACACGTCTTCCGCGTCACGGGTGGAGAACAACTCCAGCGCCGCCGCCATCAGCTCTTCTCTGCGGCGGTCCACACTGAGCCTGCGCCGAGCCGGCCGCGCCGTCTCGGCTGACTTCCCGGGTGTCACACCAGCACAGTATCCGACCCATCAGGGCCGTCTTCCGCCGTGGTGGGCGCCAGGACACGAGGCCGCCGGCCGACTCGATTGCGGCAATCCGTGACGCAAGCCGTACCCTGCGGTCAACTCGATCGTTTGGTCAGACAGGTGCCCATATCCGCATCGCGGGGGAGACACATGTCAGGACCGCCCGTCAACACTTCCGTCACTGAGCTGAGAGAGGTAGACGCGCTGCCTCGGCCCAGACCGACCATCCGTAATGTCGCTGAACGAGCCGGCGTGTCCAAATCGCTGGTCTCACTCGTGCTGCGCGGCTCCCCGCACGTGAGCGAGCACCGCCGCCAGGCCGTGCTGCAGGCGGCCCGCGAGCTCGGCTACCGGCCCAACGCGGTCGCGCGGAGCCTGGTCGAAGGACGTACACATCTGGTGGGCGCGCTCGTCGCCGACCTGCACAACCCGTTCTACGCGGAGTTCCTCGACGGCCTGCAGGAGAGCCTGCACGGCGACGGGCTGCGCATGCTGATCGGAAACAGCCAATGGGATCCCGCGTTCGAGGACGAGGCCGTCGAAGCCTTCCTGGAGCTCCGGGTCGACGGGCTGGTCCTGCTCGGCATCGCCCCGACCAGCGAGACACTGATCGAAGCCACCTCCTACACCCCCACCGTGGTCGTGGGAGAGCGCGACATCGAGCTCGACGGCGTCGACATCGTGGTCGACGACGACCGGCACGGCGCACGGCTGGCCATCGACCACCTGGTCGAGCTGGGCCACAAGCGCATCGCCCACATCGAGGGCCGGCGGGCCTCGCGCTGCGAGGGCTACCTCGTGGCGATGCGCAGGCACTCGCTGGCGCCGTACATCATGGTCGAGGCCGCGGACTCCACGGAGGACGGCGGCAGGGACGCGGCCATGGCGCTGCTCACCCGCGACCCCCGGCCCACGGCCATCTTCGCCGCCAACGACACGGTCGCGCTCGGCGTGCTGTCCGCCGCGCGCGAGCTGGGCCTGCGCGTCCCCGAGGACCTCTCCGTCGTCGGCTACGACAACACCCACCTGTCGGCGTCCCGGCACATCTCGCTCACCTCGGTCGACCAGCCTCGCCGCACCATGGGCAGGTCGGCCGCCGCGCTGCTGAGCGACAGGATCGGCGACCCCGGCAAGGGCTCACGCCTGCGGGAGGTGCACCCCGAGCTGATCGTCCGGCGGACCACGGGACCCGCCTGAGAGCCTCAAAACCGGGTCAAGCCGTGTGGCGTCGCCGCCACACGGCGGTTTACTCGGCAGGGTCATGCTAGGAGTGGCCGGATCCGGTCCGGCCACGGTCTGATCCGGGGGAACAGCCATGCGTGATCCGGAACTGGTGTCCTGCGCCCAGCGCGCCGCGGCCGAGCTCGAACGCGCCTGGGGGCAGTGGCGCGCGGGCAGGGGGCGGGGCACCGACGGCGCCGCCGAGTCGGTCGCCAGCTACGTCGCCCACTCGCTCGACCATCCGTGGGGCCGTCCCCGCGTCGTCCTCGGGCTCGACGCCGAGGACGCGCGGGAGCTGGCCGCTCTGCTCGAACGTCAAGAAGCCGGGGAACGCGTCTGGTGAGGACGTACGGCGTGTGGCGCCCGCAAGCGGCACGCCACGCTCGGCATATGTCGAGATCGAGTGCGTAAATTGCCGTAAGTTGGACGGCATGCGTGCTCTACCAGCCACAGTCCTCGCCGTCTGCGGCCTGATCGCCTCCGCGTGTGGCGGCACCGGCACCGGTGGCGCCGCGGCAGGTCAGGCCGCCCCAGCGACCGAGGCGGGGCAGGCCGCGGCCACGGCGCCGACCAAGGAAGCGGCCGCGAAAGAGGCGCCCGCGAAGGACGCGCCGCCCAAGGCCAAGCCGCTCGAGGGCAAGGTCGTCGTCATCGACCCCGGCCACAACGGCGGCAACTACCGCGCACCCAAGGCCATCAACCGCAAGGTCAACGTGCTGACCCAGATGAAGGCCTGCGACACCACCGGCACGTCCACCAACGACGGCTACAGCGAGGCCGCCTTCACCTGGGACGTCTCCAAGCGCCTGACCAAGATCCTGGAGAACCGCGGCGCGGCGGTGAAGCTGACCAGGACGAGCAACAACGGCGTCGGCCCGTGCATCACCGAGCGGGCCGCGATCGGCAACAAGGCCAAGGCCGACGCCGCGATCTCCGTGCACGCCGACGGCTCGGCACCGGGCAACCGCGGCTTCCACGTCATCATGCCCAAGAAGATCAACGGGCCGGTCGACAAGGTCGTCGGCGCCTCCGGCAAGCTGGGCGTGGCCGTGCGGGACGCCTTCCGCAAGGGCACGGGCCTGCCGTACTCGACCTACATCGGGCGCAAGGCCCTCGACTACCGCAGCGACCTCGGCGGGCTCAACCTGTCGACGGTGCCGAAGATCTTCGTGGAGTGCGGGAACATGCGCAACGCCACCGAGGCGGCGAAGTTCCGCGACCCGAAGTTCCGGCAGAAGATCGCTGTGGCGCTGGCCAACGGATTGCAGCACTATCTGCAGTCATGATCCCTCGCCCAGAGCTGCTTCGTGACCTTTCCTCCTCCTTCGAGCTGACGCCGTCGCCCACGGTCTCCGGCGACTTCATCGCCTCCGTACGCACGGCGCTGGCCGGGCTGGACCCGCTGCCCGGCGACAACGGCGAGATCGACGTGCGCCGCGACCCGTCGCTGGGCGAAGAGGCCTACCGGCTGACGGTCGGCTCAAGAGGCGTGGAGATCGTCGCGGGCGGCCCGGCGGGCGCGTTCTACGCGGCGCAGTCGCTGCGCCAGCTCCTGCCGCCGGCCTCCTACCGGTTCTCGTCCGGCGCCGCCTGGCCGGTGCGCGGGGTGCGGATCGAGGACGCGCCCCGCTTCGCCTGGCGGGGCCTGCACTTCGACGTGGCCCGCCACTTCTTCCCCAAGCGCGAGGTGCTGCGGCTGATCGACCTCATGGCGGTGCACAAGCTCAACCGGCTGCACCTGCACCTGGCCGACGACCAGGGCTGGCGGGTGGAGAGCCGGGCCTACCCGCTGCTGCACGAGGTCGCCTCGCACCGGCCGCGCACGGCCGTCAATCACCACCGCGAGCCGGAGGCGTACGACGAGGTGCCGCACGGCGGCTACTACACCCTCGACGACCTGGCCGAGATGGCCGCCTACGCCCGCTCGCGGCACGTGACGATCGTGCCGGAGATCGACGTGCCGGGGCACGCGTCGGCGATACTCGCGGCGTATCCGGAGTTCGGGGCCACCGGCGAGCGCCACGACGTGCTGGACCGGTGGGGCATCTCCCCCGCGATCCTGTCGCCGCTGCCGAAGACCGTGGAGTTCCTGACCGCGATCTTCGACGAGCTGATCGGCGCGCTGGGCGAGACCCCCTACGTGCACATCGGCGGCGACGAAGTGGTGCTGGACCGGTGGGCGGCGTCGCCGGAGATCACCGCGTACCGGGAGTCGCTCGGGCTCGGCTCCGTGGCGGAGCTGCAGGCGCACTTCCTACGCCGGCTGGCCGACGTGCTGGCCGAGCGGGGCGCGCGGGCCGTGGTGTGGGACGAGGCGTTCGTCAGCGGCGAGCTGCGCAAGGACACGATCGTCATGCCGTGGCGGGGCATGAACGTGGGCCGCAGGGCCGCCGCGGCCGGTCACGACGTGGTGGCAACGCCGGTGTTCCCGCTCTACTTCGACTACGCCGAGGTCGGCTCGCCCGACGAGCCGATGGCGATCGGCGACGCGATCACCGTGGCGGACGTGGCGGCGTTCGAGCCCGCGCCTGCGGACTGGAGCGAGGAGGAGCGGGCGCGGGTCATCGGCGTGCAGGCCCAGCTCTGGACCGAGCGGGTGCCCGACCCGAGGACGGCCGACTACCGCATGTGGCCGCGCGCCTGCGCGCTCGCCGAGGTGGCCTGGGCGGGGCGGTCACGCGACGGCTTCGACGACCGGCTGGCCGGGCACCTGGCGCGGCTGGACGCGCTCGGCGTGGAGTACCGCCCGGCGGCCGGGCCGCACCCGTGGCAGCGCCGCCGCCCGCACCGGCCCAGCGCCGTGCGGGTCACCGAGGTGATGGCCCGCATCGACGCCATGACGCATGACGCCGAGTCCACCCGGCCCAGCATCTGAGCGGCGCATCTGCGGGTCAGAAGGAGAAGGCGGGGCGGTCGTTGAGTATGCGCTGCCACAGCAGGTGGTCCTGCCAGCGGCCGTCGATCTCCAGGTAGTCGGGCGCGGTGCCGTACGGCTCGAAGCCGTTCTTGCGCAGCACGCTCTGCGAGGCGGCGTTGTCGAGCAGCGTGCCCGCCGCGACGCGGTGCAGGCCGATCTCCTCGTCGGCCAGCCGGCACACCTCGCCTACGGCGGCCGTGGCGATGCCGCGGCCGTTGTAGCCGGCGTCCACCCAATAGCCGAGGTCGGCGCTGAGCCAGGGGCCGCGCACGATGTTGCTGAGCGTCATGCGGCCGACCACGCGCTCGCCGTCGAGCAGCAGCCAGGGCACCGCCTGGCCCCTCTCGCACGCCTGAAGCTGGCCCCTGAGCCCCTCGGCCTGCGCTTTGACGGTGTAGAACGCCTCGGAGCGGCGCGGCTCCCAGCGCTTGAGGTGGTCGCGGTTGCGGGTGTAGGCGTCGAGCAGCGCCTCGGCGTCCCGCTCGGTCGCCAGGCGCATGACCACGCCTCCGGGGAGGGTCACGGGTCGGATCACTCGCCCCACCCTAGAGGACCGGGCACGGACGCCGGTCACGCCGTACGGCCGATCGCCTCCGTGATCGAGCCGAGCCCGTGGCGGCGGACCCGGCGCAGCAGCTGCCGGTGGATGTGCGAGGCCCACAGCGGCCCGCCGTAGATCCACCCCGTGTACGCCTGGACGAGCGTCGCGCCCGCGAGGATGCGCTCCCACACGTCGTCGACGTCCTCGACGCCGCCGACCGAGACCAGCGTGATCCGGTCGCCGACCTTGGCGCGCAGCCGCCGCAGCACCTCCAGTGAGCGCTCCTTGAGCGGGCGGCCGGACAGCCCGCCGCGCTCGCCGTCGTGCTTGATCGTGGTGTTGGTGGCGATGATGCCGTCGAGCCCGAGCTCCATGGCCAGCTCGGCGACCGCGTCGACGTCCTCGTCCGCCAGGTCGGGCGCGATCTTGACGAGCAGCGGCGTGCGGCGCGGGGTCGAGTCGCAGACCTCCTTGACCGCGGTGAGCAGCGGCCGCAGCAGGGAGACGGCCTGAAGGTCGCGCAGCCCGGGCGTGTTGGGCGAGCTGACGTTGACCACCAGGTAGTCGGCGAGCGGGGCCAGCTCCTTGGCGCTCGCGACGTAGTCGGCGGCGGCGCCGGACTCCGGGACCACCTTGGTCTTGCCGATGTTGACCCCGACCACGACGGGGACGCCGCGCGGGCGGCGCAGCCTGCGGGCCGCGGCGTGGGCGCCCGCGTTGTTGAAGCCCATCCGGTTGATCAGCGCCCGCTCGCGGGGGCGGCGGAACAGGCGGGGCCGCGGATTGCCCGGCTGGCCGTGCGCGGTGACGGTGCCCACCTCGACGTGGCTGAAGCCGAGCGCGGCGATGGCCTCGGCGCACACGGCGTCCTTGTCGAAACCGGCGGCGAGACCCAGCGGCCCGGGGAAGTGCACGCCGAACGCGCTCACGCGCAGGGCCGGGTCGTGCGGCGCGTACGCCCGGTGCAGCAGCCGCTTGAAAAGCGGCAGGCGGGCGAGGAGCGCGAGTGCGCTCACGGTGAGTCGGTGCACGGCCTCGGCGTCGAAACGCCGCAAGACCTGCGTGAACACGAGGCGATACATCACGCGTCAGGCTACCAAGCCGGCCTCGTGGGCGATGATCGCGGCCTGTACGCGGTTGCGCACGTCGAGCCGGGTGAGTATCGCGCTCACGTACGCCTTGACCGTGCCCTCCACGATGTGCAGCTCCCGCGCGATCTCCGCGTTGGACAGCCCGGCGCCGAGCAGCGCCAGAACCTCGCGCTCCCGCTCGGTGAGCTGCTCGATGCGGTCGCGCGCCGCCGCACCCCGCGCCATGCGCCCGCCGGACAACTGCGCGATCACCCGCCGGGCGACCTTCGGCGACAGGTACGCCGCCCCCTCGGCCACCGCGTGGATGCCCGCCAGCAGCTCGCGCGGGTCGCCCGACTTCAGCAGGAACCCGCCGGCCCCCACGTCGAGCGCCTTGGCGATGTAGTCGTCCTCGCCGAACGTGGTGAGCATCACCACCGCCGTGCCCGGCGCCGCCCTGCGGATCTCCGCGGCGGCGGCCAGGCCGTCGAGGCGCGGCATGCGGATGTCGAGGAGCGCGACGTCGGGATGGTGGCTGATGGCCAGATCGACCGCCTGCCTGCCGTCGCCCGCCTCGGCCACGACGGTCAGCTCGGGGTCCGACTCGAGGATCGCCCTGACCCCCGCTCTGATCATGGCCTCGTCGTCGGCCAGGAGTATGCGGATCACGCCCTCTATAGTGGCCGCATGGCGCAGGTGAAGGTGTACGGCCGCAGAGACGTCTGGGCCGACCGGCGGCGCGAGGTCTCCGACCTCATCCAGGCGAGCCTGGTGAGCGCGTGGGGCCTGCCCGAGGACAAGCGGTTCCACCGCTTCCTGCTGCTCGACCCCGACGATCTCATCTGCCCGCAGCGCAGCGAGCGCTATCTCATCATCGAGATCATCTGCTTCTCCGGGCGCAGCGACGCCGCCAAGAAGAAGCTGATTCGCGAGATCTACGACAGGTCGGGGTACGATCCCCAGGACGTCGAGATCACGATCATCGAGATGCCTCCGCAGAACTGGGGCATCCGCGGCGTTCCCGCCGATGAGCTCGCGCTGCCGTACAAGGTGGAGGTCTGAGGTCAGGGGCAGGTACGCCCGGGCGGTATGGTCCGACTCATGAGCACTCACTATGACGTCGTCGTACTCGGCGCGGGTCCAGGAGGATATACGGCCGCCGTCCGCGCCGCCCAGCTCGGACTGCGCACCGCGGTCGTCGAGGAGAAGTACTGGGGTGGCGTCTGCCTGAACGTGGGCTGCATCCCGTCGAAGGCGCTGCTGCGCAACGCCGAGCTTGCCCACATCTTCAAGAACGAGGCCAAGACCTTCGGCATCAGCGGCGAGGTCACCTTCGACTACGGCGCCGCCTTCCAGCGCAGCCGCAAGGTGGCCGACGGGCGGGTCAAGGGCGTTCACTACCTGATGAAGAAGAACGCCATCACCGAGTACAACGGCCGCGGCACGTTCCTGGACGCCAACACGCTCCAGGTCAACGGCGAGACCATCACGTTCTCCCACTGCATCATCGCCGCCGGCGCCACCACCCGGCTGATCCCGGGCACGCAGCTCTCCGAGCGCGTGGTGACGTACGAGGAGCAGATCCTCTCCGAGGAGCTGCCGGGCAGCATCATCATCGCGGGCGCCGGTGCGATCGGCGTCGAGTTCGCGTACGTGCTGCACAACTACGGCGTCAAGGTGACGATCGTCGAGTTCCTCGACCGGATCGTGCCGCTGGAGGACGAAGAGGTCTCCGCCGAGCTGGCCAAGCGCTACAAGCGGCTCGGCATCGAGGTGCTGACCTCCACCCGCGTCGACTCCATCGAGGACACCGGCTCCTCCGTCAAGGTCACCGTCACCCGCGGCGACCAGACGCAGGTCCTCGAGGCCGACAAGGTGATGCAGGCCATCGGGTTCCAGCCGCGCGTCGACGGCTACGGCCTGGAGAAGACCGGCGTCCAGCTGACCGAGCGCGGCGCGATCGCCGTCGACGGCCGCGGCCGCACCAACGTGCCGCACATCTTCGCCATCGGCGACGTCACCGCCAAGCTGATGCTGGCCCACGCCGCCGAGTCGATGGGCATCATCGCCGCCGAGACCATCGCGGGCGCCGAGACCATGGAGCTCGACTTCGTGATGATCCCGCGCGCGACCTACTGCCAGCCGCAGGTGGCGAGCTTCGGCTACACCGAGAAGCAGGCCCGCGAGAAGGGCTTCGACGTCAAGGTGGCGAAGTTCCCGTTCACCGCCAACGGCAAGTCCCACGGCCTCGGCGACACCACCGGCTTCGTGAAGATCATCAGTGACAACACCCACGGCGAGCTGCTCGGCGCCCACATGATCGGGCCCGAGGTCACCGAGCTGCTGCCCGAGCTCACGCTGGCGCAGCAGTGGGACCTGACCGTGCACGAGGTGGCGCGCAACGTCCACGCGCACCCGACGCTCGGCGAGGCCGTCAAGGAGGCCGTCCACGGGCTCGCCGGTCACATGATCAACATGTGAGCACCCGGTCTCCCTGACGCGCAGGCGTCCTCCCCTGCGCCACAGCCGTCTGTTTCGGCGTTCCCAGCCGTCTGCCGGATGTCGCAGCAGCCTGGACGACGTCACGTCACAGCCGCGACCGGCCCGGCCTCGCGTCCCCGGGCCGGCTGGTGCGGCCGGGTCACCCGCGAGGGGCGTGCTCTCGTGGGTGGCTTACGGGGGTGTGACCGGCGGCAGACTTTAAGCACCGGTGGGGATGTCCCGAGCCGGGGCGTGGAAGTGTGCATCCATGAGGGTCCCCGCGAGGCGCCTGCCGGTGTCCGAGGCGCGCCGGGCGCAGATCACGTCCGCCACGATCACGGTGCTGGCGCGTCGGGGGTACGCGGGCACCAGCTTCGAGGCCATCTGCCGGCAGGCCGGGCTCAGCAGCAAGCGGCTCATCTCGTACCACTTCGCCGACAAGGAGGAGCTGATGGCGACCGTGGCGCGGGTGGTGCGGGAGGAGGAGGCGGCCTTCGTACGGCGGGCCGTCGGCTGCCTCGACGAGCGGGACTTCGGCGGGCGGCTGGCGGCGTACATCCGGGCGCGGCTCGACTTCGCCGCCGCCCGGCCCGAGCACGTACGGGCGCTGTGGCAGATCGTCTGCAACACCCGTGAGGCGGCCTCCGACGGGTTTCCCGCCGGGCTGTTCGCGGAGGGGCAGCGCGAGCGGGCCTTCTGCACGTTCGACGCCGGCGTGATGAGCATCGCCCTCCGCGCCTCCATCGAGGCCCTGGCCCTGTCGGACGACCCGGAGGGCAGCGCGGACGAGCTGGTGCGGCTTTTCGAACGCGCGACGCGTCCCTGAGCGGCCTTGCCGCGTTTCTCACCAGGCCTTCACTTTCCACCCCCGCTCCGACCGGCCGCCCAAGCCCCTGACAAGCCGCAGCGGCACCCCGGGATGACGGCGGATCCGCACCGTGCGGCGCAACCGGCCCAACCTCCTGACAAGCCGCAGCGACACTCCTGACAGCACTTCTCACCAAGTCTTCACATTTCACTGAGAAATCTCTGAGCTTCCCCCGGGACCGTGGTACCGACGAAGACCCCTCGTACCGGACGGTGGTCCCCGCACATGACCTCAACCACTTCTCGAACGACCGCACGGTCCAGCCACCGCCGCGGGCCCGTCGGCGCCGCGGCGCTGCGGCTGGGGCTGCTCGCCCTCGTCGCGATCGGCATCGTGGGCGCCGCTCTCGAGCTGGCCTTCGAGCGGCACTGGCAGAGCCCCGTCCAGCTGATCCCGTGGGTGGCCATCGCGCTGCTCGCGGCCGGGTTGCTCATGCTCGCCGTGCGCGATGCGGGGCCGGTGCTCACGGTGGTGCGCGTGCTCGCCGTGATCGTGCTGCTGGCCTCGGCGTACGGCGTCCTCATGCACGTGGTGGCCAACCACGGCATGGGCGCGATGGATCCCGATTGGGACTCGATGTCGCCGCTCGCCCAGTGGTGGTCGGCGCTGACCAAGTCGGTCGGCGGAGCGCCGCCGCTGGCGCCCGGCATGCTCGCCCAGGCCGCGCTGCTCCTGCTGCTGGCCAGCGCGACGCCGAAGCGCAAGGAGCCGCCGGCCTGACCCAGGGGGCGAGGCGGTGACCGGCCCGACGGGTGCGGGCCGGTCACCGCCGCCCCATGGCCCCATGTCACGGCCCGCGCCCCCGAAGCGCCTGCTCAGCCCCCGTACACGCCCGAGCGGAGCCGTTCCGGCAGGTCGAAGAGGGACGCGAGGCGCCGCTCGTCCGGCACCGCCGCCTGCCGGTCGGGGTCGATGAGGTAGGCCGGGATCCCGTGCCGCTCGGGCCCGGCGAAGTCGGGCTCGTAGGTGTCGCCGACGAAGACCGCCGATGACGCCTCGATGCCCAGCGTGTCGAGCGCGGCGGCGTAGATGCGGGGGTGCGGCTTGCGCCAGCCGACCTCCACCGAGGTGACGACCGCGTCGAACGCCTCCAGCAACCCCATCTGGGCCAGGTGGCCGGGCACGAGCGACGGCTGGTGGGTGTTGGTCACGACGGCGAGCCGGTGCCGGGCCGCCAGCTCGTCCAGCAGCTCGGCCAGGCCGGGCAGGTAGCGCACGCCGGTGTTCCACTCGGCCAGGTAGCGGGCGACGAACTCCGCCACCTCGCCGTCGCGCGGCGCGCGCCCCAGCGCCTCGGCCAGGAACGCCGCGCCGCACTCGGTCATCGAGAATTCGCTGTCGTCGATGTCGCTGCGCTTGTCGAAGGCCGCCGACGTGCGCGACCAGCCGTCCAGGAACTCCTCGTACGACAGGGCCGCGCCGAGCTCGCGCAGCAGCGCGTACGAGGAGCCGTAGCCCTGCTCGGTGCGGCTCGGCGAGTACTCGACGAGGGTGCCGAAGAAGTCGAACAGGATGTGGGTGCGCGGCATACGTCCCATCCTGCCCGCCGCGCCCGGCCCCCGCACGACTGTCATTTTCACGACATGTCGTCATTTGACCAGGTGGTTTGCGCTCTCCGGGCCGCCGGAATCCTCCATTCTCATGTGCGGGTAAAGCCGCACGAAAGATCGGTTTTTTCATGAGATGGATCCCACTCTTCGCCGCCACCGGCGTGGGCCTGGCGCTGCTTGCGGCTCCGGCCCAGGCCGCCGGGCCCGGTCCTGAGGCCGGCGGGGAGCAGCACCGGGTCACGTTGATCACCGGCGACGTGGTCACCGTACAGGAGTTCGCGGGCGGAAAGCGCTCCGCGACCGTGCACCCCGCCGAGGGCCGTGAGGACGTCAGGTTCTTCACCCGCGAGGAGGACGGCGACTTAGTCGTCACGCCCGCCGACATGGTGCCGTACCTGTCGCGCGGGCTGGTGGACGAGCGGCTGTTCTCCGTCAGCGACCTCATCGAGCAGGGCTATGACGACGAGCACAGCGACGTGCTGCCGCTCATCCTGTCGTACCAGGACGACAGCGCGAAGGCCGTCACGCTGCGCAGCGTCAACGCGACCACGATGCGCGCGGAGAAGGACGACCTGCCCGCGCTGTTCAGCGCGTCGTCGAGCGAGCCCAGGCTGCGCGACGGCCTGGCCAAGGTGTGGCTCGACGGCAAGGTGCACGCCACGCTGGAGAACAGCGTGCCGCAGGTGGGCGCGCCGCAGGCGTGGCAGGACGGCTACGACGGCACCGGCGTGAAGGTCGCCGTACTGGACACCGGCATCGACGAGACCCACCCCGACGTCGCCGGCAAGATCGTCGAGGCCAGGAACTTCACCTCCGATCCTTCGGTGAAGGACGAGCACGGCCACGGCACCCACGTCGCCGCGACCGTGGCGGGCACCGGCGCCGCCTCCGGCGGGCAGCGCAAGGGCGTGGCCCCGGGCGCGCAGCTCGTCATCGGCAAAGTGCTGGACGGCCAGGGCAGCGGCTCCGAGTCCGAGGTGCTGGCCGGCATGGAGTGGGCGGCGCGGGAGAGCGGCGCCGACATCGTCAGCATGAGCCTCGGCGGCGCACCGACCGACGGCACCGACCCGCTCAGCGTCGCCGTGGACACGCTGACCGAGCAGACCGGCACCCTGTTCGTCATCGCGGCGGGCAACGAGGGCGACGAGTACACCGTCGGCTCCCCCGGCGCGGCCACCTCGGCGCTGACCGTCGGCGCCGTGGACGGCGATGACCGGCTCGCGCCGTTCTCCAGCCGGGGTCCGCGCCTGGACGAGGCCATCAAGCCGGACATCACCGCGCCCGGCGTGAACATCACCGCCGCCAGGGCCGAGGGCACGATGATGGGCAGCCCGCTGGACGACCGCTACACCCGCGCGAGCGGCACCTCCATGGCGACCCCGCATGTGGCGGGCGCGGCGGCGATCCTCGCCCAGCGGCACCCCGACTGGAAGGCGGGACAGCTCAAGGACGCGCTGGTCTCGACGGCCGAGACGATCGACGGGCAGACCCCGTACGAGCAGGGCGGTGGCCGCCTCGACGTGGCCCGCGCGCTGCGCCAGACCGTCACCGCCACCTCCTCGCTCAGCCTCGGCGTGTTCGAGGACGGCGGCACCGGCACGCCCGCCGGCACGATCACGTACACCAACTCCGGCGACTCCCCCGTCACGCTGGCGCTGACCCCGACGCTGGCCAACCTGGACGGCGACGCTCCCGGCGAGGGAGCGCTGACCCTGTCGGCCGCCTCCGTCACCATCGAGCCGGGCCAGAGCGCCACCGTGGACGTCCGGGTGGACCTGACCAAGCTGGTGCACGGCCGGCACGCCGGGTACGTCACCGCGGCCACCGCCGACGGCTCCGCGCTCGCGCACACCACGCTCGCGCTGACCACCCGCGGCAAGATGCACAAGGTGCACTTCACCGGGATCGAGCGCGACGGCTCGCCCGCCCGCGTCCCCGTGATCATGATGCAGAGCGCGTCCAGCAGGGACGACGCGCTCGGCTACATCCTGGACGAGCAGGAGGGCTGGACCGTCGAGGTCCCCGAGGCCACCTACCACACGCAGGCCGTCATGGGCGAGTCGCACGACGAGCTGCCCATCGACTCCTTCGTCCTCTTCCCCGAGCTCAAGGTGGACCGGGACCTGGAGGTCGTGCTCGACGCCAGGAAGGCCGTACCGATCGAGATCAGGACCTCACAGCCGGTGATGCAGGACGGCATCGCCACCTACTTCACCTACCGCACGCTCGGCAACAGGAAGCTCGCCTTCGGCGTGATGAACTTCCCGTCCGTCGAGGCCCTGGCCGTCACCCCGACCGCCCAGGTCCAGGAGGGCACGTTCGAGTTCTCCTCGCGCTGGCAGCTCGCCGCGCCCCGGGTGACCGTCAAGGTCGGCCGCGACACCGTGGTGGTCCGCCCGACGATCAGGTCGCCCGAGATCTCCGGCACCAAGCGCTGGAAGCTCGCCGACGGCGACGCGGACGGCAAGCTCAAGAACAAGATCGCCGTCATCACCAGCAAGGAGCCGGGCGACTGGAACAGCAAGTTCGCCGGCCTCAAGGAGCGCGGCGCGGCCGCGGTGATCGTGGTCGGCCCCGACGGCTCGCCGATGTGGCAGCCGTGGCAGCCGACCGGCGACCGTGACCCGCTGCCCGCAATGCTGACCACGCACGACCGCGGTCAGGTGCTGCTCGACCACCTGCGCAAGGGCGGCGGCGGCACGGCCGAGTTGACCGGCGGGTTCCGGACGCCGTACCTGTACGACGTCATGCAGGTCTCCTCCGGCCGGGTGCCCGAGAAGATCGTGCACGACGTGAACTGGAGCAACACCGCCCTGGTCGACTCTCACTACCCGGCGACCGGCGGCGATCGCTACGCCAAGGACCAGCGCTTCGGCTGGCGGCCGTGGCAGACGTACAGCCTGGACGCCCAGATGGAGACGCAGCGCGTCCTGCCGACCGCCAACCGCAGGGCCGAGTACGTCAGCTCGGGCGACACCCAGTGGCAGCACATCGTGCAGCACATGCACACCTGGGAGTCCAGCCAGCGGCTGCGCGGCGGCCTCACCGACGGGCCGCGGTCGTACCGGGCGGGCGAGACGGTCAAGGAGCGGTGGTTCGCCCCCGTCGTCCGGCCGGCCGTGACGAGCGCCACCCGTACCGGTGACGTGCTCGCGATCGAGGTGCCCGAGTTCGTGGACGCCGACGGCCACACCGGCTACGCCGGCGGCAGCGACGTCAAGGACACCGTCACGGCCCGCTTCTATCGCGACGGCGAGCTGGTGGAGGAGCGCGACTCGCTGCGCGGCACGTTCCCCGCGGCCGAGCGGGACGCCGAGTACCGCATGGAGCTGTCCACCGCCCGCACCTCGGAGACCTGGCGCTACGCCACCGCCACCGAGTCGGCGTGGACGTTCCGGTCCGCCCGCGCCGAGGGCGCCCAGGCGCTGCCGCTGCTCGGCGTGGACTACGACATCCCCGCCGACCTCGACGGCAAGGTACCGAGGGGGCTCCCCGTGCCGCTCGGCTTCACCGCCAAGGGGGCGAAGAGCTTCAAGGCCGAGCTGTCGTACGACGACGGCAAGACCTGGAAGCCCATCCCGGTGCTGCCGCTCGGCCAGGGCCGCTACACCGCCCTCGTCGGGCACAAGAAGACCGAGACCGGCGTGTCCCTGCGGGTCACCGTGACGGGTGACAAGGGCGGCCGGTTCGAGCAGACGGTGACCAGGGCGTACGGCGTGCGCTGACCGGTCACAACCAGTGCTCGCGGGCCGCATGCCAGGCAAGCTGCATCCTGGTCTGCGCGCCCGCGAGCCGCATCAGGTGGTAGACGCGGCGCTGCACCGTGCGGAGGCTGAGCCCGAGCTGGCTGGCGATCGTCTTCTCCGGCACGCCCGCCACCAGCAGGGACAGCAGGTAGAGCTCGTCGGCGTCCAGCGGGCCCGGCCCGGTGCCGGCCACCTGGCCGTCCTCGGAGAACCTGATGGGCGTCGCCCGCTCCCACTGCGCCTCGAACAGCGCGATCAGCGCCTCCAGCAGGCTGCTCTCCCTGACCAGCGCGCCCGTCGGCTCGGCGATGCCGCCGACGTTCTGCACCAGCGGCAGCACCGCCGTCTCCCGGTCCACGATCATCATGCGCACCGGCAGCGTCCGCACGGCGCGCGCCTGCTCGCCGAGCTTGATGCCGTACGCGACGTTCTCCACCATGCCGGGCTCCTCCAGCAGGGCCCGCTCGTAGATGACGCGGTAGCGCACGCCCCGGCCGAGCGCCTCCAGCTCCTCGTCGTTGTCCTGCGACGGCATCACCACGTGACCGGCGCGGCAGAAGTACAGCACCTCGTCACGCGCGCGGTCCTGCAGGTGACGCACCTGCTCGCGCAGCGCGGCCCGGCTCGGCAGCACCTCGATCAGGCGGTGCGCGTCCCGCCTGCGCACGCTCGCCCGGTACTCCTCCGAGAGCTGCTCGACCGCCTGGCGGGCCCAGTCGATGGCCTCCTGGCCGCGTACGAGCCGGGGTCCGAGCGCCACGTCCGGTGCCACCGGCGCGAACCTGCCCGCCGCCACCTCCCTGACCAGCCCCTGCTCGCGCATCCCGGCCAGCGCCTCGGCCGCCTCCTCGTCGCTGATGCCCAGCTCGGCGGCCAGCCCGGCGGCGTCGCCCTCCCCCGCTCGTACGAGTGCCCGGTAGGCGCGTTCCTCCCTTTCGTCCAGCCCCGCAGCCTCCAACATGCGCTCCATCATGGCATTTGGGGTATTTCATGAAAGTTTCCGGCGTGATTGACGGGCGTGAAGCGACCCCTGATGATCGACTTGCTTCCTGGTCAGGAGGAGGCGCCGAGTGAGTCCCCGCCGTCCAGCACGAGGTGCGCCGATGCCGAAAATCCCGTTACGAGCCGCGCTGGCCGTCCTACTGGCGCTGGCCCCGTTCAGCACTCCCGCGTACGCATCAGACGACGACCCCGTCCACGTCACCGTCAACGCCCGAGCGGGCCTGGCCACCGTCCCCGAGACCGGCATCGGGACCAACCACGCCATCTGGGACGCGAACCTCGGCACGGACGAGACCGCCGGCCTGCTCAAGGACGCCGGCGTGAAGCTGCTGCGCTACCCCGGCGGCTCCTACTCCGACATCTACCACTGGGAGACCCACACCGCCCCCGGCGGCTACGTGGCGCCGGACACCGACTTCGACACGTTCATGAACGGCGTGCGCAGGACCGGCGCCCAGGCCATGGTGACCGCCAACTACGGCACCGGCAGCGCCGAAGAGGCCGCCGGCTGGGTCCGCTACGCCAACATCACCAAGCGGTACGGCGTCACGTACTGGGAGATCGGCAACGAGATCTACGGCAACGGCCACTACGGCGCCGAGTGGGAGGCCGACGACCACCCCGACAAGAGCCCCCACGAGTACGCCCGCCAGGTCGTCGCCTACGCCGGCGCCATGAAGGCCGTCGACCCCACCATCAAGATCGGCGCGGTGCTCACCACCTCCGCCAACTGGCCCGACGCCATCGCGGCCGAGGGCGACGACGGCTCGTGGAACCAGGTCGTGCTGTCCGAAGCCGGATCGACGATCGACTTCGTGATCCTGCACTGGTACCCCGGTTCACTCGACAAGACCGGGCACATCGCCGACATGATCCAGCTCACCCGCGAGCAGATCGCCAGGTACGCAGGGCCCGGCTCCGACCGGATCGGCATCGCGATGACCGAGTTCAACACCGGGTCGAGCAGCAACGGCACCAACACCCAGCCGGGCGCGCTGGCCGCCGCCGACTCGTACGCGACCCTGCTCGCGAACGGCGTCTTCACCGTGGACTGGTGGAACGTGCACAACGGCATCGGCGAGGTCACCGAGGTCGCGGGGCACACCGACTACGGCGACTTCGGCCTGCTGTCGAGCGCCTCCTGCACCTCCGACGGCAGCGTCTGCGAGCCGCCGCTCAACACTCCCTTCGCGCCGTACTACGCGCTGCAGATGGTGAGCGAGTTCGCCAGACCCGGTGACCGCTTCATCCGCGCGGCCGCCGACCGGCCCGAGGTGTCCGCGCACGCCGTACGCCGCCCCAACGGCGACCTGGCCGTGCTGCTGATCAACACCTCGGAGGACACGTCGTACCCGGTCGAGCTCGATTACACCGGCTTCGCCCCCGCCGCCGGCGCGCCCACCGTGCTGACCCACACCAACGGCGCCACCTCCATCACCACCGCCTCCACCGGCACCCCGACCGCGCAGACGCTGCCGCCGCTGTCCATGACCACCGTCATCCTGCGCCCCGCCGATCCGCAGGCCGCCCGCCCCGGCAGCCCGGGACGGCCGGAGCTCACCGCCGTGACCGACACGACCGCCACCATCACCTGGCCCGCCGCGAAGCCCGGCCCCGGCAAGATCGCCAAGTACGAGGTGGTCCGCCAGCACGGCGCCGTCACCGAGCAGCTCGGCGAGACCACCGGCACCACCATCACCGTGCGCAACCTCGAACCAGGCACCCGCTACACCGTGAACGTGCTGGCCCGCGACACCGGCGGCGCGCAGTCCTGGCCGTCCGCCCCGCTCACCTTCACCACCGGCACTCCCGCGGACGGCTCGTGCAGCGTGCGGCTGACCGTCCAGTCCGACTGGTCCAGCGGCTACGTCGGCTCGCTCGACATCACCAATCACGGCGCCCCGCTCGACGGCTGGACCCTGTCGTTCACCTGGCCCCGCGCCTGGCAGAGCCTGGACAGCGGCTGGAGCGCGGTGTGGACGCAGGACGGACGCGAGGTCCGCGCCGTGAACGAGGCCGCCGGCCCGACGCTGGACACCGGGGCGACGACCACGATCGGGTTCGTCGGCAACTACTCCGGGCCGAACGTCCTGCCCACCGTCTTCACCCTGAACGGCGCCACCTGCACCACCGTCGGCTGACCGTCACACCGGGCATCCAGCGGCGTCGACGCCGTCGATGAAGCCGAGGATCGCGTCCGCCAGCGCCTCGGGGGCCTCCATCGCGGCGTAGTGCCCCACCCCGTCGAGCTGCACGGACGTGACCTCGCCCGCCGCGGCCCGCGACAGGGTGTCCGCCGTGAACGAGCCGCCGCCGGCGCCGACCGCCAGCACGGGCGCCCGCAGCCCGGGAGACTCGGCGAGGTCCCGGATCTCCGGACCCTCGCGCAGCATCGACCGGTAGAGGCCGATCGCGCCGCGCCAGCCGTCCGGCCGGGAGTAGGCGCGGGCGAACTCGTCGAGATCGGCGTCCGTGAACGCCCCTGGGACCGACCGCCGTCATGCTCGGGAACGCGTACCCGCCGAGGAACTCGCGTTCCCGTCCGGCCAGCAGCAGCTCGGGAACGCCGGGTGCGGCGAGCACCCCGATGTGCCAGGCGCCGCCGCGGGTGACGTCGGCCAGCGCCTCCAGGCCGAACCCGGCCAGGCCCATCTCGATGGCGGTGAGGCTGAGCACGTCCTCGGGATGCGTGGTGGCCAGGCGGAAGACGGTCGCACCGCTGATGTCCTGTCCCGTGACGTGGACCGGGCCGACCCCGAGGTGCGCGATCAGCCGGTGCAGGTCTTCGGCGGAGGTCGCGCTGTCGTACGTCCCCGGCCCGTTGCCCGAGTCGCCGAACCCGCGCAGATCGGCCGCGAAGACGCGATGGCCGGCCGCGAGCAGCGGGATCAGCTTGTGGAACGTCCACCAGGTCTCGGGGAACCCGTGGATCAGCAGGATCGGCGAGCCGCCGGTCCCCGCGGCGACGTAGTGCAGCGCGGTCCCGTTGACCTCGGCGCGATGGTGGGTGATCCCCGGCAGCGTGGCGCCGGGTGGCGTGATGGTCACGGCTCTCCCTGAATAGACAGTCAAGGTGTCGAACAATAGACACCCAGACTGTCTTTTGTCCAGGCGGGTGCCGTAGGCTTCTCCCCATGTCCCGCTCTGGCGCCGATCTCGCGCTGCTGCTGCTCGGAGGCTTCCGTACGCTGGTGGACTCCGCGATCGCCGAACTGGCCAGGCGCGGGCACGAGGACGTACGCCCCGTCCACGACTTCGCCATGCGCGCCATCGCCGCCGGCGCCGACAGCGCCTCAGAGCTCGGCCGCCGCCTGTCCATCTCCAAGCAGTCGGCGGCGCGCACCATCGCGGTCCTGGAACAGCGCGGGTACGTCGCCCGCGAGCCCGACCCCGACGACGCCCGCCGCAAACGCCTCCAGGTCACCCCGCTGGGCTTCGAGGTGCTGCGGGAGGGCGAAGCGATCTTCGACGAGCTGCGCCGGCGGTGGGCCCGCCAGATCGGCACCGCCGAACTCGAAGCCCTCGAGGCGCACCTGCGGGCACTGGTGGGCCGGCAGCCCGTCCGCTTCGACACCCCCGGCTGGCTCACCCACGACCTCGGCGAACCAGGCGCCTGACGCCGTTCAGTGGGAACCCGTCCTCGTGGCAGTGACCGAGTTCACCGGCGTGAGCAAGGACAAGCGTCGTGGCGTCACTGTCAGGGGAGGGCTGTACGAGTTCCGAAGCGCAGAGATGTCCACGTCCATCTTCACGACACCAACGTTGGATCGCCTCGCCCGTCGATGACGCGGGCACCTACCGCAACAACACCTGACCGCGCGGCCCGCACCGGCAAGCCTCGCCGAGGCAGGATGTCCCCGGGTAGCGGAATGATGGGGGTGGTATGGCAGGCATCGAGGCCGCAGTTGCGAGCGCGGGAAAGGCGATCGCCGAACGAGCGTTACGCGAGTGGCTTGCCGTGCGGGCGGGCGATCGGGACCGTAAAGCCGACCTCACCGAGCTGATCCGGGTCAGCTTCCGGGACCGCATTGTCAGGCGCAAACTGGAACACCAGATCAACGGAGTCGCGCTCGCCGTCGAGGATCGGCTCTGCGATCTGCTGGAACAGGAGTTCCGCGGGCTCGACGCCAACGCCCGCTCGGCGGTTCTGGCAGAGGTGGTCGATGCCTTGCAGGCGGCGGACCTGAGCGACACGGCGCTGATGGCCGCCGATGCCGACCCCACCGTCCTCGCCGAGCGCATCATGGCGGCGATGCCCGCTCCGAAGCTCGGTGAGGCCGAGGACCGGCTGTTCGCGATCCTGCTGGCCGAGTGCGTGGAGTGCCTGGTCGGCTTGGTACGGGAGTTGCCGCAGTTCCTGCCGCGGGCCGCGGCCGAAAGCCTCACCCGGTTGAGCGGGCTGGCCGAGTCGATGGAGCGGTTACTGGCCCGGATGCCGGTGCGTTCGCTGGAAGCGCCGGAAGGCAGCCAGGACGACGCCCTCTTCGAGCACCGCTATCTCGCGTTCGTCAGCAGGACGCTGGATGAGGTGGAGCTTTTCGGCGTGCGCGTGGAGAGCTTCCGGCCGCGTACGTCGCTCAGCGTCGCTTACATCAGCCTCAGCGTCTCCACCGAAGAGGAAAGGACGCGGCGGCGGCCGGGGCCGCTGGAGTTCGCCTCGCTCACAGACCGCGTCGAGCCCGACGACAATACGCTCCGTATCGAAGCGGCACTCAGCCGCTCACGTCTGACTCTCGTGCGAGGGGAGGCAGGCTCCGGGAAGAGCACCCTCCTGCGCTGGCTCGCGGTGACGGCCGCGCGGGGTGGCTTCACGGGCGATCTGGCCGATTGGAACGGCTGCGTGCCCTTTGTGATCAAGCTGCGCAGCCATTCTGAGGGCAGGTTCCCGCCGCCGGAGTCCTTCTTGAACGACATGGCGCGGGAGGTCGCGGGCCAGATGCCGCGCGGCTGGGTGGAACGGGTGCTGGCGTCCGGCCGCGGCCTGCTTCTCGTGGACGGCGTGGACGAGCTTCTGGTGAGGCATCGTTCCGCCGTACGGCAATGGCTGACCCGCCTGCTAGGCATCTATCCGGCGCTGCGTGTCGTGGTCACGTCCCGGCCTCCGGCGGCGGAGGCCACGTGGCTGGCGGATGAGGGATTCACCTCCGTGCTGCTGGAGCCCATGGCGCCCGAGGATCTCCGCGAGCTGATACGGCAGTGGCACATCGCCATGCGCGACTGTCCGAGCCTGCCGTGCCGGCCTGACGAGCTGGAGGAGTACGAAGGCGTGCTGCTGGCCCGTCTGGAGAGCAGCCCGCATCTGCGGATACTGGCGTCCACCCCTCTGCTGGCCGCGATGCTGTGCGCGCTCAACCTCGACCGGCGCAGGCATCTGCCCCGCAGCAGGATGGGGCTGTACGAGGCCGTGCTGTCGATGCTGCTGGAGCGGCGGGACGCCGAGCGCGGCGTCGAGGACGAGGTGACGCTCGACCCTGAGCAGAAGATCTGGATTCTGCGAGATCTGGCCTGGCGGCTGGTGTCGCTGGGGCGTTCGGAGCTGTCCAAGGCCACCGCCCGTAAGCGGATCGAGCAGAAGCTGCGGGTGATGACCCGGATGCCGTACACGGCCGAGGCCGTGCTGGAACATCTTCTCAGGAGGAGCGAGATCCCGCTCGACTTGCGGGATCGGGTGGAGGCATGCCTGGAGTCGGTCATCCCGCCTAGGGACGAGGAGGAGGCTCGGCTGCTGGCAGCCGTGGGCGACGAGGTGCTGAACCGGCTGCCCGACGATCTGTCGCACTTGACAGAGCACCAAGCCTCGATGGTGGTCCGCACGACGTGGCTCATCAACGGGTCCAGAGCCTTGGCCAAGCTCGCCCGCCATGCCAAGGACGGACGCCCGCTTGTTGAACGGCAGCTCCTGGCAGGCTGGAAGTACTTCGACGCGGTGCGGTACGCCGACCAGGTCCTGGCCCAGGCGCCACTGCTTGACCGGGTTCACCTCGACAGCCCACGCCTCCTGCGCGGACTGCCACACGTGCGGAAGGTACGTAGCCTGTCGATCACGCGATGCCCGGTGCATGACCTCTCCTTCCTCCGCGGCAAGTCCGCCCTTCGCGAGCTGGAAATCCTGGAAGCCGAGTTCCCGCGACTGACGGAGGTAGGGGAGCTCACGAACTTGGAGGCCCTGGGGATCGGTGCTCCATCACCCAGACTCCTCGATCTCACCCCATTACAGCGTCTGCGCGGACTGGAAAGTCTCTGGCTGGATGACGTGCTGTCAGCGGATGGGCTGCACTATCTCGATGAGATCACCAGACTGGCTGAGCTGTCACTGGGCTTTTCCGAGTGGCCTGATGACCCTGTGGATCTCGGTCCCATAAGCAGGCAGCACAGCTTGGAAAAGCTGACGCTCGCTGGGGTGGGTCAGCCGATCGACCCCAAGATGCTGCCTCCCAAGATCCGCTCCCTGGGGCTGATCACCGTAGGCGGCGTCACAGGCGGACTTGAAGCCATCGCGGACCGCTCCCCAGATCTGTCACGCTTGTGGGTCATCGATGTGCCGGGCAGATTCGACCTGACCGAACTCTCCCGACTGAGCCTTCACACGCTTCAACTGAAAGATCTGACAGATATCACCGGCTTCGATGCTCTTGCTCGCCAGCAGACGCTGCGCTTCCTGCATCTCGACAACCTTCCGATGTCGGATCTCACGCCTCTTGCCGGACTGCCGAACGTGAAGATCCTCACCGTGGCCGGCTGCCCCAACGTCACCGACGTGAGCCCATTAGCGAGCATGCCGGCTCTTGAGGACGTACGCCTCCACAACACCGGACACCGCCTCGACCTGGGTCCTTTCGCACACCGTCAGCGTCTTACCATCCGGGTGTCCCCGAGCCAGGAAGTGCTGAACGAGCACCGCCTCCACTCGACGATCCGAGTCAGGCGCACTCCTGCCTGACGTCAGGCCCGGTTCGTGCTGCCCTACCAGTCCTGCGACACGTTGAGGCGGTGCAGGCCCGTGGCGGTGCGGTTGAGGGCCGGCGACGAGTACGGCGATGCGGCCGGCCGTCCCCGGAAGTGTGCCCTTACCAGGGGGCATGGTGTGAAGACGGGCTTTGACTGCACCTTGCTTCAGACACCAAAAAGCCTCGAACGATGATTCGTCCGAGGCTTTTCGCTGCTTGTTCTTGTGGTCAGGGGCAGGGTCGAACTGCCGACCTTCCGCTTTTCAGGCGGACGCTCGTACCAACTGAGCTACCTGACCCAGAGCGGTCCTGACGGGATTTGAACCCGCGGCCTCCACCTTGACAGGGTGGCGAGCACTCCAAACTGCTCCACAGGACCTTGCTGTTTCTTGCTGTTTGCGCTCGCTTAGCTTACCAGCTTTCCGGAGGTCTTGGACCAGCCGTTTTGCGGGTGCGCTAGGCGCTCGCAGTGCCCCCAACGGGATTCGAACCCGTGCCGCCGCCTTGAAAGGGCGGTGTCCTAGGCCGCTAGACGATGGGGGCTCAGGATTCCCTGTCGCCTTCCGTCGGAGACCCCTGAAGCATAGGGGACGATTGCCCCTGATGCCAAAGTGGCGTACCGGCGGTCGATGACCCGGTGCCTTTGATCGTTCCCGTTGGCGACGGGGCGTTCGTCGGCTCCGGGGAAATCATACGTTGCGGGTCGGGCTCCACGTGACGCTGGATGTACACCGATTGCTCGCCGAGCCCGCCGAGCGTGATGTCGTCCCAGGCCCGCAGGCGTCTGGTCTCTTTGTCGAAGTACAGGACGGACGCCTGGACGGGGGTGGGCTGGGCGTGTTCGAGCGCGCGCAGGCCGGCGCCGCCGGTGGAGCCCTGGATGAGCAGGCGGGTGCCGGTCGGGAGCATGTTCGTGCGCCGCTCGTGGGTGTGCCCGGAGAGGATCATGGGGGCGAGGCCGGAGAAGCCGCGTCCGACGTCCGGGTCATGTACGGCGATCAGGTCGGGTTCGCCCACCTTGCCGAGGTGGGCGCGGGCGAACTCGCCGAGCGATTCGGGATTCGAGTAGGCGTCGGTGGTCTTGTCGGGGGTGAAGCGGGGGTCGCCGAGGCCGTAGATGGTGAGGCCCGCGACCTTTTTCGAGGTGTCGTCGAGGACGATCGCGTTCTTCTGCTTGGCCACGGCCTTCTGCGTGGTCATCGAGTCGTGGTTGCCGCGTACGTACACGTACGGGACCTTGAGCTTGCCGATCTCCTCGACGAACTTGTTCTCCGCCTTGGTGCCGTGGTCGGAGATGTCGCCGGTGTCGATGATGAAGTCGACGCTGAACTGGTCCTGCAGCGAGTGGATGACGTTCCAGGCGATGGGGTTGATGTGGATGTCGGAGACGTGCAGGACTCTGATGGTCTTCGTGTCTGCCTCGTACAGGGGCAGGGTGGAGACCGTCTCGTAGAGCTTTGAGACGTTCGTCACGAGCTTGGTGAGCTGCGCCCGGTACGACTCGAAACGCGTCACGATCGACTCCGCGCTGCCGACGAGCGACGGCGCGGCGGCCACCAGCCCCGAGTAGCGCGGCTCCACAAGCGAGTTGGGACGGAACGTGAGGGCCGCCAGGGCCCCGGTGGCGGAAAGGGCCACAGAGGCCGCCAGAAGACCTATCAGGGCCGTTCTGGGGCGCCGGTGGACGAGGATGACGGCGACCATGGCCCCGGCGCCCGCGCACAGCAGCGAGCGGATGAGGAGCGCGCGCACGCCGTCCAGGAGATCGCTCTCGATCATCTCGGGCAGCCGGTCGGCGAGGCGCGGGTCCTCGATGAGGGCTTTGGCGCGTTCCTGGTCGATGTTCTCCAGCGTGATGCGGAGCCTGAGCGGGGCGTTGTGCGTGCGGAAGGTCAAGGTGCCGAGGGGGCTCGCATCGACGACGGTCTCGCCGGTCCAGGCGGGGCGCAGGGACATCCCGGCCTCCACCGGGCCGACGCGCGCGGTCTCCGTACCGCTGAGAAAGATGCCGAGCCACGCGCCGACGGCGGCCACGAAAAGCACGGCCACGGCCTTCGCGGCACGTGACCGGAGAATGGCCTTTGACCAGTGCACGAACTTCATACAGATTCTTGCTTACCTGACCGGCGGGGCAGAATGGCAAGTGTGATCGAGGTATCGCGGCAGAGATTCGAGGAACTCGTGGCCGAGGCATTGGACACGATTCCGCCCGACCTCACGCGCCACATGAACAACGTGGTCGTCACCGTCGTCGATGACCCGCCTGAGCCCGATCTGCTCGGCCTGTACACCGGGGTCCCCCTCACGGAGCGCGGCGACTGGTACTCCGCGGTTCTGCCCGACCGCATAGAGATCTACCGCAACCCGATATGTGAGATTTGCGATACAGAAGAGGCCGTGATCGAAGAGGTGCGCATCACGGTCATCCATGAAGTCGGCCATCACTTCGGCATCGATGACGCCCGGCTTCACGAATTGGGCTGGTAACCCTTTGCGTTCGGTTGGCTGCTTCCGGTTGCGGACGGCGGGCGCCATCGGGCACCTTAGGTGACATAGCGAACACCCAGAGTCAGGCACAGCGGAGTCCAATGGGGGCCATGCGGGCGCGACGGCACCCGGGACGGCATCGCCGTGCCGGGGAAGCCGCACAAGCCACATACCGGGAAGTCATCGCCATCCGGGAGTTCAGAGCCCTCTGGTACGGCCAGGGCCTCTCGCTCCTCGGCGACCAGCTGGCCCAGGTGGCGCTCGCCGTCCTCGTCTTCGACCGCACGCAGTCCCCGCTCGCCACCGCCGCCGTCTACGCGCTGACCTACCTGCCGTCCATCGTCGGCGGGCCGCTGCTCGCGGGGCTCGCCGACCGGTTCGCGCGCCGCGGCGTCATGCTGACCTGCGACCTCATCAGGGCGGCGCTGGTGGCCGTGATGGCGGTGCCCGGCGTGCCGTTCTGGGCGCTGTGCGCGCTGGTGTTCCTGGTCGTGCTGCTCAGCGCCCCCTTCTCGGCGGCGCGCGCGGCGCTGCTGCCCGAAGTGCTCGAAGGCGACGCGTACGTCATCGGCTCCGCGCTGCAGAACATGACGAACCAGGCCGTGCAGATGCTCGGCTTCGCGGCCGGCGGGGCGCTCATCGCCGGCATGGGGCCGTACCGCGCGCTGGCCATCGACGCCGCCACCTTCCTCGGCTCGGCGCTGATCCTCGTCTCCGGTGTGCGCCGCCGTCCCGCGCCCCAGGGCGAGGGCGCCAAGCCGTCGATGTGGCACATGACCGCGAGCGGCGCACGGCTGGTGTTCGGCACGCGGAAGCTGCGGACGCTCGTCCTGTTCGCCTGGCTGTGCGGCTTCTACATCCTGCCCGAGGGCATCGCCGCCCCCTACGCGGCCCGCCTCGCCACCGACGAGCTGCCCGCCGCGGTGATCACCGGGCTGCTCATGGCCGCCATGCCGACCGGCACGATGGTGGGGGCGTTCCTGTTCAGCAGATTCGTCTCGCCGGCGCGCCGGCTGCGGCTCATGGGGTGGATGGCGATGCTGAGCTGCGCGCCGCTCATCATCACCGCGATCAGGCCGCCGCTCGCCGTCGTGCTCGCCGCGTGGGTCCTGTCCGGTATCGGCGGCGCGTACCAGCTCGCCGCCAACGCGGCGTTCGTCCAGCACGTGCCCGCCGAACGTCGCGGCCAGGCGTTCGGCCTCGTGCAGTCGGGGCTGATGGCCGTCCAGGGGGTGGGGATCCTCGTGGGCGGGTTCGCCGCCGAGAGATTCGGCCCCGAGCCGGTGATCGCGATCGCCGGGCTCGCCGGACTGGTCAGCGCCGCCATGCTCGCCATGATCTGGACCGGTTCCCGCGGCGAACGCGGCCGGGTACGCGCCCAGGCGCCCGTCTGATCACGGCTGCGGCTTGTGCTCGCCGCTCCAGTCCGTCGCCGCGGACTTGCTCTGCTGCTTGCCGATGATGTCCTGAACGATCGAGGTGTCGTGCTCCTCGTCCGGCATGAGGAGCCAGCCGATCGCGTAGATCGCGACGCCGAGCCCGCCGAACAGCGTGGAGATCGCCAGCGCGATCCGCACGAGGTTCGCGTCGATGCCGACGTACTCGCCGACGCCCGAGCAGACGCCCGCGATGATCCGGCCCTTCTGAGTCCTGCGGAGTTTCTTGTATTCGCTCATGGCTCAAGACTGCCCGGCGGCCCGATGTTCGCACATCAGGATTACCCCTGGTAGAACCCTGGTAGTCCCCTATGTGAGGAGAGGACCCCGCGATGGACGACCTGCTGCGCCTGGACGATCAGCTCGACGCCGACCAGCGCCTGATCCGCGACACCGTCAGGTCCTTCGTCGCCGACCGCATCCTGCCGCACGTCGGGGACTGGTTCGAGGAGGCGGTCTTCCCCGCGCGCGAGCTCGCGCCCGAGCTCGGCTCGCTCGGCCTGCTCGGCATGCACCTTCAGGGGTACGGCTGCGCCGGCACCGACGCCGTCTCCTACGGCGTGGCCTGCCGCGAGCTCGAAGCGGGCGACTCCGGGCTGCGTTCCTTCGTCTCCGTGCAGGGCTCGCTCGCCATGTTCCCCATCTGGAAGTACGGCTCCGACGAGCAGAAAGAGGAATGGCTGCCCCGCATGGCCGCCGGCGAGGCCATCGGCTGCTTCGGCCTGACCGAGCCCGACCACGGCTCCGACCCGGCCGGCATGCGCACGTACGCCAAGAAGGACGGCTCCGACTGGATCCTGAACGGCTCCAAGATGTGGATCACCAACGGATCCGTCGCCGACGTCGCGGTCGTGTGGGCGCAGACCGACGACGGCATCCGCGGCTTCGTCGTCCCCACCGACACCCCGGGCTTCAGCGCCCCTGAGATCCGCAAGAAGATGTCCCTGAGGGCCTCGGTCACCTCGTCCCTCTACTTCGACGACGTACGCCTGCCCGCCTCCGCCGTCCTGCCCGGCGTCACGGGCCTGCGCGGGCCGCTGTCCTGCCTGTCCGAGGCCCGGTACGGCATCGTCTGGGGCGTCACCGGCGCCGCCCGCGCCTGCGTCGAGGCCGCCGTCGACTACTCCAAGACCCGCGTCCAGTTCGACAAGCCGATCGGCGCGTTCCAGCTCACCCAGGAGAAGCTGGCCTGGATGTACGTCGGCCTCGCCCAGGCCGGCCTCACCGCCCTCCACCTCGGCCGGCTCAAGGACGCCGGCACCCTGGAGCCCCGGCAGATCAGCTTCGGCAAGCTGGCGAACGTACGGGCCGCGCTCGACATCGCCCGCCAGGCCCGCTCCATCCTGGGCGGCAACGGGATCACGCTGGAGTACCCTGTGATCAGACACATGAACAACCTCGAAAGCGTGCTCACCTACGAAGGCACCCAGGAAGTCCACACCCTGGTGCTCGGCGAGGCGCTGACCGGGCTGTCGGCTTACCGATGATGGTGGCGTCGCGGACAGCGCGGTAATCTCTGTACCCTTGCTGTTGCTAGGGGCGTTAGCTCAATTGGCAGAGCTGCGGACTTTTAATCCGTAGGTTCCGGGTTCGAGCCCCGGGCGCCCTACCACTCCACATCCCGCCCGACCTGCACTTTCTTGATTCTGAGCCGTCTCCTGCGAGGCGAAGCTGGCCGAGTTCATGCTCGCCCGATACTCTTCGGCACGGGTCCGGCACATCGGCGGGCCGGTGGCGTGATCGAAATGAGCCGGTTTACGCCGCCGGGCGTTGGGCGCCTGAGACCGGATAGTCAAGCCACGACCGAGCGACACCCAACGGAAGATCATGGTGGAAGGGTGGCGAGGGGAACACACCCGGATTGACAGCAGACCCGTCCAAGCACCGGTCACGCCGCCTCCGGCCCATTTCGCACACCAAGGTCTCCGCCAAAGCCATCGGGGCGATTTGGGCGGATTCAACCGGTCGTCGCAACACCTTGATCCGGAGCTGTTGTATGGGCAGACCAGCAGGGTGGATGACGACGCGCATCGCGCGGCCAGAGATGCGGTCACCGGGACGGCCCTCATTCGCCGGGACGTGGAGCGAGCATTCTGGAGAAAGATCGCCGAAGGGCTGACCAGCGAAGATGCAGCCCGGGCCTGCGACGTTGCGCCTGCCGATAATCCCATCCATGCTGATCAAGCGGCATGTGAGTACTCGTGGAGGACGCCGCCGAGCCGGTCTCGTCGGCGTACATTCAGGTCGATGATTCGCTCTGGATCCGCGATCGGATCGGGGACAGCGCGCAGCGGGGCTGCTTGGTTCAGGGCCTGGTGGGCTCGGTGCTGGTTGTAGAACTGTTCGTACTCGCGCAAGGCGTGCCGAAGATGGCGTTCGTTCCATATGAGGCAGCGATCGAGAAGCTCGTGGCGGCAGGACTGCACCCACCGCTCCATGATGGAGTTCATCCGCGGCATCCGAATGCCGGTGAGCACCGTCGTGATGCCGGCCTCGGCAAGGACCCCGTCCATGAGGGCAGGGAATTTCCCATCCCGATCTCGGAGCAGAAACCGTGCTCGGCAACCTGCATCGTCCAGATCCATCACCAGGTTCCTGATCGCTTGGATGACCCAGCTCGCGCTCGGGTGCGCGGTGGCGCCGAGCACGCGGACACGTTTGGTGACGTGCTCGATGACCGCCAGGACGTACAGGCGCTGCCCGCTGAGAGTGACGGTCTCGATGAAGTCGCAGGCCAGTAGGGCGTTTGCTTGCGAGCGCAGGAAGTCGGCCCACGTGGTGGAAGCCCGCTCGGGCGCCGGATCAAGACCTTCCCGCTTGAGGATCTCCCAGACCGTGGATGGCGCGACCTTGATGCCAAGTGTGGTGAGCTCACCATGCACACGCCGATATCCCCAACCAGGGTTCTCGCGAACCAGGCGCAGGATGAGGACTCGGATGGAGCGGACCGTGGGCGGTCGCCCTCGCCGCTTCGGCCGGCAAGTGCGCGCGTGACGCCGTTTCATCAGATCACGGTGCCAGCGCAAGACGGTATCCGGCCGGACCAGCAGCCGGACCCTGCGCAGGACCTCACGCGGCAAGGAGGTCAGCAGCGCAGCCAAGAGGGCTCGATCCTCAGGCGCGAACCGAACCCTGGCATCGGCGCCGAGCTGCCGTTCAAGCACGGTGATCTGATGGCGCAGGACGAGTATCTCGACATCCTTGTCCCGATCGCCCATCGGCAGCAACCGCAATGCTGCAAAGGCGTTCGTGGCGGCGAGGTAGGCCAGGCGAAGGAGCACAGCCGATCATCATTCCGCATGCGTCTCCCTCATCTGAGGCCCGGAGCTCGCACGCGCCCGTGCACGGCCCACATGGCCGTGAACTGGGCGGACGCAATTATCGGCAGACCCAAGGCTGGACTGGTCCAAGGCGGTGATCGTCAGCTCCCACATCCGGGCGCTGAAGGGCGGCCCAAAACGGGTCCGAGCCCGGTCGACCGCGCCAAGCCGGGCTCCAAGCACCACGTCATCTCCGACGGAAACGGCATCCCCCTCGCACTCAGCCTGACCGGCGGCAACCGCAACGACGTCACCCAGGTCATGCCTCTGCTCCGGTCGATCCCTCCGGTGCGTGGCCGACGCGGCCGGCCACGCCAACGACCGAAGGCGTTGTACGCCGATCGGGCTACGACCATGACAAGTACCGCCGGGTGGTCTGGGCCACAGGCGTCAAGCCGGTCATTGCCCGCCGTGGCACCCCGCACGGCTCCGGCCTGGGCGTACATCGTTGGGTGATCGAACAGACGATCGCCCTGCTGCACTGGTTCTGTCGCCTGCGCATCCGCTGGGAGATCCGCGACGACATCCACGAAGCCTTCATGACCCTCGCCGTCGCCATCATTTGCTGGCGACGCCTCACCCGTTGATCATTCTGTTAGGACTTCTTACCGTCCACCAGAAGCGACTCGTCGTCGTTCAGACCCTCCACGTCGGGACGGAGAGGCCACTCCGAGAACGGACGGTGCGCCCACGCGGCCAAATCCATGACGCTACGTGGTACTTCCGCCTCGGCCACGACACCCATCGCCGTCAACCGGTCGAGACCGCGTTGCAAGGCTGGCGGATACGGCACCGGGAAGGCCCCCTGCCGGTCAAGTTTCTGCGACAGTTCGACGAACCCGCTGGCCACAAGACTGATCGCCACCGTGTTCCACTCTGAAGGCCACGGCTGCGCCAGCTCTGTCGTTCCCTCAGTCGATGACGTACATTGCGCCATGCGGGGCAGCATAGACCTCGCCACCGACAAAAACGGTGGCTCGTGCGCAGGGATTCCGGTCGCCGACCGCGGCAGACTCCGCCCCGAGATCTAGGAAGCCAGGCATGCCGCCGCCAGCATCATGCCCGAGGAGAACCCCTGACTCGACAAGAACCTTGTGACGCGGACGGATGCTGCCCATCGCCGCGAGTAAGGCACGGCCACCAGCTACGCTGATAGTGCCACGAAGGTAACGCGACCGAAGGAGTCGAGCGACGGTGAGCGTAGACCTCGAACACGAGCCCATTCACGACCTCGCCCGCCGGGTCATCCGGTTGGCCGAGGAAACTCAGCACGCCGCTCAAGTGCTCGAACGCCGTCTGGATGCGCTGGAACGCCGCACAGTAGCCGCTGGCAGAGCCGAACGCATCCTGAGCATTGCCGCCGACATGCGAACCCACCTCGGGCAGGACCGGCTGTCCATTGAAGACCTGTACGACCCGGACACCGGCCTTCCTGCATGATCATCGATTCCAGCGCCATCATCGCCGTCATCAACGGCGAGCCCGAGGCCGCCCACTTCGCCCAGGCCATCGCGGCGGCGGTGTGTCGTATCTCAGCTGTCAACTACGTCGAAGCGGCCATCGTGGCAGACAACCGTGGCGAGGCCATGCGCAACGCCTTCGACACGCTCATCAACGAAATGGGGCTCATCATCGAGCCCGTAACACCCAATCAGGCCAGAATTGCGCGCCGGGCGTACCAGACATACGGCAAAGGCAACCACTCCAAGGCCAAACTCAACATGGGTGATTGCTTCGCCTACGCCCTCGCCAAGGACCTCGACCAGCCCCTGCTCTTCAAAGGCGAGGACTTCCCGCACACCGACATCACCCCCGCACAGCCATACGGTTGACGAATCCCCGTGCCCGAGGTGATCCTAGGGGCTCCCTGCGGGAGTATCGTGGGCTGTTGTGACTCGCCGCCCCCTGACGATCATCTGGATGAGCTGATCGAGCATGCAGTCGTGGACGCCTACACCGATGATGAGCAGCTCTCCGGCTTCCATGTGATGATCGGCGACAACTTGGCGGTGCCGTTCGAGACGACCGTGCTCGGCCAGCAGGTCACCGTCACCGCGATCGAGTTCCTGGCCGGGAGCGGCATCGTGGCGATCTGCCGCCACGGTGAGCACCAGCAGGCGATCGGCATCCTCGACCTGCCCCTGCCCGATCCGCCACCGGACGGCGCCGAATGGATTCACGCGTACCGGCGCTGGGCCGGGTGAGAGCGTGAGCGAATACCAGTACTACGAGTTCCTGGCCATCGACCGGCCGCTCACCGACCAGCAGCAGGCCGAGGTCCGCGCCCTGTCCACCCGGGCGCACATCACCGCCACCGGCTTCACCAACGAATACCACTGGGGCGACTTCCGCGGCGACCCGCACCGCATGATGGAGCGCTACTACGACGCCCACCTGTACCTGGCCAACTGGGGCACCCACCGGGTCATGCTGCGCCTGCCCAAGGCCGTGCTGAAGCCCGAGCAGGCCGAACGCTACTGCGTAGGTGAGCAGGTCAGCGCCTGGACCAGCGGCGAACACCTCATCCTCGACTTCACCAGCGAAGCCGAAGAGGAGTACTGGGAAGACGACGTCGAACGCTCCCTGTCAGCGATCATCGGCATCCGCGCCGAGTTGGCCGCCGGCGACCTGCGTCCGCTCTATCTGGCCTGGCTGTCGGCGTACGGGGTATGGGAGCGCGACGAGGACGCCTTCGACTACGAGGATGAGGACGAGCTGGAGCCGCCCAGTCCCGCCGGGGCTGAGTGCGCTCAGCGCGCCACAACGGGCCCTGGCCGACTTCCTGCGCCGCAGATGGATCAAGCGTCCTGGCCGACCCAATGGATGGGAGAATGCGCATGGTCAAGGGATGCCATCCGGCCCATGGTTGCTCGTTGGATGCTCGTCGGCACCTGATACGGCATAACACCGGACGGCATTCTTGGACATTATGGAAGCGGACATCACGCGACACCGCGACACAACGAAACACGATTCGATAGTGGGCGGTATTGAGAACTGCGACTTTTAATCCGTAGGTTCCGGGTTCGAGCCCCGGGCGCCCTACCAGTTCGAACACCCTCGGAACGATCTTCGTCCGAGGGTGTTCGCCAACGGATCTGCTGACAGGCGTGCCTCGATGCCGCCTCTCCACGACTCCGCTCGGGACAGGTTCCGCAGCAGCCGGGAACTCGGGCCAGGAAACCTGTTCCCCAGTCGCTACAGCAGCTTGAGCGCGTCGAACACCTCGATGATGAACATCAAGCTGCCGGCGAAGGCCGCTCCGCCCGCCATGAAGCACTAGGAGTCAGTAGGCCCGTCCGAAAATCACCCGCTTGCCGTAGGCGGATGCTTCGCCGCAATGCACACATCGGCCGGTCTCCGAAGCTCCGTCGAGCGGAATGCAGCGCGGAGTGGCTGCGGTCTCTGCCTTGATGTCGTCCTCGCACGTGGGCCTGCCGCAGTGCAGCGCGAGCGCCCAGCCTGCGGAGACGGCCTCGATGAACGAGTCCCAGGTGTCGGCAGCCGCGATGTGACCGTCGCGGAATTCGGTGGCCCTCCGAAAAAGGAAGGCTTGGAAGTCCTCCAGCACGTCAGGGATGAGTTCCGGCGCCGAAGACAGGGGGATGCTCTGCTTGCCCTCGTCGCCGAGTCGTTTCGCCATGACGACGGTGCCGGACTCAAGGTCGCGCGGGCCGAGTTCGAGGCGGACGGGGACGCCGCGCAATTCCCAGTCGTTGAACCGGAAGCCGGGTGAAAGCTGTGCGCGGTCATCGACATGGCTGCGAACACCATTCTCCTTGAGGCGGCGCGCGAGTTCCCGTGCGGCCGCCGAGACCTGTTCGCCCTGATCACCGCGTCCTATCGGCACGATCACGACCTGATACGGGGCCAGCTTGGGCGGTAGGACCAAGCCCTTGTCGTCACCATGCGTCATGATGACGCCGCCGATCATTCTCGTGGACATTCCCCACGAGGTCGTGTGGCACAGTTCGAGCTTGCCGGCTTCGGAGGTGTAGTGAATGTCGAAGGCTTCGGCGAAGTTGGTGCCCATGTAGTGGGACGTTCCGGCCTGGAGCGCCTTGCCGTCCCTCATCATGCCCTCGATGGTGAAGGTGCGCACCGCGCCGGCGAACCGCTCTCCGGGTGTTTTCTCACCGGGTATCACGGGGATCGCCGCGATGTCCCGTGCCACCTCCGCGTAGAGGTTGAGCGCCAGCAT
This sequence comes from Nonomuraea sp. NPDC049309, assembly GCF_043196965.1. Classification (NCBI taxonomy): domain Bacteria; kingdom Bacillati; phylum Actinomycetota; class Actinomycetes; order Streptosporangiales; family Streptosporangiaceae; genus Nonomuraea; species Nonomuraea sp. NPDC049309. The sequence goes on along the minus strand of NZ_JBICSH010000002.1, from coordinate 1,398,496 downwards.
CGTTTCCCGCATGGCGTCCGCCTCGTCGGCGTGTGCAGTGTGACCTTCCTGCCACAGGAACTCGGTCGTGCGGAGGAACATGCGGGGGCGCATTTCCCACCGCACGACGTTGGCCCACTGATTCAGCAAGAGCGGCAGGTCGCGGTGGGAGGAGACCCACTTCGCCATCATCTCGCCGATGATCGTCTCTGAGGTGGGCCGGACGACCAGAGGCTCGTCCAGTTTCTTGCCGCCGGCGTGGGTGACGACGGCGAGTTCGGGCGAGAACCCCTCGACGTGCTCCGCCTCCCGCTGGAGGTAACTTTCCGGGATCAGCAGGGGGAAGTACGCGTTGTCGTGACCGGTGTCCTTGATCCGGCGATCGAGCTCTCCCTGAATGAGCTCCCACAGGCGGTACCCGTACGGTCGAATGACCATGGTGCCCTTCGCGGGTCCCCTGTCCACGAGCTGCGCCTTGACGACCAGCTCGTTGTACCACGCCGAAAAGTCCTCACTTTGCGGAGTCACACCATGTTCATGACGTGCCATGCAGGGAGAGTATCGGTCGCGGCCATGTCCATGTGGCGACCTTGTAGCCCAGCGCCGCCCCGCCGGGCTACGGGCCCGGGAGACTACTTCATCCAGCCGACCTTGTTGAAGTCGTCGGAGGCCAGGCCGCCGGCGCCGAAATTGGCCAGGCCATGGCGCACCGCGATGATCTGCGGGCGCTGGTAGAGGGCGATCGTGTGGCCGAGCGACCAGACGAGCGCGTCAGCCTGGTTGTACAGCTTGATGGCCTCCGCCCTGTCGGTGGTGACCTGGGCCTTCTTCAGCAGGTCCACCAGCTCGGGGGAGCTGACCCGGCCGAAGTTCTGGAAGACGTTGTCGCCCTCCGGCTGCTGGTACTGGGAGTAGGCCTCTGACAGGTAGATCAGGTCCACGTTGCGGAAGGAGACCAGGTCGAAGTTGCCGCGGTTGACGTACTTCTCGAAGAAGTCGTTGCCCGGCACCTTGTCGATGGTGAGCTGGATGCCCACCTGGCCGAGCATCTGCTGCACCAGCGTGGCCTGGTCGACCTGCTGCTGGGTGGAGTCGGCGGACATGACGTACGACAGCTTGAGCGGCTCGCCGTCCTTGGTGCGCGGGTTGCCCTCGGCCCATCCGGCCTCCGTGAGGAGCTTCTTGGCGCCTTCGACGTCGTACTTGCCCCACTCGCCGGAGTTGTCCTGGTAGCCCTCCTGGTTCGGCATGAAGAAGTGGTTGCCGACGGGCTTGGGATCGACGGGCAGGCCCTTCAGCGTGACCGTGGCGATGGCCTGCCGGTCGATGGCCTTCTCGACGGCGTTGCGGACCTTCTGGTCGGCCAGCGGGCCGCGGCCGCCGTTCAGCAGGATGATCACCTCGTCCCAGCGGGCGCCGACGCGGATGTCGGTGGTGGGGTCCTTCTTGAGCCGCTCATAGGCGTCGGTGGTGCGCAGGGCGCTGACGAAGTCGATCTCCTTGTTGAGGTACGCGTCCACCTGCGCGGCCGGGTCGAGGACCCGGAAGACGATCGAGTCGAGCTTGGGCGGGGTGCCCCACCAGTTGGGGTCGGGCACCGCGGTGATCGTCTGCGCGGTCTTGTCGTAGTCGCCGATCTTCCAGGCACCACCGGTGATCGGCACCTTCTCGATCCAGTGCTTGTTGAACTTCTCGGGGGTGTCGTACTCGGCCGCGGGGAAGAGCACCCTGAACAGCGACTGCCAGTCCGCGAACGGCTCGTCGAAGGTCACCTTCACCTCGGTGGCGTCGGCCCCCTGTTCCACCTTGCCGATCAGCTCGTAGCCGGCCGTGCTGGCGACCAGGTAGTGCTCGTCCTCACCGTTGAGCGCCTTCCACTGCGCCTCGAAGTCCTTGTACGACAGCGGCTTCCCGTCGGACCACTTGGCCTTCGGGTTGAGCTTGTACGTGACGACCTGCGGGGAGGTCGAGGTCACCTCGGCCGAGACGAGGTAGTCGGGGTTGGGGTGCGGCACGCCCTTGGCGTCGCTGACGAAGAGCGTGGGCTCCACCAGCGCCGTGATCGCCTGCGCGTCCCCCTGCATGCCGTCCACCTGGTTGCTGTTGTACTGCGTGATCCACTGCTCGATCGACATGCGCAGGGAACCGCCGTCCTTCAGCTTGTCCAGCGGCTGCGGATTGATGTCGGTGGCGTCGGCGGCGATCGGCGCGGCGGATGACGCCGGCGCGGGCGAGCTCTGGCCGCCCGAGCAGGCGGAGACCGCCAGGGCAAGTGCGGCGACCACGACGGGCAGCTTTACTCTCAACGGTGACCCCATTTCCATTCTTAACCTACTGAGATCGTAGGATAAAGAACCTTAGCGGTGCACCTGGAGGGATCTTTGTGCTGGGCTACCTTGGCAGGCGAGCCGGGTATTACGTCGTCTTACTCCTGGCGGCACTGTTCATCTCCTACGCCCTGGCGTCGGCCAGCATGAACCCCAGGGCCTACTTCGAGGGCAGGCGTCCCCAGCCGCCCGCGGAGATGATCGACGCCCAGCTCACCGAGCTCGGCATCAACGACAAGGTCCCCTTTCTCCAGCGCTTCGGCACCTGGGCCGGCCATGCCGTCACGGGCGACCTGGGCCGGACCATCGACGGCACCTCGGTCAACGACGAGTTCGGCCGCCGCATCGGGGTGAGCCTGCGGCTGCTGCTCATCGGCACGCTGGTCGGGACCGTGGTGGGCGTGCTGGCCGGCGCGTGGGGCGCGATCAGGCAGTACCGCTTCTCCGACCGGGCGGTCACGGTGATCTCGTTCATCCTGCTGTCGACCCCGGTGTTCCTCCTGGCGACACTGCTGAAGATCGGCACCACCTGGTTGAACGACAACGTCGGCCACCTGATCGACTTCACCGGCGAGAAGACACCCGGCCTGCAGGGCGGGTTCCTCGTCCAGCTCGGCGACCGGGCCGGGCACCTGCTGCTGCCCACGCTGTCGATCGCGCTGGGCACCATCGCCGCCTACAGCCGCTACCAGCGCGCGACCATGCTCGACGTGCTGGCATCCGATTACCTGCGCACCGCTCTGGCCAAGGGCATCCATCCGCGGGTGGCCATGCTGAAACACGGGCTGCGCACCGCGCTGGTACCGATGACCACCTTCTTCGCCTTCGGTTTCCTCGGCATCTTCACCGGAGCGGCCTTCACCGAGCGCATCTTCGGCTGGCACGGCATGGGCGACTGGTTCATGAACGCCGTCGGCCGCAACGACCTGAACTCCGTGGTCGCCGTCAACCTCTTCGCCGCCGTCGTCGTCCTGCTGTCGGGCTTCCTTGCCGACATCCTGCTCGCCGTCCTCGACCCCCGGGTGCGGCACGCATGATCACGCTTCGCCGCTTCGTCGGCTCGAAGGGGGTCGTGGCGGGCGCCCTGGTCATCGTGGTGCTGTTCCTGCTGGGGTTCCTCGGGCCGGTGCTCAGCCCGTGGACGCCCACCCAGGTCGACTACCTGTCGATCCGCTCGGCTCCCTCGGCGGCGCACTGGTGGGGGACCAACAGGATCGGCCAGGACATCTTCGCCCAGACCACGTACGGGCTGCGCAAGTCGCTCGTCATCGGCCTGATCGTGGCGCTGTTCTCGACCGTGCTCGCCTCGCTGGCCGGAGCCGCGGCCGGGTATCTCGGCGGCTGGACGGACCGGGTGCTGCGTTTCTGCCTCGATCTCCTGCTGATCTTTCCCGGCTTCCTGATCATCTCCATGGTGGCGCCGCGGCTGAAGGGAGCGGGCTGGCTGGTCTTCGCCCTGCTCCTCGGGTTCCTGGGGTGGATGATCAGCGCCAGGATCGTCAGGTCGATGACGCTCTCGCTGAAGGAACGCGACTTCGTCCGGGCCGCCGAGCTGATGGGCGTCCCGAAATTTCGCATCATCGCCCGGCATATCCTGCCCAACGTCGCGTCCTTTCTCATCATCGACACCACGATCGCGGTCGGCGGCGCGGTGATGAGCGAGACCGCGCTGTCCTACTTCGGCTTCGGCATCCAGCCCCCCGACGTCTCCCTGGGCACGCTGATCGCCGACGGCACCGAGGCCGCCATCGGCTATCCGTGGATGTTCTGGTTCGCCGCCGGCCTGCTCATCGTCTTCGTACTGGCGGTCAGCCTCGTCGGCGACGGCCTGCGGGACGCGCTCGACCCCACCAGCGAGGCCGCCCGCCCCAAGCGGGGCACGGTGACAGCGCTGCCACGCGCGGCCGAGCCGCCCGACGACGTGGTGCTCAGCGTCCGCGACCTCACGGTCCGCTTCGGCGATACCGTCGCCGCCGACTCGGTGAGCTGGGACCTGCGCCGTGGCGAGGTGCTGGGCATCGTCGGCGAGTCGGGCTCGGGCAAGTCCGTGACCGCCCTGGCCGCCATGGGCCTGCTGCCCGCCACGGCCACGGTCACGGGTTCGGTACGGCTCGGCGGCACCGAGCTGATCGGCGCCGACGTCCGCACCCTCATGCAGGTTCGCGGTGCCAGGGTCGCCATGGTCTTCCAGGACCCGCTGTCCGCCTTCACCCCCGTCTACCGCATCGGCGTCCAGATCGCCGAGGCGCTGCGCGCCCACACGCGGCTGAGCAAGGAGGAGGCCCACGCCAGAGCCGTCGAACTGCTCAGATCCGTCGGCATCCCCGAGCCGGAACGGCGGGCCGAGTCCTACCCGCACGAGTTCTCCGGCGGCATGCGCCAGCGCGCCATGATCGCCATGGCCATCGCCAACGACCCCGACGTGATCCTCGCCGACGAACCCACCACCGCGCTGGACGTCACGGTCCAGGCCCAGGTGCTCGACCTGCTCCGCAAGGCACAGCGGGAGACGGGCGCCGCCCTGGTGCTGATCAGCCACGACCTCGGTGTGATCGCCGGCATCGCCGACAGAGTCGCGGTGATGAACGGGGGGAAGGTGGTGGAGGAGGGCCCGGCCGAGCAGGTGTTCGCCCGGCCGCGGGAGTCGTACACCAAGGATCTGCTGGCGGCGGTGCCCCGGCTGGACGCGGCCATCGAGCCGCGCGGGCCCGCGCACGGGGCGCCGCTGGTCGAGGTGAGCGGCCTGCGCAAGACGTTCCCGCTGACGCGCGGGTCGGCGTTCAAGCGCAGGATCGGCACCGTGTACGCGGTGGACGGCGTGGACCTCACCATCAGGCCGGGTGAGACGCTCGGGCTCGTGGGCGAGTCGGGATCCGGCAAGACCACCACGTTGTTCGAGCTGCTGCGGATGCCCGAGGTCAGAGAGAACGCGCAGATCGTCTTTCAGGACCCGATGTCGAGCCTCGATCCGCGGATGACCGTGGGCGAGATCATCGCCGAGCCGCTGCGCGCCAAGGGGCTGCCCGCCGACGACGTGCCGCACCTGCTCGAACAGGTCGGGCTCAAGCCCGAGCACGCGAGCCGGTTCCCGCACGAGTTCTCCGGCGGGCAGCGCCAGCGCATCGGCATCGCCCGCGCGCTGTCGGTGCGGCCCAAGCTGGTGGTGCTCGACGAGCCGGTCTCCGCGCTTGACGTGACCGTGCAGGCGGACATCCTCGACCTGCTCGTCCGGCTCCGCGACGAGCTGAACCTGGCCTACCTGTTCGTCTCGCACGACCTGGCCGTCGTCCGGCAGATCGCCGACCGGGTGAGCGTGATGTACCTCGGCAGGACCGTCGAGACCGGCGACACCGCGACCGTGCTGGGCGACCCCCTCCACCCCTACACCAAGGCGCTCATCTCCGCCGTGCCGATCCCCGACCCGGCCGTCGAGCGCGCCCGCGAGCACCTGCTCCTCCCGGGCGACCCGCCGAGCCCCTTCCAGCGCCACGAGGGCTGCCCGTTCCGCGGCCGCTGCCCGGTCTACGCGGAGCTGCCCGCCACGGACAGGCGGCGGTGCGAGACCGAGCCGCCCGCGCACGAGGAGCGCCGCACGGGACACCGCGTGGCCTGCCACTTCCCGCTGTGAGACGCGCGGGTGCCCCTTTCCGGGTGCACCCCGAGCCCTCGCCTGCGCCGGCAGGCTGAGACGCGCCTGGTCAGGCGGAGAAGTCTTCCAGGACGTCGAAGAGCTCGATCGCCGAGGGGGCCTGCATGCCGGGTGCGTCGGCGTTGGCGTGGGCGGCCTTGAAGGAGTCGGACTTCATCCAGGCGCGGAAATCGTCGGCCGAGTCGAACTCCATGGTCGACACGTACGGGTCTCCGGGCTTGGCCGGGCGCATCAGCAGGCTGCGCCGCAGGCCGGGCACCCCGGCGAGGGTCGCGCGCATGCTGGCGCTGAAGGTCTCCTCGAAGGCGGCGGCCTGTTCTGGAGCGACTTCGATGCGGTTGTGAACGACGTACATGGTGTTCCTCCGGAGGATGAGCGTGCCAGTGCCGCCAGTTTACCGACATGGCGTCGGTAAAACTCTCCGGCGTTCAGGACGTCGCCTGCTCCGAGGCGCGGGCGAACGGCTCCAGCAGGCCCCGCGCGGACTCCCAGACGGTCTGCAGGTCGGTGCCGGACTCGATCAGCCGCGACCCGGCGAACACGATGGCGTTGATCATCTCCGCCGTCTCCGGCACCGCGGGAACCCCGAGGAGGCGCAGCGTTTCCACGAGGGGCTCCAAGAGCTGCGCGTGCATGGCACGGGTCCGCTCGGCGATGGTCTCGCCCGGCACGACCTCGGCGAGGACGGTGGCCAGCGCGTGCTCGCCCTCGGCGATGAGCTCGAAGTTGGTCAGCACGTAGGCGAGGACGCGGCCGGCAGGCGTGGCCGCGGCGTCCATCGCCTCGGCCACCCTGGCCGACCAGCGGGGGAAGACGTCCTCCACGACCGCGTTGAGCAGGTCTTCCGACGACCGGAAGTACTGGTAGAGGCTGGACCTGGCAAGCCCGGCGCGCTCGGCGACCCTGGCCAGCGTCGGTGGCCGGCCGGTCTCGGCGAGGATCTTCCTGGCCGCGTCGAGCAGCGCCCTGCGCTGGGCCGCCCGATGCTCGGCGACAGTAGGGGCTTGAATGCGCGGCACCTGCCCTCCCCCATGGTCGGCCTATTCCGACAGTCTCCCATCCACCATCGACAGGACGCGATCGCAGTGGCCCAGCACCTCGTGGTCGTGGGTGACCATGATCGTCGCGACGGCGAACTCGTGCGCCTCATGCGCCAGCAGCTTCACGATATCGTCGCTGCGGGCGCGGTCGAGCGCGGCGGTCGGCTCGTCCACCAGCAGCACGGCCGGGCGGGTGACCAGCGCGCGGGCGATTCCCACGCGCTGCCGCTCGCCACCGGACAGCTGGTGAGGGCGGTGCCCGGCGCGGTGCCCCATCCCGACCCGGTCGAGCAGCTCTCGCGGATCGTGACCGCCGCCCGCGCGCTTGCCCGCTATGTCGAGCGCGAAGCGGAGCTGGTCGAGCGCGGTGAGCGCCGGAATGAGGTTGCCCGACTGGAAGACGAACCCGATCCGTTCGCGCCGGTGGCGCGCCTTCTCACGCGAGCTCGCCTTGGTGACGTCCACGCCGCCGATCAGCACCCGGCCGGTGTCGGGGGTGGTGAGCGCGCCGGCGACGGCGAGCAGGCTCGACTTGCCGGCCCCTGACGGCCCCACGATGGCGACGAACTCGCCGGCCGCCACGTCGAGGTCGACGTCATCGAGCGCGGTGACCGTGGCGTCGCCGTCGCCGAGTGTCAGGGTGACGCCCTCCATCAGCAGGCCGCCGCGCTCTTGCGCGCCGGCCAGGCGGGAGTCCGGACGCTGGGACCTGGAACGAGTGGTCATCGCTGCCCTCCCAGGGCTACGAGCGGGTCGACGCGGACGATGCGGCCCACGGCCGCCGCGGCACCGGCGAGGCCGAGGCCGACGAGGAGCAGGGCGGCGAGGACGAGCGGGCCCGCCTCCAGGTCGAACGGCATGGGCGTGGTGGTGAGCATCGCGCCGCCGCCGACCCCGATCAGGAAGCCCACAGCGGTGGACACGGTCAGGATGACGGTCGCCTGGATCATCGTGTCCCGCATGAGGTAGCCGGTGGAGGCGCCCATGGCCCGTATGACGGCGAGTTCGTGCTTGCGCTGGATCGTCCACACGGTGAAGAACGTCCCGACGACGAGCGCGGAGATGGCGTACAGGAAGACCTGGATGAGCGTGAGCGTGGAGGTCTCCGCGGTGTAGCCGGGCGAGGCTCCGAAGGACTCTTCGAGCGTCATGCTCGCGGTGCCCGCCGCGGCGTCGCCGCCGGCCAGGTCGATCTGGTCGCCGTCCCGCGCGCGCAGGGCGATGGCCGTGGCCTCTTCGTACGCTTCCGCGCGCACCTCGTCATCCGGGCCGGCGCCGGCGTGCACCTGCTGCCAGGAGCGCAACGGCAGGTACGCCACGTCGACGTGCCCGAAGGTGCGCTGGTCGCCGGTGGTGCCGACGATCTTCAGCTGTGTGCCCAGGCGGTCGATGACGACGGTGTCGCCGATCGCCAGGCCCTCGTCCAGGACGGTCTTACTGACCACGATCCCGTCGGGGTCGCCCAGCCCGGCGCCGTCCGAGACGGAGGGCTTGAGGAACGAACCGGGCTCGACGCCGAACAGGGCCAGGTCGATCGGCACCTCGGTGCCGGCCTGCGTCGTGGCCTTGGCGTTGACCAGCGCGACGCCGAACGGCGCGGCGTCGCCGACGTCGTCGCGGCCCTTCCATGTCTCGGCCTGGCTCACGCTGACGGTGCTGCGGGAGAAGGCGGAGTCGGTCTTGGTGCCCTCGGCGAAGGCGAACGCGGTGACGGGCAGCCGTTGGAGCCCGGAGACGCCGTCGTTGACGAGCCCGGAGGAGAGGCCGGACAGCAGGACGACGAGGACTGCGATGAGGGCGACGACTCCGCCCATCAGGCCGAAACGTGCGCGGGCGAAGATCAGCTCGCGCCAGGCCAGGAACATGGCACTCCTTGACGGGAAGGGGATTTCACGGAACCGACGCCTTAGTTACCGACGCGCCGTCGACAAGATACCAACATGGTGTCGGGAAAATGAAATCCGGCTCGTCGGCCGCGAGAGACGTCATGGGCTCCGAATCGGCGTGATCACGTCGCCCGCCGGCGGGCCATGGCCAAGCTGCGCGAAGGAGCGGCCACCCGGCCATGAGGGGACCGGAACGACGGCCCGGCCGCAGCGTCGCCTCCGTCAGCCGTCACCGCTTCTTCGGGAGGAGGCACGCCTGGCACCGCAGGCGCGATGGCGCACACCACGAACGGGCGGTCGCGGCAGGTGGCGGCCGTGTTCGGATGGCGGGAGATCCTCCCGCCCTTGACGATACCGACAGTTCCGGCAAGCATGTAACCGGAACCGCAAGTATCGACAAATGTGCACGGACCTTCCCCAGGCGCCCCACCGGTCGCCGAAGATGAGACCACCCATCGGGAGACATGAATGAACAAGCTCAGCAGTTGCGCGATGTCCATCTCCGCGGCCGCGCTCATCACGGCCACCGGCACCGCCTTCGTGGCCCCGCCGGCCTCGGCGGCACCCACCTCGCAAGCCACGTCCGCCGTGCTGATCTGCCGCTACAAGGTGAACGCCTCAGGCTCTCCCCGCTGGAAGAACGCGACCGGCACCGCCAGTGACGGAACCTACGCAAAGGGGTCGATCATCGGCGCCTACTCCGGCTCCCAGTCGAACGGCCGCCTGAAGACCACGATTTCCATCCCCGGCGGGGGCGGCGCCACCTTCTGGATCACGGCCGGCCACGTCTCACGCACCAACGACGCCTGCATGTTGTGACCCTCGCGAGATCTTCAAGCGTCGTACGGCAGGAATTCCTGGTCGGCAGGGAGTCCACCACCTCTTGACACCACGTTCACACGTGCGCGGTGAGGAGCGCGCCGGGCCGACGATCCTGGGGTGAGGTACCGAACGCCTTGCGGAGAGCGCGGCTGAAGTGCGCGGGCGGGAGAAGGGCCGAGGTGTGGCGTTGCGAGCCGAAGGTGATGGCCGAGCCCGGCAACGTCCGCCTGTACCAGGTCGGGGCAGGCGCGCGCCGTGTCCGTGCGCCCGGCGCGGTGATCGTCGAGCCGGCGTGAGAGGTGGATACGTCCCGACCACCAGTGTGTGAGAGGCCCCGCGAGTGTCCGACGAGAAGCTGAAACCGCTTGAGGCCAGCGACCCGCGGGAGGTCGGGGGATACCGGCTCCTGGCGCGGCTGGGGACGGGCGGAATGGGGCGCGTTTACTTGGGTCGCTCCAAGGGGGGCCGGCCGGTCGCGGTCAAAGTGATCCATCCGTACCTGGCGGAGGACACGCAGTTCCGGCGGCGGTTCGAGGCGGAGGTCGCCGCGGTGCGGCGGGTCGGAGGCATCCACACCGTGCAGGTGGTGGACGCCAGTCCCGACGCCGACCCGCCCTGGCTGGTCACCGAGTACGTCGCGGGACCGTCGCTGCGCGAGGCCGTGAGCGAGCACGGCGCGTTCTCCACGGCGGCGGCGGTCGCGGGGCTCGGCGCGGGCCTGGCCGAAGGGCTCATGGCGATTCACGCGCGAGGCATCATCCACCGGGACCTCAAACCCGGCAATGTGCTGCTGGGGCAGGACGGGCCCCGCATCATCGACTTCGGCATCGCCCGCGCGCTCGATGCCACCTCGCAGACCACCCGCAGCGTGGTCGGCACGCCCGGGTTCATGGCACCCGAGCAGCTTCAGGGCCGCGATGCCGGGCCGGCCGGAGACGTGTTCTGCCTTGCCGCCGTCCTGGCCTTCGCCGCCACCGGACGGGGGCCCTTCGGCCAGGGCCCGGTCGAGGTCCTCGGTTACCGCATCGTCAACGAGCAGCCCGACCTGACCGGCGTGCCCGAGCCGCTGCTCCCGCTGATCGCGGCGGGGCTCGCGAAGAATCCGGACGACCGTCCCGGCCTGGAGGTGTTCCTCGAACGCTGCTCCGCGCTCGCCGAGGATGGGAAGGCCGCGCTGCCGGAGCCCGTCACCACGATGATCGGCGAACGGGTGGCCGAGAGCGAGCTGCTGGCCTCCCCTGCGCAGGACGTGCCGGGGAACCGTCGGCGGCTTGCGCCGCCCGCGCGGATGGCGGTCGTGGTGGCCACGATCGTGCTCGCCGTGCTGGCCTCCGTCGCCGCCGTGGCCATCGGAAACGGGCTCGGCACAGCGGTCACCTCCAAGACCGCCACCGACGCTTCTCCCCGGACTCCGGCTCCCGAGGCGCCTCTGTCGTTCGAGGTCGATGATGCGACCTACAGCCCCACCCCCACCCCCGAGCCCGATCCCACCCGCAAGGCGTTCGAGATGATCTCGGCGGGCGACTGCCTGGACGCCTTCGAGCGTCCGCCGCTCACCTGGAGCAGAAGCATGCCGCGCGCGGTCCGCTGCAGCCGCTCCGACGCCTACATGAAAGTTGTCCGGGTGGTCGACGACCACCTGGTCAAGTGCGCGGTGAACTATCTCGCACCGGATGGGAGAACGTGGTGGTCCTATAGATCGAACACCGGCGACGAGATCTCCCTCTGCGTGCAGAGGCAGTTCCGCCCGGGTCAGTGTCTCCCGGCCAAGAAGGACAAGAAGCGGAACCTGTTCACCATCACCAACAGCGACCTCCTGATGGTGATCCCCTGCACCGGCTCCGCTCCCAAGGGCCGGAATGTCGTCCTCCGTATCACCGCGTTCACCAAAGGCTCCTGCCCGCGGGGCGGCCGGAGGATCGAATGGCATGTGCGCGACCGCACGCTCTGCACGCGCATCGTATGATCACGCCCGCCGGCGACGCCGCGGATGGGGCCGGTCGCGCCGGTGCGTTCGACCGGGCCTTTCTCGACGGGGACGCCGTGCGACGTCACGGGGAGGGGTCGCGGCGGCGGGCGGCCAGGCGGGACGGGGTCGGCCAGCGGACGTCGCGCACCCAGCCCAGCCGCTCCAGCCACCTGATCAGCCGGGCGGAGATGTCGATCTGGCCGGGCAGCATGCCGTGACGGGCGCAGGTGGGGTCGGAGTGGTGGCCGTTGTGCCAGCTCTCGCCGAACGAAAGGATCGCGAGCGGCCAGAAGTTCGCCGCGCGGTCCCCGTCGCGGGTCTTCAGCGGCCGCTCGCCGAAGACGTGGCAGACGGAGTTGATCGACCAGGTCACGTGGTGCAGCAGTCCGATCCGTACGAGCGAGCCCCAGAAGAACGCGGTCAGCGCCCCCGCCCAGGTGCCGGTGGCCAGCAGGCCGACGGCGGGCGGCAGCAGCACCGAGACCGCCACGAGCGGACCGAACAGCCGGTCGATCCGGACGATGCCGGGGTCGTTCAGCAGGTCCTTGGCGAACCGCTCCCGGTTGGTGAGGTCGCGCCCGAACATCCAGCCGACGTGCGCGAACACCAGCCCCTTGGCCAGGCCGCGCACGCTGTGGCCGTAGCGCCAGGGCGAGTGCGGGTCGCCGTCACGGTCGGAGAAGGCGTGATGGCGCCGGTGGTCGGCCACCCACTGGATGACCGAGCCCTGCACCGCGAGCGACCCGATCACGGCCAGGGCGATCCGCAGCCACTCCCGTGCTTTGAACGCGCCGTGGGTGAGGTAACGGTGGAAGCCCACCGTGACGCCGAGCCCGGTCAGGACGTACGCCGCGCCGGCGATCACCACGTCGGTCCAGCTCAGGCCCCAGCCCCAGGCCACCGGCACGGCGGCGACCAGCGCCGCGAACGGCACCACCACGAACACCCACAGCGCGACCACCGCCGCGACCGGTTTACGGCCGCCGATGAGCGGCGCCGCGCCCGCCCGCCCCCGATGGAACGCACCTGCCTGCGACGAAGCCATGTCCGCTGTCCCCCCCTTGCAGGCAACGCCGATCTCCTGACGTACTCATGTGCCCACGAACGCGCAGGTCATGTCCGGGGGGTCACATGAGCCGGCCCCATCGCGGGCGGGGAGCGCCGCGGGGCCTCCGGCTCGGGACGGCCCGAGCCGGAGGCCCCGGACGGCGTCACGAGATGCCGTAGGCGCGGGTGATGGTCTGGGTGAGGGAAACGCCGTCCGCGTCGGTGACCGTGGCGCGGAGGGAGGCGAAGCCCTGGGCGGACGGGTTCTGGACGGTGGCCGTCCAGCCGGTGCCGGAAGCCGTCACCGGAGTCTGCTGCCAGGTCTTCCCGTCGTCGAAGGACACCTCCAGCCGCACGCTCTTGACCTCCGGCCCGGTGGCGCGCTCCACCCACAGGGGCACCTCGGTCGCGGTGCCGGTCTTGGCGTGGTTGAAGTCGTCGAGGCCGGTCGGGGCGTACCGGACCACGGGCAGGGGCAGGGGCTGCCGCTCCGAGGTGCGGGCCGAGTCGAACTCCCATACGGCCTCCACCGCCGTGGACAGCGCCGCGTCCGGCCGGGCCATCGACACGGCCAGCGTGTACCGGGCCGCGTCCTGCGGCAGGACGGTGTCGAGGACGCAGGTCGGGCGTTCATCGATCTCGCAGCCGGACAGCTCGGCCTTGCCGAGCACCTGTCCCCCGCTGCTCAGCGTGGCGGTGCCGGTGGCCGCACGGTCCGCGCCGGTGTGGCCGGCGACGCCGTCGGCGAAGAACGAGGCGGCGTTGAGGTGGAGGTCGTCACCGGTACGGGTCGCGGTGACGAGGGACGGCCCGGTGACCGCCGGGTTCCACGTCTCCGTGGTGTGCCCGCGCTCGATGAGCCTGCCGCCGTCGGACACCACCGTGCCGCCGATCTGCAGCCTGCCGTCCCAGACGAGGCCAGGCGTGAGATGGTAGGTGGCCTTGCCCGGCAGGCTCAGCTCGGCCGGGAGCGGCTGTTGTATGGTCTGGGTCCCGTCATCGGCCCGTGACGCGAAGGACGGCAGGCCCTTGGCCGCGACGCCGGGAGCCCGGTAGACGGCGGTCACCTCGGCGAGGTCGTCGCGGCTCGCCTGGAGGCCGGGGTCGTCGGGGATCCCGCCCGTACGGTGGTCGACCAGGTCGTACACGTGCGGCTGCCCTGAGGAGTCCGTGCCGTACCAGACACTCCTGATCATGTAGTGCAGGCCGGTCCCCTCGGCGGGGATGGCGAAGAGGTCGGTACGGGCGTCCAGCCTGACCCTGTAGAGCCTCCACCACTTACCGTCACTGAGGTTGATGGCGACCATGTCGGTGGGCGCGGCGGCCGGGTCGTCGATGGAGAAGCGGACCTGCACGGCCTGGCGGCCGTCCAGGGTCACCTGCTGGTCGGCCTCCACCTGGAGATCGCGGTGCGCGAGGGTGAGTTTGCCGGTGGAGTCGGAGATGTCGGCGTACAGCTTCCAGTGGCCCTTCGGCACCCGGATCGTGCCGGTGGCGCTGTCGAAGGTCCGCTGCCGGATCTCTCCGGTATCGGGGTTGTAGATCTCGACGAGGAAGTTCTTGACGTCGCCCTCCCTGCCGTGCGCGCTGAACCGGACGTCGTACGACTCGGGCTCGACGTACGCGCCCGCCAGCGTGCGGACCGCCTTGTCGCCGTAGGTGGCGGTGATGGTCCCCGGGTAGTCGCCTGGCGCCTTACCGGCGGCGTCGATGGTCAGCGTGACCGACGCCGTCCCCTTGGCCGGGACGTCCAGCCGGCGCGTGGACAGCTTCAGGACGTCGCCGTCGGCGGCGAGGTCGAGGGTGACGGCGGTGTCGCCGGTGTTGGCGTAGGTGAGGGTCGTGGTGCGGGTACGTTCGGATTCCGTCCAGGGGAAGGCGGCCCACACGTTCGGCTGATCGGCCACGACCTGCTGGTCGATCGCCTGTGCCACGTCCACGCGCCCGGCGCCCACCTCGTGCGGGGTCGTGCCCTCCAGGGGATGCGCGCTGCCGATCAGCGCGGACTTGAGGCGCTCGCCGGTCCAGTCGGGGTGCTGCTCGGCGAGGATGGCCGCGGCTCCCGCGACGTGCGGGGCAGCCATCGAGGTGCCGTTGTAGGCGACGTACTGCCCGTCGGCGGTGCCCTCGGCGGCGGCGGCCATGATGCCCACACCGGGCGCGGTGATGTCGGGCTTGATGGCGTGGTCTCCCTCGCGCGGCCCCCTGCTGGAGAAGCCGGCCAGCTGGTCGTCCCGATCGACGGCGCCGACGGTGAGCGCCGCGTCGGCGCTGCCCGGGCTGGAGACGGGCATGTCATTGCGGTTGCCCGCGGACACCACGAACAAGGCCCCCGTCTGCTCCGACAGCGTGTTCACCGCCTGTTCGATCGGGTCGAGCTCAGGGGCGTCGGGGCTGCCCAGGCTCATGTTGATGATTTTCGCCTTGACCTCCGTGGCGGCCCACTCGGCGCCGGCGAGGAGGGCGGACTCGCGGATGAAGCTGCCGCCGACCTTGCCGACCGCGAGCTTCACTCCGGGAGCCACGCCCCGGTACTTCTCGCCGCGCCCGGCGATGATGGAGGAGACGTGGGTGCCGTGGCCGACGTTGTCGCGCATGTCCGGCTCGTCGCTGAAGTTGCGCTCCTGGACGACGACGTCCTTCAGGTCCGGGTGGCCGGCGTCGTAGCCGCTGTCGAGCACGGCAACCGTGACGCCCTTGCCCGTCAGCCCGCCTTCCCACGCCTGCGTCGCACGGATCTGCTTGACGCTGCGATCGAGGTCGAACGTGCGGTGGCCGTCCAGCCACAACCTGGTCTTCGTGGCGCGGAGCGCGCGGGGGCCGCCGGTCAGGTCCTTCCAGGTACGAGTGGCGCTCGCCTTCGGCACGCTGAGCGCGTTCATGCCGAGACCGGGCAGGCCTTTGGTGACGCGGGCGCCGGCGGGCTCCTGCTCCGACTGGATGATCAAGGGGATGTCCGGCGTGGCGGCGTCGTCGTACCGCCAGGCGAGAAGTTGCGTGACGTCGAACAGCCGCCTGTCCAGCAGACCCTGGTCGAGCAGGGGCTGGGCGTCGGACGGGATCACGAACACGTGCCCGCCGATCACCTGCCGGGTGAAGCTCACCTGTCTGTCTTGGCCGGGCTCGATGTGCTGGGCGGCACCGGTGACCACGACACGGTCGCCGGTGATCAGGGTGACGCTCTTGGGCTGGTGGCCGGGGGTGGGCTCGGGGGTGGACCGGGGTTCAGCGTATGCGGGGACCGCCCCCAGGAGCACGGCCAGGGTGATGACACACGATTTTCTGAGTATCGACACGTTGGATCTCTCGAATGGCGCCGGTTAATGCGTGGGGAGGTCCGTCGGGGGGACATGCACGCGGTAGTAGCTCGGGTTGTCGACCGGGACGCACGGCGCCACCGGGCCGACGACGATGTCCGCTTTCATGACCCACCGCGGCTTGTCCTTCGGCCAGTCGGCGGGGTACTCGGATTGCCCGGAGAACACCAGCAGCAACGTCTCGTCCTTGCCGAGGAGCCGGGGATTGATGTCCAGCCCGCCGCCGCGGCGAATGCGGGCCACCGCATTGGATGCAACGCTCATGGGGGGCGGGCCGCCGTCCGGCCTCTTCTTCCCCCTGTCGCTCTGGCACAGCTTCCCCGGCGGCAGGTACGTGATGTCGGCCCTGACGTTGTTCGCCATCAGGTCGCGTTCGAGCTTGTCCGCGTCCTTGAATTCGTTGATCTCCACCCTGACGGTGCCGTCGGCGTTCGTGCTCACCGCGTACGCAGGCGCCACGGTCAGCGAGGGGACCGCGAGCGTCACGGCCGCGGCGACGGCGGCCACCGCTCCGCCCGTGTACAGCCGGCGGTGGCGGCGCCGCCGGGCGGCGCGCCTTTCGATCTCGGCCTTGAGGTCCATCAGTACGCGCTCCTCGAATCTCATCCTGGGACTCCGTTCATGACCAAAGGCAGGTTCCGCAGTGTCCGGCGGGCGCGATGCAGACGTACCTTGGCGGCGCTCTGCCTGATGCCGAGGGCGAGCGCGGCCTCCGTGACCGTGAGCTGGTCCATGACGACCAGCTCCAGTACCGCGCGCTCCCCCTCCGGCAGCTCGGACATCGCCTCGATCGCCTGCCGGGCCTCCCGTTCGGCGTCGATGCGCTCGACCAGCCTGGCGACGTCGTCGCAGGCCAGCGGGCGCCGCCCGCCCTCCCGATCCGCCAGCTGGTACTGCTTGTACCGCCGGCGCCGTTCGGCGGAGATCGTCTTGCGGGCCACTCCGTACAGCCAGGCGATCTCCGAGCCGAGCTCGGGCCGGTAGGTATGCGCCGAGTCGAGCACCGCCATGAACACCTCGGCGACCAGGTCGGCGACGTCGTGCGGATCGTCGACGCGGCGCGCGAGGAAACTGGTGACCGCATCGACGTGCCGCCGGTAGAAGGCCTCGAAGGCCACAGGATCTGTGGCGATCTTCGCCTGTTTACGACGCACCGGTCATGCTCCCTTCATCGGTTCGTCCCTGCTTGGTGAGAACCGGCGGAAAGGGTTACATCCGCAGGTCAGGGCGCATGTGTCCGGTTCCGGTCGCCGACGGTTCTCAGCGGTCGTCGGCGAAGCCGGTGCGGTAGGCGAGGACGACGGCCTGGACGCGGTCGCGGAGGTTCAGTTTGGTGAGGATGCGGGAGACGTACGTGCGGACGGTCTCGAAGCTGATGACCAGCTCCTCGGCGATCTCCTGGTTGGACAGGCCGCGGGCGATCAGGCGCAGCACCTCGCGTTCCCGGGGCGTGAGGACGGCGAGCGGGTCGTCGGCGGGCCGCGGGGAGGCGGGGCGGAGGCGGTCGGCGTAGCGGCCGATGAGGTTGCGGGTGACGGCGGGCGAGAGCAGGGCCTCGCCGCGGGCGACGGTGCGGACGCCGTTCACCAGCTCCGTCAGGGGCGCGTCCTTGAGCAGGAAGCCGCTGGCGCCGGCGCGCAGGGCGTCGTAGACGTACTTGTCGACGTTGAACGTGGTCACGACCAGCACCTTCGGCGGCGACTCCGCGCCGGGTCCGGCGATGCGCCGCGTCACCTCGATGCCGTCCATCAGCGGCATCTGGATGTCCATGACGACCACGTCGGGCTTCAGCTCGGGGATCGCCTCGAGCGCGGCCGGGCCGTCGGCGGCCACGCCGACCACCGTCATGTCCGGCTGGGCGTCGAAGGCCATCTGGTAGCCGGCGCGGACGATCTCCTGGTCCTCGCAGATCATGACGCGGATGGTCATGCGGCACCGTCCATGGGGATCGAGGCGTGCAGGCGGAACCCGCCGTCCGGCTGCTTTCCCGCGGCCAGCTCGCCGCCCAGCGCGCTCACTCTGGCGCGCAGCCCGGACAGGCCGCGCCCGCCGGACAGGTCGCTCCTCGCGCCGGCGGGCTGCGCGGCGGGGGCGTTCGTCACCTCGACCTCCACACGATCGTCCCGGCGGCCGACCCGTACGGTGGTCGGCCGGCCTTCTGCGTATTTGACGGCGTTCGTCAGGCCCTCCTGGACCACCCGGTACACGGCCAGGCCCACCGCGACCGGGAGCGGCGGCAGCTCGCCGTCCTCCACGAGCGCGACGGGCTGGCCGCCGCCGCGCACCTGCTCGACCAGGTCGCGCAGGCTGCCCGCGACGGGCCTCGCCGACTCCCCGGTGGCCTCCAGCACGTCGAGCAGGTAGCGCAGCTCGGCCAGGGCGCGGCGGCCGGTGCCGCCGATGGTCGTCAGCGCCGCGCGCACGCGGTCCGGCTCGCCGGCCACGAACTGGGTGGCGTCGGCCTGGATGACGATGCCGGTGACGTGGTGGGTCACCACGTCGTGCAGCTCGCGGGCGATGCGCGCGCGTTCCGCGGCGGTCGCGGCCTCGGCGGCGTGCCTGCGGCGTTCGGCCTCCTGGCGGCGCTGCCCGCGGACGAAGGCGCCGACCAGCCAGCAGGCGGCGAAGAGAACGTAGAACACCACGAACTGGCTCGGCCCGGCGGGCGAGCCGAGCAGCAGCATCGTCACGACCAGCAGGACGTACGCGGCCGACGCCGCGACGGCGACGGCGCCCCGGAACCGCTCCAGGTGCGCGCCCGCCGAGTACAGCGCGAGATACACCGTCACGGTGCTGAACCGCATGGGGTAGCCGAGCGCCTCGTGCAGGGCGAAGGACGTGCCGATGATCGCCAGGCAGGCGGCGGGCCACCGGGTGCGCACGGCGAGCGGCAGCGTCTGCGCCAGCGCCAGGACGATCGCGAACGCGTCCTCGGGGCGCTCCGGCAGATCGCCGAAGTCGACGCTCATGTTCGCCAGCAGCGGCACGAACGCCAGGCCGGTGAACACGGCGGCCAGCACCCGGTCCCAGAACCCGGCGCCGGATAAGCGCCACGCGTCACGCGATCTTCGTATGCGGTCGGCGACCCCGGCCCACGACATGGCTCAGAGCCTATCGATCCTGATCGTCCGCGTTCGTCCCTCATGTGAGCTACACGGATTGTCCGCAGCGCAGTGATTCGGCGCAGGCCTTTGACCTCGTACTTTCCTGTCAGCCGCACAACGCAGAGCAGCACAGGAGGCACGATCATGGGAGACACCATCCGCGTACGGACCGCCATCGCCGGCGCCCTGGCCGCGATCGCCACGGCGGGCGCGCTGGTCGGCGCGCAGCCGACCAAGGCCGCGACGCCGATCACCTGGGGGAAGTGCCCGCCGCTCGCGCAGGGCGCGGAACGCGACCCGAGGCAGACCTGCGGCACGGTCGAGGTGCCGCTGGACTACCGGCGCCCCGGCGGTGAGACGATCAAGATCGCGGTCTCCAGGATCGCCACCGCCAAGCCGGGCAGGAAGCGCGGCGTCCTGCTGCTCAACCCGGGCGGCCCCGGACTGCCCGGCCTGGACATGCCGGGCCAGATGGCTCGCACGCTGCCGAAGTCGGTGCTCGACGCGTACGACCTGATCGGGTTCGACCCGCGCGGGATCGGCCACAGCAACCCGATGAGCTGCGGGCTGAGCGGCGCCGAGAGCCTGTCCACCCTGTTCCCCTATCCCGGCCCCGGCGGCGCGATCGAGCCGAGCGTGGCCGCCGCCCGCAAGGTGGCCGAGCAGTGCGCCGCGAACGCCCCCAAGCTCCGGTACTTCACCAGCGCCAACACCGCCCGCGACATCGAGCGCATCCGCCAGGCGCTCGGCGTGCGGAAGATCTCGTACTGGGGGCAGTCCTTCGGCACCTACCTCGGCGCGGTCTACGCCTCGCTGTACCCCGGCCACACCGACCGGATCGTGCTTGAGGGCAACGTCGACCCGCGCAAGATCTGGTCGGGCATGCTCGACACCTGGAACCAGGGCATGAACGACCGCTTCCCCGACGCCGCCCGCATCGCCGCCGCCGACCACGCCACGCTGGGCCTGGGCCGCACCGCCGGCAAGGTCACCAAGACCTTCATCGCGCTCGCCGACCGCCTCGACGCCAAGCCGGTCACGGTGCCGGGCACGCAGGTGGCCATCAACGGGGGGCTGCTGCGCGCGGTGACGTACCAGATGCTGCTGCACGACGAGACGCTCGCGCCGCTCACCAGGATCTGGAAGGCGGTGTCCGACCTGTCGGCGGGCAAGGCGCCGTCGAAGGAGGGCGCCGCCGCGCTCCAGCAGGCGCTCGCCGGGACGCCGGCCACGCCGGGCGTCCCGGAGGACAACCAGGTCACGATGGCTCTGGCCATGCTGTGCGGGGACACCTCGTGGTCGCGGGACGTCGGCTCGTACGCCAAGGCCGTCAAGGCCGCCCGCGCGAAGTACCCCCTGAGCGCGGGGATGCCGGGCAACATCCGGGCGTGCGCGTTCTGGCCGGAGAAGCCGATCGAGCCGACGGTCAAGGTCACCTCGCAGGGCCCGCGTAACGTCCTGGTCCTGCAGAACCGCCGCGACAACGCCACCCCCTGGGCGGCGGGGAAGGGCATGCGCAAGGCGTTCGGCCACCGCGCCGTCCTCGTCGGCGCCGACCAGGGCGGCCACTACGTGTACGGCACCGGCTCGTCCTGCGCCGACCGCGCCACCGTCGCCTTCCTGGCCAAGGGCGAGCTCCCGGCCCGCGACCTGTACTGCCGCTCCTGACCGCCCGCGCGGAGCCTCCCCGGTGGCGCCAGTCCACCGGGGCCGCTCCTTGTGACGACGCGCCGACGACCACATCCGGCAGGTTCCGTTGAGCGCGGGGCCGAGGAAGGGCTGCACGGTCCTCCCCCAGCAGATCAGGCACGGCAGGCATCATTCCCGAGCCCCGGGAACGGCACGGCTGCGAGAGGATTGCGGAATGGACCACCAGAAACTTCGCGAATCCATCGGCAACGTGTGGGCGGCGGACGTGCTGCCCAGCCTCTCCGGACTGGTCGAGATCCCCGCCGTGTCGGCAGCGTACGACGCCGCCTGGGAGGAGAACGGGCACCTGCGAGCCGCCGTCGAGCACGTACGCGAGTGGATCGCCGCGCGAGGGCTGCCCGGGGCGCGGTGCGAGGTCGTGCGGCTGGACGGGCGGGCGCCGCTGCTGTTCGTGGACGTGCCCGCGACGCCGGGCGCGGCGGCGACCGCCGGGACCGTGCTGCTGTACGGGCACCTCGACAAGCAGCCGCCGCTCGGCGACTGGTCGGAGGGCCTCGGGCCGTGGCAGCCGGTGATCCGCGGCGACCGGCTCTACGGCCGGGGCGCGGCCGACGACGGGTACGCGGGTTACGCGGCCACGACGGCGCTGGAGGCCGTACAGGAGGCCGGGGGCGAGCACGCCCGTGCGGTGCTGCTGCTGGAGACCGGCGAGGAGTCGGGCAGCCCCGACCTGCCCGCGTACCTGGAACACCTCGGCGACCGGCTCGGCGAGGTGTCGCTGGTGGTCTGTCTGGACGGTGGCGGCGGCGACTACGAGCGGCTGTGGCTGACCTCCAGCCTGCGCGGCGCGGTGCAGGCGACGCTGACGGTGCGCCTGCTGGAGACGGGCGTGCACTCCGGGCTCGGCAGCGGCATCGTGCCGAGCTCGTTCCGTGTCGTGCGGCAGCTGCTCGACCGCCTGGAGGACCCGGAGACCGGCGAGATCAAGGTGCCCGAGATGGTGGTGCCGATCCCCGAGGAGCGGCGCGCGGAGGCGGCTGAGCTGGTCGCGAACCATCCCGATGTGGCCGTGCCGAAGCTCCCCGCGCTGCCGGGCGTGCGGCGGGTCACCGAGGACGAGGTCGAGCTGGTGCTCAACAACACCTGGCGGACGACCCTGTCCATCACCGGCGCAGGCGGCCTTCCCGACCCGGCGGTGGCGGGCGCGGTGCTGCGGCCGTGGACCTCCGTACGGCTGAGCTTCCGCCTGCCTCCCACCGCCGACGCCGAGGCGGCGCGGGCGGCGCTGGAGCGGGTGCTCACGACCGACGTGCCGTACGGGGCGCACGTCGAGGTCGGCGAGTTCATGGTCCTGAACGGCTGGCACGCGCCCGCGGCGGCTCCCTGGCTGGAGGCGGCGCTGCGGCAGGTCGGCGACGACGTGTTCGGCAGGCCGTGCCAGAGCATGGGGATCGGCGGCGGGATCCCGTTCATGGAGATGCTCGGCAGGCGGTATCCGCGGGCGCAGTTCGTCGTCACGGGGGCGCTCGGCAACGACTCGAACGCCCACGTACCGGACGAGTGGCTGCACATTCCGTTCGCCAAGCAGGTCACCGAGGCGGTGGCGCGCCTCCTCGACGCGCACGCGCGGGCCTGACGGCGGTCTCCTTCACCGGGGGCGGAAGGAGCGTGGCCGTCAGCTCAGGGCGCGGGTCACCTCGGCGATGCGCTCCTCGGTCCACTCGACGCCGGGGTCGGGTTCGAGGAAAGCGGTGACGGTGGCGGCGACGCCGAGGGCGGGCAGTGACCAGTCGGCCGGGCCGGGGTCGCCGAAAGGCGCGGCCGTCACGCGGCGGTCGGCCACGTCGGGGGTGCTGAGCGCCGTGGTGACCAGCCCGCGCAGGGTGGCGCTCGCCAGCAGCGCGACCGTCTCGTACGTGGCTCCCGTCTCGGGCCTGATCCGGTAGCCGAGCAGTGTCGCCATGTGCTCGTACGTGGCCGCGATGGCGCTGATGAACCCGTGCTCCGAGCGGGCGAGCACGCTCCTGATCTCCTCCCGCAGCTCACCGTCCGGCAGGCTCTGGAACGTGGCGTGCAGCGCCAGGTACGTCCGCCACTCCGTGGAGCCGTGGATGCGCTGGAAGTCGTGCCGCGCCCCCTCGCGGACCAGCTCCATGATCAGGCCGTGGCGCTGCTCCGGCGTCCGCAGCCGGTCGAGGCGGCCGCGGACGATGCGGCGGATCATCTCGTCGGTGCCCTCACGCGAGATCGCGGCGGGTGTCGCCGCCGCCGCGATCTCTTTCAAGAGGTCGCTGAAGAACAGGTCCTTGTACGGCCAGCGGCGGTAGGCGGCGCTGCGCGAGACCCCGGCCTCGCGGATCACCTCCTCGAAGCTGATGTGCTCCAGGCTCACGGTCAGGCCGGTGCGGTTGACCGCGGTGATCGCGGCCCGCAGCATGCGCCGCGCGGTCTCCTCGTCCGACAGTCGTGGCCGGCGGCCGGTGAGGCCGGAGGGGGTGCGCGAAGTGGGGGTCGGCATGGCTATCCTCTCGTTTGAGACACTGTATTTCATATCTCATGTTGAGGACGAGCGGTGTGATCCCGTTCTTCTTCCTGGTGTTCGTGCTCTCGGTCCCGTTCTGGGTGGCGGGGGCGTTACTCGGCGACCTCCCCGGCAGCCCCATGGACCTGCCGGTGGGGGCGCTGCAGTTCCCGTGCCCCCTCATCGCCGCGGCGATCCTGCTGCGCCGGAGCGAGGGGGCGGGCGCGGTACGCCGCCTGCTGCGCACGACGTTCGCCGCGGCAGGCATGCGCCGAGGACCCTGGCTCGTCACCGCGTTCCTGATGGCGCCGGTCATCGACCTGGCGGCGTACGCGCTCGCGGTGCTGGTGGGCGGTCCGCTCGGCGGCGAGCACTCCCCGCTCCTGGCCGCGCCGCTGCTGCTCGCCGTGTTCTTCGTCGCGGCGGCCTGCGAGGAGGCGGGCTGGACGGGGTACGCCACGGGCCCGCTGCTGGACCGGCGGGGCGTGCTCGGCGCGAGCCTGATCATCGGCGTGGTGTGGGGAGCCTGGCACGTCGTGCCGCTGCTCCAGGCGGGCCGCTCCCCCTCCTGGATCGCCTGGTGGTTCCTGGGCACGGTGGCCGCGCGAGCGATCATGGTCTGGCTGTACGCCGGCAGCGGCGGGGGCGTGCCGCCGGCCGTCGTCCTGCACGCGATGCTGAACGTGATGCCGTCGCTGCTGCCCGGCTACGTTGCGAGTGACACCCTGATCACCTGCTCGGGGCTGGTCGGCGCGCTCGTCGCGGCGGCGTTGCTCACCCGGAGCCCCGGGCCCGCCGCACGCTCCTCCGTCCGGCCGCGAGAGTCAGACGGCGAAGAGCAGCGCGGAGTCGATCAGGAGCACGATCGCGGTGGCGAAGTGGATGCCGTACGCGGTGGCCTTGGTGCCGCCGTTGCGCAGCACGATGAACGTGTCGCTCAGCGGTGCCAGGGTGGCGCCCAGCAGGAACCACGCCTCCGCCTGCGCTCCCGCGAAGGCCAGCAGGGCCAGGCCGATCACCCCGTACGTGCCGTCGCGCACCCCCTTGATCGTCAGGTACGCGCGGTCGGTCGTGGCGGACACGCCGTAAGCCGTGGCGGCGGCGTACGGCGTGAAGAGGAAGCGTATGCCGATGAGCAGGCACAGCAGGTTGATGGCGATGGCGAGGCCGTAGGCGACAGCGGTCAGCATGGCGGGGGCTCCAAGAAGTGCTAGCAGTGCTAGGGACGCTGCTGACGCTAGCAGAGCATTGGCAATAGTTCTAGCAGTGCTAGATTCAATCCATGTCGATCCAGAGCCGTAAGGAACGCGAACGCGCCCAGCGGGAGAAACTGATCATCGCCGCCGCGCGCGAGCTGGCCGAGTCGGAAGGCTGGGAGGCGGTCACCACGCGTCGGCTGGCCGACGAGGTCGAATACAGCCAGCCCGTGCTCTACAGCCACTTCAAGAGCAAGGACGCGATCGTCACGGCCGTCGCGCACGAAGGCATCGCCGACATGGCCGACGAGCTCCGCGCCGCCCGCACCGCCGCGCACTCGCCCCAGGACGCCCTGACCGGGCTCGCCTCCGCGTACGTCGCCTTCGCCGAACGGCGGCCCGCGCTCTACGAGGCGATGTTCAGCCGCCGGGTCGATCTGCCCTTCGCCACCCCCGAGGCGCCGCCCGCGCTGAAGGCCGCCTTCGGCGAGCTCGTCGAGGCCGTACGCCCGTACGCCGGGGACACCGCGCCCGACCTGCTCGCTGAGATCCTCTGGGCCGCCCTGCACGGCCTGGTCACGCTGGTGCGCGGCGGCCGCATCCCCCGCGAGGGCCACGAGGAACGGCTCAAGGCCCTGCTGGCCAGGTTCACCCGGGCCGCCGGCTGACCGGCCACCGACGCACACGCCCCAGACCGCCGGACGACCGCTGATCGGCGCGCCCGGCTCAGGAGCCGATCAGGCCCACGGCGCCGTCGAGCGCGCCGCAGGACCGGCCTTCCACCCCTTCTCGCTGAGCGGCGGCTGAAGCGGGCGGTCAGCGCTCGCCCCAGATCGGCTGGTCGGGGTCCGCGGGCGGGAGGCGCGACAGGATGGCGGCCACGTTGTCCCAGTCGGCCACCTCGACGTTGTCCACCATGAGGCGGAGCCGTTCGGCGATCTCGTGGTGGGCGTCGATGAGCGTCTGGACGCCCGCGGCGAGCTGGCCGGCGACCGCCTCGTACCCGGTGCCGCCGCCCTGGCCTTTGAAGAACGTGACGCCCTCGGCGGTGCCGCCCCAGAAGTCGCCGATGGCGTCCAGCTCCGCGGCGGCCGCGGCCACGAACGCCGCCAGCTCCTCGCCTTCGTGGTCGAACGCGTGCGCGGCCGACCTGATGTGCGACTTGCCGATGTCCATCGGGGCTCAGCCTCCAGCGGGTTTGTGCGCCATGGTGAAGTACAGGAGCATGCGGCCGAGCGTCTCCTTCCAGGTGGGGATCAGCTCCTCGCCGGACTGCCCGTTGAGCGCGTCGTACGTCGGCCCGTACGCGGCGGACCCGCCGGCCAGGCGGTTGAGGAACGCCTGCACGTCCAGGTTCTTCGTCACCTTCCTGGTCAGCGGCGCGGCGGCGTCGTACACGCCGTAGAAGGCGACCGAGGCTGCGAACTCCTTCAGCGCCTGCGTGGCGTTCTCCCCGAGGGTGCCGGGGTCCTCGCCGCGCCCCGCCTTGACCCCCGCCACCACCGCCACGTCGCCGGCGGCGAAGAAGACGCTGCCGATCGTGTACTCGGTGAGCTTGCTCAGCACCAGCTTCGCCATGCCGTGCTGGAGCAGCTTGGCCAGCAGGCCGGCCTGCGCGCGGCGGATGAGGATCTGGGTGATCTGGTACGCCGCCCCGGCCTGCCAGGGGAAGGTGGTGAGGAAGATGAAGCTGGCGAGGTTGGCCAGGGCGAGGGTGTAGTAGGCGTTCCTGGCCTCCTCGACCGCCTGGGCGAACTCTTCGCAGGCGGCGGCGGCGTCGCGGCAGCGGCGGGCGAGCCTGGCGGCGTAGCCGTTCTCCTCGGGCTCGGGGTACAGCCCGGCCGTCATGGCGGTCTTGAACTGCTCGACTCCGGCGCCCTGGTTGGCCCGCCACACCGAGGAGGCGTCCGGGTAGGTGTTGCCGGGGCTGCCATCGATGCGGTCGGCCAGGCGGGCCCAGACGGCGGCGGCCTGGCGTGCCTTGTACGGGTCGCCTTCGGGGTAGTCGACCGCCAGCATCTCGTAGACGAACGCGACCAGGCCGAGCGAGCCCAGCCCGTAGGTGGCGATGCGGCCGGTGCCTGGCGTCGTCAACGGCCTCGCGTCCCGTCCCTGCGGTCGTCCAGCATGGTGCCGGAGATGAACGGGGCCACCACGTCGCGCGCCTCCCGTTCCGCGTCGCGCGTCGCGGCGGAGGCGGCCTCCATGATGGCCTCGGCGAGCCGTTCCGACCCGAGCCGCATGGCGCGCGGATCGATGGTGACTCCGGCGAGCGCCCCGGACTGCGTCACGTTCACCACGACCCGGCCGTCGGCCGCCTCGCCGCGGCCCTCGACCGAGGCGATCCGGTCGCGCAGGCCCTCGATCTCGGCGAGTTCCCGCTGGTAGTCGCGGAGCAGCCGGCCCAGTTCCTCGTCGCCTGTGGTGGTGAACGGATCCGTCGGTGATGTCATCCCGCCTCCTGAATCACCTATGCGATCTTTCACAAGATGCGCAAACCGGTCAAATTCCGCTTCGCTGTGGAGGGGGGCGGGTGACCCTCCGTCCGGCTGCCGGCGGCGGACCTGCGTCCGGCGGGGGACCCGCGTCGGAACGGCGGCGAAACGGCCGTGCCTCAGCCTTGGAGCTCCTGCTCGGCGCTCTCGTGTCCGGCCGTACGGGACACGCGCCCGGCCCAGGCCACGGCCGGAGGCAGCAGGAGACCGGCGGCGACCATCAGGGCGCCGAGCGCGATCCAGCCGGGGATGCCGGCGCCGAGCACGAGCACCGCCAGCAGGTACGGCCCCGCCGCCGCGGCCAGGCCCTGACCGAGCCCGAAGACGCCGCTGTACTCGCCCTGGAGCCGCTCCGGCGCGAGCCCGAAGCTCAGCTCGAACTCGGCGGCGGCATAGCGCAGCTCGGCCAGCGTCATCACGATCGTGCCCGCGACGAGGAGCGCCGTCGCGGGCACGGCGCCGAGCCCGGACGTCAGGCCGTAGAGCACGAACGCGGCCAGCAGCCCGAAGCTCGCGACGCGGGCCGCGCGCCCGGCGAGCAGCACACCGTCGATGCCTTTCGTCGCGGGCAGCTGCAGCAGCGCGACCATGACCGTGTTGATCGTGACGAGAACGGCGACGAGCGTACGCGGCGCCTCGGTGTGCTGCACGATCCAGAGCGGTATCGCGAATGTCAGCACCGGCCCCTGCAGGGAAAGCACGCCGCACAATACGGTGACCGCCAGAAATGGCCAGTCCCGCAGCGCCACCCCGCTTTTCGCCGCGGATTTCGCGCGCAGCGGTTCGAGTTTCGGCAACATCATCACCAGCAGCACGTTCACCGCGAACGTGGCGGCGTTCGCGAGAATCAGCACCGTATATGCCGCGCGGGTGTCGACGGTGATGACGGCTCCGGCCGCGAGCGCGCCGGCGCTGGATCCGATGTTGACGAGCGAGCGCAGCACGGCGCGCAGCCGGGTCGCGCCGGCGCCGCCGATACGGCGGAAGACCGGCATGCGCGCGGTCTGGCTGGCCGCCGCGGCGAACTGACTGACGCACGCGACGAGCACGAAGAGCGGGAGCGAGTCGACCAGCAGGAAAGCGGCCATGGCCAGGGCCTCGACCACCAGGGACCAGGCCCACAGGCGGCGCGGCCCCCACCGGTCGGCCATGCGGCCCACCGGGATGCCCGCGGTGAGCGCGACGAACCCGGCGATGGTGAGCCCCGCGCCGACCTCCACGGCGGACAGGCCGGCGACCCGGGTGAAGTACAGCGCTCCCGCGGTGACGAACAGCCCGTTGCCCGCGGTGTTGACCAACGTCGAGACGGCGAGGACCCGGCGCGGCCCCGTCTGCATCTCAACGGATTCGAGCAGCCGCGCGTGCCACGCCCGCGATGGCGGTTCCGGTGAATTCGGCATCGGATCCCCAGCGGCATCGGCCGGCGCCGGAAACCGCCGGGCGCCGTTACATGACCTGATTTTCCACGCCTGAATGCGCGGTCATGCTAAATGGATCATGAAGGGCCGCGCAAGCGCTTTTCCGCGACACAAGCGCCATTGACTCGTACGACAATCCTTTCGCCGCGCGAGCGCCTTTCCGCCGTACGACGACCCTTCCGCCACGCGAGCGCCACTCAGCCGTACGACGACCCTCCCCCTCGCAAGCGCCTTCCCGCCGTACGAGAGGCTTTCACGCGCCGCCGGGCGCCGTCAGGGGCGGTCGAAAAGGCCGCGCTCGAAGGCGGCGGCGACGGCGGCGGCGCGGTCGTTGACGCCGAGCTTGGCGTAGATGTGCAGCAGGTGGCTCTTGACCGTGGCCTCGCTGATGAACAGGCGCGCGGCGGCCTCCCTGTTGGTGCAGCCCCGGGCGATGAGGCCGAGCACCTCCAGCTCGCGGGCGCTGAGCGGGTCGGACGGCGCGCGTACCCGGCCGAGCAGGCGGGTGGCCACCGACGGCGAGAGCACCGACTCGCCGCGGGCGGCGGCGCGGACGGCGCGGACCAGCTCGTCGGGCATCGCGTCCTTGAGCAGGTAGCCGGTGGCGCCGGCCTCGATGGCGGGCAGCACGTCCCGGTCGGTGTCGTACGTGGTGAGCACGAGCACCCTGGCCGTGCTCCCCCGCTCGGCCAGCCGCCTGATCGCGGTGACGCCGTCGGTGCCCGGCATGCGCAGGTCCATGAGGATCACGTCGGGCCGCAGCTCCTCGGCGAGCGCGACCGCCTGCGCGCCGTCGCCCGCGACACCGACCACCTCGATGCCGGGCTCCCCGGCGAACATGCCGCACAGCCCGTCGCGGACGATGGGGTGATCGTCGGCGACGATCAGCCGGATGGTGGCATCGCTCATCGGGGCTCCCTGGCGGGGACGGTGGCGGAGACGGCGGTGCCCGTACCGGGCTCGGACTCGATCTCCAGCGTGCCGTCGAGCGCGGAGACCCGCTGCCGCATGGACGTCATGCCGAAGCCGCCGCCGCTGCCGGGGACGAACCCGCGCCCGTCGTCCCGCACGTCCAAGGTGACCACGTCGTCCATGTACGACACGGTGACGCCGACGCGGGAGGCGCGGGCGTGCTTGGCCACGTTCGCCAGCGCCTCCTGGCAGACCCGCAGCAAGGTCACCTCCACCTCGGGGTGCAGCGGCCTGGCCGTCCCCGTCGTCGTGTACGCGGCCGGGACGCCGTGCACGGACTCCCACCGCCGCACCACGTCGGCCAGCGCCTCGGGCAGCCGGGCGGACTCCAGCTCGGCCGGGCCCATGGCGTGCACGGACCTGCGCGCCTCGGCCAGGCTCTCCCTGGCCAGGCGGGCGGCGTTGTCGAGGTGGCGGTGCCAGGCGTCGCGGTCGTCCCCTGCCTTCACCGCGGCCTGGATCTGCGTGATGATCCCGGTCAGTCCCTGGGCCAGCGTGTCGTGGATCTCCCTGGCCATGCGCTGCCGCTCGTCGTTGACGCCGGCCTCGCGGGCCTGCAGCAGGAGCTGGGCCTGCAGCCCGGCGTTCTCCCGCATGGCCTCCTCGAGCCTGGCGTTGGCGGCGGCCAGCTGCTCGACCATCCGCTGCCTGCGCACGCTCTGATCGTTGATCATGTCGCCGAAGAGGCTGAACAGCACCACCATGACCACGATGGCGGCGATGACCAGCACGTACGAGGAGATGACGGCCGGGTCGGGTCCGGGCAGCCCGCCGAAGAAGCCGGTGACGGCGGCCGCCGCCGTGGCCGCGACGCCCGCGATCCGCCAGCGGCCGCGCAGCAGCTGCCAGGCGTGCAGGTAGCCGATGAAGGCGTAGAAGCCGGCGAACCACGGGCTGAGCAGGCCGAGCGCGGCGATGAACGCGACCAGGCCGGCGATGTAGACGGCCGCGCCCCTGGCGCTCGCCGTACGGGCCGGGCGCAGCGTGACCAGCCACGCCGTCCAGGCGGCGGCGAGCGCGCTCAGCACGAGCACGGCGCCGCGCTGTCCCGCCGTCAGGTCCTCGGTGAGCAGCGCGAGCCCGGCGGAGACGGCGAGCAGCACGTACGGCGCGGCGGCGAGGCCGGCGGTCACCCGCGTGTGCGCGGTCTCGGGCTGCTCGCTCACCCGGTCCTCACTCCCAGCGGAAGATGCGCGCCGCGATCCCACCGATTACCAGCGCATATGCCGCCATTATGGCAAGAACGAGGGGCTGTGTCGCCGCCCCGCTCCAGGCGTCGAACACGGCCTGGCGGAACAGCCCCAGCGGGGTCCACTCCCCGATCGCGGCCAGCGCCTCCGGCATGGCCTCCTTCGGCTGCATCAGACCGCCGAGGAAGGCGAGCGGGAAGTAGAGCAGCACGCCGATGCCGTTCGCGGCCCGCCCGCTGGGCGCGGTCGCGGCGATGAGCAGGCCGACCGCGAAGACCGCCGAGGTGCCGAGCAGGAACGCCACCGCCATGGCCGCGACCCGCGCAGGCACGGCCGCCGAGAAGGCCGCCACCGAGACCCCGACGAGCAGCGCCGAGGCGAGCACCGCGAAGACGAGCTGCAGCGCCAGCTGCACGCCGAGCAGCGCGACCGGGCTGACCGGCGTCGTGGACAGCCGGCGCAGGATGCCCCGCTCCCGGTACGTGGCCAGCGTCGTCGGCACCATGTAGAGACCCACCAGGCCCACCGCGACGGTCATCGACATCGTGGGCAGCGCGACGTCGCCGGGAGCGGCTCCGCTGCCGAAGACCGCCAGGATGAACAGCGGGATCACCATGCTGAAGATCGCGCCGGGGTCGCGCAGCAGCAGCTTGGACTCGACGCGGGCGAGACTTCCGAAGCCGGTCACGCGCCCTCACCGCCGCCGATTCCCGAACCGGTCACGCGCCGCTCTTCGCCGTCGCTTTCAGAGCCGGTCACGTGCCGCTCCCCGCCCCCGATCTCCGAGCCGGTCACGTGCCCTTCCCCGCCGTCGAACGGACGCCCCGTCAGGGCGGTGAACGCGTCGTCCAGCGTGTGCTGATCGACGCGCAGCCCGGCCACCGGCACGCGCTCGCGCGCCAGCGCGGACGTCACCGCGACCGCGAACTCCCCCCGCCCCGCCACGATCACCTGCTCACCCCGGCGGGTCACCGACACCACCCCGGGCAGCCCCGTCAGCAGCGCGTCGTCGAACGGCGCGAGCGGCGTGAACCGCAGATGCTGATCGGCGTCCACGGCGGAGATGAGGTTCGCCGGGGTGTCGAGCGCGACGATCCTGCCCCGGTCGAACACCGCGACCCGGTCGCACAGCTCCTCCACCTCGTCCATGAAGTGGCTCACCAGCACGACCGTGACGCCCGCCGCGCGTACCCGCTTGATCAGCTCCCAGGTGGCGCGGCGCGCGCCCGGGTCCAGGCCCGTCGTCAGCTCGTCGAGAAAGGCCACCTTCGGGTCGCCCACCAGCGCCAGCGCGATGAACAGCCGCTGCTTCTGCCCGCCCGACAGCGCACCGAACCTGGCCTTGCGCCGATCGGCCAGTCCCCACTCCTCCAGGAGCCCCCGCCAGTCCCTAGGGGAGCGGTAGAAGGAGGCGAAGAGCCGCAGCGCCTCCTCCACCTTGATGTTCTCCGGCAGCAGCGACTGCTGGAGCTGCACGCCGACCTGGTGGCTCAGCTCCCGCCGATCCTTGACCGGATCGAGCCCGAGCACCCTGACCGAGCCGCCGTCCGGCCGGCGCAGCCCCTCGATGCACTCCACCGTCGTCGTCTTGCCCGCCCCGTTCGGGCCGAGGATGCCGAAGATCTCACCCTCCGCCACGGAGAACGAGACCTCGTTCACCACCGGCAGCCCGCCGTACCGTTTGACGAGCGCGTCCACCTCGATAACCGCCATGCCCCTACTGTGGCGGTGAAGGCCCCGCGCCCGAATCGCCCGCCCGGCCACGAACCGGCGCCGATACGGCTGAGCCGCGAATCAACCGATCGGTGGATGCGCTCTTACGTGTGGTCCCTGTCCTTGTTCGAGTCGCACCTGAAGTAGTTGGCGCCCCTCACCGAGCGGAAGTTGGCCCCAGACGTCCAGCCGTAGGTCCTGGTGCCCGCGATCCTGCCGTAGACCCAGAGGTTGCCGTGGCGGTTCCGCTTCCAGCAGTGGAAGTAGAGCTTGGTCCCCTTGCGCATCCGGGCGACGTTGCAGCTGTCCCGGTAGTACGTCCCCTTGAGGTTGTACGAGCCCTTGAGGATGCCGTAGCCGTTGTCCAGGTTCGGCCCGGGCTTCGCCGAGCAGCCCGGCATGGCCGCCGCCGACGCCTGAGCGGCCGGCACCCCGGTCAGGGCCGCCCCGGCGACCACCAGCGCCACCGCAGCCTTGCTCACTAACCGCATCTGTCTCTCCCATCCCTCGAAGTGACTTTCTCGACCAGGAGTATCGGCAGGCGCGTGTTGAGGATTTGTTGAGATCGTGTTGAGACCGCTCCTCCGGCGGATGTAACTCTCGTCGCACTCACCGCTATCTCACCTGTGTACGGCCATTCCTGCAGGTGAGGAGCGCTCATGCCCGAATACCGGTTCAACCCGCCTCCCGGCTGGCCCGTCCCCCCACACGGGTGGAAGCCGCCGGAGGGATGGCGGCCGGACCCGTCATGGCCACCGGCACCGCCTGGATGGGAGTTCTGGACGCTCGAGGAAGCACCGTCACCGGTCGCCGCGCAGCCCCCGCAGCGCAGGACCGGCGGCCTGTTCGGCGGCAAGAAGCGGCTGGAGGAGGAGAACGCACGGCTTCGTCAGTGGGTGGAGCGCCTGGGCGGGATGGACGCGATGCACATAGCCGCGATGACCGAGGCCCTGCATCAGGAACATGCGAGGCTGCAGGCCGCCGTCGACGATGCCGACCGCCGCCTGCGGAATGTGGAGGCGCGGATCGTCCAGACGGAGGAGACGGCCCTGCTTCAGGAGGTGGGGGTTTACGAGTACCGGCACCCGTTGAGCGACGCCGTCGCGTACAAGGATCGGCTTTCGGAGGTCAAGGCGAGCATCAAGACGATGGCCAGAGAGGGGCGGGCGGTCGTCGGCGCCACCAACTGGCAGGTCAACGGATCAGCCGCGGAGGGACGCAAGATGGTGCGTGACTTCTCCAAGCTGATGCTGCGGGCCTACAACGCCGAGGCAGACAACTGCGTGCGGACAATGCGGCCGTACAAGCTGCAATCGGCGATCGACCGCCTGGAGAAGGCCGTGGACATGATCGTCAAGCTGGGACGGACGATGCACATCCATGTGCACCCCGACTATCACCGCGCCCGCATCCACGAGCTGGAGCTGACCGCCGACTATCTGGCGAAGCAGGAGGAGGAGAAGGAGCTAATTCGGGCTCAGCGTGAGCGGCG
Organism: Nonomuraea sp. NPDC049309; assembly: GCF_043196965.1. Taxonomy (NCBI): domain Bacteria; kingdom Bacillati; phylum Actinomycetota; class Actinomycetes; order Streptosporangiales; family Streptosporangiaceae; genus Nonomuraea; species Nonomuraea sp. NPDC049309. The sequence continues at coordinate 1,364,709 of NZ_JBICSH010000002.1, read as the reverse complement.
GCGTGAGGAGGAGGCGGCGCGCCGCGAGTTCGAGCGCGAGCGGGCCCGCCTGCGCAAGGAGGAGGCCCATTACCGGTCGGCGCTGGCCAAGCTGTTGCAGAACGGCGCCGCATCCGCCGAGAGCGTGAACGAACTGAAGGCCAAGCTGGAGGAGATCGGAGCCGCGGTCGCCGACGTCGAAGCCAGGGAGGCCAACATCCGCGCGGGCTATGTGTACGTCATCTCGAACATCGGGGCGTTCGGTGAGAACGTTGTGAAGATCGGTATGACGCGTCGGCTGGAGCCGGAAGAACGCGTGCGCGAGCTGGGCGACGCCTCTGTGCCCTTCAAGTTCGACACGCACGCATTGATCTTCAGTGAGGACGCGGTCGGGCTCGAAGCGCGGCTGCACGCGGAACTGAGCGATCGGCGGCTCAACAAGGTGAACTTGCGCCGAGAGTTCTTCCGAGCGACGCCCGCCGAGGTACGCGACCTGCTGCAGAAAATCGCGGGACAGCACCTCCTGGAGTACCGCGACACAGCAGAGGCCCTTGAATGGCGGCAGTCGATTGGAGCGCTACAAGAACCGGCTCCGGCCGGCTGACCGGGACGCGCGGCGCGGGTCTCCCGTCCGTGGGCGGCCCGCTCCGAACCCGAGCCGCAGCTCAGAACGGCTCGGAGCCACCGGCTGAGACGCCCTGCCGGGGCGGCTTGCGCCGTCGCCGGCGGGCGCGCAGGCGGACCACCGCCGTCCACAGCCTGGGCAGCAGGGCGGCGACGGCGCAGGCGGCGAGGACGAGGAGGAGGTTGCGGCCGTAGTCGAGCGGCAGGATGGACGGGTTGTCGGCGCGGCGGCCCAGGGCGAGCACGGTCGGCAGGGTCGCGAGCGTCACCGTGCCGGCCACGATCGCGGCGGCGCGCACCGCCCGGCGCGTACGGCGCAGCGCCGGCCCGGCCAGCAGCACCAGCGGCACGAGGATCGCGTCGTGCGCCACCGCCGCGCCGCCGAACCACACGGCCCAGCCGATCGGATCGCTCTCCTTGATGAGCCCGGTGACGCCGAGCAGCACCAAGCCGGCGCCGGCCGCGTACAGGATCCATCTCATGAGACCCGCACCGTCCCCACCCACTTGGTCTGCATGACGCCCGGCCGGTTCGGGGCGATGAGGCGCACCGGATAGCCGTGGTCGGGGTCGAGCGTTTCGCCGTTGAGCTTGAGCGCGAGCAGGGTCAGCGGGTCCTGCCAGTGCGGCGGGCGCACCTCGCTGCTGCGGTAGTAGCCGTTGCGCTCCAGCGACTCGACGGTCAGGACCGCGTCGGGCGCGCCGCCGGCCGCGGCGATCAGGTCGCGCAGGCGCACGCCCGTCCACTCGCACTCCACGCTCCACCCTTCCACGCAGGCGATCGGCAGCCGCACCGTGTGCTGCGGCATGCGGGCCAGCTCGGCGTAGCCGATCGACAGCTCCGTACGGACCGCGCCGGTCACGACCAGCCGGTACGACGGGTCCCCCGCGAGCCCCGTGACTCCGGCCGCCGCGGCGGACCTGTTGACCGGCACGCCCTGCGGCCCGGTGTCCGGGTCGCGCGGCGCGAGGACCGCGAGCCGCTTGAGCGGCGTGACGGTCTCGCCCGCGGTGACCAGCGCAGCCACGCCGCACGCGGCGGCCACCGTGGCGAGGAAGCGGCGGCGGTCGGGGTTCTCGACGCGCGTCCAGGCGTGCCGCCTGACCTTGGCCCACTCGTTGGCGACGTGGATGACGAGCGCGCCGTAGACGATGAACGCGGTCCAGTAGTGCGCCTGCACGAACCCGAACGGCCACAGGTACGTGTAGGCGATGTTCATCAGCCCCGTGACGAGCTGGAACAGCGCGCCCGCGACGAGCAGCAGCACCGACAGCCGCTCGGCCGCGTGCCCGGCCGAGCGCAGCGGCGGCCACTGCCACAGCTTGGGATAGACCGTCCACAGCTTGGCGAGCAGCAGCGGGACGGTGGCGATGCCGCCGATGACGTGCAACCCCTGCGTCACCCGGTAGAGGTTGACCGGCCGCGACGGCCACAGCAGCCAGGCGGGCGGGTGCTGGACGAAGTGGCTGAACAGCCCGGTCGCGAACGCGACGGTGAAGCTTGCGCCCAGCCACACGCCCAGCTTGGCCGCCACCTGCTCCGAGTGCAGCGTGCTGGTGAACCGGCCGGCCAGCGACTTCGCCAGGTCCTCGGCTCGTCTCAGTCGGCTGCTCATCGTCTCGCCCCGGTCACCCGTGCTCGCGGATGTAGCGGACGAGACCGGCGACGTCCTCGGGCACGAGGCGGCCGATGGCGCCGCTGGAGTAGACGCTGACGAGGACCCGGCCGTCCGGGTCCAGCACGAAGCCGGTGGACTGCAGGTAGAGCGGGTCCTCGTTGACGAACGCGCCCGTGGCGGCGGCGACCGCGCGGGCGTCCGCGCCGTACCCGACCGGGAAGTCGAGGCCGTGCTTGGCGATCGTCTCCTTGGTGGTGGCCTCGTCGTCCACGGAGGCCGCGACCACCTTGACGTCCAGGTCGGCAGGCTTGTCCAGCGACCGCTGGAACGCGCGGAGCTGGGCGTTGCAGTACGGGCACCAGGCGCCTCGGTAGAAGAGCACCACGCCGTAGTGGCCGGCGAGCGCGTCCGGCAGGTCGAGGGTCCGCCCGCCGGGCAGGGTCAGGGTGAGGGCGGGGAAGGTGTCTCCGAGGTTGAGCAGGCTCATCTCTCATCTCTCTGGTGTGCGGTGCGTGGTCAGGCGGCGGCGTCCCGGATCTGGGCGGTGCCGCCGTCGAAGGCCAGGTGACCGAGCAGGACCTTCGCCGGCTGCCCCGGCGTGATCAGGCGTCCTTCCGCGTGCGTGCGGACGAACCGCTCGTGCGGCGCCTCGCCGATCTCGGCGGGGTCCCGGGCGCGGATGTACGCCGGCATCGCCGCGTTCGACCACTCCGGGGCGGTGAACGTCGGCGGTGACGCCGGTGCCGTCCAGCTCGAGCGCGGGGCCGACGGTGTGCATCTCGAGCGCGGCCTTCGCGCCTCCCGCGGCCGGTCCGGCGGCGATGGCGCGGCCGATCCCCCGGCCGCCCCGGTGACCGGGGCGGTCCTGCCTGTGAACGAATCGGTCATGCCCCGTTCGCAACGGCCGGGGCCGAGCCCTTACCTCGATGTGACGCAGGTCACTCGGTGATGGCGGCGAGCAGGCCCTCGAAGTCGTCCTCGCACGGGCCGCAGGCGCGCAGGTGCGCGGCGATGCCCGGATGGCGCCGCTCCGCCTCCGCGGGGTCCTCGGCCGCCAGCTCCGCGTACACGTGCAGCATGGCGATCGCCTCCTCGCAGCCCACGTCGCGCGGGTCGGTCCGCAGGAAGCGGTCGAGCTCGGCCCAGCCGCTCACGGGGTCGTTCACGGGGTCGTTCACGGGCGCCTCACCATCGTGTCGTCCACGTAACCCTGAGCGGCGAGCGCGGCCCTGAGCTTACGCCTGGCGTCGAACATCGTCTTGTAGATGGCGTTGCGGTTGGTGCACAGCTCGGCGGCCAGGACGTCCAGTGGCACACCGGTGAGCACCAGCGCGACGAAGACGCGGCGCTGATGCTCGGTCAGCGTGTCCTGTACGGCCTGGCGCAGCGCGGCGAGCAGGTCGCGCCACTCCGACTCCCTGGCCGGGTCGAGGCCGAACCGGTCGGGCAGGCGTTCCCACTGCTCGCCCTCCATCGGCACGCCCGGGTCGCGCCAGAAGTGCCGCGCGACCTTCCCCGCCACCTCCAGCACGACGAACTTGTACGCCCAGGTCGTGAACCGGCTCTCGCCGCGGAAGTCGCCGATCTTGCGGGTGATGGCGAGCAGCGCGTCGGAGGTGGCCTGCTGGGCGAGGTCGTCGAGCTCGGGCCCGGTCACGCCGAGCCGGGCCGCGCGCCTGCCCACCTCTTTCCTGGCGATGCGCAGCAGCAGCGCGTGGAGCCGGTCGACGGCCTGCCGCCGCTCCGGCGCGGGGCCGCGCAGCGCGCGCACCCATCCGGCCGACTCGTCGTCGAGCGTGACGCGCTCCGACGCGGTGCCTCCCCCCATGCGGGCATGCTACCGAGCCCGCCGGTTGGGCCGGCTAGGTGACGGTGACCAGGCGGAGGATCGCCGCGCGCTGCCGTACGGTCCACCAGGCCGCGCCGAACACGCCGAGCACCACCGCGAGGAAGAGCCAGGCCACGGTGAGTCCCGCCGCCTCGACCAGCCAGCCCGCGAGCAGCGAGAAGCCCGCCTTGGCCGTGCCCGCGACCGCGTTGCGCACCACCGCGAACCTGCCCACCTGGTCCTCGGGCGGCGCCTGGTTGGTCAGCACCTGCATCGCCATGACGTGGCCGGTCATCACCATGTTCAGCACCAGCATGACCAGCACGACGGCGGGCGGCCACAGCGTCGCGGCCACCGCCGCCGACAGCACGCCGCCCGCGACGAGCGCGGCGTTCAGGAACGTGCGCGAGGACATGCGGCCGCTGGACAGCGCGGCCCCGGCCAGGAAGCCGCCGCAGGTGCTCGCCACGGTGAGGATCGAGTACAGCGTGCTCGAACCGGGCGCGACGGCCTGCGCCAGCGGGACGGTGAGCGTCGAGATGAACGGCAGCGAGCCGCTGCTCGGCACCGAGTACAGCAGGATCAGCCGCAGCCGCCCCGCCGCGCCCGCGTCCGGCGCGGGATCGGATCCGCGCCCCGGCTCCGCCTCGGGACCCGATCCGCGCGCCTGCTCCGGCTCCGGCGCGGGATCGGCCTTCACGTCGGCGCCGGCGGTGGCCTCAACGGCGGATCGCCCCTCGGCGGGGCTCTCCTCGCCGGATGGGCGCTCCTCGGCGGCAGGCCGGGAACCGACCCGCCAGGCCGAGGCCAGGCTCAGCACGTACAGCAGCGCCGCACCGCCGAAGCACCACCCGGCGGCGCCCGTCTCCAGCACCAGACCGGCCGCGCCACCGCCGACCAGCCCGCCGACGAGCCCCAGCGAGGTCACCTGCTCGCGCAGCCTGATGCCCGCGGGCGACGGGAACCGCTGCCTGATCACCCGTCCGACGTACGCCTTGTTCAGCGCCTTGACCACGCTCAGCACGCACTGGGCGACGATGAACGCGCCCAGCACCACGTCATGCGACGACCCGGCGGCGTACACCAGCGCGAGGGCGGCCGAGCCGCCGGCCAGCGCCCAGTTGGTGAGGGCGAGCTGCCGGGAGGCGTGCCCGCCGTCCACCCGTTTGCGCAGCACGAGCCCGAGCACGATGCCCGGCACGTACGCGGCGGCGTTGACCACGCCGGTGACGGTGGCGTTGTGGGTCAGCTCGTACGACGCCCAGAGGACGGCGACCGCCTGCAGCGCCTCGGCGACGCTGCTGAGCAGGAAGTAGGCGAGCAGCCAGGCTCCGCCTTGGGGGATACGCGACAACGGTTGAGAGCACTCCTTAGGAACGCCGCCAGCGGATCTCGCCGCCGACGACGGTGGTGAGCACCTGGGCGCGCAGCACCGCATCCGGCGCCTCCAGGTAGGGGTCGGTGTCGACCGCGATGAAGTCGGCCAGCATGCCGGGCGCGAGCACGCCCTTGCGGTCCTGCTCGCCGGCCGCGTACGCGGCGCCCAGCGTGTGGGCGGTGATCGCCTCGGCCATCGTGAGGCGCTGCTCGGGCTGCCAGCCGCCCTCGGGGGTGCCGTCCCGCCTGGTGCGGGTGACCGCGGCGTACAGGGCGGCGAACGGGTCGGGGCTCTCCACGGGCGCGTCGGAGCCGAACGCGAGCGCGACGCCGGCGTCCAGCATGCCGCGCCAGGCGTACGAGGCGAGGTCGTGCCCGCCGAGCAGCGCGTCCACCAGGGAGATGTCGCTGGTGCAGTGCACCGGCTGCATCGAGGCGACGACACCCAGCCGGGCCATGCGCGCCAGGTCCTGCGGGCGCAGATGCTGGGCGTGCTCGATGCGATGCCGCAGGCCCGGGGTCGGTCCGATCTCCTCGTACGCGTCCAGCACCAGCCGGTTCGCCCGGTCGCCGATGGCGTGTGTGGCCACCGCGATCCCGGCCGCCGCCGCGGTGCGGAAGATGCGGACGAGCTCCTCGTACGGGGTGACCGCGATGCCGGTGTTGCCCTCGTCGCCGGCGAACGGCCGGTGCATGTGGCAGGTGTGCGAGCCGAGCGCGCCGTCGCTGAACACCTTGACCGGCCCCGTACGGATCCAGTCGTCGCCGTCTCCGGTCCTGCGTCCCTCGGCGATGGCCGCCTCCAGGTGGCCGAGCGGGATCGCCTTGTGCACCCGGATCTTCAGCTCACCCGCCTCGCGCAGCTCCAGGTAGGCGGCGCGGCAGTCCTCGCCGTCGATGTCGTGCACGCTGGTCACGCCCAGCGCCAGCAGCTCCTCCTGGCCGGCGCGCAGGCGGTCGCGCAGGTCGCCGGAGACCATCAGGGCGCGCAGCGGGTCCGCCGCCGCCTCCCGCAGGATGCCGGTGGGCTCGCCGTCCGCGTCCCTGACGATTTCGCCGCCCGGCGGGTCGGGGGTGCTCGCGTCGATGCCGGCCAGCCGCAGGGCGGCGGTGTTGGCCCAGACGGTGTGGGTGTCCGCGTTCGGCAGCGCCACCGGCAGGTCGGGGCAGATCGAGTCGAGCGCGCGGCGGTGGGGCTGGACCGGCGGGTCCCACGTGTTGCTGTCCCACCGGCCGCCGAACAGCCACCCGCCGGGACGCAGCCTGGCCGCGTGCTCGGCGATCCTGGCCAGCGCCTCGTCCAGGGAACGCGCGTCGCGCAGGTCCACGCCGGTGCGGCTGTTGGCGTACTGGGCGGTGTGGATGTGGGCGTCGTAGAACCCGGGCAGGACGGCGGCACCGTCGAGGTCCACCGGCTCGGCCGCCGGGCCCGCCACCGCGCGCACCTCGTCCTCGGTGCCCACGGCCACGATCCGCTCGCCGTCCACGGCCATGGCCTGAGCGGCGGGCGCGCCGGCGACACCGGTGCGGATCGCGGCGTTCCGGTAGACGAGCATGCGGTGACGACCTTCCAGTGCCGCTCCCAGCAGGAGTCGAAAAAAGGGCAGGAAGCACTATAAACATGCGCTTTCCTAGCTCATCACCCGGCTCGGTCACCGGCGGGCGGGCGGGCGTCAGGTGGCGAGGCCGTGGCGGTAGGCGTAGACGACGGCCTGGACGCGGTCGCGCAGGTCGAGCTTGGTGAGGATGCGGGAGACGTAGGTCTTGACGGTCTCCTGGCTGATCACCAGGGTGGCGGCGATCTCGCTGTTGGACTGGCCGTCGGCGATGAGGCGCAGCACCTCCAGCTCGCGCGGCGTCAGGGCGGGCTCGGTGGGCTGGACGCCGGCGGGCCGGATGCGGGCGGCGAACTTGCCGACGAGCTGCCGGGTCACCTCGGGGTCGATCAGCGCGGCGCCGGTGGCGACCGTACGGATGCCGTGCAGGAGCTGGGGCGGCGGGGCGTCCTTGAGCAGGAAGCCGCTGGCGCCGGCGCGCAGCGCCTCGTAGACGTACTCGTCGAGGTTGAAGGTGGTGACGACGAGCACCTTGATGGGGTCTTCGACGCCGGCTCCGGCGAGCAGGCGGGTGGCCTCGATGCCGTCGAGCACCGGCATGCGGATGTCCATGACGACGAGGTCGGGGCGGAGCTTGCGGGCCATCTCGACCGCGGTGCGGCCGTCGCCGCACTCGCCGACGACCTCCATGTCGGGCTGCGCGTCGATGATGGTGGCGAACCCGGTGCGGATGAGGGCCTGGTCGTCGCAGACCAGGACCCGGATCGGCGCGGTCACGACCCGCTCCCTGTGGGGATGACGGCGCGTACGGCGAAGCCGCCGCCGGCCTGCGGTTCGGCGGTGAACGTGCCGCCGAGGGCTTCGACGCGTTCGCGGAGCCCGGTCAGGCCGCGCCCGCTGCCTCCCACGGCCGCGGCACGGGAGCCGGAGCCGTCGGTGGTGACCGCCACGCTGATCTCCTCCTCGCCATAGCGCACCTGGACAACGGTGTTACTGCCGTGCGCGTACTTGAGGGCGTTCGTCAGAGCTTCCTGGACGACTCTATAGGTGACGAACTCGGCACTGCCCGCCGATTCGGACGGTTTGCCCTCTTCGTCGAACTCCACCGGCTGCCCGGCCTGCCGGGTCTGCTCGATCAGGTCGCCGATGTCGCTCGCCGACGGCACGGTGAAGTCCGCCTCGTGCTCGGGGTTGAGCACGTCGAGCAGGTGGCGCAGGTCGGAGATGGCGCGCCGGCCCGTCTCGGTGACGGAGGCGAGCGCGCTGTCGAGGCGCTCGGGGGCCGCGGTGAGGTAGCGCGCCGCCTCGGCCTGCACGACCATGGCGGTGACGTGGTGGGTCACGACGTCGTGCAGCTCGCGGGCGATGCGGGTGCGCTCGGCGGTACGGGTGGCCTCGGCGATGCGGCGGCGGCGTTCGGCCTCGGCGGCGCGGGTGGAGCGCACCCAGGAGCCGACCCCCCACAGGACCACGAGCGCCACGTAGAACACCACCAGGTCCGACGGCGTCTCCTTCGAGCCCAGCACCTCGAGCCAGGAGATCAGCACCAGGTACGCCAGCGTGAGCAGGACGGCGGTGAGCTTCCTGCGGCGTTCGAGGTGGGCGCCGGTGTTGATGAGCGCGAGCGGCAGGGCCATGCTGCTCACCGCGTGGTAACCGAAGACCTGGTCGAGCGAGAAGCCGATCACCACCAGCGTGACGCACAGGCCCGGGTAGCGCCGCCGCACGATGAGCGGCAGGGCCTCCAGCGCGATCACCAGCAGCGCCAAGGCGTCGAAGGGGCGGTCGGGCAGCAGGCCGAGCGAGGTACCGCTGTTCTGGAACTCGGGCACCAGCGAGAGGACGACCAGCAGGAGCGCGAGGGGGAGGTCCCGTACTGTGACGTCGCTCCGCCGCCAGACCTCCCCGATGCGTCGAAGATCCATCACCCGGCGAGCCTAGCGGTTGCGGGGGGTGGCATGCCCAACTCGGAGCGAAGTCGTGGTGACTTGTCCCCCTAGCGAGCTACTGGCGATTGTCCACTGTGTGGTGACGCTTCAGGGGTGCTCGATTCCGTAGCGTAACGGACGTAACGCCGAGGACGTTCCTTTAAGCCCCTGGAGGACACCATGTTCCGCACCTTCAAGAAGACCGCCGTGACCGCCGTCGCCGTGGCCCTGCTCGGCATGGCGGCCGCCGGTTGCAACCCCGACGAGCTCGACAAGCTTGACGAACTCGACAAGCTGGACAAGCTCGACTCGTTGGTGACCACGTCCCCGAAGCCCGAGGAGCAGCTGATCACCGGGACGCAGAAGATCGACGTGGCGGGTGTGAAGGTGAACGTGTCCTGCTCCGGCGAGGCAGGCAAGGACCAGCCGGTGATCATGCTGATGGCCGGCGCGGGTGACGGCCTGGACAAGCTGGCCTCCCTGCAGAAGACGCTGAGCGCCGAGTACCGGGTCTGCTCGTACGACCGCCCCGGCGAGGGCGCCAGCGACAAACCCAAGGGCCCGCAGACCTTCGACAGCGCGGGCGAGGTGCTGACCGCGGTGCTCGACAAGGCCGCGGGCGACCACCCGGTGGTGCTGGCCGGCCACTCGCTCGGCGGCCTGCTCGCCGCCCGCTACGCCCCCGAGCACACCGACCGGGTCAAGGGCGTCGTCCTCATGGACGCCACCCCGTCCACCATGCTCAGCGACATGGAGAAGTCGATCCCCGCGAACGCCAAGGGCCCGGCCGGCGAGCTGCGCGCCCAGAACCTCGCGATCTTCAAGGGGCAGAACCCGGAGCTGCTGAGCATGCCCGACGGCCCGGTCGGCTCCGCCGGTGACATCCCGGTCGAGGTCCTCAAGCACGGCAAGGAGTACCTCGCGGCGATCCCCACGTACGGGCAGAAGCTGGAGCAGGCCTGGACCGCCGGCCAGCGCAAGTGGCTCGGCCTGTCCAGCAACAGCAAGCTGATCGTGGCCGACAAGAGCGAGCACTACATCTACGTCGACCAGCCCGAGCTCGCCGTCGAGTCGATCAAGCGGGTCGCCGGTCAGGCCGCCGGCGGCCAGTCCTGACCGGCGGCCGGCCCTGGCCGGCCGGTTCCGACCACCGGCCGGTCCTGATTACCGGCCGGCCCTGACTACCGGCCGGCCCTGACTACCGGCCGGCCCTGACTACCGACCGGCACTGACCAGCCGGCCCAGCCACCGGCCGTCTTCCGGCCGGCCGATCCGCCCGGCCTGCGCAGGCCGGGCCACAGACCAGGGCGCGCCCACCGATTCGGGCGCGCCGCCGGACCGGGGCGCGTGCCCCGCCGCTCTCAGGGGCTTGCGGCGGGGCACGCGCCTCCTTCTGCCGGTACGCGGCCCGTGGGGTTCGCGTGGCGTGACCGCCTAGGCTGACTGCCGCGGTCTCGGGGACGCGGCACAGGCTCGTACGTGCGCCGGCGGTCGCCGCGCTGCCGGGGGTGCTGACCGCCACCGGCGCGTGCGCGGCCGAGCCGCCACCCGAGCGGCCGCCCAAGGCGAAGGAATTGGCCGGGAGCGTCGAAGCGCTGCCCGTGGTGCGCTGGCAGGGCTCCTGGCGGGCGCCGGTCGGCGAGAGCGGCGCGGACGACCCGTCACGCCTGTCCGGTCCCGAGCGGATGAGCGAGGTGACGCTGGGTGCTCCACTCCGATCCCTGCCTGTACGGGCTCGACCTGCTGCGCCTCGCCCCTGAGCGGATGGGCGACGATCTCGCGGAAGCGGCGGAGCCGTCCGCCGGCTCGCACCCGGCAAGACGCGGATCGCCCGCTGCACGATCGGCGGCGGGCGCAGGCGAGCGCGGAGGGCGATTCGGGCGTGGCGGGGGCGTAGAGGGCGCGGCGGGCGTCACTCCCCCGTCAGCTCCTGGATGGCGGCGCGCTGGGCGGCGGTGGCGCGGGTGACCCAGTCGAGGATGAGCTCGAGCTCGTCGTCGGTGTACCGGTCGTAGACCTCGGCGAGCCGGCTCACGAACGGTTCGAACAGCTCGGCGAAGCCGGCCAGCCGGGCGTGGTCGATCTCCACGATGACCCGGCGGCGGTCCTTGGTGTCGCGTACGCGCCGGGCGAGCTGCTTGGCCTCAAGCCGGTCGATGAGCCCGCTGACGGTGGCGGGCGCGAGGCCGGTGTGCTGGCCGATCTCCCCCGCGGTGAGCGGTCCGAGGCGCTGCAGCAGGTCGAGCGTCTTCTCCTCGGTCATGCCGAGCCCGAGCCGCTCGCCGAGCGCGCTGTGGTACATCACCGCCGCGTTGCTCTGCTCGCGTCCGGCCGTGGTGAGCGCCTCCAGCAGGTTCTTTCGCCGCTCCGAAATATCTCTCGACACCGTTCGCCGCCCTTGCCTATTATTTCGTTCGGTCGAACGAAAGGTTATCACCATGAAGGCTTTGATCATAGGTTGTGGCATCGCAGGACCCGTGACCGCGATGGCGCTGCGCGAGGTGGGCATCGAGGCCGAGATCTACGAGGCGTACGCGCGCGGCGCCGACGACGTCGGCTCCTTCCTCAACGTGGCCTCCAACGGCCTGGCCGCGCTGCGCGTGCTCGACGCCCACGGGGACGTGCTCAAGGCCGGCATCCCCACGCCGCGCATGGTGATGTGGAGCGGCACCGGCAAGCGGCTCGGCGAGGTGGCCAACGGGCTCGAGCTGGACGACGGCACCGTCAGTCACACGATCTTGCGCTCCGACCTCTACCGGATCGTGCGCGACGAGGCCGAGCGGCGCGGCATCCCCATCACGTACGGCAAGCGCCTGACGTTCTACGACGAGAAGCCGGACTCGGTGACGGCGGTGTTCGCGGACGGCACGAGCGCCACCGGCGACCTGCTCATCGCCTGCGACGGCGTGCACTCGCGCACCCGCACGGTGCTCGACCCGCAGGCCCCGCCCCCGCGCTACAGCGGCCTGTACGGCTTCGGCGGCATCGTCGCCGAGTCCGGCCTCACCGGGGAGCCCGGCACGTACCACATGGTGTTCGGCAAGCGCGCCTTCTTCGGCTACACGGTGGCGGCGTCCGGCGAGACCTGGTGGTTCGCGAACCTGCCGCGCAAGCTCGGCGACGTGCCGGCCGACTGGAAGCCGGTGCTGGTCGACGCCTTCAAGCGCGACGCGAACGCCTCCGCCGACCTCATCAGGCGCAGCGACATCGGCCAGGGGCTGCCCATCTACGACCTGCCCGAGCTGCCGACCTGGCACCGCGGCCGGGTGCTGCTGACCGGCGACGCCGCGCACGCCACCTCGCCCAGCTCCGGCCAGGGCGCCTCGCTGGCCATCGAGGACGCGATCGTGCTGGCCCGCTGCCTGCGCGAGAGCCGCGACCACGAGGAGGCGTTCACGCGCTTCGAGTCGGAACGCCGGCCGCGGGCGGAGCGCGTGGTGGCGTACTCCAGGACGATCAGCAACAGCAAGGCCGCCGGGCCGATCGCCAGGGTCTTCCGCGACCTGCTGATGCCGATCTTCATCAAGAAGAGCGCCGGCCAGGAGTCGCTGGCCTGGATGTACCGCTACCAGGTCAGCCTGTGAGCCCACCCGGCACCCCGTCTTCCCGCGGGCGCGGTGAGGGGTGCTGGGGGGCGTCGCACCTCGTCCCTTCGATCGTCGTACGCACCGGACCGGCGGCTCGCCCTGCCCGTCCGCCGCGGCCCGAGCCCGGAGGCCCCGCGTAATCCTCACAACCCGGATCCACGTACAGTGAGGTTCCGCCACTACCCCTCTGAGCTTGGAGTACGTGTTGCACGAGAAGTTGTCGTCGATCTATGACAACGTGCTGCGCCGCAACCCCGGCGAGATCGAGTTCCACCAGGCGGTGCGCGAAGTCCTCGACAGCATCGGCCCGGTGCTCGGCAAGCACCCCGAGTACGCCGAATCGAAGATCATCGAGCGTATCTGCGAGCCCGAGCGGCAGATCATCTTCCGCGTCCCGTGGACGGACGACAAGGGCGAGGTGCACATCAACCGGGGCTTCCGGGTGGAGTTCAACAGCGCGCTCGGCCCGTACAAGGGCGGCCTGCGCTTCCACCCGTCGGTCTACCTCGGGATCGTCAAGTTCCTCGGCTTCGAGCAGATCTTCAAAAACAGCCTCACCGGCCTGCCCATCGGGGGCGGCAAGGGCGGCTCCGACTTCGACCCCAAGGGCCGCTCCGACGGCGAGGTCATGCGGTTCTGCCAGAGCTTCATGACCGAGCTCTACCGGCACATCGGCGAGTACACCGACGTGCCCGCCGGCGACACCGGCGTCGGCGGCCGGGAGATCGGCTACCTGTTCGGCCAGTACAAGCGCATCACCAACCGCTACGAGTCCGGCGTCATCACCGGCAAGGGCCTGGCGTACGGCGGCGCGCAGGTCCGCACCGAGGCCACCGGCTACGGCTGCGCCTTCTTCGTCCAGGAGATGCTGAAGGCGCGCGGCACCTCGTTCGACGGCAAGCGGGTCGTGGTGTCCGGCTCGGGCAACGTCGCCATCTACACCATCGAGAAGGTCGAGCAGCTCGGCGGCGTCGTCGTGGCCTGCTCCGACTCCTCCGGTTACGTGCTCGACGAGAAGGGCATCGACCTCGCCCTGCTCAAGCAGATCAAGCAGGTGGAGCGGGCCAGGCTCGACGTGTACGCCCAGCGCCGTCCCCACGCCACGTTCGTGCCCGGCCGCACCGTCTGGGAGGTGCCCGGCCAGGTGGCGATGCCGTCCGCCACCCAAAACGAGATCACCGGCCAGGACGCCGCCACGATGGTCGCCAACGGCCTCATCGCGGTCGGCGAGGGCGCCAACATGCCGACCACGCCCGAAGGCATCAAGGTGTTCCAGGAGGCGGGCATCGCGTACGGGCCCGGCAAGGCCGCCAACGCGGGCGGCGTCGCGACCAGCGCCCTGGAGATGCAGCAGAACGCCAGCCGCGACTCCTGGACGTTCGAGTTCTCCGAGCAGCGGCTGCAGGAGATCATGCGCGACATCCACGACCGCTGCCTGGCCACCGCCGACGAGTACGGCCTGCCGGGCAACTACGTCGCGGGCGCGAACATCGACGGCTTCCGCCGCGTCGCCGACGCCATGCTCGCCCTCGGCTTGATCTGACGAGCCGCTTCCCTCCGGCTGGACCCGGCCAACGACGTCCGGGTCGACCGGCCTCTCAGCGCCAGGCTGATACCGTACGCGCGACGTAGTCGCCGAAATCGATCGGATCGCGGCCGAGCGCCCGCCGCACCCCGTCGCGCGGCTCGGTGTACGGGCCCGCGCGCATCCCGGCCAGCGCATTCAGCTCTTCCGCCGCCTCTTCCGGCGCTCCCTCCGCCGGCAGCTCCTCGCGGTACCGCTCAGACGTCACCGTCTCGTACGCGATGGACCGCCCCGACACCTCGGCGATGTCCTCCGCGTCGATGAACGGCTCCGGCATGTCCCCGAGCGCCAGCGCGAGCCGCCCCTTGAGCAGCGCGCCCAGCCAGACCTGCGGGTCGGAGAAGTTCTGGTTGAAGTTGTTCGGGCGCAGGATCGTCCACTCCACCCCGGACTCGCGCACGGCGCGTTCCAGTGCGGCCATGCCCTGGAAACAGCCGGGGAAGCCGTCGAGGTCGCGTGCCGGCGGCGCCACCAGCCTGCGCACGCCGCGCCCGGCCACCCGTGGACGCTCGCGGCGCCGGCGGGCGAGGCGGGGGCGGCGAGCACGGTGTAGCGCCCGCTTCGGGGGGTGCCGCCGGCCGGACGATGGCGGGGTCAGTGCAGCGCGCGCTTGACGGTGGTGAGCCGTTTGGGGCGGTTGGTCATGATGCCGTCCACCCCGTACGAGATCAGTTTGCGCAGCACGGCGGGCTTGTCGGCGGTCCAGGTGTAGACCCGCATGCCGCGTTCGTGGACCTTCTCGACGTATCGAGGGGTGAGCCGCTTGTGCGCCAGCGTGAGCGCGTCGGCGTAGCGGGCCAGCTCGCCCAGGCGGGCCTCGTGCGGCCGGCCGAGCAGCGCGATCGGCAGTCCCGGCACCATGGCGTGCAGCACTCGCATCGACTGCCAGCCGAACGCCTGCACGGCGAGCCGGCCGCCCCACAGGTCGCGCATCTCCAGCAGTTCGGCGGCCACCCTGCGGTCGATGTCCGGCCGGTCCGGTGGGTGCTTGATCTCCAGCAGCAGCCGGGTGCCGGTGCCGCTCATCGCACGCAGGGCCTGCGCGAGCGTCGGCACGCCCTCGCCCCTGAAGCGCGGGGAGAACCAGGAGCCGGCGTCGAGCCGCTGGATCTCCTCGAGCGTGAAGTCCGACACCCGCCACGGCGCCCGCTCCGGGAAGAGCTTCTCGACGTTGGTGGTCCGGTCGAGCGTCTCGTCGTGCATCAGCACGAGCTTGCCGTCCTTGGTCTGCTGGACGTCGAACTCGCACACGTCCGCGCCCTGCCTCCTGGCCAGGGCGCAGGCCGCGATCGTGTTCTCCGGAGCCTTCGCCATGCCGCCCCGGTGGGCGATGGTGTCCACGTGGGGCGGCACGGCGGGCGGCACGGCGGGCGCGGCGAGGGCGGCGGGGCCGGGCACGACGGCCAGGCCCGCCAGAGCCGACACGGCGAGAATGCGATACATGGTCACCCCCCTGGTACTGCTGTGCCAGAGAAGTGCCCACTAAGACGGTAATGACCGTTTCATCCGCGCGTGTCGCAAAGATCCGTACGAACTTTTGACCGCGCACCGCCCCCGCGGACGGGCGCCCCGCACGCCGCAGGCGCCCGCCGCGGTCGCGCGAGGTCAGTACCGCAGCTTGCGCAGGTACCGGTAGCCGACCTCCGCCGTATGCTGCGGCGTCACGTCCGGGGTGTCGTTCTCCACGATGTACTCCTCGACCCGGTGCGCGCGGAACACCCGGCGGAAGTCGATCGTCCCCGTCCCCAGGTCGGCCATGTCGCCGTCGAGATGCCGGTCCTTGACGTGGTACTGCAGCACGCGCTGTGGCGCCCTGCGGATCACGTCGATCGCGAACTGCACCGGGTCGCTCACCCCGCGCCCGACGCCGCCGGTGACCGCCCAGTAGATGTCGATCTCCAGGTGCACCAGGCGCGGGTCCAGCTCGGAGGTGAGCACGTCCCACGGGGTGACCCCGTTGCCGAGGTCGGTGGTGAACTCGTGGGCGTGGTTGTGGTAGCCGTAGCGCAGCCCGGCC
The DNA here is from genome assembly GCF_043196965.1 of Nonomuraea sp. NPDC049309. Taxonomy (NCBI): domain Bacteria; kingdom Bacillati; phylum Actinomycetota; class Actinomycetes; order Streptosporangiales; family Streptosporangiaceae; genus Nonomuraea; species Nonomuraea sp. NPDC049309. The sequence continues at coordinate 1,348,610 of NZ_JBICSH010000002.1, read as the reverse complement.
TTGCGGGCGGCCTCGGCCTCGACGTTCATCCGCTCGGCCCACGCCTTCCACTGGTCGAGGCTGTCGGAGGCGAGGTAGGGCACGACGATGTACTTGTGGCCGAGCGTCAGCGCGTTCTCGATCTTCGTCTGGAGCGCGGCGTCGTCGGGGCTGATGTCCTCGTGGCTGGACGTGGCGCGCAGGCCGAGCCCGTCGAGGAAGCGGCGCAGCTCCCGCGCGGTGCGGCCGAAGTAGCCGAGCGCCAGCTCCACCCTCGGATATCCGGCCTTGGCCACGTAGCGGAGGGTGGCGTCGTAGTCCTTGCTCAGGTCGTCGCGGAGCGTGTAGAGCTGGATGCTGATCTTGCCGGGCGGCACCGGCTGCCCGGGCGGGTGGGGCGGGTGGACGGCCGCCGCGGCGGCGGGCGACCCGGCGGCCACCGCCGCCGCGCCCAGTCCCAACCCGGCGGCCAGCAGCGCACGTCTGCTGGGGCTGTAGCCGTAACACATAGTGGTCCTCCTGAGTCCGCCTACTTCGTGGGCTGGAGCACGACCTGGTCGCTGCCGGTCAGCGGCGGGAGCCCGCCGGTGCCCGGGTCGGTGTAGGTGGCGACGAAGACGCCGGAGAGGTTGTCGTTCTCCGGGTCGTGCCCGCTCGGCTCGGTGGTCTGGATCGACCCCGTGCAGCCGCGGGCCGTGGTCTGCGGGTGGCCGTGGTCGTCGTGGCCGAGGATGTAGTCCACGGTGACGTTGGCGCAGTCGACCGGCTGGTCGTCGGTGACGCGCACCTCGAACTCGACCACGTCGCCGAAGCTGAACTCATCGCCGTCCACCGGCTTGACCAGCTCGACCACCGGGGCCGCGTTGCCCACCACGATCCGCACGGACGTCGAGGCCGACCGTCCCTTGGCGTCGGTGACCTTGAGCGTGGCGTTGTACAGGCCGTTCTCCGTGAACGTGTACGACGCCGACGGGCTGCGCGAGTCCACCTTGCCGTCGGCGTCGAAGTCCCAGGCGTAACTGAGCCGGTCGCCGTCGGGGTCGCTGGTGCCCGTGCTGGTGAAGTCGACGGTGAGCGGCGCGAGCCCGTCCGTCACCGACGCGGCGGCCACGGGGATCGGCGTGTGGTTGCCGGTGCGGCCGATGTAGTCGATGCGGGCGAGTTGCGCCTCCGGGTTCTCGTTGAAGTAGCCGTCGCCGTACTCCAGCACGTACAGCGCGCCGTCCGGGCCGAACTCCATGTCCATCGGGTTGTCGAAGACGAACGACGGCAGCACGTCCTCGATGCGGCCGTCCGGGTGCATCGCCTTGACGTAGTCGCGGGTCCACTCGTACAGCAGCGGCACGCCGTCGTAATACTTCGGCCAGGCCACCGAGTCGCGGCCCTTGGTGTCGGCGGTGCGGATGTCGTACGCCGGCCCGCCCATCGGCCCGATACCGCCGGTGCCCAGCTCGGGGAACTCCGGCGACAGCCCGTACGAGTACCACACGTCGGGCTGGACGACCGGGGGCAGCTCGCGCAGGCCGGTGTTGTTCGGCGAGTCGTTGATCGGCGCCTTGCAGTCGAACGGCTCGCCCGACTCGCCGGTGGCGAAGTCGTAGTCCACGTACGGCAGCTCGGCCGTGGCGCAGTACGGCCAGCCGTAGTTGCCGGGCTTGCGGACGATCGTCCACTTACCGGTGCCCGCCGGGCCGCGCTTCGGGTCCGCCTGCTGCTGGTCGGGCGAGTAGTCGCCGACGTACAGCTCGCCGGTCCGCTTGTTCAGCTCGATTCTGAACGGGTTGCGCAGCCCCATCGCGTAGATCTCGGGCCTGGTGCCCTTCGTGCCGGGCCGGAACAGGTTGCCCTTGGGGATGGTGTAGCCGCCGCCGTTCTCCTTGGGCTTGATGCGCAGGATCTTGCCGCGCAGGTCGTTGGTGTTGCCCGCGCTGCGCTGGGCGTCGAACGCGGGGTTGCGGTCCGGCCGCTCGTCGATGGGCGTGAAGCCGTCGGAGGAGAACGGGTTGGTGTCGTCGCCGGTGGACAGGTAGAGGTTGCCCGCGGCGTCGAAGACGATGTCGCCGCCGACGTGGCAGCAGATGCCGCGGTCCACCGGCACGTCCAGGATGCGCTGCTCGGTGCGCAGGTCGATGGTGGATCCGGTGAAGCGGAAGCGGGACAGCCGGATCAGGCCCTTGAACGGGGCGAAGTCGTCGGGGGTGCCGGTGATGGGCGCGTCGCCCTCGTTGACGTCGGGAGTGGCGGGGTCGTCGACGGGGGTGTCGAGCGGAGGCGAGTAGTAGAGATAGACCCAGTCGTCCTTCTTGGAGCCTTTCCCGAAGCCCGGGCTGAGTGCGATGCTCTGCAACCCCTCCTCGTCGTGCTGGTACACGTCGAGCTTGGCGGCGAGGGTGTTGAGCCCGGTCTTCGGGTCGTGTAACCAGACCTCGCCCCGCCTGGTCGTGTGCAGCACCCGGTTGTCGGGTAAGACCGCGAGGTCCATGGGCTCGCCCGGATGGTCGTTGAGCGTCACCTTCTGGAACTGGTCGTCCGGCGGTGGGGCCGCCGCGCCGGCCTGCGCCGCCGAGTGCGCGCCGAACGGCACGATCATCGCCGCGGCGGACAGCACCGCGATCATGGTTCTCGCTCTCACGCCTCTCTCCTTCGGTCTACTCGGGTGGATAAGAGAGGGCAAATTAACGTGAATGTAACCCGAGTTACGCCGATCGAGGAGGGCCTAATTCACGCCCGCCCGCGTATCTCCCGCCCCCGATCGCACTAAGTGGAGAAAGACGCACCAAACGCGATCGCCCCCTGCCGAAGCAAAGGGCGATCGGAATTCTCTATAACGTCAGTTCTTCTGCTCCTCCATGGTGACGGTCACCGTGGACTCCTTGCCGTCGCGCTGGTAGGTGATCTGCACCTGCTGGCCGACCTTGAACCCGCGCACCTGACCGACCACCGTGTCGCCGCCCTGCACCGGAGTGTCGCCGATCTTGGTGATGAGGTCGCCCTCCTTCAGCCCCGCCTTGTCGGCCGGGCTGCCCTCCGTCACGTCGCGGATGAGCGCTCCCGGCACGTCGCCGGTCGCATCGGTAACGCTCACGCCCAGGTAGACGTGGGTCACCTTGCCGTTCTTGACGAGCTGCTCGGAGACGTACTTGGCGGTGTTCACCGGGATCGCGAAGCCCAGGTTGACGCCGTCAGGGGCGATCGCGCTGTTGATGCCGACCAGCTCGCCGGCCGCGTTGACCAGGGCGCCGCCGGAGTTGCCGGGGTTGATGGCGGCGTCGGTCTGGATCATGCCGCCGAGCGTGGTGACCTCCTCGGCCTGCCCCCGCCCGCCCCAGCCCGGCGGGAGCTGCTGGTCGCGCGGGCCGCTGCCGGCCGTCACCGTGCGGTCGAGCGCGCTGACGATCCCCGAGGTCACGGTGCCGTCCAGGCCCAGCGGGCTGCCGATGGCCAGCACGTCGTCGCCCACCTTGAGCTGGTCGCTGTCGCCCAGGGCGATCGCGGCGAGGCCGGAGACGTCCTGCGCCCTGATCACGGCGAGGTCGGTGGCCGGGTCGGTGCCGACGACCGTGGCCTTGGCCGTCTTGCCGTCGTTGAACTTCACCGTCAGCCCGCTGTCCTGCCCGGACACCACGTGGTTGTTGGTGAGGATCAGCCCGTCGGCCGACAGGATCACGCCGGAGCCCTCGCTCGTACGGCCCTGGATCATGACCACCGACGGCTGTACCTTCGCCGCCACCTCGGCCACCGTGTACTTGTCCGAGGCGGTGCGGAAGACCGGGCTCGGCGAGCTCGGCGTGGCGGTCGCCGCCGAGGCCGGGGCGCCGCCTCCGGCCAGGGCCGCCCCCACGGCCCCGCCGCCCACCGCGGCGGCCCCCAGCGCCGCGACGGCGGCCAGCGCCAGCCCGGCGATCGCCTTGCGGGTCAACGTGAACGCGTGCTTGGGCGCGGGCGGTGGCGGCGGCGGCATCGAGGGGAGCGGCCGGGTGAACCCTCCGGCCGACGGTGGGGTCGCACCGAACTGGCTCCAGCCGTCGGTGCGGGGCTCGCTCGGCTCGTTCGCGCTCATGTCATCTCCTCAGGTCCCGATGACACAAGCGTGCGCGTTCCTCCGTAAACACCGGCTAAGCAGGAGATCGCGGCCGTTCGCAGCCCCTGATAAGGGCCTTATCGCCGCTGGTGGCGAGGCTCGGGCCCGGACGAATGCGCCTGGAAAAAAGATGAGATGTGAGGGTTTCACACACCCTCACATCTCCTGACGGTCCTCCGGCGGTTCAGCGGCGGCGCCGCCGGCGTCGCCGGGCCCGTTCGTACGTGTCCGCCCCGTCGGGCATGGGCTTGGGCGCGAACGGCAGTAGGAAGGCTCTGAATCCGAGATAAGGCTGTGTGGCCATCGTTCCCCCTTGTGAAACCGCGGGGTTCGGCACACCGGACGACTCTGCGTCCGGCGGTGCCGGACTGAAGCCCTCATACCCGCCAGACGTGGCCAGTACCCTGACCTGCGAAATCCGGCTACTTGTTGGAGAGCTTGCGGCCCTTGAACGTCGGGTGCTTGGTCTCCCAGTAGCGCCAGCCCTCCACGCGGGACGGCACGTTCGCGATGCCGGTGGCGACCCTGTGGCGCTCGCAGGAGCCGAGCACGTTCCAGGCCGACCAGCCGATGCGGTAACCGAAGACGCGGTACCACATGTTGCCGTACTTGCCCGGCGTGATCTCCCGCGTGTACTCGTGCCCGGTGAAGACCATGTGCCGCTCTTCCAGGTGCGGCAGGCCGAGCCGGCGCAGGCTCTCCACCACCGACTTGGTGTCGGGAGTGGAGTCGTTGTCGTGCGTAAAGGTCTTCTCCAGCGTCTTGGTCTTCTCGTTCTCGGCCTCGAGGAAGGCGAGGACCTCGTGCTCGCGGGTGACCGACACCGTCATCGAGCCGCCGGGGCCGTCGATGAAGCGGGTGCGGGGCACGAAGAAGTTGCGCGGCGAGAGCTTGTGGATCCGCCAGAACGTGCGCGGCCGGCAGTTACGGCCGCCGTCCTCGTCGGTCCTGCCGGTGTGGAAGCCCTTGTCGCTGTGGATGCCCTTGAGCTTGCGCAGGTGGCGGTCGCCGCGGTTATCCGCGCTCGCCGCAGGTGCCATGGTGACCGCAAGCGCCATCGCGAGCAGCCCGTGCACCGCCGGTCTCGCCATTTTTCTCATTGGGGTGAGCATTTACCGTTCCTTTCGGAATACGACCCATGGTCGCCAGACCGGTACGATGCTTACAGTTGCCGCGAGCCGAATGACAACGCCACGCCGCAGCCGAATATCCCGTACCAGGAAAGAATCGGTGAAAAGCGCCAAGCGCGAATGGCTTTTCCGTAAAAAGAAATTAGTGGCTCGGCCTATGCGTGCCATATGACACCCTGCGCGAAGCGTCACCTTCGTCCCGTTATGTCGGTATATCCATTTGGGCAGGCGTTGAGGAACATCGTTCGCACCGTACGTACCTCCCTACGGCAGTTACCGGGTTTCGGGAGGTACGTAATGCACCGCAGAGTCGCCCTGCTCGCCGCCGCCGCGCTCGCCCTCGCGGGCGCCCTGGCCCCCATGGGCACCGCGAACGCCGCCGGCGGGCCGGACTTCCGGCGGCCCGCCACGTGGACCGCCACGGATTCCTCGTCGGAGCGCAGGACCGTCTCGCAGTACTGGACCGCCGACCGCATGCTCGCGGCCAAGCCGCTCAACGCCCCCGCCCCCCGGCGCAACCAGTGGCGCGGGCCGTCGCGGGGCAACCCATGGTCCGCGCGGCCCACGAGCGGCTCCGCCGGGAGCCGCAGCACGACCTGGTCGTTCCACGGCGGCCAGGGCCATTACGGAAACGGCGGCCAGGGCAACGGCAACCGCGGCACCGGCAACCAGGGCAACAGCGGCCAGGGCAACGGCAACCCAGGCAGCGGCAACCAGGGCAACAGCGGCCAGGGGAACGGCGGCCAGGGCAACGGCAACCGGCAAGGCAGCGCCGTCAACAACAGCCCCGGCCTGCGGTGGACCGATGGCGGGGCCGTCGTGCGCACCACCGGCCGGGTCTTCTTCACCACCGCCGACGGACGCAACGCCTCCTGCTCCGGCACCGCCGTGACCAGCGCGAACGAGAGCGTCGTCATCACCGCCGGCCACTGCGTCAAGCTCAACGGCGCCGCCCACCGCAACTGGGTCTTCGTGCCCGCCTTCGACAACGGCCGGCGGCCGTTCGGCACCTGGGTCGGCACCAGGATGTTCACCACCCAGCAGTGGAACGCCCGCGAGGACATCAACTTCGACATGGCCGCCGTCGTGGTGGCGCCGCTCAACGGGCAGACGCTGACCGACGTCGTCGGCGGGCAGGGCGTGGCGTTCAACCAGGCCAGGAGGCAGCAGATGTTCTCCTTCGGCTACCCGGCGGCGGAACCGTTCGACGGGTCGCGGCTGATCTACTGCAGCGGGCGGGCGTTCGACGACACGGTCATGACGCAGGACCAAGGCTTGCGCTGCAACATGACCGGCGGCTCCAGCGGCGGGCCGTGGTTTGTGAACTTCGACCCCGCCACCGGGCTCGGCTCGCTGAACTCCGTGAACAGCTTCACCTATAACTTCGCGCCGGGCTTCATGTTCGGGCCCTTCTTCGGCGACGAGGCGATGGCCGTCTACCGCGCCGCCGAACGCGCCGACGCGGCCTGACCCCTGACCGAAAGCGGACAAAGCCTGCGCCCCTCAGCCGGGGCAAACGACCTTCACATGCGGCCGATGCCCCTGGGCCGGGCCAGAGACCCTCGGCCAGCAACGACACACCCTCGGACAGGAACGACACCGTCGGACGAGAACACCCCTCACACCGGGGCAACGGCCCTCGGACGAGGACACCCCTTGCACCGGGGACAGCGGCTCTCGGACAGGGACCACGCCTTCGGACGGGAACCTCGCCCTCGGACCGGGACTGCGCCCGCCCACGAGGACGGCGGTCCTGCTCCTGCGACGGTGACGGCGACGCGCGCGCTCGGGGCGGGCGCCGCCGTCACCGTCGCGCCCTGCGTCCGGGGTGCGATGGCGCACCACCGCCCCAAGCCATCCCGGCGCAGCACGCCCCGGGCCCCCGATGCGCCACGCCGACGGGCCGACCCCGCCCCGGGCCGCGTCACAGCGCAGCTCCTCTGCCGCGACTCGCCACCCCAGAGCCAAACCCCGCTCCTGCGCGCTCCTGCGGCACGCGCCCGAACCGGCCCCAGCCGCGACACGCCGCCGGGCCGCCCCTGCTGCGCCCCACCGCCCCCACAGCCGCTCCCAGCCAAAGCACGCCACCCGCGAAACCGACCACCACAGCCGCCCCGAGACCGCACCCCACCGAAGCACATCACCCGCGGAGTCGACCTCCACCAGGCGTCGCCCCGAGAGCGCACCCGCCCAAGCGCGCCACCCCCGCGGCCGCACCCAGCCGATGTGCGTCACCCTCGGGCCGGCTTCCGCCGGGGTGCGTTGCTGCGCCGGACCGGTACGTAATCACTTAAGTCACTTAAATCCCGCAAACCTCGAAAATCACCGAAAAACAAGGCATTGACGAAAAATCCTTACATGGTACTCATAGATCGAGTCGGAAACCTTCAACCCCTCGCAGAAACCGTCAACGAGCGCACCCAAGGAGGACGCGCATGGCGCGAAGCAAGGCCACCGACCCGCCCGCCGACTTACTCGGACCCGTCCAAGGAGAGGTCTCCTGGTTCTGCTGCGGCACCGCCTGGGGCCCGTGCAGCAGCACCGGCAAGGGGGCCTGCGGCACCTGCAACTCAGGAAACCTGCAGCACGCCTGGCCGAACGCCTCCGACGCGTGCTGGTCCATCACCCGTCCCGACAGCTGCGGCGTCAGCCTGTCGCGCAGGACGTGCGGCTTCCGCCACCGCATCACCTCGCTGTGCGGCGGCGGCAGCGTCGTCACCGCGATCGCCGACTGCGGCCCGCAGACCGACCTGTTCTGCGGCGAGCGGAGCTGCTGCGGCTCGACCTGCGCGAGCAACCGGCTCATCGACCTCACGCCCGCCGCCTTCAGCCAGATCGCCAGCCTGTCGTCCGGCCTGCGGCCGGTCGAGATCTCGACGGCCTGAAGGGCGGGATGTCCATGCGCAGCAGAAGAGACCTGCTCAAGTCGGCCGTGCTCGGTGGCGGCGCGAGCGTCATCGCCGCGACCGCGATGGGCTCGCTCGGCCCCGAGGCGGCCTTCGCCGCCACCGCGCCCACCAAGCAGAAGGTCGAGCCGGGCGCGCCCGACCCCGACTTCGCCGAGGGCAGGATCCGTTCGATCAAGGACGACACCATGCTCGTCCTGGGCTCGAACATGGTCCTGCACACGATCAGGGTGGTGAACGGCACCAGCCTGTGGAAGCTCGGCCCGGTCGGGTTCGACGCGGCCAAGCCGGGCGACGGCCTGTACGCCAGAGGCGTCCTCATGCCGGACGGCGTGCTGGCCGCCGAGTCGGTGTGGCTGAACATCGTCAACATCAAGGGCCACATCACGAACATCAAGGACCAGACGCTCCACCTCGATCACAACGGGCAGGAAGTGCTCTGCCACGTCGTGGCCGGCACGTCCGTCGCCATCCGCTCCGACGGGCCGCCGACCACGGACCTGTCACTGCTGCGCGTCAGCCAGCACGTGCAGATCCTGGGCGCATGGCGCCCGGACACCAACGAAGTGGACATCGCCACGGTCTTCTCCCCGCACTAGGAGGCAGTTCGTGAACGGGATCGCCGCGTCGCAGCCGTACGTGATCGCTACCTTCCTCCTCTGGGCAGGTCTGCTGAAGCTGCTCAGCCGGCGGATGCGGGCACAGGCCGGGCGCACGGCCCTGGCCCGGCTCACCGGCCCGGCGCGCGCGGTCCCCGCGCTGCGGCTGGTCGGTACGGTCGAGCTGGCGGTGGCGGCCGGGCTGCTGGTGCCGTCCGCGCACCCGTGGAACGCGGGCGCGGCGGCGCTGCTCTCGGCCGGGTTCCTGGCCTACCTCGGATACGCGCACACCGCCGCGCCCACCGCGTCCTGCGGCTGCCTCGGCACGCACTCGCGCCCGGTGGACGTGCGCTCCTTCGCCCGCGCCGCGCTGCTGCTGGCCGCCGCCGTGCTCGCGGCGCTCGCCCCTTCGGGCACGCTCCCGACCGCCGTGGTCGCCGTGGTCGTCGCCGTGGAGGTGCTGGCGCTGCTGGCGTTGTCGTCGGAGCTCGACGGCTACTGGCTCACGCCGCTGCGCCGCCGCCTGGTGCGCCTGGCGGCCGCGCCGCCGCCGGACGGGGTGCCGCTCGAGGCGTCCCTGCACCTGCTGCGCCGCAGTCCCGCGTTCTGCTCGGCGTCCGCTCAGCTCACCTCGGACGTCCAGGAGACGTGGGACGAGGACGGCATCCGCTTCGTGGTGTACGGGGCGCGCGACCGCACGGCCGTCTTCGCCATCCCGCTGGGCGTCGACGACCCCCGTCAAGTCAAGGTGGCACTGGTCTGATCGGGGTGGCATCGCCGCGCGAGACCTGCGATACTCGAAAACCTTATCGATGATTGGGGGTCTGGCGTGGCCGAGGTGCTGCTGTTCCACCACGCACACGGGCTGACGGACGGCGTACGCGGGTTCGCCGGCACACTGCGGGCGGCGGGTCACACCGTTCACACGCCCGACCTGTTCGAAGGGCAGGTCTTCGGCGCACTGGAAGACGGCGTGGCGTACGCGCAGAAGGCAGGCTTCGGCACGATCGTCGAGCGTGGCAGGGCCGCCGCGCTCGACCTGCCTGCCGAGCTGGTCTACGTGGGGTTCTCGCTGGGGGTGCTGCCGGCCCAGAGCCTCGCGCAGACGCGCGCGGGCGCGAAGGGGGCGGTGCTGATCGAGGCGTGCGTGCCGGTCACGGAGTTCGGCGACGCGTGGCCGCAGGGGGTGCCGGTGCAGGTGCACGGGATGGAGGCCGACGAGATCTTCGCCGGTGAGGGCGACCTCGACGCGGCGCGGGCCCTTGTGGGGTCGACCGCGGACGCGGAGCTGTTCCTCTATCCCGGCGACCGGCACAACTTCGCCGACCCGGGTCTGGCTTCCTACGACCGGGCCGCCGCCGGGCTGCTCACCGAGCGGGTGCTCGCGTTCCTCGGCAGGCTCACGTAGCGCGGGCGGCCGCCCGGTTGCTGGCGATGAGCTCGTGGTGCCTGACGACCTCGGCGATGATGAAATTCAGGAAACGCTCGGCGAAAACGGGGTCCAGCTTCGACTCCTCCGCCAGGGCGCGCAGGCGGCGGATCTGCGCGGCCTCCCGCTCGGGGTCCGCCGGGGGGAGCTCGTACTCCGCCTTGAGGCGGCCGACCTCCTGCGTGCATTTGAACCGCTCGGCCAGCAGGTGGACGAGGGCGGCGTCGAGGTTGTCGATGCTGTCGCGGAGCCGCTGCAGCTCCTTGCGTACGTACGCTTCCTGATCAGGACGATTTTCCGAGGCTTTTTCCACAAATATCCCCTTTCATCCCTGGAAGGGGAAATCCTACCCGTCGCCTGACCGCCACCGGCGACACTTCTGCCAGCCGAAATGCTACCCACCGCCGACGCGCGAGCGACATCGCTAACCGGCGACAATTCCCCTCCGCTCAGCCGGCCGCGCCCGCCTCCGCAGCTGCCGGCCGGGAAAGCGAAAAGCCCGCCCGTCACCCCGGCATCCCGCCCGTCACCCCGGCATTCCGAGCGTGGCCGCACAAGGGCCTGGCCACCGTACCCACCAAGCGCCCGGGGGAAGCCCAGCGGCGACACGAACGAGCGCGCGCCCACCGTGCCACCACGCCCGCAGGGCCGCGCACCTCACCGTGCCACCACGCCCGGAGGACGGCGCACCCCGCCGTACCACCACCTCCCAGGACGGTGCACCTCACCGTGTTACCACCTCCGAGGACGGCGCATCTCGCCGTGCCACCGCGCCCGCAGGACGGCGCATCTCGCCGTGCCCACCGCCTCCAAAGGCGGCGCATCCGACCCACTCCGCCCCACGGGACCGGCGCGCGCGAGCGCGCCCGCCCGGGTGCTGCGCCTGTCTCCCCCGCCCTCACCGCAGCGGCGGTGCCGGCCTCAGGGGATCGCAGGTCAGCGCACCCGCGCTCAGCCGGCGGCGGCCTGCGCGGCGGCCGCCGCCGGTGGTGGCGGACGGAGGGCAGGCGGCGGGGCCTGGCAGCGGCGCAGGCGCGGGTGTGAGCTCGCGACGCGGCTGCGGACGGACCACCGGTCCCGGACGGACGCGCGTGACGCGCGGCCGGACACCGGTCCCAGGCGGAGGAACGCGACGCGCGGCCGGACACCACCCCCGACGGAAGCGCACAACACGCAGCCGGACACCAGCCCCCGACGGAAGCGCACAACACGCAGCCGGACACCAGCCCCCGACGGAAGCGCACAACACGCAGGCGGACACCGGTCCCAGGCGGAGGCGCGTGACGCGCGGCCGGGTACCGGTCCCGGGCGGGGGCCGCTCGCGGGGGTGCGGGCGGGGTCGGCGGTGATGGGCGAGCCTGGGCGGCTGCGGCCGGTGGGGTCAGCGGCGGCGGGTGGTGTAGTGCTGGTGGATCAGGGTGGCGGCACAGGCGAGGGTGGCCAGTCCGAAGCCGATGCCGACGTAGACCGGCAGGGTGGACGCCGACGTCACGGCGTTGCAGACCGCGAAGACCGCGAGCAGCGCCCACAGCACGGGACGGCTGACACGGTGGCGGGCGGCGGCGGGACGGATCTCGGTGGTGTGCTGGGTCATGGCGTAGCTCCTTTGCCGTTGCGGTGCTCGACTCGCTGACACCCGGAACGCTACGGATCACCCCGGCGCCCCATCGATCCCGCCAACGCGACACCTGCCGTACAGGCTGCTGTACTCGCCGGCGGCCCCCTGGCGGCACCGCACCGCCCGTGAGCTGGCAGATCAGGCGCCGCGCACCCGCGCTCCGTGACCGCGCCGCCACGCTCGCGGCTCGGAGGCCGGACGGGTGGTACAGCCTGCTGTACTCTTCCGGCCCGGCCCTGACGTCGGCACCTGCCCGTGACCTACATTCGGGTGGCGAGGAGGTGCGATGACAGGTCAGGACATGGCGGACGGGCGAAGGCGCGCCCGTGCGCGGGACCTGTCCGCGCGGGCCAGGGCGACGCTCGACGGGATCGAGCATCTCGTCGGCGGCATCGGGACCGGCGCGCTGGCGCTGCTGGCGCTGGTCGGCCTCATCCTCGTGGGGGTCGCCTGCCTTGTGGGCGTGGGCCTGCCGCTGCTGCCGGCGGCATTGCGCGCGCTGCGGGCGGTGGCCGACAGGGAGCGGGCGCGGCTGTCCCGCTGGGGCCCGGACGAGCTGATCAGCCCGGATCCGGTGCCGGACGGGTGGCGGGAGGCGATCGCGCGGCCCGCGAGCCGCAGGGAGCTGGCCTGGGTGGTGCCGCACGCGACGATCGGCCTGCTCACCGGCTTCGTGGGGCTGACGCTGCCGTTCAGCGCGGTACGCGACCTGCTCTACCCGCTTTACTGGCGGCTGCTGCCGCCGGGCGAGAGGGCCGGAGCCGGGCTGTTCATCTGGGACGGCGACACCGCCGGCAGCGCGCTCGCGGTGAGCGCGCTGAGCCTGCTGTGGCTGGCGCTCACTTTGCTCCTGGTACCGCCGATGGCGAGGTTCCAGGCGTGGCCGGGGCGCAAGCTGCTGTCCGCCGACCCCACCACGGACCTGGCGCTGCGCGTCGCCCAGCTGACCGCCACGCGTGCGGCCGCGCTCGACGCGCACGCCGCCGAGCTGCGCAGGATCGAGCGTTCGCTGCACGACGGCACGCAGAACCGCATCGTGGCCGTGACCATGCTGCTGGGCGCGGCCAGGCGGGCGCTGGAGCGCGACCCGGCCACCGCGGACGCGGTGCTCGAAAGCGCGCAGAACGCGGCCGAGCAGGCGCTGGCCGAGCTGCGCGGCGTCGTACGGAGCATCCTGCCGCCGGTGCTGGCCGACCGCAGCCTGCCGGACGCGCTGACCGGCCTGGCCGCGGGCAGCCCGGTGCCGTGCCAGATCGATGCCGACGTGCCGGGACGGTGCCCCGCCTCCGTCGAGGCCACCGCCTACTTCGTGGTGGCCGAGGCGCTGACGAACATCGCCAAGCACAGCCAGGCGACGCGGGCCCGGGTCACGGTCCGGCGTACCGACTCCTGGCTGCGCATCGAGATAACCGACGACGGGCGCGGCGGCGCGGCCGAGTCCGGCGGGTCCGGCCTGAGCGGCATCCGCCGCAGGACCGAGGCGCACGACGGCACGTTCGAGCTGACCAGCCCCGTCGGCGGACCGACCACCATGATTGTGAGCCTTCCATGCGGATTGTGATCGCCGAGGACGACCCGTTGCTGCGCGAGGGTCTCGCGCTGCTGCTGCGCGCCGAAGGGCTCGACGTGGTCGCCACCGCTTCGGAGCCGGACGGCTTCCTGAAGGCGATCGACGAGTACGAGCCGGACGTGGCCATCGTGGACGTGCGCATGCCACCCACCCACACCGACGAGGGCATCAGGGCCGCGGTCGAGGCCAGGCACCGGCTGCCGGGGCTGGCGGTGCTGGTGCTGTCGGCGTACGTGGAGCAGGCGTTCGCCACCGAGCTGCTGTCGCACGGCAGCGCCAGGCTGGGCTACCTGCTCAAGGAGCGGGTGGGCCGGGTGCAGGAGTTCCTGACGGCGCTGCATCGGGTGGCCGAGGGCGGTACCGCCATCGACCCCGAGGTGGTCGCCCAGCTGCTCACCCGTACCAGGCCGGACAACCGGCTCGACCGGCTCAGCCCGCGCGAGCGCGATGTGCTGGCGCTGATGGCGGAGGGGCTCGGGAACGCGGCGATCGCCGAGCGGCTGGTCGTCACCGACGGTGCGGTGCACAAGCACATCCGCAACATCTTCGCCAAGCTCGACCTCGCACCCACCGACCGGACCGACCGGCGGGTGGCCGCCGTCCTGCAGTATCTGGAGAGCGGCCACCGGCGTGCGTGACGGGCTCTAGGAGCCCAGGTCGTGGGCGATGTTGTCCAGGCGGTGCGCCAGCTCGTCGAGCTCGCGGTCCGACGGCGTGCCGCTGGGGAACCTGGCCATGAGCTCGTCGCGGCGGGCGATCACCAGGCCTTTGTGCGCGTCGTCGATCTCCGAGGCGGGCAGGACCTCGCAGCCCCCGCGGATGAACACCAGCGTGGCGTCCGGGTGCCGGGAGTCCAGCAGCTTGCGCACGCACTCCCTGTCGATCAGTGACGTCATGGACATCGCATCACTCCTCCGGTCAGGCCCTCCCAGCAGGCCGAGTACCCGGTGAGAAGCGGTGAAACCCGGCGCGGGGTCAGCCGAAGGTGGGCGGGCCGCCGTTCTGGCGGGCTCTGCGCACCCCGAACAGGACCAGGTAGACGGCGGCGGCCAGGGCGGCCAGCGCGGGCGGCACGGCGAGCGGCGGGTTGCCCGCGAGCACGGCGAGTACGGCCAGCACCACGCCGCCGAGCACCAGCAGGGCGGCCGCGAGCAGGCGCAGGCTGACCGCGTTGGACGGCGCGGGCCTGCGCGCCCAGTCACCGTGCCCGGCTCCGTGGACGTGCGGCACGCCGGTGTCGCTGGCGTCCTCGCCGGGCGGCGGCTGCCTCAGCACGGGGGCGAAGAACTCGTCATCCTCACGTCGTTCGGGCATCGTGCCTCACCTCGCGCGGTCGGTCGCGTCGCGAAGAACGCTCCTCCGCGCCCCCTGCCCCGTGGCCGCCCCGTTTACCAGGGGGAACGGGCGCCGGGGCGGTAGCCCGGCGCCCGTCCTCATCCGTGTGCGGATCAGCGGACTCCCCTGTGCACGCACAGGAGCTGGTCGCGGGTGGCGTTCCTGTCCCGGTAGGCGATGGCGGCGGGAGCCTCGTCGCTGAAGTGGCCGGGCAGCCGCTCGGCGGGGCTCCAGGAGGTGCCGTTGAAGCTGCTCCACCACAGGCTCTGGTCGGCGGCGCCGCGGTGCACGCAGAAGAGGCGGTCCTTGTAGACGGCCAGCGCGGGGCCCTCGGCGGCGTGGTGGCCGGGCAGCCGCTGGTCAGGGCTCCAGGCCGAGCCGTCCCAGCGGGTCCACCACAGGGCGGTGTCGTCGCCCGCGCCGCGGTGCACGCAGTAGAGGTGGCCGCGGTAGACGGCGAGCGCCGGGTTCGCGCCGGTGGCGTGGGCGGGCAGCCGCTCGTCGGGGCTCCAGGCCGAGCCGTCCCAGCGCGTCCACCACAGGGCCGCGTCACCGCCCGCGCCCCTGTGCACGCAGTACAGCTGCCCGTCGTACGCCGCCAGTGCCGGCGCGGTCTCGCTGAAGTGCCGGGGCAGCCGCTCGTCGGGGCTCCAGGCCGAGCCGTCCCAGCGCGTCCACCACAGGGCCGCGTCACCGCCCGCGCCCCTGTGCACGCAGTAGAGCCGCCCGTCCCAGGCCGCGAGCGCGGGCGCGGCCTGGCTGAGGTGCTGCGGGAAGCGCTGGTCCTCGCTCCAGCCCTCCTCGGCGTCGTAGACCGCCCACCACAGGCTCTGGTCGCCGTCGCGGCCCCGGTGCGCCAGGAACAACCGGTCCTGGAACTGGCCGAGCGCCGGTCCGGTCACGCTGAAGTGGTCGATGAAGCGCTGGTCCGTGCTCCATCCCTCGCCGGGCTCGTGGACCGCCCAGTAGAGCCCGGCGCCGCCGGCGGGCCTGCCGTCCTGCCTGGCGGGGACGAGCATGCCGGGCGCGGTCCACGGCGAGACCAGCTTGACCCCGTACGGGCGGGCGATGGAGGCGATCCAGCCGGCTTTGCCGCGTACGGCGCGCTCGATGAGCGGGGCGAGCGAGGAGCCGGCGACGATCGCCGTGGCCTGCCCGATGAGGTGCGGGATGTCGGCGGCGAGCAGCGCTGCCGACTCGTTGAGGTGGATCTCGAAACCCCACCAGCGGGAGATCGGCCAGATGTCGGCGCCCATCGTGCGCAGCTCGCGCTGGATGTCGCGCATGCGCTGCTGGTCCTGGGCGGCGAGATCGGCGATCTGGCGTTCGCTCTCGCGCCTGGCTTCGACCGCCTCGCGGGCCGGCGCGTCCTCCAGCAGCTCGGCCTCGACGGCCGCGTCCACGGCGGCGGAGGCCGCGGGGTCGTCCTGGGCGTGCAGCAGGGCGGTCTCGCCGCCGAGCACGCCGTCTTCCGCGTCGATCGTCGCCTTGCCGGCCCGGGTCTCGTCAGTCATATCCAGCCCCCTGGAGTGATAGGTGCGAACTGCGCCATCGTAACCAGGAGTAGCGTTTTGCTTACTCTATGACTGCCTTGGTCCCGGTAAACTCGCCGCAACCCCGGGCGCTCAACCCGTTGTCCCCACGGATCGGCGCCCATGGGGACAACCGGCGACCCGCTACCTCAGGTGTCCCAAAGCCATGCGGAGCGCGCCCGCGGGGTCGCCGCCGCGCCAGGCCACGTGCTGGTCGGGGCGCACCAGCGCCAGCGGCTCGCCGGGCAGGTGCACCTCCTCAAGGGGCACGCCCATCTCGCGCGCCTGGTCGATCAGCGAGGCGGCCTGCGGCGAGCCGAGGTCGCCGACGAGACTGAAGCCGCGGCCGAGCCGGTCGTAGAGCGACTCGCCGGGCGCGAGCCAGCGGTGCGGCAGGCGCTCGCCGGTGCCGGGCGCGACGATCGGCGAGCCGGTGTAGGTGTAGCCGAGCACCAGGTCGAGGCTGTGGAACTCGCTGTCCTTGGTACGGAAGATCGCCTCGGCCACGGCCGGGCGGACCCGCGCGAACTCCTCGTCGCCGCCCATCAGCGCCGGGTCGGCGAGCTCGGGTGCGAGCGTCGCCATGTTCGCCGCGGCGGCCTCGATGGTGTCGGCGGCGATGGGCCTGCGCTCGCTCTCGTACGTCTGCAGCAGCGCCGGCGGCGCCCACCCGCGCAGCACGGCGGCGAGCTTCCAGCCGATGTTGACGGCGTCGCCGACCCCGGTGTTGAAGCCGTGACCGCCGTAGGGCGGGTTCTGGTGCGCGGCGTCGCCGGCCAGGAAGACGCGCCCGCCCGCGTACTTGTCGGCGAGCAGCATCCGCGCCGTCCACGGGTCGGTGGCGAGGATCTCCACGTCGATGTCGGCGCCGGCGAGGTTGCGCACCAGCCGTACGGGGTCGGCGTCCTCGGCGCGCACCCCCTGGGCGATGCACCACCAGGTGTCCTTGAGGTCGAGGCGGCCGACGATGCCGGGCTGGGCCGGGTTGAGCACCCAGTAGTGGACGGCGGGGCCGTGCGGCACCCGGTCGGCGAGGTCGGGGGCACGGAAGGTGATGTTGAAGTTGGGCCGGGCGTCCTGGCGGCCCTCGTAGCGGGCGCCGATGGCGTCCCTGGTGACGCTGCGGGAGCCGTCACAGCCCACGACGTACTGGGCGCGGACCTCGCGCTCGGCGCCCCCGGCGTCGGCGATGCGCACGGTCACGCCGTCCGCGTCCTCCTCCAGGCCGGTCACCTTCCAGCCGGTGAGCAGCGCGTCGCCGACGGCCTCGCGCAGCACCTCCTCCACCAGCGGCTGCGGCACCTGCTGGCCCGGCTCGGCGGCCAGGTCGGAGCCGACGAGGTCGAGGCCGAAACAGCGGTCGATACGCGCGATCTCCCGGCCGAGCAGGCTGCTCACGAACACCGCCTCGTCCGACCAGGACACCGCGAGCGGCGCACGCGCGCGTAAGGTGTCGGCCAGACCCCATCTGCGCAGGATCTCCATCGAGCGGGCCGAGGTGGTCTTCGCCCGCGGGCGCAGCCAGGACACCGTCTCGCGCGGCTCGACCACCAGGCATTCGATGCCGTGGTAGGCCAGCTCGACCGCGGTCGCCAGGCCGACCGGCCCGCCTCCGGCCACCAGCACGGGCACAGAGCCGGGAACTTGCCGTACCAAATCCATGGGCCGTCCTCTTCATCATGATGAGCGGGGGTATGTTTCCTGCGCCGCCGAGCGCGCGTCAACCCGCCGGCCGGCCGCGGCCGCGATGCGGCCGAGGTTTTGGTACGACCCCGCAACGATTGATGATCGCTTCTAGTGAAGCGATCACCGGGATCAGTACGGTGCTGTGCAAGTAACGGAACCATCTCAGGGGATTGCATGAGCGAGACCTCGGCGATGCCGCTGCACATGCGGCGGGTGGCGTTCGATCCCGCGCCGGAGCTGGCGGCGCTTAGGGACAAGGAAGGTATCAAGAAGATCACGACCGCGTTCGGTTCCGAGGCGTGGCTCGTGACCAGGCACGCGGACGTCCGCGAGGTGCTGGGCGACGCGGAGACGTTCAAGGTGGCGCCGCAGACGATCGCCCGCCTGCCCGGAGCGCCGCCGATGACCGAGGAGCAGCTCGCCAAGGTCCGCGCGGGCAACCTGCTCGGTGTGGACCCGCCCGAGCACACGCGGCTGCGCAGGATGCTGACGCCCGAGTTCACCATCCGGCGCATGCAGCGGCTCGAACCCCGGATCAAGCGCATCGTCGAGGAGCATCTCGACGCGATCGAGGCCGCCGGCTCCCCCGCCGACCTGGTGCCGTCGTTCGCGTTACCGATCCCGTCGCTGGTGATCTGCGAGCTGCTCGGCGTCCCGTACGAGGACCGCGACGAGTTCCAGCAGCGGACGAACCGGATGCTCGACATGACCGTGCCGGGCGAGGAGCGCATGAGGCTGCAGTTCGAGCAGCGCGCCTACATGGAGAGCCTGGTCGCGCGCATCCAGGCCGACCCGGGCGAGGAGCTGCTCGGCATGCTCGTCCGCGAGCACGGCGACGACCTGACCACCGACGAGCTGATCGGCATCGGCGGGCTGCTGCTGTTCGCCGGGCACGAGACCACCTCCAACATGCTTTCGCTCGGCACGCTCGCGCTGCTGCGCCACCCCGAGCAGCTCGACCTGCTGCGCCGCGAGCCCGAGCGCATCGACGCGACGGTGGAGGAGCTGCTGCGCTACCTCAGCATCGTCAACTCCGGCACCACGAAGGTCGCCACCAGGGACACCGAGGTGGGCGGGCAGCGGATCGCGGAGGGCGACCTGGTGCTGTGCTCGCTGCCCACCGCCAACAGGGACCCGTCGTTCCTGCCCGACGCCGACACCTTCGACCTGCGCCGCGGCGCTCCCGGCCACCTCGCGTTCGGGCACGGCGTGCACCACTGCCTGGGCGCCCCGCTGGCCCGCATGGAGCTGCGCATCGCCTTCCCCGCCCTGCTCGACCGTTTCCCGGGGCTGCGCCTGACGGACAACGAGCCGCAGTTCCGCACGTTCAGCATCGTCTACGGCCTCGCCTCTCTGGAGGTGGCCTGGTAGCGGGCGGGTCTACGCTGTTCGCATGCGCGTTGTGGTGATCGGCGGTAGTGGGCACATCGGTACGTACCTCATCCCGCGTCTGGTGAGCGCCGGACACGAGGTGATCAACGTGAGCAGGGGCACCCGCGAGCCCTACACCCCGCACGGTGCGTGGCGGAAGGTGACCACGGTCACCGCCGACAGGAAGGTGGACGAGGCCGATCACACGTTCGGGCGGCGCATCGCGAAGCTGGAGCCCGACGTCGTCATCGACCTGATCTGCTTCACCGAGAGCAGCGCGGCCCTGCTGGCCGACGCGCTGGCCGGCAAGGTGCGGCACTTCCTGCACTGCGGCACGATCTGGGTGCACGGGCCGAGCGCGCAGGTGCCGACGACGGAGGACGCCAGACGCACGCCCTTCGGCGAGTACGGCGTGCGCAAGGCGGCCATCGAGGCGATGCTGCTGGAGCGGGCCCAGCGCGACGGTTTCCCGGCCACGATCATCCATCCCGGCCACATCACCGGGCCGGGATGGGTGCCGGTCAACCCGGCGGGCAACGTCAACCCGGAGGTGTTCCAGAAGCTGGCCGAGGGCTCGGAGCTGACGCTGCCGAACCTCGGCCTGGAGACCGTCCAGCACGTGCACGCCGACGACGTGGCCCGCCTGTTCGTCGACGCCATCAACAACCGGGCGGCGGCGATCGGCGAGAGCTTCCACTCGGTCGCGACCACCGCCCTGACCCTGCGCGGCTACGCCGAGGCGGTGGCCGGCTGGTTCGGCAAGGAGGCCCGGCTGTCGTTCCTGCCGTGGGAGCAGTGGCGCAAGACGGTCTCGGAGGAGGACGCCGCGCTGACGTACGACCACATCGCCCACAGCCCCCACTGCAGCATGGCCAAGGCCGAGCGGCTGCTCGGCCACCGTCCCCGCTACACCTCGCTGGAGGCGATCGCCGAGGCGGTCGACTGGCTGGTGCGCGCGGGGACGATCAAGCCGTAGGGGCGATCAAGCCCCTGATGACGGCCGGGCCGTGCGGAGGGCTCAGCCGGTCAGCGGGCCGAACTCGGCACGCGTGTCGATCACGTCGCCGAACAGCTCCCACCGCTCGCCCTTGAACCGCATGAGCTGCATCGACTCGATGGGGAACGCGTCGTCGGGCCCGGTGTCGAGCGTGATGCCGGGCAGCAGCATGTCGATCGTGACGCCCTTGAGGTTGTGCACGGAGTCGCGCAGCCCTTCACGGGTGGGGCAGGCGGCGGCCTCCATCGCCTTGTGGAAGCTGGCCGCCACGGCCCAGCCGAACGTGTGGTACGGCACGTTCGGGTCGGCGTCCGGCGCGTACTGCTCCATCTTCTCCTTGTAGAGCCGCATCTCGGGGTCGTCGGCCCAGGTGGGGTCGTTCGGGTCCTTGTAGTAGGCGGACGACACTACGCCCTGCACGTTGTCGAAGCCGACCGGCTTGAGCACGGTGATCGAGGCGGCGACGTTGTTGACGATGTGCAGCGGGTTCCACTTGGTGTTCTTGGCGTCGGCGGCCAGCGCCTGCGAGCCGAACTTGGGCGTGGTGACGTTGAGGAACACATCGGCCTTCGACTCGGCCAGGTTGCGCATCTGCGGGTCGACGCTGGGGTCGGAAACCTCGTAGCTCTGCTCGGCGACGACCTGCACCTGCGTGCCCTCGATGGCCCGCTTGAACCCATCGAGCAGGTCCTTGCCGAAGTCGTCGTTCTGGTAGAGCACGGCGACCTTGGCCTGCGGCTTCTCCTTCTTCAGGTACGCGGCGTAGACGCGGGCCTCGGAGATGTAGTTGGGCTGCCAGCCGATCGTCCACGGGTGCGCGGTGTCGGTGCCCCACTGGGAGGCGCCGGTGGCGACGAAGACCTGCGGGACCTTGCGCTGGTTGGCGTAGTCCCAGGTGGCCGCGGTGGAGGGGGTGCCGAGGGTCTGGAACAGGGCGAACACCTGCTCCTGCTCGACCAGCCTGCGGGCCTCCTCCACGGCCTTGGGCGGCTGGTAGCCGTCGTCGCGGACGATGAACTCGACCTTGCGCCCGCCGATGCCGTTCTTCTCGGCGTTGATGTAGTCGAAGTACGCCTTGATGCCCTTGGGGATGTCGCCGTAGGCGGAGGCGGGGCCGGACAGCGGGTAGATGCCGCCCAGCTTGATGCTGCTGTCGGTGATGCCGGTGGTCTGCTGTCCCTGGCACTGGCCGGAGGCCGCCGTGCCGGTGGTGCCGCCGCCGCTGTCACGCCCCCCGCAGGCGGCGACGGCGAGCAGGAGCAGCGCCGCACCGCCGATCGCACATACTCGTCGCATCCCTCTTACTCCTTCCGGGGAATCTTCTGAAGCAGCCGCCCGGCCAGACCCGCGAGCCCCGTCGGGGCCACGTACATGACGGCGATGATCAGCAGGCCGAAGATGACGCCGGGCGCGGCGTCGTTGACGTCCTGCGAGATGCTCGGCACGAACATCACGAACAAAGCGCCGAGCACGGGTCCTGGCAGCGCGCCGAGCCCCCCGACGACCAGGCCGGCCAGCAGGGTGATCGACAGGTTCACGGTGAACGAGTCGGGCGAGACGAAGCCGATCACCCAGGTGTAGACGCATCCGGCGGCCCCGGCGTACATGGCGCTCCAGGCGAAGGCGAGCGTCTTGTACGACGACAGCCGCACCCCCATGACCTCGGCCGCCGTCTCGTTGTCGCGGACGGCGTGCAGCGCCCGGCCGACCCGCGAGCGCAGCAGCCCCGCGGCCACGAGGAAGGCGACGACGGCGAAGGCGAGGGTGATGAAGTACAGCCACTGGTCCTCGGCCAGGCCGCTCCAGGCGGGTGGCGCGGGCTTGGCCAGGGTGAGACCCATGGAGCCGCCGGTCAGCTCCTCGAACCGCTTGAGCAGCGGAACCAGGAAGATCGCGATGGCGAGCGTGACGAGCGCCAGGTACAGGCCGCGCAGCCGCATCGCCGGCACGCCGAGCGCGAGACCCAGCACGAACGCCACGGCCGCGGCGGCGGGCAGCGTCAGCGGGTACGGCAGGTCGTACCGGTCGAGCAGGATGGCCCCCGTGTACGCGCCGACGGCGAAGAAGGCGCCGTGCCCGAGCGAGATCTGCCCGGCGTGCCCGACCAGCAGGTCGAGCCCGAGCAGCACCACGCTGTAGATCAGCACCATCGTGAGCTGGAAGACGTGGAACGGCGCGAGCTGGAAGGGCGCGTAGACGGCGGCGGCCAGCAGCAGCGCCAGGGCGGCCCACCGCCAGCGCGGGCCGGATGCGCGCCGCGCCCGCGAGGGCGCCCGCGTGGCCTTTTCCGCATGTTTCACGTGGATCATGCGCGTTCCACCGCCGCTCGTCCGAGCAGGCCCTGGGGCCGCAGCAGCAGGACGCCGAGGATGATCACCAGCGGCACCCCCACCTTGAGGTCGGATCCGATGAAGCCGACGTACGCGCCGGCGAGGGTCTCCGCGACGCCCACGATCAGCCCGCCGATCACCGCGCCGAGCGGGCTGTCGAAGCCGCCGAGCGTGGCCGCGGCGAACGCGTAGATGAGGACGCCGCCCATCATGTTCGGCTCCAGGAACAGCAGCGGCGCGACCAGCACCCCGGACACCGCGCCGACGGTGGCGGCCAGGCCCCAGCCGAGCGCGAGCGTCCAGCC
This sequence comes from Nonomuraea sp. NPDC049309, assembly GCF_043196965.1. Classification (NCBI taxonomy): domain Bacteria; kingdom Bacillati; phylum Actinomycetota; class Actinomycetes; order Streptosporangiales; family Streptosporangiaceae; genus Nonomuraea; species Nonomuraea sp. NPDC049309. The sequence goes on along the minus strand of NZ_JBICSH010000002.1, from coordinate 1,325,742 downwards.
GACCCTGATGCCGACCAGCCGGGCCGAGGCCGGGTTGGCCGCCACCGCGCGCATGCCGAGCCCGATCTTGGTGTGCCGGAAGAGCAGGTAGAGCAGGCCCATGACCAGCGCCACCACGCCGAGCACGCCGAGGGTGGAGAAGGAGACGCTGATCCCGGCCGCCTCCAGCGCGCCGCCGGGGAACGGGTTGGGGAAGTCCTTGATGAGGAACGTCCAGATCCACCCGGCCGCGGCGTTGACGAAGATGAACAGCCCGACGGTGACGATGACGATGGTCAGCTCGGGCGCGCCCTCGACCGGCCTGATGATGACCCGTTCGATGAGCATGCCGCCGGCGAACGACACCACCAGCGTCAGCGGCAGCGCGACCCAGAACGGCAGCCCGGCGGCCATGCACTGCCAGGCGACGTACGTGGAGAACATGGCCAGCTCGCCCTGGGCGAAGTTCACGATGCCGGTGAACTGGTAGATCAGCACCAGGGCGAGGGCCAGGCTGGCGTAGATGGCGCCCGCGCCGAGCCCTTCGACGATCTGCTGCAGGAATCCGGCCATCGCCTACACCCGGTATCCGAGGTACGACTGCGCGACCTGCTCGTCCGCCTGAATCTCCGCGGCCGTGCCGGACAGCACGATCCGCCCGGTCTCCAGGACGTGGGCCTGCTGGGCTATGCCGAGAGCGAGGTGGGCGTTCTGCTCGACGACGACCACGGTGGTCTGCTCCTCTGCGTTGATGGCCTGCACGATGCGGAACAGCTCCCGGGTGACCAGCGGGGCCAGGCCCAGCGACGGCTCGTCGAGCAGCAGCACCTTGGGGCGCAGCATGAGCGCCCTGCCGATGGCCAGCATCTGCTGCTCGCCGCCGCTCAGGCTGCCGGCGGCCTGCTTGAGCCGCTTCTTCAGCACCGGGAAGTAGGTGTAGATGCGGTCGAGGTCGCGTGCCACGGCGGCGCGGTCGCGGCGGACGAACGCGCCGAGCCGCAGGTTCTCCTCAACGGTCAGCGGCATGAACGTGCCGCGCCCCTCGGGCACGTGGGCGACGCCGAGCCTGGCCACCGCGTCAGGCGGCCGCCCGGTCAGGTCGGTGCCGCCGAGCGTGATCGTGCCGCGCGCCTTGACCATCCCCGACAGGGCTCTGAGCAGGGTGGTCTTGCCGGCGCCGTTCGGCCCGAGAATCGCGCAGACCTCGCCCTGCCGTACGGTGAAGCGCACGCCGTGCAGCACCTGGGCGTCGCCGTAACCGGCGTCCAGGCCGTCCACCACGAGATCGCTCATGCGCCCGCCTCCTCACCGGCGGTCCCCAGATAGGCCTCGATGACGGCGGGGTCGCGCTGCACCTGCTCCGGCGGCCCTTCGGCGATCTTGCGGCCGAAGTCGAGGCAGACGATGCGGTCGCAGGTGCCCATGACGAAGCCCATGTGGTGCTCGACCACGATCACCGTGAGGTCGTACTCGTCGCGGATCGCCCCGAGCGTGCCGGCGAACTCCTCGACCTCGGCCGCGTTCAGGCCGTTGACCGGCTCGTCGAGCAGCAGCAGCCGGGGCCTGCCGATGAGCGCGCGGGCCAGCTCGACCCGCTTCAGGGTGCCGAACGGCAGCCCGGTCGCCGGATGCCCGGCCACGCCGGCGAGGTCCAGCCGCTCCAGCACCGCGTCGGCGTCGGCGCGCAGCTCCCGCTCCTCGCGCCGCACGCCGGGCAGCCGGAGCCCGGCGGACAGGAAGCCGGCGCGGCCCCGGTGGTGCGCGCCGACCAGCACGTTGTCGCGGACCGACAGGCGCGGGAACAGGCCGAGGTTCTGGAACGTGCGGGCGATGCCGAGCCCGGCGATGGCGTGCGGGGGCAGCCTGGTCAGGTCGGTCCCCTCGTACGTGACACTGCCCGCGTCCGGGTCGTACCGCCGGGTCAGGCAGTTGAACAGGGTGGTCTTGCCGGCGCCGTTCGGCCCGATGAGCCCCACCATCTCCCCGCCCGCGACGCCGAACCCCACGCCGTCCAGCGCGGTGATCCCGCCGAAGCGGACGGTAAGATCGTGTACCTCCAGCATCCGGCCTCCTGGAGAACAATGTTCTGAAGTTGGCCTCAGCGTAGGAGCCGCCCGTCGCGAGCCGCATTGGGCACGGTGACCCAAGATGTTTCGGGCGAGTTGTCTTCTGAGCACAGCGAGGGTCTCATCACGGTTACGACCCGTTGACCGCCCGGCGCAGGCCATGGATCATCCCGGCATGTCCACCGGTTCGCACACCGTGGAAGCCGCCGTACGCGCGGAACGCACACGCATACTCTCCGAGCTGCTCGACGACCTGCCCCACCTCGCCGACGTCGCCGTGGCGACGATGCGCGCGGAGATCCCCTCCTACGACGCTCAAGGACCGGACTTTCACGCCGACGTACGCGACCAGGTGGTCAGGCACTACCGCGCCAAGCTGGGCGTGCTGCTGGAGGACCGCACGGTCACGCTGGACGACATCTCCTTCACCAGGCGGGCGGCCATGCGCCGGGCCAGGGCCGGGGTGGCGCTGGCCGACTACATCAACGCGTTCAGAGTGGGCCAGCAGGTCTTCTGGGAGGCCGTGGTCGAGCGGGCGGGCAGCGCGTTCGCCGGGCGCGAGGCGGCGCTGACGCTGGCCGCGCCCTTGATGCGCTACTGCGACTTCGCGAGCACGCACGCGGCCAACGCGTACATGGAGTTCCAGCAGTACGCGGCGGCCGAGGCGGTGCGCGAGAGCCGCGACCTGCTGGAGACGCTGCTCGCCGGCTCGGTGCCGACGCGCGGCAGGGAGCTGGCCGCCGCGCAGGCGCACGGCCTGGCCCCCGACGCGCGCACGCCGCTGCTCGTGGTGATCGCCGTACTGGCCGGTCCCTCCTCGGTGACCTCCGGCCCCGACCAGGGGGCCGACGCGCGCCACGCCGCCTGCGCCGCGATCGCCCGCACCGGCGGCAACGGCACCCGCACGCTGTCGGTGGTGCGCCAGTCGGAGATCGTCGCGATCCCCGTACTCGGCCCCGGAGCGGACGCCGAGGAGCTGTGCGACCGGCTGCAGAGCGTGCGCGACAGCCTGGCCGCCGAGGGCATCAGGCTGGCCATGGGCATCAGCACCGTCGTCACCGGCACCGAGCGGATCCCGCAGGCGTACCAGGAGGCCAGGGCGGTCCTGGACTTCGTGCCCGAGGAGGGCGGCGTGGCGGCGCTGCCCAGGATCACCGCGTTCCAGTACCTCGCGCTGAAGGCCGACGACACCGCGCGCCACCTCATCGACCGCCGCATCACCGCGCTGCTGTCGGAGGACCGGGCGCGCGGCGGCGTGCTCACGGCCACGATCAGAGCCTTCGCCGGAGCCGACCTCAACCTGCGGGCCGCCGCGGAACGCCTGCAGATCCACCCCAACACCGCCCAGTACCGGCTGCGCCGCATCCAGGAGCGCACCGGGCGGAGCCTGCGCTCGATCAACGATCTCCTGGAGCTGCTGGTCGCGATCGCACTGCACGATGCGCTGCCCACCAATGCCGGGCGGGAAAGACTGGGCGCCGTGACCAATGAGGGGCGTGGGAGAGCGGACGTACGGTCGTTCCATGAACCTCGCTGACCGGCTCCTCGCCGCCGCCGACCGGCTCGGCGGGCGGGCGGTTCTCACGCTGGACGAGGCGGAGCTGACGTACGGGGCGCTGGAGGAGCTGAGCGCCCGCCTTGCGGGCCTGCTGCGGTGCCGCGGGATCGGCCCCGGCGACCGGGTCGCGATCATGCTGCCGAACGTGCCGGAGTTCGGCGTCGTCTACTACGGGGTGCTGCGGACCGGCGCGGTGGTGGTGCCGCTCGATCCGCTGCTGAAGCGGCGGGAGATCGCCGCGTACCTGGGGGACTGCGGCGCCCGGCTGCTCATCGCCTGGCACGCCTTCGCCGAGACGGCCGAGGCGGGCTCGGCCGGCACCAAGGCCGACTGCTTCTTCGTGGTGCCCGGCGAGTTCCGCAGGCTGCTGCGCCGCGTCGCCCCCGAACGGGAGATCGCCCCCACGGCCGCGGAGGACACCGCCGTCATCCACTACACCTCCGGCACCACCGGCCGGCCCAAGGGCATCGAGCTGACCCACGGCAACCTGGGCGGCAACGCCGCCACCGTGGCCCGCATGCACGCGCTGGGCGTGGACGACGTGGTGCTCGGCGCGCTGCCGCTCTACCACACCTTCGGCCAGACCTGCGCGCTCAACGCCACCGTGCACGCCGGGGCCCGGCTGACGCTGCTCCCCCGCTTCGACCCGGGCCGCGCCCTCGAGGTGATCAGGCGCGACGGGGTGACGGTGTTCCAGGGCGTGCCGACCATGTTCATCGCGCTGCTCGACCATCCCGGCGCCTCCGACATGTCGATGCTGCGGGTCTGCGCATCCGGCGGGGCGGCGCTGCCGCTCGACGTGCTGCGCGCCTACGAGACCCGCTTCGGCTGCGAGATCATCGAGGGGTACGGGCTCAGCGAGACCTCGCCCGTCGCCGCCGCCAACCGCGGCGGCCGGCACCGCAGGCCCGGCTCGATCGGCTGGCCCATCAGGGACGTCGAGATGAAGGTCGTCGACGAGGAGGGCCGCGAGGTGCCGCGCGGCGAGATCGGCGAGATCGTCGTACGCGGCCCCAACGTGATGAAGGGCTACTGGAACGACCCCGCCGCCACCGCCGAGGCCGTCCGCGACGGCTGGTTCCACACCGGCGACCTCGGCAAGGTCGATGACGACGGCTACTTCTTCCTGGTGGACCGCCGCCGCGACGTCATCATCCGCGGCGGCTACACGGTCTATCCGCGCGAGATCGAGGAGGTGCTCTACGAGCACCCGGCCGTGCGCCAGGCCGCCGTGGTCGGGGTGCCGCACCCGGAGCTGGGCGAGGAGATCGCGGCCGTGGTGGCGCTGCGCGCCCCGGTGAGCGACGGCGAGCTGCGCGACTTCGTCCGTGAGCGGGTGGCGGCCTACAAGTATCCGCGCCGCCTGACGTTCGTGGACGAGCTGCCGATGTCCCCCACCGGCAAGATCCTCAAGCGCGCGCTGGTGCCCTGAGCTCGTTGACGCAGCGCAGTACCGGGTACGACGTGAGCGCCGCCGGGTCCAGCTCGGCCTCCGAGGTCACGTGGAAGGTGACGCTCTCGCCGGGAAGCAGCGTGACGAGCTGCTCGTCCACGCTCGCCGCCGGGTCGAGCCGGTCGGGGAAGAGCGCCAGCTCGCGCACGATCGTCGCGGCCGTGACGGTGACCGCGTACCCGCCGGGCTCGCGCTCCACGGTGGCGGTGAGCTCGGCAGGCGGGTAGCCCATGGCCGGGTCCTCGGCCGTGGGGAACAGCGCCCGGTGCCCGTCCAGCTCGGCGGTCAGCAGCGCGGCCGTCTGGCCCTGCGGCGGGGCGACGCGCAGCGTGGCGCGGGCCGGCACCGTGACCTGCTCGCTCTGCGCGGCCAGCGCCCGGCCCGACAGGTCGCGCCAGGCCAGCGTGAGCGTGCCCGCCCACGCCTCGCCGGTGTCGTTGACCAGGACCACCTCGTCGCCGAGCCGGGTGATCAGGCGGTCGGCGAAGGCGCGGCGCAGCGCGTACCACAGGGGCTTCCTGCGGCCCGCGCCGTCCACGGCCGCCCAGGAGGTGACGGGCCAGCAGTCGTTGAGCTGCCAGACGATCGTGCCCATGCAGTACGGCATCAGCGCGCGGAACCGCTCGACGCCGAACGCCATCGCGCGGGCCTGGTTGAGCTGCGTGTAGTAGTGCCAGTCGTCGAACGTCTCGGGGCGCGGCAGGTGCCCGCCCAGCCCGGCGATCAGCTTCTCCTGCCCGCCCGGTGCCTTCTGGTGCGAGGAGTCCGGGGTCAGCGGCTCATCCGATGAGGCGGCGCGCAGCGTGGCGTACGTCGGCGGCCCCTGGTAGCCGAACTCGGCGACGAAGCGCGGCGTGTAGCCGGCGTAGTGGAGGTAATCCTGGCCGCCGCCCCAGACCGTCCAGATGTGCACGGTGCCGGTGGAGGGGTCGCGCACGTCCCGGTCCGGGCTGCCCGAGTACGGGCTGCCCGGCCAGTAGGGCCTGGTCGGGTCCAGCTCCGACACCACCGACGGCAGCACGTCGTAGTAGAACCCGGCGCCCCAGCTCCTGTCGCCGAGCCGGCCGCGCCAGTCCCAGTGCTGGTGTCCCTCGATGTTCTCGTTGTTGCCGCACCACAGCACCAGGCTCGGGTGTGCCGACAGCCTGGCCACGTTCTCGCGCGCCTCCGCCTCGACCTCCGAGCGGAACGGCTCCTCCTCCGGGTAGGCCGAGCAGGCGAACGGGAAGTCCTGCCACACCAGCAGGCCGAGCCGGTCGGCCAGGCCGTAGAAGGCGTCGGACTCGTACACGCCGCCGCCCCACACCCGCAGCGTGTTGGCCCCGGCGGCGATCGCCTGCGCGAAGCGCTCGGCCAGGCGCTCCTCGGTGACGCGGGCGGGAAAGCAGTCGTCGGGGATCCAGTTGAAGCCGCGCACGAACACCGGCCGGCCGTTGACGATCAGCCGGAACGCGTCGGTGTCCAGCTCGACCGTGCGGAAGCCGATCTCGCGCCGCCACCGGTCGGATCCCGCGCGCACGGTCAGCGGGTAGAGCGGCTGCGCGCCGTGGCCGCGCGGCCACCACCGCTCGGCGTGCGGCACGTCCAGGCGCAGCACGGCCTCGCTGCGGCCCTGCTCCAGCTTGGCCTCCACGCTCACGCCCGCCGCCTCGGCGGTCACGGTGACGGGTGCATCGCCCGTGCGCTCGACGCGGACGTGGACGTCCACGCCGTCGCCGCGCACCAGCGGCCGCACCTCGGCCAGCCGGGCGCCCGACCAGGAGTGCAGCCCGATGGGCCGCCAGATGCCGCTGGTCACCAGCGTGGGGCCCCAGTCCCAGCCGAAGTTGCAGGCCATCTTCCTGATGAACGCGTACGGCTCGTCGTAGGCGGCGGGCCGGTCGCCGAGCCGTTCCCGCTGCTCCTCGGCGTAGGCGTAGGGGGCGCGGAAGCGCACCTGGAGCGTGTTGCGGCCCTCCTGGAGCAGGTCGCGCACGGCGAAGCGGTAGGTGCGGTGCATGTTGGCGGTGGCGCCCAGCTCGTGTCCGTTGAGCAGCACGGTGGCCACCGTGTCGAGCCCCTCGCACACGAGGTCGGTTCGCTCGGAGCCGTCGTCGTGCCAGTCGAACGCGGTCTCGTAGATCCAGTCCGTACGCCCGATCCAGGTCAGCCGCCGCTCGTTGTCGTCGCGGTAGGGGTCGTCGATGAGGCCGGCGGCGAGCAGGTCGGTGTGAACGCTGCCCGGCACGGCGGCCGGAATGCCCGCGAGGTCACGCCTGTCGTCGCCGGCCGCGCGGAGGGTCCAGCCGTCGTGCAGCGCACGGAACACGTGTCTCTCCCATACCGGTCTCACTAAACCGAGTAAGCCCACGCGACTCTACGTGGGAGCCATAGGGCCGTCAACGGCTGGCATAGCGAGGTTAACCGGTTCCCTCAAGGAGCGCGGCACAAGCGCCGACGGCAAACGGGGTACGTACGTACCGATTCCAGCGCGCTCATCCTCCCGGGAGCTGCCCATGTCGAGACCCCAGAAGCAGCCGTCGCTCCTCCTCGACCCCGTCCTGATCATCGGCACCGCGCTGTCGGTGCTGCTCGGAGTGATCTTCTACCTCCGGGAGGAGACCGCTCAGGGGCTCGGCATGGTGGCCGGACTCATCGGCGGCGTGATCACGTTACAGGTGCAGACGCTGCTCAGGGAGAAGCGCCGGGTCGACCAGGAGACGCGGGTCGGGCAGATGGTGGCGACCATCGAGAAGATCCCGTGGCTGCCCGACCTGATGGCGCCGATCCTGCGGGCGGCCAAGCACGTCGAGCGCGAGTACGCGGACACCCCGGCGGCCGACGCCTGCCGGGTGGCGTTCGAGGAGTGCCTGCGCACGCTGGCCGACCTCGAACGCGGCCACTTCCGCACGCCCTACGGCGACAACGCGGTCTTCCAGCGGCTGATCGACCAGACCAAGCACACCATCTGCGCGACCAGCGTGCCCGCGGTGGACCTCACGTGGTGGCGGGAGCCGGTCGGGCGGCAGTACTGGCAGGCCCAGCTGGACGCGCTGGCGCGGGGCGTCACGATCCGCCGGGTGTTCATCTACCACGAGTGGACCGACGAGCTGGACGCCCTGGCCCGCGAGCAGATGGCCGCCGGCGTCCGGGTGCGCAGGGTGCACGTGGACCGGCTCCCGCCGGCGATGCGGGTGATCACGGGGGTGTGGGACGGCACGTGCGGTCACGAGCTGAGCTACACGGCGGCGGGCGAGGCGGTGTGGGACACATTCACGGTGTCTCCCCCTGATCTCGAACGGCTGAAGACGCAGTTCGAAATGATCGAGCGGAGCGCGGTGGAGCTCGACGAGCCCCATCGGCAGCCCGACTCCGTCTCCTGACGCCCTCGGCGGTCAGCACCGCGAGCGCGGCCCACAGCAGGGCGAACGCCGCCCATCTGACGGCCGGCATCACCTCTCGGAACACCAGCACACCGAGGAGGAACTGCACGATCGGCTCGATGAACTGCAGCATGCCGACCACGCTGAGCGGAACGCGCGTGGCCGCCGCGTTGAACAGCAGCATCGGCACCGTCATGACGAAGCCGGAGCCGGCGCCGAGCAGCGCGTTGGCGAGCGAGACGTGGCCGAAGGTGGCCTCGCCGGAAACCTGGAGCACGACCGTGTAGGCGGCGGCGAACGGGAACAGCACCGCGGTCTCGACCATGAGCCCTTCGACGGCGCCCACGTCGACATGCTTCTTGATCAGTCCGTACAGGCCGAAGGTGGCGGCCAGGCCGAGCGCGATCCAGGGCAGGCCGCCGTAGGCGGCGGTGAGCACGGCGACCGCCGCCGCACCGAGCCCGATGGCGGCCCACTGACCGGCGCGCAGGCGTTCGCGCAGGACGGCCACGCCGAGCGCGACGCTGACCAGCGGGGTGATGAAGTAGCCGAGCGAGGCGTCGACCACGTGGCCGTTGGTGCTCGCCCAGATGAACAGCGCCCAGTTGACCGCGGTGAGGATCCCGGCGAGGGTGAGCAGGCCCAGCTCGCGGGGGTTGCGCAGGATCACGGCCACGCGGTGGGCCCGGCCCATGGCCAGCAGCAGCACTCCGATCGCGACAGGCGAGAAGAGCACCCGGAGGGCGAGGATCTCGATGGCGCCCGTGGGCTCGGCCAGCGGCCAGTAGAGCACCGACAGTCCCCAGAGCACGTACGCCGCGGCGCCGAGCAGCAGACCTTGGCGAGCGACGGGCACCACCTCACCATACGCCGAGCACCCGGTGAAAACCGATCACCGCAAGGGGGGAACCTCGCTCAGGCGGGCTGCTCGCCGGCCGTGCTCTCGCGGACGATCAGGCGGTGGGGGACCACGATCTCGGATGGGGTGGCGGTCGTGTCGGTGGCGGTGATGGTGTCGAGCAGCGTGTCCACGGCCTTCCTGGCCAGCTCGGCCTTGTCGGGGGCGACGGTGGTGAGGCTGGGCGTGCTGTACTGGCCCTCCTCGATGTCGTCGATGCCGGCCACGGCCACGTCGTCGGGCACCCGGCGGCCCGCCCTGGTCAGCGCGCGGATGGCGCCCAGGGCGAGCAGGTCGTTGTAGCAGAAGACGGCGTCGGGCGGCTCGGGCAGGGCGAGCAGCCGCTCCATGGCCTCGGCGCCGAGCCGGCGGTGGAAGTGGGGCGTCGAGATGATCAGGCTCTCGTCGATCTCCATGCCGGCGCGGGTGAGCGCCTGACGGTAGCCGGCGGTGCGGAGCTGGGCGGTCTCGCCGGTCGCGTACGGCTGGTCGCCGATGGCGGCGATGCGGCGGCGGCCGATGTCGATGAGGTGGGCGGTGGCCTCGCGGGCGGCGGCGACGTTGTCGATGGCGACGTGGGGCAGGCTGCCGTTGAAGATGTGCTCGCCGAGCAGCACGATCGGCACCTTGTTGGGCCGTCCGCGCAGCTCTTCGGCGGTGATGGAGATGGGGCTGAGCAGCAGGCCGTCGAAGAGCGTGGCGCGCGAGTCGCGGCCGAGCAGCTCGCGCTCCCTGTCGGCGTCGCCGTCGGTCTGGTCGATCATGACGACGTAGCCGCGGGCGCGGGCGGCGGTGATGACCTCGCGGGCCAGCTCCGCGAAGTACGGCGCGTCGAGCTCGGGCACGACGAGCGCGATCATCCCGGTGCGGCCCTGTTTGAGGTTGCGGGCGATGAGGTTGGGCCGGTAGCCGAGCTCGTCGAGTGCGGCTTGTACGCGTGCCCGCAGCTCGTCGGAGACCGGCGCGTAGCCGTTCACCACGTTGGAGACGGTGCGAATGGAGACGTTCGCCAGCTTGGCGACGTCGCGCAGTGTTGGCCCGGCCATGCGTCTCCTATACCTCCAGCGCTCCTGCTCTGGGTAGATCCTAGCTCCGGCCTTGCATCGTTGCAGACGCATATGCATTACGTCTGCAACGATGCAGAGCCCTCACACCCCCCTTCCCCGTCCGGCTAGGAGTCGAAGATGCGCCCATCCCCCATAGGTCGCCGCGGTCTTCTCAAAGGAGCCCTGGGCATCGGGGCCCTCGCCGCCGCCGGCTCGCCGGCCGCCTGCGCCGCCCCCGGCGGTCAGCGGCACCGACGTGCCCGACGGCGGCTTCTGAGACGACGCCGACGCCCGCCGATCCAGGCGCGGCCGGGCCGTGGATCGAGGCCAAGCCGTTCCTGCTCAGCGGCCCCGCCTCGGCGGCACCGGCCGGCCAGGTGCTCTACTGACCCCGTGACCTCGCCGGGCCCGTCCTCTCCCGGCGGGGCCCCGCTTGTTCACAGGGGCGGGGCTCACTCGAAGGGACGGGCCATCTGGTCGAGCGTCTCGCCGATGATCTCGCGCAACGTGCGGGTCTCGTCCTCTTCCGTCCACTGGTGGGACGCAAGCCGCAGCGCCACCAGGAACGCCGCGGCCAGCACCCGAGGCGGCACGCCGGCCTTCCTGTCCGAAACGGCCTCGACGAGGTCCCGTTCAAGCTCGGCGTGGTTGGCGAGCTGCCGGGCCAGCAGCGACGGATGCCTCTTGGCGAGCCGGGTGCGCACCGCCCACTCGCGCTGCGGCTCGCCCATCTCGTCCTGCAGCTCATCGACCGAGACGCGCAACGCCTCCCAGGCGCTCAGCTCGGGCGGCTGCGCGCGCACCCGCTCGACCAGCGCTCTGATCCGCTGCTCCTCGCCGTAGAGCAGCGCGTCCTCCTTGCTGGAGAAGTAGTTGGAGAACGTGCGCCGCGAGATGTTGGCGGCGTCGGCGATGGACTCGACGGTGACCGCGTCGAGACCATGCTCGACCACCAGCCGCAGCGCCGCCTCGTGCACGGCCTGGCGGGTCTCGGCCTTCTTGCGTTCGCGCAGCCCGGGCGTGGCGTCCATAGTGTGGTCAGCCTACCGGGGGGCGTGCGAGCCCCGGCTGCGGACAGGGCTCGCACAAGATCATTCTGCCCCAAAAGGATCTTGTACCGCACACCGCCCCCGCCCACACGGACCCGGACCGAGAGGTACGGGACACACGACCCCGCTCCCGCGACCTCCAAGATCCGAGGCGCGGGAAGCGAAGAGCGGGCCCTTGACGGCAAAAGCTGAGGAACAATCGGGAGAGTGCAGTTTCGCGTTCTTGGTCCGCTGGACGTGCGGACCGACGCCGGCGAGCCCGTCTCCGTCGGCGGCCCCCGCCCGCGTGCGCTGCTCGCGATGCTGCTGCTCGACGCCGGACACCTGGTCAGCCTCGACCGCCTCATCGACGGCCAGTACGGCGACCGGCCACCGTCCGAGGCGGCCAACGCCGTACAGGCGCAGGTGTCCCGGCTGCGGCGGCACCTGCCGAGCGGGCTGATCGAGTCCCACGGGTCCGGCTACCGCCTCGCCGTCGACCGGGACGACGTGGACCTCCACCGCTTCGAACGCCTCGCCCGCGACGGCCGCGCCCTGCTCGCCGCCGGACGGCACGCCGCCGCCGCGACCGTGCTCCGCGAGGCGCTCGACCTGTGGCGCGGACCGGCGTTCGCCGACGTCGCCGACGCGCCCTTCGCCGCCCCGCAGGCGCTCCGGCTCGACGAGCTGCGCCTGGCCGCCACCGAGGACCTGTACGAGGCCGAGCTGTCGCTCCCCGGCACCGCCCCGCCCGTGGCCGGGCTGCGCGACCTGCTGTCCGCCCACCCGTTCCGCGAGCGCACGCGCGGCCTCCTCATGCGCGCCCTGCACGCGGCCGGCCGGCAGGCGGAGGCACTGGCCGTGTACGACGAGGGCCGCCGCCTGCTCGCCGACGAGCTGGGCGCCGACCCGTCCCCCGAGCTCGCCGCCCTCCACCTGGAGATCCTGCGCGGCCCCCAGGAACGCACCTCCCTGACCGGCCCGCCGGCCCAGCTCACCAGCTTCGTCGGCCGCGAGGACGAGCTCGCCCACCTCGCGTCACTCCGCGACGCCCGCCTGATCACCATCGTCGGCCCCGGCGGCACCGGCAAGACCCGCCTGGCCATCGAACACGCCCTCCGCACCGACACCGACACCCCCACCGCCTTCACCGACCTGACCCTCGTCGACCCCACCCCGCCCGCCGACCGAAGCGGCGAGGGCGCGGTGGCGCGGGTGGTGTGGCAGGCGCTCGGCCTGCGGGAACCGGCGCTCCGCCCGCCGGGCCCCGGCGCGACCGACCCCGTGCGGCGGCTCGTCTCCGCGCTGGCCGAGCAGGAACTCCTGCTCATCCTGGACAACTGCGAACACGTCATCGACGAGACCGCGACCCTCGTACGCCGCCTGCTCTCCGCCTGCCCCGGCCTGCGGATCCTCGCCACCAGCCGGGAACCGCTCGGGCTCACCGGCGAGCACCTCGTCCCGCTCACCCCGCTCCCCGTCCCGCCGCCCGGCGCGGAACCGCCGCAGGACCCGCTGGCGTACCCGGCCGTCCGCCTGTTCGCCGAGCGAGCAGCTGCGGTGCGGCCCGGCTTCGCCGGCACCTCGATGCCCCGCACCCGCACGCCCGGGAACCCCGCCACGCTGGAGCTGGACGCCGGCACCCTCGCCGACATCTCGCGGATCTGCGCCGACCTCGACGGGTTGCCGCTGGCGATCGAGCTGGCGGCGGCGCGGGTGCGGACGTTCCGGGTGGCGGAGATCGCCGAGCGGCTGGCCGAGCACGGCAGGTTCAGCCTGCTGTCGCGCGGCGACCGTACGGCGGCGGCCCGGCACCGGACGTTGCGCGCGGTCGTGGAGTGGAGCTGGAGCCTGCTCGACCCGGACGAGCAGGCCCTGGCCCGCCGCCTGGCCGTCTTCACCGGAGGCGCGACGCTGGAGGCGGTCGAGCGCGTCTGCGCCCCCGACCGGCCGGACGAAGGGGCGGAAGTGCTGGCGGGGCTGGTGGACAAGTCGCTGGTGGAGACCGACGGCGAGCGGTACCAGATGCTCGACACCATCCGCCTGTTCTGCCTCGAACGCCTGGCGGCGGCCGGAGAGGAGGCGGCGACACGGCGGGCGCACGCGGCCTGGTTCCTGGAGTTCGCGGCGCGGGCCGACGACCACCTCTACCGGAAGGAGCAGCTCGACTGGCTGGCCCGGCTGTCGGCCGACGACGCCAACCTGCGGGCGGCCCTGCGGTGGAGCGCCGAACACGACCCGGCGACGGGACTGCGGCTGACGGCGGCGCTGGCCATGTACTGGTGGCTGAGCGGGCGGCGGGGCCAGGCGGCACCGTACGCCGCCCGCCTGCTCGACCGCGTCGGCACCGAGCCGCCCGCCGGGCTGGCGGAGGAGTACGTGATGACCGTGCTGCACGCCGTGCCCGAGCCGGGCTCGCCGCACTGGCGGCAGGCCAGGGAGATCGTCACGTCGCTGGGACGGCCGATGCGCCACCGGTTCGGCGTGGCGCTGTGGAGCATGATCGCGGGACCGCCCGGCGAGGCCGAGGATGAGCGCGGACGGCGCGAGACGCTCAGCCGGGACCCGTGGAGCCGGGCCCTCGGCGACCTCGGCACCGCGCTGCTGAAGGTGCTCGACGGCGCGCCCGCGGAGGCCGAACCCGAGCTGGACCGCGTACGCGCCGCCTTCGCCCGGCTCGGCGAGCGCTGGGGCACGGCGCAGGCGCTCGACTGGCTCGCCGTGATCGCGAGCTGGCGCGGCGACTGGGCGCGGGCCCGGCGGCTGTGGCGGGAGGCGCTGGAGCTGCTGGAGGAGCTGGGCGCGCTCGACGAGCTGGCCGACGTGCTGATCCGGCGGGCCGCCGCGCTGTGGCGGGCCGGTGACGCCGCGGCCGCCCGCGCCGACTGCGCGCGGGTCGCCGAGCTGGAACGCCGGCTCGGACGTCCCGAGCTGACCGCCTCGTCGCGGCTCCAGCTCGGGGAGATCGCCCGGCACGAAGGCGACCTGGACGAGGCGGAGCGGCTGCTGGCGGAGGCGCTGGCCGGGTCGGAGAGCGGGGCGTTCACCTCGGCGGGCACGCGCTCGCACGCGCTCACGGCGCTCGGCCGGCTGGCCGAAGCGCGCGGCGACGCCGAACGAGCGGCCGGCCTGCACGCCGAGGCCCTGGCCGCCGCGCTCGGCTCTCCCATGGCCGCCGACCTGGCCGACGCCGCCGAGGGCCTGGCCGGGCTCAGGATCACCGGCTCACCCGGCGTCGGCTCGGTGCGGGACGGCTCCGGCGGCAAGGACGGCGCTGAGGAGGCGGCGTGGCTGCTCGGGATGGCGGTGGCGCTGCGGGGCACGGCGGTGGCCGGCGATCGGGACGTGGCGCGTACCGCGGCGGCGGCCACCGCGATCCTGGGCGCCGAGGGGTTCGCCGCCGCGTACGCCAGAGGCGCCGCCATGAGCAAGGACGACGCCCTGTCCGCACTCAGGCCGTCCGTGCTCGGGGACGGGCGCTGACGCGGCCAGGAGAACGGCCGTCCACGCACGAGCACGAGCGCTGACAGCCCGGGAAGCGGCTGTCAGGCGATCGTCGCCCGGCTGTCAGCGGCGTCCCCGACGCTGACGGACATGAAGAACACCACCGTCCTCATCTCCGGCGCGAGCATCGCCGGACCCGCACTCGCACACTGGCTCATCCGCTACGGCTTCGCCGTCACCGTCGTCGAGCGCGCCCCGTCGCTCCGCCTGGGCGGCCAGGCCGTCGACTTCAAGGGCGAGACCCACCGTACGGTGCTGAGCCGCATGGGCATCCTGGACGACGTGCGCCGCCACCAGACCGGCGGCAGCGACCAGGAGATCGTGGACGCGGCGGGCCGCACGCTCGCGGTCATCCCCGGCGAGTTCAGCGGCGGCGACATCGAGATCGCCCGTGGCGAGCTGTCCCGCCTGCTGTACGAGCGCACCGCCCCCGCCTGCGAGTACGTCTTCGGCGACTCGATCACCTCGCTCACCGAGACCAAGGAAGGCGTGCACGTCACCTTCGAACGCTCCGCGCCCCGCACCTTCGACCTGGTGGTGGGCGCGGACGGCATCCACTCGAACGTGCGCAGGCTGGTGTTCGGGCCGGAGGAGCGGTTCGTCCGCTTCCTCGGTCACTACTACGCGCTGGTGGAGGCCGGCCTGGACTTCGGCGAGCCGGGCAAGATGTACAACGAGCCGGGCCGCATGGTGGCGGTGGGCGGGACGAAGGCGCCGGCGTTCTTCGTCTTCGCCTCGGAGCCGCTGCAGTACGACCGTTACGACGTGGAGCAGCAGAAGAAGCTGCTGGACCGCGCGTACGCCGGGATGGGCTGGCGGGTTCCCGAGATCATGGACGCGGTGCGCGGCGCGCGCGAGGTCTACTTCGACTCGATCAGCCAGGTCAGGATCGACCGCTACAGCCAGGGCCGGGTGGTGCTGCTGGGCGACGCGGCCTACGGCAACACCCTGGGCGGCTTCGGCACCGGGCTGGCCGTGGTGGGGGCGTACGTGCTGGCGGGCGAGCTGGCCGCGGCGGGCGGCGATCACCGGGTGGCCTTCGCGGAGTACGAGCGGCAGTTCCGCCCCTACGCCAAGATCGCGAAGAACGGCAATGCCGGGGCGTTCCTCGCGCCCGGCAGCCGGGCCAGGATGCGCATGCGCAACTGGACCTTCAAGTACGGCTTCCTGCTCGGCCTGATGCTGAAGCTGACCGACAAGTTCGCCACCGACATCGAACTGAAGACCTACCCCCCGACCGCCGCGTAAGGACCTCTCGGGAGAACCTCCCGAGAGGCGGGGCGAGGGCCCCTGGGGAGAAACCCCGGAAGGCGGAGCGCGGGCGAGGGTCCCTCCGGGAGAGGAACCCCGGGAGACGGGCGAGGGTTTCAGGGGCGAAAACCCCAGATGGCGGGTGGAGACCCCCGGGCGATAGACCCGCGAGATGTGTGAGGGCTCTTCGGGCGGAGAGCCCTGCGGGGCGGGGTGAAGCGGCCGCGGGCGAAACGCGAAGGCGGGCGCACGGGGCGTAGGCGGAGACCGGCGAGGCGGGTGGCGGGGGCCGTAGGCGGACGTCCGCGGGAAGCCGGTGCGAGACCCGCGGGTCAGGCGGGGACGCGGCCTACCGCGCCGTCGATGCGGAGGCGGGGCGGCGCGTCGAGCAGCGGGATGCGGGTGTCGTCGGGGCCGATGTGCCAGTCCTGCACGGGCACGAGCCCGGGACCGATCAGCTCGAACCCCTCGAACAGCGCCAGCACCTCCTCGCGGCTGCGGAACCTGGACTGCACGGGCGATCCCGCCGCACCGGCCTGAAGCTGGGCGATGGCCGCGGGGTCGCTCTCGGCCATGGCGTGGGAGATCACCAGGTGGCTGCCCGGCGCCATGCGCTTCCTGAACGCGGCCACGATGCCGGCCGGGTCCTCCTCGTCCATGACGAAGTGCAGCACGCCGACCATGAGCACGCACACCGGCTGGTCGAAGTCGATGAGGCCGGTGACGTGGGGGTCGCCGAGGATGTCGCCGGGGCGGCGCAGGTCGGCCTGGATGCCGGCGACGCCGGGCGAGTCGGCGAGCAGCACCTGCGCGTGCAGGCGCACGACGGGGTCGTAGTCGACGTAGATCACCCGGCAGGCGGGGTGCACCGAGCGTGCGGTCTCGTGGATGCTGGGCGAGGTCGGGATGCCGGTGCCGAGGTCGATGTACTGGCGGATGCCCTGCTCGGCGAGGTGCCTGACCACCTCGACCTGGAACTGCCTGTTGGCCCTGGCGACCAGGCGGCTGTCGGGTGCGACCTTGAGGAGGCGTTCGGCCATCGCGCGGTCCACCGCGAGGTTGTCCTTGCCGCCGAGCAGGTAATCGTAGACGCGCGCGGAGCTGGGGACGTTGGGATCGACGCCGGGGGGTACCCGCTCAAGCTCGGTCACGGGGCCGTCTCCTTCGCCACGGGCAGCTTGGCCGTCATATTACTCGGCAGTCGGCTTTCATACCCGGCGTGTGCCGACCTCAGGCGTGAAGGTACTGTCCTCGGCGTACACAATTACCACCTCATGGCCGATGCGCTGCGGGCATGAGCCTGTGCATCCTGGTGGGGACGGGTCCGGTGCGAGGGCTCGTTCCGGACCTGAGAGGAGTCGCGAGGGCATGGACAACGCGACAGGCCGCCCGACCGTGATCTTGGACAACGGCGTCGTCGGCAGGGTGGTGCTGACGCATCCGTCGCAGCGCGACCTCGTGCTCGTGCTCGCCATGGACGGCACCTTGCTGAGCTGCCGGCTGGAGGACATCGCCTGCGTGCTGGGCGGCGACCCGCTGTGCCGCGACGGCTGAGCACCCGCAGGTGACGCCGCCCGGCCCGGTCAGCCCTTCAGGAAGCGTTCGATGCCGTCCGCCATCGCGGTGGCCATGCGCTGGCGGAACGCGGGATCGGACATCTTGGCGGCGTCGCCCTTGTTGCGCATGTTGCCGCATTCGATGAAGATCGCCGGCCGCTTCGACAGGTTGAGCCCGCCGAGGTCGGTGCGGGTCTGCAGGCCGTCGCGCGCGGTGTAGTCGGCGTACGGCATGCCGGTGCCCTCGCGGTAGGCGTCGCGGACGTCGCGGCCGAGCCTGCGGGACGGCTTGACGATGGCGTCGTTGTGGCCCTTGAGGAGCCCCGGCATGATCACGTGGAAGCCGTGGCCGCTCGGCGCGGCGCCGTCGCCGTGGATGGACAGCACCGCGTCGGCCTTGGCCTTGTTGCCGATGGCGGCCCGCTCGGTGACGCAGGGGCCGACGCCCTTGTCGTTCGGCCGGGTGAGCACGACCTTGGCGCCCTTGCGCTCCAGGATCGGCCGGAGCCGGGTGGCGACGTCCCAGGTGAAGGCGTGTTCCTGGTAGCCGGCGGCGGTCTGGGTGCCGGTGGTGTTGCAGGGCTTGCGCCCGGTGATGATGTCGACCTGCCGGTTGATCTCCTCGGGGTGCGAGGCGTTGCCGCCGTTGTGTCCGGGGTCGATCACCACGACCTTGCCGGCCAGCGGGCCGGGCGTTCCCGTGGCGGTGGGCGAGGCGGCCACAGGGGCCTCGCGTACGGCGGGCGCCGCCTCGTCGCCGCCGCATCCGGCGACCAGGCCAGCCGGCGCCACCAGCGTGACCAGCAGGGCGGTGCGGGCGCGCATGCCGAGGACCGTACCGGGGCACTTCGCGACGCGCGCGTTCATCGCTCACCGCCCGGCAGCTTCGGCTCGTCGTGCCTGCGGATGACGTACGGCGGCAGCGCGAGCGCGTGCAGCCCGGTCGTCCGCAGCGCCTCGATCGAGTGCTCCGGCGTCTCGGTCAGCGGCTCTCCCCGGCCGTGCAGCGACGTGTTGATCAGCACCGGTACGCCGGTGAGCGCGTTCCACTCGGTCAGCAGGGCGTGCAGGAAAGGGGTGGTCCGCCGCTCCACCGTCTGCGGGCGCGCGGTGCCGTCCACGTGGGTGATGCCGGGCAGCCGGTCGCGGTAGCCGGGGCGTACGGGGACGACGTACTGGCCGAACGGCGACGGGCGGTCCACCTCGAAGACGCGCCCGGCGTGCTCGGCCGGCACCAGCGAGGCCAGCGGGCGGAACCATTCGCGGCCCTTGACCTCGAAGTTGATGTAGTCCTGCATGAGCGGGTTGCGCGGGTCGGCGAGGACGCTGCGGTGGCCGAGCGCTCGCGGTCCTGACTCGCTGCGTCCCTGGTGCAGGCCGACCACCCGGCCGCTGGCGAGCAGCCCGGCCACCTCGGCGGCCAGGTCGGCGGGGCGCTCGGCGTACAGGTCTGCGGGCAGGCCGCGTACGGCCGCCTCGATCGCGCTGTCGTCCTGGTCGGGGCCGAGGAAGTCGTCTTCCCAGCGGAACCCGCTCTCGACGCCCAGGTGCTCGATCAGCCCGTACAGGGCGCAGCCGATCGCGGTGCCGCCGGTGTGCGGGCTCGGCGGGATGAACACCTCGCGGAACGGCGACTCGCGGAGGATTCTGGCGTTGGCCGCGCAGTTGAGCGCCGTGCCGCCCGCGTAGGCCAGGGCGTCCAGGCCGGTCCTGTCGTGCAGCCAGGCGGCCAGGCGGAGCAGCGCCCGCTCGAAGGCGCGCTGGCCGGCGGCGGCCAGGTTCGCGGCGCGGCGGAACTCCTCGCCGCCCGGCTCGTAGACGTAGGCGTCGCGCTGGGCGAACAGCTCGATCCAGGCGGGCGGGATGTGCACCTCGTGGCCGCGTACGTCGAGGTCGGGCAGGCCGAGCGCGTCGGGGTCGCCGAACGCGGCAAGCCCGGCGACCTTGTCCCTATCGCCCTCCTCGCCCCATCTCTCAGGCCAGATCATCGCGGTCAGCAGCGCGTAGAAGCTCCCGAGCCCGGCCGGTCGCTCCCAGTCGCCGTCCCAGAGCTGCTTGGCCAGGCACTCCACGCGTCCGCGCGCGCACCGGTAGAAGGAGGCGACCTCCATCGGCTCGCCGCCGGTGCCGGGCGGCAGCTCGACCTGTTCGGTGAGGTCTTTGACGTGGCTGCCCTGCGTGCTGATCACCAGCCCGGCCGCCTCCTCGAACGGCGAGGGGTGGAACGCGCTGTAGATGTGCGACAGGTGGTGCGAGACCAGCACGACCTGGCCGCCGTCCTTGAGTCCGAGCGTCTCGCGCACCTCCTGCTGGTACGCGACCGCGTGCTCGATCTCGGTGTCCGACGAGTAGCCCTCGACCACGAGGTCCACCGGCTCCTTGAGCAGGGGCATGGCGGGCAGGTAGCGGTCGGACAGGTCGCCGAGCCGGCCCCAGTGGTGCTTCCTGCGGCTGATCCGTTCCTTTTGCAGGCTGTACATGCCCGACTCGCCGAGGGCGACGGCGATGGAACCATCCTGGGTGCGATTTATCCCGACAACAATGGGGAAATCCGCCATCTCGCTGCCTCCTGATCGTGATCTCGGGCACCGATACCCCAGGCCAGAACAAGTGGATCTCCCAAGCACGTAAGGGGCACGTCAGCTCTCGGCGTCCGACGCTCTGCCCGGCCGGCCCGGTCACGGACGGTGATGCTCAGGGCGTCCAGGTGCCCGAACGCAGGCAGCGGCGCCGGGTGCTGACCGGCCACCGACCCGCGCAACCGCGACCTGTACGCGCGCCACGGCTACCAGGTGCGCGAGCCGTTCGCGCTGCCGGACGGCGCGCTGTTCTGGCCGATGTGGCGCCCCGGCACGCACTGACCCATACCGCCTCAGCATCGCTTCCTCCGCGCGGTTCACAGACCGGCGGCCATGGCTCATCGTGTGGGTGATCGCCCACGCCACCGGCCGACACCCCGGCCGGTCGTGGCCGCCCGCCCCCCAACACCTGCCGGAGGGAGTCTTCATGGTCCGACGGATGCTCGTCGTGTTAGGCGCGGCCTTACTCGTGCTCGGCCTCGCACCGCCCGCGCAGGCCGCCCAGGGAGAGGTGTACGTCGCGCTCGGCGACTCGGCCGCCGCAGGCCCGCTCATCCCGAACCAGATCGGCCCTCACTACGGCTGCTGGCGCTCCGACCACAACTACGCCCACCTGACCGCCCAGGCCATCGGCGCGCGCGAGCTGCGCGACGCGACCTGCTCGGGCGCCAAGACCGGCGACCTGTACGAGTCCCAGAGCACCGACCTCGGTGACGTGCCGCCCCAGTTCGACGCGCTCGGCCAGGACACGACGCTGGTCACGCTGCAGATCGGCGCCAACGACCTCGGACTGACCGACTTCATCGAGGACTGCCTCAACCTGCTGCCCCCGCCCGTCGGCGACGCCTGCAACGACGACTACCAGGTGAACGGCCAGGACAAGTGGCGTGTGGAGACCGACGCGTTACGCCCGCGGCTGCTCAGCGTCATCTCCGACATCCGCTCCCGCGCTCCGCAGGCGCGGATTTTCGTGGTCGGGTACGCCACGTACGCGCCGCCGAACGGCTGCTACCCGCGCGTCCCCATCATCCCCGCCGACGCCGACTACATCCGGGCCACGCTGATGTATTTCAACCGGATGCTCGCCGAGCAGGCCGCCGCGGCCGGCGCCGGCTTCATCGACCTGCAGACCCCGAGCGCCGACCACTCGCCGTGCGCCTCGTCGAGCCGGCGGTGGATCGAGCCGTACGTGCCGGCCTCCCCCGCCGCGCCCTTCCACCCGAACGCACGCGGCATGCGGAACTTCGCCACCATCGTCACCGACGCCGTCACCTCGGACCTGTGACGCCACCCGCCGGCCCTGCACCCGTCTCGGCTGCGGGGCCGGCGGGCCGGCGACACGGACGGCGCCGGGAGTGACGCGGAAGGCGGCGGACCCGGACCGGCGTGAGGCCGGGGGCCGCTGGGCCGGACGCGCGGCGATGAAAGTTTCATCGTCTTGCCACCGGCGCAGCGTGGGCCCGGCCGTGGCGCGCCGCCCGGCCGGACACCGGGCCGTTGACGGCGCATCGGGGGTTGAGGAGGATCGGGGCGTTCCGTTGGGAGCGCTCCCAAATCAAGCAGAAGGACCTCCATGACCCGACGCCGAGCAGCCTTACTGGCCCTCCTCACCACCTTCGCGTTATCCGCCGTCCCCGCCACCGCCCACGCGGCCGACGAGGGGCCCGAGCAGATCGTGAACGGCACCTTCGACGACGGCACCGCCCCCTGGTGGGGCACCGAGAACGTCACGCTCGCCGTGGACGACGGCCGGCTGTGCGCCGACATCCCCGGCGGCACCGCGAACCCCTGGGACGTCATCATCGGCCAGAACGACATCCCGCTCGTGGCCGGCGAGACCTACGCCTTCCGCTTCTCCGGCTCCGGCACCCCCGCCAAGGTCGGCAAGGCGCTCATCCAGCTCCCGGTGGACCCCTGGACGCAGTACTTCGCGGCCAACCCCGAGTTCGGCGTCTCGGGCAACGAATACTCCTACACGTTCACCGCCCCCGTGTCGCTGCCGGACGCCCAGGTCGTCTTCCAGCTGGGCGGCAGCGCCGAGCCCTGGAGGTTCTGCATGGACGACGTGTCGCTGCGCGGCGGCGCGGAGCCCGAGGAGTACGTGCCGGACACCGGCCCACGGGTCCGCGTCAACATGGTCGGCTATCTGCCCGACGGCCCGAAGAAGGCGACGCTGGTCACGTCCGAGACCCAGCCCCTGGAGTGGGAGCTGAAGAACGACGACGGCAGGACCGTGGCCCGCGGCAGGACCGTCCCCAGGGGTGAGGACGCAAGCTCGGGCCAGAACGTGCACACCCTCGACTTCGGCGCCTACCGCAAAGAGGGCACCGGCTACACGCTGAGCGCGGACGGCGAGACCAGCCGCCCGTTCGACATCAAGAAGGACCTGTACGACGAGCTGCGGACGGACGCGCTGAAGTTCTACTACCCGCAGCGCAGCGGCATCGAGATCCTCGACAGCCTCAGGCCCGGCTACGGCCGCCCGGCCGGTCACGTGGGCGTCGCCCCGAACCAGGGTGACATGGAGGTGCCGTGCCAGCCCGGCGTCTGCGACTACACGCTGAACGTCAAGGGCGGCTGGTACGACGCCGGCGACCACGGCAAGTACGTCGTCAACGGCGGCATCTCGGTGCACCAGCTCATGTCCGCGTACGAGCGGAACAAGGCCGCCTTCACCGACGGCCAGCTCGAGATCCCGGAGAGCGGCAACGGCCGCCCGGACATCCTCGACGAGGCCCGCTGGGAGCTGGAGTTCCTGCTGAGCATGCAGGTGCCGGACGGTAAGCCGTTCGCGGGCATGGCGCACCACAAGATCCACGACCGGGAGTGGACGGGCCTGCCGCTGCTGCCGCACCTCGACCCGCAGCCGCGCGAGCTGCACCCGCCGTCCACCGCGGCCACGCTCAACCTGGCCGCGACGGCGGCGCAGGCGGCCCGGCTGTTCGCGCCGTACGACGCGGAGTTCGCAGAGAAAAGCCTGACGGCGGCGCGCAAGGCGTGGGCGGCCGCCAAGGCGAACCCGGACACGTACGCCGACCCCGACGACGGCGTCGGCGGCGGCGCGTACAACGACGACGACGTGACCGACGAGTTCTACTGGGCGGCGGCGGAGCTGTTCATCACGACCGGCGAGAAGGAGTTCCAGGACTTCGTGCTCGCCTCGCCGCACCACACCGGCGACATCTGGCGCGACCGGGGCTTCGACTGGGGCAACACCGCCCAGCTCGGCCGCCTGGAGCTGGCGACCGTGCCGAACGCGCTGCCCGACCGCGAGCGGGTGCGGCAGTCGGTGGTCGAAGGCGCGGAGAAGTACCTGGCGATCCAGCGGGCGCACCCGTACGGCATCCCGTACGACGTGCCCGACTACGACTGGGGCTCCAACAACCTGATCCTGAACAACCTGGTCGTGCTGGCCACCGCGTACGACCTGACGGGCGAGGAGAAGTACCGGGCCGCGGTGCGCGAGGGCATGGACTACATCCTCGGCCGCAACGCGCTCAACCAGTCGTACGTGACCGGCTACGGCGAGGTGGCCTCCAAGAACCAGCACAGCCGCTGGTACGCCCGCCAGCTCAACCCCGACCTGCCCCATCCGCCGCGCGGCACGCTCGCGGGCGGGCCCAATTCCTCCATCCAGGACCCGATCGCGCAGCGCCTGCTGAAGGGCTGCAAGCCGCAGTTCTGCTACATCGACGACATCGAGTCGTGGTCGACGAACGAGCTGACCATCAACTGGAACTCGCCGCTCGCCTGGGTCTCGGCGTTCCTGGCCGACAGGGGCGAGCGCTCGGACTGCCGGGTGCGCTACTCGGCGCACGGCGCCTGGCCGGGCGGGTTCACCGCGCAGATCGTGATCGAGAACGCCGGCAAGAAGGCAGTGGACGGCTGGGAGCTGCGCTGGTCGTTCCTGGCGGGGCAGCGGGTCGGGCACGCCTGGGGCGCGGCGATCTCGCAGTCCGGGTCGGTGGTGACGGCCAGGAGCACGGACTGGAACGGCCGGCTCAAGCCGGGCGACGTGGCGACGTTCGGCTTCAACGGCACCAACCCGTCGGAGCCCAACCCGGCGCCCGAAGTCTTCCACCTGAACGGCGCCCGCTGCCGATGAGACCGAAACTCGCTGCCGAATCGCCCGGATTCTGGTAGTTACGTCCTGGAACGGCAGGAAGACCACTACGCTGCCGGACGGAGCCGGAACCGGCCGCCCCACGACCGGACCGGCTTCGTCGTCCCGCCCTTCCACCCGCGCCCGCGCAGGGCGCGGAGGCGCCGCGCCCGCCGTCCAGCGGGCGGTGGCGCCGCGGAGGAGACGGGAACGGGCCCTGGCGGCGCCGGAACGTCTCGGCCCCGGTCACCGGGACGGGTGCCCCGGCACCCGACCGGCCGTCCGGGGGCGAGGCCCCGGTGCACGGCCATCGCCAGGGCCCTCTCCTCCTCTCCCGGCCGGACGCGGCCCGCGCCGCCTCCCCGACCGGCCACGAGCCGGCCCACGCCACCACAACCCCCGCGAACCGCCGCACCCCTCCCCGACCGGCCACGAGCCGACCCACACCACCAGCCCCGCAGACCACCCCGCGACCGCCGCGCCGCCTCCCCGACCGGCCACGAGCCGATCCACACCATCACACCCCAACGCCGCAAACCGCCCCTGGACCGCCGCATTCTCGCCGAGAGGCCGTGAGCCGTTTCCGGTCCGGATACGTGGAGGAGGGCATGACGTTGTGGCGAATCGTGTTCCTTTCCCTGCTCTCCCTGCTCCCCAGCACGTCCCTGCCACCCGCCCAGGCGACACCGCCGGGCAAGCGGGTGCTGGTGGAGCTGCGCAAGGAGGGGGGCTTCGCGGGCCTGCGGGATCGCGTGACCGTGCACGCCGACGGGTGCGCGCGTTTCGACCGGCGCTCGGGGCGGGCGGCGAGCGCCTGCCTGACCGCCGGTGAGCTGCGCCGGCTGCGGACCCACCTGCGCGCGCTGCGCCTCGGCGCGCCTGAGCCGAAGCCGCAGGGGTTCGATTTCATCACGTACACGCTGGCGTACGAGGGCCGGCGGGTCAGCCGCTACACGCTCACGCCGACGTGGCGGCCGGTCGTGACCGACCTGGAGCGGGCGCTGGAGAAGTACGGGAAGCCCAGGTGAGCGGGTCTGAGGCGGGCGGTCGCGGGCAGGGGGACGGCGTGCTGAGGATCGGGGCGCCGCTCTCGCTGTCCGGCCGGTACGCCCGGTTCGGCGAGCAGGCCGCGCGCGGGCTCGCCGCCTGGCGCTCGCTCGCGGACGGCGCCGAGCTGGTGGTCGAGGACGACCGCAGCGACCCGGACACGCTGGAGCGGGTGCTGCGCGACCTGGCGGGCCGCTGCGACCTGCTGCTCGGGCCGTACTCGGCGGGCCTGGCACGCCGGGCCGGGCGGGTGGCCGTGGACGAGGGGCTGCTGCTGTGGAACCACGGCGGTTCCGGCGGCCCGGCCTTTCCCGGCCACGTGGTGCCGGTGCTCACCCCGGCGTACCGGTACGCCGAGCCGTTCGTCCGGCACCTGGTGCGCAGCGGCGACCTCCGGCCGCTGTGGATCGTCCACGGCAAGGGCCGCTTCGCCCGGGAGGTGGCGCTCGGCGCGCAGTTGCAGGCGCAGGTGTCGGGGCTGGCGGTGACCGCGCGGCGGCCGCGCGAGCCGTCGTGGCACCTGTTCAGCGCAGGCTCGTTCGAAGAGGACGTCGCCGCGGTGACGGGGATCGAGGTGCCGGGCGCGGTGTGCGCGGTGGCGGCGGGGGTGCGGGCGTTCGGCGGCGCCGTGCCGGATCCGCGCGGCGTCTACGGCGTCGCCCAGTGGTTCCCGGGCAACGGGCCCGATCCGGCGATCGGCTGCGGCGAGCGGGAGTTCATCGCCGCGTACGGCGCGCCGCCCGATTACCCCGCCGTCCAGGCCGCCGCGGCGGCGATCATCGCGGTGCACTGCGCCGAGCTGGCGGGCGGCACCGGGCGCGAGGAGCTCTGGCAGGCCGCCGCCGGGCTGCGCACCACCACCTTGTACGGGGCGTTCGCCCTCGACCCCGGCACCGGCATGCAGATCGGCCACCGCACGGTGCTCACCCGCTGGGAGCCGGACGGCCCGGTGAGCTTCGCGCGCGGATGAATCTCCCAGAGCCGGTAAAGCATCCAAAGTCGCTGTAAAGCTCTCCATCAAGTGATTGACCGGCAGGTGGCGGCGCAACTAGCGTCGCCCTATGACTCCCGCCGAGAGCACCCAGGCCGACCTCATACTCAAGGTCGCCACCCAGCTCTTCGCGGCGCTCGGCTACGACGGCACCTCAACCCGCCAGATCGCCGAGGCCGCCGGGCTGAACATCGCCACCGTCAACTACCACGTGGGCGGCAAACGGGAGCTGTATCTCGCGGTCATGGAGCGGGCCCACCAGGCGGAGAAGGCGGCGCTGGAACGCGCGCTCGACCGCCTGCCCGGCGACGACCCGGTGGCCGCGCTGCACCGGGTCGCCGACGACTACCTCGACTTCTGCGTCGACCACCCCGAGGTGCCCGCCCTGTGGATGCACCGCTGGCTCTCCGACGCGGGCGACATCACCCAGCTCGAACGCCAATACGTCAAGCCGCTCATGGAAGCGGTGACCGCGGCGCTGCGGCCCGCCGTCGAGTCGGGGCTGATCTCCCCAGAGGCCGACGTGGAGTACACCGTCTGGACCGTCATCTGGGCCGTGCACGGCTTCGCCAAGGGCGGCGTGCTCGACGCGGACGGCCGCCGCAGGGCGGCGGGCGACCGGGCGGCGTTGCGCCGCTTCCGCGCGCACCTGCACCGCGTCGTGCACCGCACGCTCGGCCTGCCCGGCGATCCCCGGTGACCGCCCGCGGTGCGGTCGCGCTCGGGCGCGGCCGGTTGCTCGGCTACGGCATCGGCTCGGTCGGCACCGGCGTGTTCTCCGCCGTCCCCGGGCTGCTGCTGCTCTACTACCTGACCGACATGCTGGGCGTCCCGGCGGCCGTGGCCGGGGCCGTGCTGGTCGCGCCCAAGATCTGGGACGTGCTGCTGAACCCGCTGGTCGGCGCCGCGAGCGACCGCGAGGCCGTGCGGACCGGCCGCAGGACGCGGCTGCTGATGGCCGGTGCGGTGACGCTGCCGGTGGCGTTCGCGCTGATGTTCAGCGTGCCCGGCGACGTGCCGGGTGCGGCCTGGTCGGGGGCGGCGTTCCTGCTCGCGGCCACCGCGTTCGCCTGCTTCCAGGTCCCGTATGTCGCCCTGCCCGCCGAGATGTCGCCCGACCAGGGCGAGCGGACCAGGATCATGTCCTGGCGGGTGGTCTGCCTGACGGTCGGCATCCTGGTCGCGGGCGGCCTGGCCCCTGCCCTGGTGGACGCGGCGGGCGGCGGCAGGCCCGGCTACGCGGTGATGGGCGTGACGATCGGCGCGATCATGGCCGCTGCGCTGATCGCCGCGGCGCTCGCCACCCGGTGGGTGCCGTCCCTGCCGGGGCAGCACCAGCTCGGACCCGTGGCCGCCTTCCGGCTGGCCAGGGGCAACCGGCCGTTCTTCGTGCTGCTGGCCGCTTTCGTGACGCAGGCGCTGGCGGTGGCGGTGATGCTGGCGGGCGCGCCGTACGTGGCGGCGTACCGGCTCGGCGACGACGGGCTGACCTCGGTGATGTTCGTCTGCCTCGTCGGGCCGAGCATGCTCGCCGTACCCGTCTGGGCCAGGCTGGCGCGCGACCACGGGCCGGTGCGCTGCTACCTCGCCGCGTCCGCCGGTTTCTGCGCGATCGCAGTGGCGCTGATCCCGGCCATCGCGGCGGGCGGCCTGATCCCCACGCTGGCGCTGACCGCGCTGGCCGGCGCCTGCTACGCGGCGCTGCAGCTCCTGCCGCTGTCGCTGCTGCCCGACACCGTGCACGCCGACGCGGCGCGCACCGGGCAGGCGCAGGCGGGGGCGTTCACCGGGCTGTGGACGGCCGGCGAGACGGCGGGCCTGGCGCTCGGCCCCGGCCTGTACGCGCTGGTGCTGGCCGCCTCCGGGTTCGTCTCGTCCGCGACGGAGTCGCCGGTCGCGCAACCGGCGGGCGCGCTGACCGGGCTGCTGCTCGGCTTCACCGCGCTGCCCGCCCTGCTCATGCTGATCAGCCTGCCGTTCATCCTCCGATACGGCACGCTCGCACTCACGAGGAAGGAGGCCGCGTGAACCTGCCCCCGGCCGGACGATCGACCGAGGACCTGCTGGCGGAGATCGCCCGGCTCAAGGAGCACGACCTGCCGGTACGCGGCGGCCAGGTGACCGCCTACGTCTACGACACCGGGCGGGCCGCCGTGCACGACGCCGCGACCCGGGCCTACCTGGAGATGCTGGAGGTCAACTGCCTCGACCCGACCGCGTTCCCCAGCGTGATCGCGATGGAGCGGCAGGTCGTCGGCGCGGTCTCCGACCTGCTCGGCGGCGGTCACGGGATCTTCACCAGCGGCGGCACCGAGTCGATCATGCTGGCCGTCAAAGCCGCCCGCGACTTCGCCGCCGCCCAAGACCGCGCCACCGCGGACAGCACCACCATGGACAGCACCACCATGGACAGGGCCGCCATGGACAGGGCCGCCATGGACAGGGCCACCATGGACAGCACCGCCATGGACAGGGCCACCGCAGACGGGGCCACCGCGGACGGGGCCGCGCGGCGCCTCGCCCCGGGCGAGCGGCCGAACCTGGTGCTGCCCGTCACCGCGCACCCCGCTTTCCACAAGGCCGCCCACTACCTGGGCGTCGAGGTGAAGCCGGTGCCGGTGGACCTGGAGACGTACAAGGTGCGGCCCGGCGACGTGGCGGCCGCGATCGACGAGCGCACGATCCTGGTCGTCGTCTCCGCCCCGTCCTACCCGCAGGGCGTGATCGACCCGGTCGAGGAGGTCGCGGCGCTGGCCGCGCGCGCCGGGGTGCCGTGCCACGTGGACGCGTGCGTGGGCGGGTGGCTGCTGCCCTGGTTACGCGAGGCGGGCGCGCCGGTGCCGCCGTTCGACCTGTCGGTGCCGGGCGTGACGTCGCTCTCCTGCGACCTGCACAAGTTCGGCTACGCACCGAAGGGCGCGTCGGTGCTGCTGTTCGCCGATCCGGCGATGCGCCGCAAGGCGTACTTCGCGTCCGCGGACTGGCCCGGATACACGATCATCAACGCGACCGTGCAGAGCTCGCGCTCGGCCGGGCCGCTCGGCGGCGCGTGGGCCACGCTGCAGGCGCTGGGCCGCGAGGGCTACCTGGAGCTGGGCCGGGCCACGTGGGAGGCGACCCGCAGGCTGCGCGACGGCCTGGCCGAGATCCCCGGGCTGCGGGTGCTGGGCGAGCCGGAGTCGTCGCTGGTGGCCTTCACGGGCGAGGACGTGGACGTGTTCGTGCTCGCCGACGAGGCGCGCTCGCGCGGCTGGTTCCTGCAGCCGCAGCTGTCGTACGCGGGCATCCCCGCGAACCTGCACGTCACGGTCACCGGCGTGACGCTGGCCGGGGTGGACGCCATGCTGAAGGTGATCGCCGAGTCGGCGCGGGCCGCCCGCGAGCGCGGACCCGTCGTGCTGCCCGACGGGCTGGTGGAGCTGGTCGCCGGGCTGGATCTGGAGGCCATCGACGACGCCGCGTTCGCCGAGCTGAGCGCCTCCGTCGGCGTGGACCTGCGGCCGGGCTCAGGGCAGCCGGAGATGGCCATGGTGAACGCCGTGCTGGACGCGCTGCCGCCCGCGTCGAGGGAGGCGGTGCTGGTGCGCTTCCTGTCGGTCATCTACGGCGGCTGACTCTGCGCGCGCCCCGGGCTCTACATGAATAAACGCTATATGTCCTGTTAGTTCCTGATATATAGAGTTGCACGAGAGACGGGGGAGCGTGAGGACATGCCAGAGGCAGCGGGGGCGGAGAGCCTCGATCAGATGATCTCGCAGGCTCTGCGCACGCTCGCCACCGTACGCTCCACGGGCGTCACCACCGACGGACCGCCCCTCCAGGGCGAGGGACGGGCCGCCGGGGGGAAGGTGAGCGCCACGGTCTCGGCCGGCGGGCGGCTCACGGCCCTGTCCGTCGACCCGCGCGTGATGCGCGAAGGCTCCGAGGCCATGTGCGCTGAGATCATCACCGCGGTCAACGCCGCCGTGGACGAGCTGCGCGCGAAGGCGGAGGAGCGCGCCGCGGCGGTCACCGCCGGCAGCGAGGAGATCTCGGCGACACTGCTGGGGCTGCAGCAGGAGTCGGTACGCCAGATGGAGCGCTTCACCCAATCGCTCAACGACGTGGTCGCGCGCTTCGAGAGGCGGACATGACGCTCGGCGACGGGGTGGAGCGTCACTCCCCCAGTCTGCAGTCCGCCGCCTCCCGGCTGCAGGAGGCCACGGAGCAGCTGTTCGAGCACTGGACGGCGCTGACGAAGGCGATCGACGGGCTGGGCCCGATGGTCGGTGAGGACGTCATCAGCCAGCTCATCGGCGGCTCGCTCCAGGGCATCAGAGAGGCCGCCCAGGAGACCATCCAGACGGTGCTGGACGGCTACTCCGGCCACGGGGCGGCCGCGCTCCGGATCGACGGCAACATCGCCGACGTGGAGAAGGCCGGTGAGGAGCGCGCCGCGGCACTCCGCGAGATGCTGTCATGAGCGTGGAACTGCCCGGATGGGCCGCCTCGCTCCTTGAGGATCTCGGCTACTGGTGGACGCAGGCGGACGAGGACCTGCTCGCCCGGGCCGGCGACATCGTGGCCGCCGCCGAGCCGCTGCTCGACGCCGTACGCGACCTGGCCGGCGAAGGCGCCACCCCGGTCTGGATGAACAACGCGGGCCAGAGCATCGAGGCGTTCCGCGAGTCATGGCAGCACGGTGACGGGCCGCAGGCGGTGCTGTCGGACGCCACCAGCGGCATGCTCGCCGTCGGCGGCGGGCTGTTCGTCTCGGCCGCGCTCGTGCTCTTCCTCAAGGTGAACGTGCTGATCCAGCTCGCGGCGCTGGCCACCGCCATCTATCAGGCGGCGGCGACCGCCGGTGTGACCCTCGGGGGCTCCCTTCTGGAGATCCCGGTCTTCAAGGAGATCACCGCACGGCTGATCGGCATGATCATCAACATGGCGGTGAGCATCCTCCTTTGAGCAAGGCGAACGGCGGCGGACTCTTCGCCAGGATGGCGCTGCACCTGTTCAGAAGGGCGGGCACCCCCGGTCACACCTCTCTGGGGCTCGGAGCGCGGCTGCACGGGCGTCCCGACCCGTTGCGCGCCGCGGCCGACAGGAACGTCGACGTCCGCTCGATCACCCCGAAGCCGGTGTGGCGTACCGACCGGCTCATCCTCCGCCGGGCCGACGACCGTCACCCCGATGAGATCTTCAGGGACGGCTTCCATCCGCGCGACGTCACCAACACGGACCTGGAGTCGCACCTGCGCTTCGAACCGTCGGCGTTCGTCAGCACGACGCGCCTGGACAACCCGATGGACATCTTCCCCACCCGCTATCTCTACGACGTGGACGCGCCCGGCGGCATCGACATTCCCGAGACGATGGGCAGCGCCCTGCGCACCGGGCACCAGCGCGAGGTGGCCTTCCCTGGGGGCGTCGAGGCCCGCTTCATCAAAGGCGCGAAGCCGTACGACCCGGAGACCGGCGAGTTCGGCGAGTACATCCTCAACCCTGGTTACCGGCCCTGAGCCGCAGGCGTCGCAGGTCAGGGCGTGCGTGTCTGCGGGCGGCCGCCGTCAGATGGGGAAGCTCGCCTCGACGCACCGGCCGCCGTCGGGCAGCGGGCCGGACTCCAGCGTGCCGCCCGCCAGCTCCACCTGGCGCCGCAGGTCGAGCAGGTCCATGGCGGAGGCGCCGGTGAAGTACGGCGGTCCCGCGCCGGGGCGGCCGCAGGTGTGGCGGACGCACACGCGTACGGTGCCGGGCAGCCACCGGACGAGCACCCGTGCGCCCGACCCCGGCGCGTGCTTGCGCGCGTGCGCCAGCGCGGTCTCCACCACCACGTACGCCGTCCGCCCCACCTGGCCGGGCACCGGCGCGGGCTCGCCGTCCACCGACAGCTCGACCGGCAGGCCGTCCCTCGCCGCGTCGATGACCAGGGGCCGCAGGTCGGGCAGCGGCAGCCCGAGGTCGAAGCCCTCGCCGGTGCCGCGCCGTAACAGCGCGACCATGTGGCGCAGCTCGTCCAGCGTCTCCGTACCGGTCGCCCTGATCTCCTCGGCCGCCGCCCTGGCCCGCTCGTCACCGGTGCTCATCGCGAGCACGCCGGCCTGGAGCACCATGCGGCTGACCCGGTGGGTGACGACGTCGTGCAGCTCGCCGGCCAGCCGTTCGCGTTCGATGCGCTGCTCGCGCTCGGCCAGCTCGGCGCGCAGGCGCTCTCTGACGCGGACGTAGCGGCCGTACATGACGGACAGGGCCAGCGCGGCCTCGGTGCGGCCGGCCAGCGGGAGCCGGTCGGGCAGCGCGAACGCGCTGAGCGCCAGCACGGCCAGCGGCAGCCAGCGGACGGGCGTGCGGGCGCCGGACGCGAAGGCCATCACGCCGTACGCGGCGAACGGGCCAGCGGGCGGCCAGATCGGGGCGCCGGGAACGGGGGGCGGCACGGCCGAGGGGAAGAGCGCCGACAGGACGGGCAGCGCGACCGCCGTGCCCGCGCAGATCCAGGCCACGACGAGCGGCGCGCGGCGCAGCCACAGCACCGGCACCGCCGCCGCGAGCAGGATCGCGAGGACCGCGCCCCGGTGGCCGGTCGCGAGGGTCAAGCCGGCCGCGACCAGGACCGCGAGGGCGTCGATCGGTCGCGGGCGGGCACCGTCCACCGCTTCATCGTACGATCACCCGCCGTGCCTGCCCACCCCCGTTCCAGTAGCCGGTCAGACCCGGGTGATCCGGACGGCGTCGGCGATGACGTAACCGGTGGCGGACGTCCAGCGGCTCACCCCGACGACGTTGTAGGTGCCGGCGTTGAGGGTGAAGGTCCCCAAGGACCGCCAGGCGCCGCCGCCGCTGCGCTGGTCCACGGTGACCGTCTGGTTCCCGCCCGAGGTGGCCACGATGTACGGCGTCGCGCTGTTGTAGCCCGCATCCGCCGGATACCACACCTCGACCCGGTAGCTGCCCGCGCTCGGGATCGCGGCGCGGAACCACGCGGGGTCGCTGGCCGCGACCGGCTCGGCGAAGCGGTAGTCGGCCCCGTGACGCTGCCCCGAGTACGCGGAGGTGCCCCAGGACGAGCTCGCCGTGAACCCGGAGTCGGCGTTGTCCACCACGACGCTGAACCCGCTGCCGCCGTCGCCCTCGGGCGCGCGGCCCTGGCTGGGCGCGCTCTCCTGGTGGGTGCGGCCGAGCGCGGTCACGTAGTAGGTGGGCGAGGACGTCGGCGCGGGGTCGGTGAACGTCTGCTGTCTGGTCGTGCCGATGAGGTTCCCGGCGTCGGCGAACGAGCACTCGTCCGCGGTGCCGTCCACCCGGTAGACCGCGTACGCGGTGCCGGAGCCGTTCCACGCGAGCTGCACGGTGCCGCCCGTGCGGGTGGCCGAGGTGATCGTCGGCGCGGCGGGCGCGGCGGCGGAGCCGCGCGCGGGCACCAGCGCGGGCCTGCTGTAGTGGTCGCGGACGACCCTGGTGAACGCGCCGATCCTGTCGGCCTTGACGTCCT
Source organism: Nonomuraea sp. NPDC049309 (assembly GCF_043196965.1). Lineage (NCBI taxonomy): Bacteria > Bacillati > Actinomycetota > Actinomycetes > Streptosporangiales > Streptosporangiaceae > Nonomuraea > Nonomuraea sp. NPDC049309. Next base: position 1,291,848 of record NZ_JBICSH010000002.1, on the reverse strand, counting down.
TGGCGCTGAAGAAGACGTCGCCGGTGATCTCGGGGTGCTCGCGGTTGTCGGTGAGGTGGTCGCTCAGCTCGGCCGGGTCCTGCCAGGCGGCGTCCTGCCCGGACGCGCCCGCGCGGTAGGCGGCCTGGCCGACGACGAGCTGGACGCCGGTGCCGCTGACCACGTCGGACCACCAGGCGGTGAGCACCTCGTAGGCGGCGGTGCCGAAGCCGATGTGCCAGTAGATCTGCGGCGCGAGGTAGTCGACCCAGCCCTGCTTGACCCAGGTGCGGCTGTCGGCGTAGATCGCGTCGTACGACTGCAGGCCCGAGGTGCGCGAGCCGAGCGGGTCGGTGGAGGCGTTGCGCCAGATGCCGAACGGGCTGATGCCGAACGCGACGTGCGGCTTGGCGGCGTGGATGCGCTGGTCGAGCTCGCGGACCAGGAGGTTGACGTTGTCGCGCCGCCAGTCGCCGATGTCGCTGAACGAGCCGCCGTAGCGGGCGTAGGTGTCGGCGTCGGGGATGCTCTCGCCGCTGACCGGATAGGGGTAGAAGTAGTCGTCGAGGTGCACGCCGTCCACGTCGTACCTGCTGACGGCGTCCATGATCGCGTCCTCGATGAAGTCGCGGACCTCCGGGATGCCCGGGTTGTAGTAAAGCTTGCCGCCGTAGGCGAAGCGCCAGTCCGGGTGCTGCCGGGCCGGGTGCGTGGAGACCAGCCTGGACGGGTCGGCGTGGTTGGCGATCCGGTACGGGTTGAACCAGGCGTGGAACTCCAGGTTCCTGGCGTGGGCCTCGGCGACCATGAAGGCCAGCGGGTCGTAACCGGGGTCGCGGCCCTGGGTGCCGGTCAACCACTGGGACCACGGCTCGTACGGCGACGGCCAGAACGCGTCGGCGGTCGGCCTGACCTGCACGATCACGGCGTTCATGCGCTTGGAGACGGCGAGGTCGAGCCAGGCGCGGAACTCCGCCTGCTGTGCGGAGACGCTGAGCCCGGTGCGGCTCGGCCAGTCGATGTTGGCCACGGAGGAGATCCACATGGCGCGGAGCTGGCGCTTGGGGGTCGCGGGGTCGGGGGTGCAGGCCGCTGCCGCGGCGGAGACGGGGTTCACGAGGCTGAGGAGCGCGGCGGTGAGCGCCGCCAGGACGATACGCGGAAGCGCGGTCACGAAGGGAAGTTTCAGCGCAATTGACGGCGAGCGCAATAGTTTTCAGAAAGTTCGCCGCACCGGGGCCAGGCTAGAAGGCGAGAATTTTCACTTAACTCAGAAGTAATGTCAATTATCGACATTAGTCAGGATATTGCCGTAGCGTGCTGGCGTCACGTCTGTGAACGAGGAGCCCCCCATGACTCTCGCCCGCACGCGATTAGCAGCCCTCGCCACCGCGATCCTCACCCTCATCCTCGTCGGCGCAGGCCGCCCGGCCTGGTCTCAGAGCGCCCCGGAGTCCCCGTTGGCCGCCGCCTTCACCAAGGCGGCACAGACCCACGACGTACCGCGTGACCTGCTGGTCGCGCTCGCCTACGCCGAGACCCACCTCGACGGGCACAACGGCGAGCCGAGCGCCAGCAACGGCTACGGTGTCATGCACCTGGTCAGCAACCCCACCAACCACTCGCTGGAACAGGCGGAGAAGCTCACCGGCATCCCCGCCGGCGAGCTCAAGACCGACGACGCGGCCAACATCCTCGGCGGCGCGGCCGTCCTGCGCGCCCACGCCGACGCGCTCGGCCTCGACGAGACCGCGAGGAAGGACCCGGGCCGCTGGTACAAGGCCGTCGCCAAGTACGGCAACGCCGGCTCCCCCGAGCTGGCCCGCCTGTACGCCGACGCCGTCTACGAGCAGCTCGGCCTCGGCATCGACGCCCGCGGCGTGCGCGTCGCGCCCCAGGAGGTCACCGCCGACCGCGGCGAGTACGCCAAGGCCCGCGACCTGAACGCGCGTGCGAGCGACAAGTCCGGCCAGGCCGCCGACGGCCCCGTCGGCATCGCCAGCACCGACTACCCGCCCGCCGCCTGGGTCCCCGCCAGCTCCAGCAACTACCGCGTCTCCAACCGCGAGACCAGCTACAACATCGACCGCGTCGTCATCCACGTGACGCAGGGCTCCTACGCGGGCACCATCTCCTGGTTCCAGAACCCCGCCGCGCAGGTCTCCGCCCACTACGTGGTCAGGTCCTCCGACGGCGCCATCACCCAGATGGTCCGTGACAAGGACGTCGCCTGGCATGCGGGCAACTCCAGCTACAACAACCGCTCGATCGGCATCGAGCACGAGGGCTGGGTCGACGACCCCTCGTGGTTCACCGACGCCATGTACCGGTCCTCCGCCGCGCTCGTCCGCTACCTCTGCGACAAGTACGGCATCCCGAAGAACCGGACCGGCATCATCGGCCACAACGAGGTGCCCGGCGCGACCCACACCGACCCCGGTTCGAACTGGAACTGGACCACGTACATGAACTACGTGACCGGTGGCGGCACCCCGACCTGGCAGACCACGGTCGACAACACCACCGCCGGCCAGTTCACCGCCAGCGAGAACTGGGGCACCTCCTCCTACTCCAGCCAGCGCTACGGGGCCGACTACCGCTTCGCCGAGCCGGTCCTCGCCAGCGACCCGGCCTGGTACTCCGCGACCATCCCCAGCGCCGGCACCTACCAGATCGAGGTCTGGTATCCGGCCGATCCCGGATACAACAGCTCGGCGCCGTACATCGTGGCGACATCGAGCGGCAACCAGACCGTGTACGTCGACCAGCGATCAGGCGGCGGAGCCTGGCGCTCCATCGGCACCTTCTCCTTGAACGCGGGCACGTACCCCGTGGTCGCCGTGAGCCGCTGGACCGGCGGCACCGGGCTCGTCATCGCCGACGCCGTCCGCATCAGCCGCTGACCCCCGCTAGACCACCCGCAGACCACGGCCCGCGCCCGCTACCTCCCGGGCGCGGGCCGTACCTTTTCGCATGCGGGTCTCTCGCGTGCGGGCCGCACCTTTTCGCGCGCGGGGCCTTTTCGCAGGTGGGGCCTTTCGCGTGCGGGCCGTACCTTCCGCGTGCGGGCCGTCTGCCGTGTACGGTCCTGCCCGCCGGGCCGGTTCGAACCGATACCGACCCGGACGATCGCCTCGTTCCAGACATCTCCCCCGGCTTACGCTCACGGCCGTCAGGCGACATCCCCCACCCCTGAAGGCCCGCCATGCCGCAGACCACACCGCACACGGACGCCGAACACGACGCGGCCGCCACCGCCTTGACCGCGATGCGGGACAACTGGGTGCTCTGGCACAGCCTGCGGACGGCGGCCCGGCACCTGTTCCGGCTGGTGCTGCCCGCGCTGGTGGTGTTCCTGCCGATCCTCGCGCTCACCTCGGCGGCGCTCGCGTTCGTCGTGCACGATACGGCGGCGTTGGTGAACGGCGAGTTCGTGCTGTTCGGCACGCCCACGACGGGCCTGCTCGCGGTGTCGGCGGTGACGCTGACGCTCTCGGCCGCCGGTCAGGCGCTGGTGGTGGTGCCCGCGACGGCGGTGCTCGCCACGGGCCTGCTGCTCGGCCGTCCCGTCACGGCCGAGGCCGCGATGCTCGCGGCGCTGCGGCGGCTGCCCGCGCTCCTGGCGCTCGCCCTGATCGGCGCGCTCGTCTTCGCGGCGATCGTGGCGGCCGGGTTCGGCATGCTGGTGGCGACCGAGCAGCTTTTCGGGGCCTTCGCGGTGATGGTCCCGCTCGCGCTGCTGTCGCTGCCGCTGCTGCTCGCCCTACCGGTCGTGCTGTTCGAGGGTCGCTCCGCGGGCGCCGCGATCCGGCGTTCCGCCGGGCTCGCCAGGACGGTCGGGCCGTACAACGGCGGCTACTGGTGGTGCGGCTTCACGCTGGCGTTCGGCGTGCTGGTCGTGCCGGGCGCGGTGCAGCAGGGCGCGCAGTGGGCGCTGTCCGGGACGCCGCTGCTCCGAACGGGGCTGGCCACCGCCCTGGGACTGCTCGTTCCGGCCGTCCAGGCGACCGTGATCGCCCGCCTTTACCTGCACCGCCTCGCGATCCGCAGCACGCCCGCCGAGTTCGCGCAGGTCGCCGCCGCCCTCCCGGACGCGCCCGCGGGCCGCGCCCGTCCCGTCGCGGTGCTCGCGGCCCTGCTCGCCCCCGGCCTCGTCTACGGCGCCGTCCACGCGACGAACCCGCTCGGCTGGCTGGAAGTCACCCAGACCGCCGTCACCGACGATCAGCAGGATGGCGACGGCGGCCACGCATCGGAGGTGTACATGGGCGACCTGCGCTCCATCCACGCGGGCCAGGACGGGAACATGGTCATGCTCATGGACTCCGACCACCGGGCCGCCCTGCTGACCTGCCGGGACGCGGACTGCACCCACACCGATCACACACGGGCGGAGCCATGGGGCGTGCACGATCGGGCGCTGGTCTCCGCCGCCCGCCTGGTGGGCGGCCGGCTGGTCCTGACCTCCTGGAGCAGCACCGGCATCGAGCGATACCGGCTCAGGCTGCTGCTCTGCGACGCGTACGGGTGCGCTCCCACCGGCGGACCGATCGCGGACGTCGAGCGGACGGCACTCGCCGCCGTCGCGGCCCACCCCGACGGCCGCCTCGCCGTCGCCCACGTGAGCCCGGCACCCGCCTCCGCCGACGGTGAGATCATCCGGCTGATCCGCTGCGCTGACCTCGCCTGCACCGAGCGCACCACGAAGGAACTCGCCCGCTTCCCCACCCGCCCCTTCGACGACCGCGGACGGGGCCTTCTGCTCTCCATGACCCGCGGCGGCAACCCGGTCCTGCTCCGCCTGGACGAGCGCGGCGGAGCCATGTCCCTCATCACCTGCACCGACGACTCATGCGACCGGACCCGCATCGAGCGTCTCGTCGACGGCGACCGGCCCGCCCCCATCGAGTCCCGGGCCGGAGCGGCCTTGGCGGTCCGGGAAGACGGCCGCCCGGTCATCGCCTACCGCGACCCGGCGGACGGCTCGATCCGGCTGCTGGACTGCCGTAACCCGTGGTGCTCGCAGTCCGACATGACGATCCTGTCCGGCCCCGACCCGGGGAACCTGCCTCCCGCCCTGCTCCTGGACGAGTCCGGCCGCGCCGTCGTCGCCTACCAGGACGTCGACCGCGAGCACCTGGTCCTCGCCGTCTGCCGGGCCACCCGCTGCACGCGCACACCCGTGGCCCGGATGGAGCACGGACTCGGCTACGGCCTGGCCATGGCCTGGGACGGGCAGCGGCGCCCGGTGATCGCCTGGATGGGCGTGCTCGAGAACCGCTACAGCCTGGTCGTCACGATCCCGCGCAACCCGCCGTCAGCGGACTGAGCGGGTCAGGCGGTGGCGCCGCCGTCGATGACGTGGTCGGTGCCGACCACGAAGCTCGACTCGTCCGACGAGAGCCAGAGCGCGGCGGCGGCGATCTCCTCGGGCGTGGCGACCCGGCCGATCGGCAGCGCCGTCTTCATGCGGGCGGCGCGCTCCTCGGGCGTCTCACCGGGCCGCAGGGACATGGGCGAGTCGATCGGGCCGGGGCTGAGCGCGTTGATACGGACGCCGTCGGCGATGTGGTCGCGGGCGGCGGTCCTGGTCAGGTGGCTGACGGCGGCCTTGGACGCGACGTAGGCGCCCGCGCCTGGCCGCCGGTAGTGCGCGCCGAGGTTGGAGGCGACGTTCACGATGGCGCCGCCGCCGTGGGCCCGCATGTAGGCGATCTCGTGCTTCATCGACAGGAACACGCCCTTGAGGTTGACCGCGATGACGTCGTCCCAGGTGTCCTCGTCGTAGTCGGCGAGCGGCGCGACCGCGCCGAAGACGCCGGCCGCGTTGAGCGCGACGTCGAGGCGGCCGTAACGGGTGGCGGCGGCCTCGACCATACCGGCGACCGAGGCCGAGTCGGTGATGTCCACGGCGTACGCGCTCGCCCGGCCGCCGCTTCCCTCGATCTCCTTCACCAGCTCGGCGAGACCGGCCTCGTCGCGGCCCGCGGCCAGGACCGCCGCGCCCTCCCCGGCGTACGCGAGGGCCGAAGCCCGCCCCACGACTCCGCTCGCGCCCGTGACGAGCGCGACCTTCCCCTCGAACCGTCGCACCACTATTCCATACCAATCGTTCTAAAATCGCTTGCACTGTCACCATGGCCCGATCGACCGCGTCGCCCTGACGCGCGGGCCGGGGGCCGCGGTCTTCTCGAATTCGCTTGCACCGCCACCGCGTGGGCCGGCCTCCACAGGGCGGGGGCCTCTCAGATCTGCACCGCCGCCATGGCCTGATCGACCGCGTCGCGCAGCCGGCGCGGGTCGGGGTCGGCCCTGGCGAGCACCTGGAGCCCCTGCAGCAGCACGAGCAGGAACCTGGCCAGCGCCTGCGGGTCCTTGCTCTCGGGGATCTCGCCCTGGGCGCGGGCCCTGGTGAGCGCGCCGGCCAGCGCGGTCTCCAGCTCCGTCCAGCTCGCCGCCACCTTCGCGAGCACGCCGGGGTCCCGGGAGGCGAACTCGACGGCCGAGTTGACCACCATGCAGCCCCGCCGCAGCTCGTCGGCCAGGCAGGTGGCCACGTACGAGTCGAGGAAGGCGCGGACGGCGGGCACCGCGGGCCCCGGCTGGGCGAGCGGGCCGATCACGTCGCGCCGGCGCAGGTAGCGGTCGAGCGCCTTGATGTAGAGCTCGCGCTTGCCGCCGAACGTGGCGTAGATGCTCGCCTTGGCGACGCCGAGCCGTTCGACGAGGTCGTTCACCGACGTCGACTCGTAGCCGCGCTCCCAGAACAGCTCCAGGGCGCGCTGCAGCGCCACGTCCGGGTCGAACTCCTTGGTCCTTGCCACGGACGTGACGCTAGCAGTATCGAGACCGACCGGTCAAAAATGCTATCTGGGGGTGAGGACCCACTCCCAAGGGCGGCTCTGCTGGTTGTCGGTGTAGGCGGCGAGCCGGGTCACCTCGGAGCCGTCCACGCTGACCAGCACCAACCCGTTGTCGAACTCGTTCTCGCACCTGCCCGCGCAGCCGAGCGCGATCACGTGGTCGTCGTCGGCCCAGGCGAGCAGCCGCAGCACCCGCTGCCGTCCCGCCACCTTGCCCGTCTCGACGTCGGTGATCTTCGTGGGCAGCCCGTCGGGGCCGAGCAGCAGGCGGCCGTCCGGCGAGAGCGCCGAATGGCGCGAGCGGCTGACGTAGCGCTGTCCTTCCGGCGCGTCCGCCTCGCGGCCGTCGATCGTGTACCAGACGCGGTCGCCCCTGCTGATCGTGGAGGTCCAGATCAGCTCGCCGTCGAGGCTCCAGTAGAGGTCCTGGCGGGCGTTCGCCTCGGGCGGCGCAAGGTAGGTGCGGCCCGCGGTCCGCGGCCGGGTGATGGTGGACTGGCCGGAGGCCGGCAGCGGCGCCAGCTCGCGGTACTCGTACGTGCCCGCCGGCACGTCGATGACGTAATAGCCGGTGCGCGGGCTGCGCGTCTGCGGCTTGAGCCGGCCGGGCTGCCCCTTCTCGGGCTCGAAGACGTCCGGATAGGCCGAGTACGCGGTGGCGAGGATCTTGGTGCCGTCCGGCGACCAGGCGACCGCGGCCACGTCGTGGTCGAGCTCGTACCAGGCGAGGATGCTCCGGGTGTTCAGGTCGAGCACGCCCACCCGGTTGCCCATGAGGTCGCCGTCGATGACGGCCGCGACCTGGAGGCCGGGGGCGACGTCCACCCACGCGTACGGGGTCCGCACGTAACCGCCGCTCGCCGGGTCGTACACCGACCAGGTCCGCCGCTCGCGCACCATGCCGTCCTGCGTGCCGTCCTCGATGTTCTCCCTGGTGGTCTCGTAGTACGCCGACACGGCCAGGTTCCCGGCGGTGATGAGCCTGGCCGGCGGGACGTTCTCGGTGTCGGTGCGCACGTCCGTGGGCGCGGGCGAGGGCCGGACGGGAAGCTCCACGCCCTGGGCGGGACGGACGTCGGGCTGCTGCCGTACGGCGACGAACAGGGCGACGGCCGCGATCATCGCGCCGACCAGCAGCGCGGCGCCCAGCGGCAGCCAGCGGGAACGCCTGCCGCGCAGCGCCCGGTCGGCGAGGTCGTGCGGCACCCTGACCTCGTCGGCCCACTCGTCGAACGTGTCGCTCAGCAACCTGCTCACCTGGCCACCTCCTTCATCTCCTGGGCCAGCTCGGGGGCGATCTCGCGCAGCCGGGCCAGCGACCGGTGCGCGGTGCTGCGGACGTTGCCGACGGAGCAGCCCAGCACCCGCGCCACCTCCTGCTCCGGCAGGTCTTCGAAGTAGCGCAACACCAGCACCGCCCGCTGCCGGGCGGTGAGCCTGGCCAGGGCGGAGCGCAGCATCATGCGCAGCTCGCTCTGATGGTGGGCGTCACGGGCCGCGCGTTCGGGCAGGGTCGGCTGGACCACCTCGGGCCTGCGCCCGCGCGCCCGCCACCAGCTCACCTGCTGGCGGTACATGGTCTGCCTGACGTACGCCTCCGGTGCCGCCACCTGACGCCACCTGCCCGCCAGCTTCGCCAGCGCCGTCTGCACCAGGTCTTCGGCCGCATGCTGGTCCCCGCCGGTCAGCAGGAACGCGAGCCGCATGAGGGCAGGCGAACGCTCGGCGACGAACTCGCGGAACAGTGGCTCGTCCGCGGCGTCCACGGTCACCTCCAAGGGAATCGACAGTCACCCTTGCAGACGCCGTGCGGCCGCGCTGCTATGCGACCTATCGCATGATGTCCGGTTATCGCATGATGTCCGGATCGTCATCGTCCGTGGAGCCGAGGTGGTCCCGTACGGGCTGGTCCTCCGCGGCCCGCTGCCTCGGCACCTCCAGCAGGCCGAGCGTGTCCTGCTCGCCCCTGCGCCTGATCACCGCGTTGATGGCCTCGGTCAGCTCCCGCCTGTCGTAGGCGCCTTCCGGCACTTCGTTGAGGTGCCCGAGCAGGTCGGCGGGCAGGCCGACGTGCCGGGACGCCTGCGCGTACACCTCTCTCAGCGCGACCCGCTCGCGCCCCTGGAACGCCTCGTCGATGGCCTTGCGCAGCTCGTCGAGCACCACGTGGTCCGTCATCCGCTCTCCCCCGGAGTTCCGTGGAGCAGGTCGTAGACCTGCTCCGCCACCATGTCCACCGTCACGTCGCGCACCCATGACTCCTCGTGCGGGCAGCGCTCGGCCGCGGGGTCCACGCCGCCGGCGCCGCAGGCCGGGCAGGCCGTGGTCCACGAGATCAGCGGCCGGTGCGCGGCCCGGCTGAGCGGGCCCGCGTTGATGAGGTTGCCGCACCAGTAGACGCCCACCGTGGGGGTGCCGACGGCCGCCGCCAGGTGGCGCGGGCCGGTGTCGTTGGAGATCAGCAGGTCGCAGCGCTCGTACAGGGCGGCCAGACCGCCGATGCCGAGCACGCCGACGACGGGGATCGCGGGCCGCCGCATGGCCGCGATGACGCCCGCCACCAGGTCCTCCTCGGCGCGGGTGCCGGTCACCACGACGGGCCTGCCGGTACGGTCGGCGACCTCGGCGAACCGCTCGACCGGCCAGCGCCGCCGCGGGTCCCGCGCGCCGGGATGCACGGCGACCAGCCCGGCGGGCGGCAGGCCGAGCGTGCGGGCCAGCTCGGCGCGGTCGGCCGCGGTGACCTCGATGCGCGGCTCCAGTCCGCCGCCCACCCCGCCCACCAGCGCCGCGACCTGGAGGAAGCGCAACGTGTCGTGGTGGTAGTGGATGTACGGCAGCCACCGGTCGAGGCTCTCGGCCCCCGGCGCGCGCAGCCCCGCGGTCACCCTGGCGCCCAGCCGCCTGACGAACGGGTTGGAGTAGCGGCCGCCGCCGTGGATCTGCACCGCCAGGTCGAAGCGCCGGTCGCGCAGCTCGTCGTAGAGCCCGTCGGGGGCGGTGTGGCCCTTGTCGTACGTGGACACGCCGGTGATCGGCGGCAGCGCCACCACGTCGTCCACCGGCCCGGGACGCCCCTTGAGAAACGTCGCGTGCCACGGCGTGGCGAGCAGGGTCAGCTCCGCGTCCGGGTAGGCGCGTTTGAGCGCCTCCAGCGCCGGCACCGCCATGAGGTAGTCGCCGAGCGCGTTGGCCCGCAGCACCGCGATCCGCCGCACGCCCTCGACCGTCCCCGCGTCCATCGCGAGACCGGGTGACGCACCCGGACCCGCGCCGGCCGCGGAGCCGGACGGTGCACCCCGACCGGCGTCCTCGAGCACATCGAGGTCTCCTGGGCCCTGCATAGCGGCCTGGCTACCCGCCCCCTATCGCGCCTAACTTCCCTTATGCCGGGTTTGAACGGCGCTTGTGCTGGTACTCGCCACTCATGGGCACAGACAAGATCGTCAGCGCCGTGGTCGTCGGTGACGCGATGCTCGACTCGTGGCTCCACGGCTCTGCCAAGCGCCTCGCCCAGGAAGCGCCGGTGCCCGTCATGAGCCTGGAATCCACCGAGGACGCCCCCGGCGGCGCCGCCAACACCGCCGCCAACCTGGCCGCGCTCGGGGCGGACGTCCGGCTCGTCGGCGTCGTGGGCGACGACGAGTGCGGCGCGAAGCTCGTCGAGGCGCTGCGCCTGCACCGCGTCGGCGTCGATCTGGTGACCGTGCCCGGCCGGCGGACCGCGCACAAGCGGCGGCTGGTCACCAGCGGCCAGCTCACCGCGCGCTACGACGAGGAGGACCACGCCGAGCTGCCCGAGGCGGCCGAGCGCGAGCTGCTGCGCCGGCTCGGCGACGCCCTGCCGGCCGCCGACGTGGTCGTGGCCTGCGACTACGGGGGCGGCGTCTGCACCCCCGCCGTGCGCAAGGCCCTGGCCGGGCTGCCGCTGCTCGTGGTGGACGCGCACGCGGTGGCCCCGTGGCGGGAGTGCGGCCCGTACGCGGTACTGCCGAACTTCGCCGAGGTCGTCAGGCTGCTCGACGACGAGGACGAGACCGGCGACCGGCCCGCGTACCTGACGGCCAGATCCCAGCAGCTCCTCGAGCTGACCGGCGCGCGCATGGTCGTCACCACCCTGGACGGCGAGGGCACGCTGCTGCACCGGGCCGGGCGGCCGCCCTACCGGACCTACGCCCAGCCCGCGCCGCAGCACATGGCGACGGGCGCGGGCGACACGTTCACGGCGGCGTTCGCGCTCTGGCTGGCCGGCGGCGCGCCGCCCGAGGAGGCCGCGCGGGCCGGGCAGGCCGCGGCCGGTGTCGTCGTGCGCCGCCAGGGCACCGCCGTCTGCACCCGGTACGAGCTGCTGCGCGCCCTGCGCCGCCAGGAGGGCCACGAGGGCAGCGTGCAGCCCGCCGAGCGGCTTGCCGAGCTGCTGGACGAGCACCGGCGCAGGGGCGAGCGGGTGGTGTTCACCAACGGCTGCTTCGACGTGCTGCACCGGGGGCACGTGTCGTATCTGGAGCAGGCGAGCCGGCTCGGCGACGTGCTGGTGGTGGCGGTGAACAGCGACGCCGGCGTGGCCCGGCTCAAGGGGCCGGGGCGGCCGGTCAACCCGTGCGAGGACCGCATGTCGGTGCTGGCCGCGCTCACCTTCGTGGACTACGTGACCGAGTTCGACGAGGACACCCCGGAGCGGCTGCTGCGGATGATCCGCCCCGAGCTGTATGTGAAGGGCGGCGACTACACCGCCGAGATGCTGCCGGAGGCGCCGCTCGTGCGGGCGCTGGGCGGCGAGGTGCGGGTGCTCGGCTACCTGCCCGACCACTCCACGACCGCCATCATCGGCCGCATGCGCCTGCTGCCCTGAGTCTCAGCCGGTGAGCACCCTGGACAGCCAGGGGCGCAGGACCGGGAGCACGGCGGCGGGCTGCATCGCGGTCATGTGATCGTGCCCGTCGAGCACCTCGACGTCCCAGCCCCGCTCGGCCAGCTCGGCGCGGTGCCGGACCAGCGGGCCGCCGATGTCCACGGTCACGCCGCCCCACTTCTGGTCGTACCGAATCTGATCGGACGAGCCTGCGAAGCACAGGCGCGGGCACGCGAGCCGGACCTTCGTGTCGTCGAAGTCCTGCAGGTTCTCGTAGAGGGTGACGAACTGCCGGGCCTGCTCCTCGCTCGGCAGACCGGCGGCCGAGGACCAGGGGTCGTCGTCGTCCGCCGCGGCCGGCTCGGCCTTGGGGGCGGTGGCCAGCTCGTACGTCGCCGTCGTCACCTTCAGCATCTCCGCGTACGGCCCCCCGTACGGCGGGAACCCGCCCATGGCCAGCGCGGAGAGCCGGTCGGTGCGCACGGCGAGCTGGAGCCCGCTGAGCGCCAGCCACGAGTACCCGTAGTACGCGAACCGCTCGGCCCCCGCCGCGTCGGCCACGGCCAGGAAGTCGCGGGCGACGTTCTCGGGGGTGAGGGTGTCCGGCTTGGGGTGCTCCATCACGTGACCCTGGTAGTCGAAGGCCACCACCTGGAAGTCTCCGGCGAGCCCGTCGATGAGGTTGCGCCCGAGTGCCGGGTCGTTGCCCCATTTGCGCATCTCCTCTGCCTGCTCGCCCTCCACAGGATGTGGATCGACGGGCAGCAGCACGGCAGGCCCCGATCCGTGCACCTCCACCTCGATCGTCCGGCCGTCGTGCAGCGTCGCCCTCGCCATGGCGCCCCTCCCCTGACTCGTTACGCCGTAAAGGATTGTCCGGCGACAATAGCTTATGCTGTAAAGAGTCGCAACGGATTGGGGACGTTCACCCAGCGCATGGCCGCGCCGTCGTCGCCCAGCCAGCGCAGCAGCAGGTTGGCCTTGGCCGGCACGTACGCCGCGGCCGACAGCTCGCGCAGCTCCGGCGGATCGCCGTACTCCTTCGCCGCCACCGCGAACACCGCCCTCGCCCGCGACCACAGCTCCGCCCGCAGCCCCGGATGCCGCTCGGCCAGCGCACCCGCGATCTCGCACAGGTTGTTCGTCACCAGGCAGTAGACCAGCCGCTCCCACGCCCGCCGCTCGCCCAGCAGCGGCCCTCCGCTGCCCGCGTGCCGCCCCGCGACCAGCTTGACGCCCTCGTAGTCACGGAACAGCGCCTGCCCCGGCAGCCCGGCCGCGTCCACCGCGACCAGCACGTTCTGCAGATGGCATTCGAGCACCACCCCGTGCCGCAGGTAGGCGTGCAGCACCGGCGGCACGACGTGCTCCAGGTAACGCTGCCACCACAGCAGCGCCCCTCCGGCGTCCAGACCGTCCAGCGGATTGCCGGGGAAACCCTCCGCGATCCCGGCCGCGAGCAGCGGCGTCAGCCCCGGGCGTACGTGCTCGCGCAGCCCGTCGCGGACGATCACCGCCAGCGCCTCGCCGCCGTCGCCGCCCAGCTCCACGCTGCGGTAGCCGCGGTCGCGCAGCAGCGCCGGCCTGGGCAGATGCGCGGGCATGTCGTCGAAGGCCGCCTCGAGCAGGGCCGCGACCACCGGGAGGTGACGCAGGTCGTGCAGCCACAGACGGCGGATGTCGTTCGTGATCCGCACGTCCAGGCTGAACTTGCAGAACAGGTCCGGCTCCGGCAGGTAGACGGTGCGGATCGAGGCCGTGGCCACCGCATGCTCGGTCGTACGGCCCACCACGGGCAGCTCCGGCAGGCCGCCCAGCAGCTCCACCTGCCAGGGATGCGCGGGCAGCGGCACCAGACCGGCCTCCCGCGTCCCACCGAGCCGGTCGAGCGCGCTCGCCTCCCCCACCTCGATCAGCTCGTCCTCCGGGACGCCCAGCAGCGTCAGCGGGAAGCTCGCCCGCGCCTCCGGCGAGTACGGCAGCCACGCCTGCGCCCCTCCGCCGCCCCTCGCCTTGGGCGCGGGATGGTACGGGTGGCCCGCCATCAGCGCCTGCTCCGAACGCAGGTACAGGTCGGCGGGCGGCGCCGTGTCCCGCCTGGCCGCCAGCAGGGCCGCCGTGACGTCGCGGCTGTGCAGGATCTCGGCGGGCAGCACGTCGTTGCCCGCGCCCGTGCTCGCCCGCAGCTCGTCCGCGGCCACCTCGACCAGCTCGGCCAGCCCGAGCGCCCGCCATCCGCCGCCGTCGCGCAGCATCGGCGCCCGCGGCCGCCGCCCGCCCCCGGCCCGCAGCACCCGCCCGGTGGCCGGCAACCGGTACGCCTGCGGCCCCGCGGGCTCGGCCACCTCCCGGATCAGGCAGCTCAGCAACGCCGTAACCGCCATCCCCTCAGCCCGCTCAGCCACGTCCCCACCCTGCGGACCGGCACGCTCACCGGATATGCCAACGGACCCGGCCCGCACCCCTGCGCCCCCGTCCAGCGGACCGGCGCGCCCGTCCCGCCGCCCTTCAGGCTCGCCCCGCACCCCCGCGGACTCGAACGCCCCACCGGCAGACGCGACCCCCGCCCCCACACCCCCATGCGGCGGACCGGCGCGCCCGTCCCGCCGGTCTTCAGGCTGGGGTCGTGGGGTGGTGGGGTGGGCCCGGGGGCGTGCGGGGACGTCGGCCGGGCCCGCGAGGTCGTTCGGCGGGCCGGCGGGTGGAGGGAGGTCGTCGGTAGTCGCCATGGCGACCGTACTCCTACCCTTTTGGTCCCGTTGGAGCCCACGGGGTAGCCAGCGGGTTGGGGACGGGGAAGGGCGGAGACCATGGGGGCCGTGATGAGGGCGGTGGAAGCGGAGTTCGCCGGGGAGCTGGCCCGCGTACGGCCCGAGCTGTCCGGCCGGTACGCCGCCGCGCTGCCCGGCGCGCGGGCCGCCGTCATGGGGCGGCTGTGGCGGAGCCTGCTGTACGAGCCGCTGCCGGGCCTGTCGGCGGCCGGGCACGGGTGCGTGGTGCTCGCCGGCGGGCGCAAGCTCACGGGGCCAGAGCGGCGGCCGTACGACGTGCGGGACGAGCCCGTACTGCACCTCGACGGGCACCCGCACACCCACCCGGCGGCGCTGCTCGAAGCGCTCGCCCTGCCCGGCACCGCCGCCCTGATCGCGGACCTGGACAACAGCGTCGCCTCGCTCGCGCTCTCCAGAGCCGGAGCCCCGGACCGGCCCGCCGCGACGCCCGAGGAGCACGAGCAGGCCGTGATCGACGGGCATCCCTACCATCCGGGCTGCCGCAACCGGCCGGGGGTGTCGGTGGCCGAGCAGCTCGCGTACATGCCCGAGCACCGCCCCATCGTCCGCCTCGACCTGCTGGCGGTGCCCGCCCGCGACTGCCTCGTCACCGGTCCGTGGCCGGACTTTCTCAGGGACGGCGACCGGCTGCTGCTGCCCGTGCATCCGTGGCAGAGCGAGCATGTCCTCGCCGGGCTGGGGCTGCGGCCGCAGGCGACCGGGGTGATTCCCGCGCGTCCTCTCATGTCCGTACGCACGCTCGCCCCGCTCGACGGCGGCCCGCACCTCAAGACGGCCTTCTCGACCCGCATGACCTCGGATGTCAGGGACATCTCCCCCGGCTCCGTGCGCGACTGCGTGCCCCTGTCCGGCCTGCTCACCACGGTGGCCGCGCGCTGCGGCGGCGGGCTGCGCATCGCGCGCTACCTGGCGGGCGCGGCCGGCCCGGCCGGCGGGCGGCCCAGCGCCGACGTGTCGATCATGCTCCGCGACCCCACGCCCGCGCCCGAACCGGGGACCGGCGCGGGTGCCGTCCTCCCGGTCGCCGCACTCGCGCTCGCCGTCCGCTCCCTCGCCGCGCGGTCTCTCGCCGAACGCGGGGAACCGGCATCGCCCGGCCCCACCCCGCCGATCGCCGCGTTCTCCGGCCCCGCACCGACCGGCCCCGCATCATCCGGCCCCGCATCATCCGGCGACCTGTCGCCCGCGCTCTGTGCGGTCGCGCGAGAGCCCGTCGCGTGGCTGGCCGCGTTCGCGCGGCTGGCCTGGGAGTCGGCCCTCGGCATGCTGGCCTGCGGGATCGCCATGGAGGCGCACGGCCAGAACCTGCTGGTGGCGCTGGACGGCGGCGGCCGGCCGTACCGGCTGATCTACCGCGATCTCGCCGACATCAGGATCAGTCCCGAAAGGCTCGCCCGGCACGGCATCAAGACCCCGCCGGTGAGCGCGCGGCTGCTCAACGACGACCCCGCCGTCCTGCACGCGAAGCTGTTCGGCTCGCTGATCGGCACCACGTTCGGCAGCCTGATCTCCGCCTTCGGGCAGGGCGACAGGGCCGCGGAGGCGAAGCTGTGGCAGGTCGTGGCCGCAGCCGCCCGCGACGCGGCCGGGTCGCTGCCGGCCGCCGACCGGGCCGCGCTGTTCGGTGAACGGCTCCCGGCCAAGGCCCACCTGCTCGCCCGCATGGAGGGCGCGGGCGACCGCTGGATCACGCTGCCGAACCCGCTCGCCGGAACTCTTTGACGCGACGCGCCTATCGCCGGGCCGGCCGGGGAAGGAAGATGGGCACCGGCTCACGCGCCCCATGTTCTGAGAGGGGGGCTCGCGATGATGCAACTGTCCGTCCGGCTCGTTCCCATCGATCACACGACCCTGGTGATCACCCTGACCGGCGAGCTGGACCACACCACCCGGCCCCTGCTGGCCTCGTTCCTCGACCCCGTGCCCAAATCGCCGCTCACGCACGTGCTCATCGCGGCCGGGGAGCTGTGGTTCTGCGATCTCAACGGCGTCGAACGGCTCGCGCTCACCCACCGCGCGCTGCGGGCCAAGGGCGGGCACCTGGCCGTCGCCGAGGCCCGCCCGCCGCTGCGCCGCCTCATCGCGCTGATGGGCGAGCAGGCGGACGCGGCGATCCCGGTGTTCGCCTCCATGGCGGAGGCCCTGGCGGCGGCCGGCGTGACCGCGTACCGCCCGGCCGGCCCCGCCCGCCGCCATCTCCCCCGCCTCCGCACCGTGCAACCGTCCCCCCGCCGCCTCCGCTGAGCGCCGCCCTGAGCGCCCCGCCCCTCGCCGGCCACCGTCCCGAACGTCCCGCCCCTCACCGGCCACCGTCGGCAAGCGCCCAGCCCTCGCCGGCCACCGTCCCGAGCGCTCCGACCACCGCAGACGCCCTGCCACCCCCTGGCCGCGGGCCTCCTTCACCTCACCCCGACGAGCCCGTACCGCAGGCCGGTCGCTGCGTCAGGCGGCCGGGCGTGAAAGCATCGGCTGAAAGACCGGGACGAGTGTTCGGGGAGGCAGCGGTGGCGGATGAGTTCGATGTGATCGTGATCGGCGCCGGGCCCGCAGGAGAGAACGTGGTGGACCGCGCCGTGCGCGGCGGGCTGACCGCCGCCATCGTCGAGGAGCGCCTGGCCGGTGGCGAGTGCTCCTACTGGGCGTGCGTTCCCAGCAAGACGCTGCTGCGGCCGGTCGATCTCGCGGCGGAGGTGTCCAGGGTGCCCGGGATGACGCTGGGCGAGATCGACGTGCGGAAGGTGCTGGCCAGGCGGGACGAGGCGGTGTCCGGCTACGACGACGGCGGGCAGGTGCGCTGGATCGAGAGCGTCCCCGCCGAGTTCGTACGGGGCCGCGGCAGGCTCGACGGCCCCAAGCGGGTGCGGGTCACCACGGAGGACGGCGGCGAGCGCGTGCTGACCGCCCGCCAGGCCGTCGTGCTCGCCACCGGCAGCACCGCCGCCGTGCCGCCGGTGCCGGGTCTGGCGGAGGCGAAGCCGTGGACGAGCCACGAGGTGACGGCGGCGACCTCGATCCCGGAGCGGCTGGTGGTGCTGGGCGGCGGCGTGGTCGCCTGCGAGATGGCGCAGGCCATGCACGGGCTTGGCGCCCGCCAGACGACCGTCCTGGTACGCGGGAGCCGCCTGCTCGGCCGCATGGAGCCGTTCGCCGGCGAGCTGGTCGCGCAGTCGTTCGCCGAATCCGGCATCGACGTGCGCTTCACCACGACCATGGAGCGCGTCGAGCGGCCGGAGCCGGGCGGCAAGGTCACCGTGCACCTGAGCGACGGCCCGCCGATCGAGGCCGACGAGCTGCTGGTCGCGACGGGCCGCCATGTCGCCACGCGCGGGCTCGGCCTCGACACGGTCGGCCTGCCGGACGACGTCCCCGTCGAGGTGGACGACAGCATGCGGGCCACCGGCGTGCCCGATGGCTGGCTGTACGCCGTGGGCGACGTCAACGGCCGGGCGCTGCTCACGCACATGGGCAAGTACCAGGCGCGGATCTGCGGCGACGTGATCGCCGCGAGGGCGCGCGGCGACGAGCTGCCCGCGATGCGCGACCTCGCCTACGGCTACGGCTCGCCCCAGGTCGTCTTCACTGACCCGCAGGTGTGCGCGGTGGGCCGCACGGAGGAGCAGGCCCGCGCCGACGGCTTCCGCGTGCGGGCGGTCGAGTACGACATGGGCGCGGTCACCGGGGCGTACCTGCTGGGCGACGGCTACCGCGGCAAGGCCAAGGCCGTGGTGGACGAGGACAGGAAGGTGCTGCTCGGCGTCACGTTCGCCGGTCCCGGCGCGGCCGAGCTGCTGCACGCGGCGACGATCGCGGTGACGGCCGAGGTGCCGCTCGACCGGCTCTGGCACGCGGTGCCGTCGTTCCCGACGGTGAGCGAGATCTGGCTGCGGCTGCTGGAGACGTACGGGCTGTGACGGCTCACCCGGTGGCGCGGGGCCGCTCGTCCGCGACCGGCGGCGGCTCGGACGGGTGCTCTGCTGGATGAAGGGCCAGCTCGGCCAGCGTCTCGGCCACGCTGTCGCGCAGCTCCACGTGCGGCAGCAGGCCGGTCAGCCGCAGCACGGTGAGCAGGTGGGCGTTGGGCCGGACCAGGATGATCCGGCCGCCGCCTCCCTCTTCCTCCATGCGCTGCATGACCATGCCGAGCACGCCGATGATCGAGGCGTCGTAGAAGTCGAGGTCGGCCAGGTCGAAGACGAGGACGGGGCCGACCGACCAGTTCCATACGGTGTTGACGCAGGAGCTGAAGCGCTCGCGGCCGGCGTGATCGAGCACGCCGGCGGCCCGGACGACCGTGCAGTGGAAGTGCCGGGTCGTCTCGATCAGCAATCCGCTCCTGTTCACAGATAGACACTGCCCACGCAGCGGCGTTCTCACAGGTGATCGCTGATTCGAGGGGCCGCGGGTGACGCGTGTCCCGGCGCCAGGCCACACGCGAAATCCGGCCGTCACGACGCGAAGTTCCCGGCGACGCGAAGTTCCGGGTGTCATCGGCACGAGGCTCCCGGCGACACGACGCGAAGCTCCGGCTTTGCGAAACGCGCGCGCCTCAGTCGGACTGCGTGCCCGATTCCAGCGTCGGCACGCAGTCGGGCGTCGGCCCGAGCAGCACCAGCAGCGGCGCCCCGGTCAGGCCCGGCAGCACCAGCTCGGTCACGTTCCCCTGCTCGCTCTGGTCCGGCTCCCCCAGATCGCCGTCCCTGATGCTGAGCACCCGCTCCACCCTGGGCGCGGCCGAGTGCAGCAGTTTCCTGGTGGCGTGCCGCAGCCAGCGCAGCTCGCTGTTGAACCGCCGCCAGGTCGCGGGGATCATGCTGACCGCCTCCGCGCGGGTGCCGAGCCGCAGGGTGATCTTCTTCTTGGCGCCGAACCGGTCTTTGAGCACGGGGTTCATGACGAGCATGCCGGAGCGCAGCGCCCGCGAGCCCTGCCGGTGGGCGTTCGCCAGGCCGCCCGCGCTGATCAGCCCGTACAGCTCGCAGCGCGCCCCGTCGAGCGTATCGGGGTCGTAGTCCACCGGTGGCGGCTCCTCGAAGACGACCTTGTCCAGCCGCACCCCGGCCGCGCCGTCGGCGGCGATCCGCCCGGAGACGGCGTCGCGCACGTCGGGGTGCACGCCGTCGCCCTCGGTGATGTCCAGCACCTCGATGCAGATGAGGCCGTCGTCGGGGATCTCCTCGGGCGTGAGGTCGAAGGCGACCTTGGCGTGCGCCCTGCGGCCGCGCAGCAGCACGCACTGCCGCATCCGCCCCTGGGACCTGATCTGGACGAAGCGCGGCACGGGCCCGACCGGCTCGGCGCGTCCCTCGTGCCAGCCGCTGACCGACCGCTCGTCGGTGGACAGCGAGACGTGCACCCGCAGCGGCCTTCCCTGCGCCGAGACCTTGAACCCGGCCAGCCCCGAGGTCTCGAACCTGCCCACGATCTGCGTGCCTCGGCGCAGCCGGTCGGTCACCTGCAGCGCGGCGACCTTGCCGCTGTTCAGGTGGACGGGCGGGATGGCGGGAAGGATCACCGGGTCGACGTCGGTGACCGATCCTGTGCTGCTCATCGGATGTTCCTCCAGGGGGTGCACGTGATGTCCTGATCGTGGAAGTCGAAGCGGGTGAGCATGGGGTCGCGCCGCTCCCACAGCCGGGCCACGGCGCTGAAGAGGGGATCTCCGTCGGGCTCGGCGTGCCGCAGGTTGACGGCGAGCACGCGCGCGTAGTCGTCGCCCTGCTCCCAGTGGGGCAGAAGCTGGCTCGGCACGTCCGCGCCGCAGCGGCGCAGCCAGAGCCAGAGCCTGGCGCGCTCGCGCTGCTCGGGGCCGAGGATGCTCTCGCCCTTGGCGTGCTTGGCGATGGCCTCGCCGAGCAGGGCGCGCAGCTCCGACGGGGTGGCCGGGGCGTGGACGGCGCCGCACGCGCGGCCCTCCGACCAGCCGGCCTGGATGACGGGGATGCCGAACGCCGGCAGGTCGCTCTCGCCGAACGTGACCGCCGCGTCGGTCATGCTCCACAGCAGATTCGTGGAGAGCCGGCCGTCCACCCGGCGGACGCGGGAGTGGCCGGTGACGGGGTCGTGGAAGAGCCAGTTGGCGGACTCGTCGCTGGAGGCGAACCGGGTGAGCGCGCCGAACATCCGGTCGTCGCGCCCGGGTGCGTGGGCGTGGACGGTGATGGTGGGGCGGTCGGGGTCGAGGCCGAGCCTGGAGCAGCCGTAGTGGCGGAGCTGGCGGCGCTCGGTATCCGTACGGACCTGGTAGCCGCGCCGCGCCCGCCGGGTGGCCCGTTCGGCGCCCGGCCTGATCTCGTGGCGCCGTGGCCAGACGTGCCGCTCGAAGAACGCGCCGACCCTGGCGGGCAGCTCCTCGTCGATCGAGCAGGCCCCGTGGTCGGGGAAGAGCGCGTACGCCTGGAGCGAGCCCGTGCCGTGGACGTGGAGGACGGGGATCTCCCTGGGCACCGAGCGGTCGGCCACCGTGGTGACCACGGCGGCGGGCGGCTGGTCTGGTGTGGTGTCGGTGGCGCCGAAGGCCACGGCGAGCCGGGCCCATTCCGGGCGGGTGCGCGCGACCAGCCGCGTCCCGAGGTGCGCGCAGAGCGCCCGCGCCAGCAGCAGCGTCCTCGCCACGGCCCGCAGGTCCGCGTCGTACGCCTCGACCGCGACGTATCCGTCGCCGCCCGGGCCGTCTCCCCAGCAGGTCCTGGCGGCGGCGAGCAGCCGGTCGACGTGCTCACCTTCCCCGACGTGACGCATAAGCCCCTCCACCAAGGCGCAGGAAGAAATGGCCTGGTAGACGTTGCCAGTTGGGGCCGGGGGACACGGCAGGCGACACGCATCCTTGCCCGCGGCTTGAGGGAATCTCAGCCGCCGCAGGAGACCGCGCGGACCATGGCAGTCACAAGCTGGGCAAACAACGGTTATACCCAGGATCCCCGCGAAAAACGCCGATCCCGCACAACTTTCGGGGCCCGAGTGACGTCCAAGCTTTTACGCGGAGCATGTGATGCCCGGGTTTAGGATGCACCCTATTGCCACAAGTGGGAGGGGTTTACCACCATGGGTTCCCGTTTGTCGAGTGTCGCGCGCCTGACGGCGGCCGCTGCGGCGGCCGGCGTGCTGGCCGCCGCCGTCGCGTTGCCCGCGGTCGGCGGCACAGGAGCGATATTCGTCTCGGCATCCGAGGAACTCGGGATCAAACCCGAAGAGCTCAAAGAGCCCCCGCTCGCGGAGAAGACCACGGTCGTCGACGCCAGGGGCAACGTGATCGCGCAGTTCTGGGAGCAGTACCGCGAGTCGGTCACCCTCGACCAGGTCGCGCCCATCATGAAGACGGCCATCATCTCCATCGAGGACTTCCGCTTCTACGAGCACGGCGCCATCGACATCGAGGGCACCCTGCGCGCCCTGGCCAAGAACCTCTCCTCCGGTGGCATCGCCCAGGGCGGCTCGTCCATCACCCAGCAGTACGTCAAGCAGGTGCTGCTCAACTCGGCCACCACTGAAAAGGAGCGCAACGCCGCCCTTGAGGCCAGCTACGCGCGCAAGCTCAAGGAGCTGCGCTACGCGATGGCGGTCGAGGAGAAGTACACCAAGGACGAGATCCTGGAGAAGTACCTCAACATCGCCTACTTCGGCGCTCACGCCAACGGCATCGAGGCCGCCGCCAAGCGCTTCTTCGGCGTCCACGCCTCCGAGCTCAACCTCGCGCAGGCCGCGACCCTGGCCGGCGCCGTGCAGGACCCGAACGCGACCGACCCCAACCTCGGCAGGGCGCAGCGCAAGCGCCTGCTCGCCCGGCGCAACGTGGTGCTCGACCGGATGGCCGAGCTGAAGAAGATCACCCCCGAGGAGGCCGCGGCGGCCAAGGCCAAGCCGCTCGGCTACAAGGGCACCCCGCTGCCCGGTGGCTGCACCGCCAGCAAGTACCCGTACTTCTGCATGTACGTGCGCAACGAGGTGCTGAGCAACCCGGCCTTCGGCAAGACGGCCAGAGCGCGGGCGCAGTTCCTCAACCGGGGCGGCCTGACCATCCAGACCACGCTCGACCCGAAGATGCAGGCGGCCGCCGAGCGGGCGATCAAGAAGCACGTCTTCGCCTCTGACGACCCGGTGGCCGCCGAGGCGCTGATCCAGCCGGGCACCGGCCAGATCAAGGCGATGGCGGCCAGCCGCAAGTACGGCAACAACAAGCGCAAGAAGGAGATGTCGTACAACGTCGTCGCCGACGCGCAGCACGGCGGCGGCACCGGCTTCCAGGCGGGCTCGACGTTCAAGACGTTCACGCTGGTCACCGCGCTGAAGCAGGGCTGGAAGATCAACGACGGGTTCTCCGTGGGCAGCGGTTACCGCGCGCCGTACTACTCGTCGTTCAAGAACTGCAAGAAGGAGAACATCGGCGACCCCACCCACACCGTCACCAACGACGAGGGCGGCGGCGGCTTCAAGACGCTGGCCACCGGCACCTGGCAGTCGGTGAACACCTTCTTCGTCATGCTGGAGCAGAAGGTGGGCCTGTGCGAGACGATCAAGACCGCCAAGTCGCTGGGCATCCACCGCTCCGACGGACTGCCGCTGACCGAGTATGAGACGTTCACGCTCGGCACCAACGAGATGGACCCGGTGACGGTGGCCAACGCCTACGCCTCGCTGGGCGCGCGCGGCAAGTACTGCAAGCCGATGGCCATCACCAAGATCACCGACCGCAACGGCAAGGTGACCACCTACCGCCCGCAGTGCAAGCAGGTGCTCGACCCCGAGGTCGCCGACGCGGCGGCGAACATCCTGTCGGGCGTGTTCACCAAGGGCACCATGCGGGGCGTGGGCGGCATCGGCCGGCCCGCCGCCGGCAAGACGGGCACGACGGACAACCAGGCCACCGCCTGGTTCGCCGGGTTCACGCCCGACCTCGCGGGCGCGGTCAGCATCGGCGACCCGCGCGGCGCGCAGGACCACAAGCTGAACAACATCACCATCGGCGGGCGCTACTACCCCTCCGTCTTCGGCTCCTCGATCCCCGGGCCGATCTGGAAGGACACGATGATGGCCGCGCTGAAGGGCGTGCCGCCCACCGACTTCCACCCGGTGAACACCGCCCGCTTCGGCGGCTGCGGCTCGGGCTGCGCACCCCGCAAGACCTCGTCGGACGACGCCACCAACGACGACGGCGTCGACCGTCTCGAGGAGGCCGACACCGACTTCTGACGATCATCGATAGGAGCGGTTTCCTCATTGTCGGATAAGACAAATCGGGCACGGAAATACCGCTGTGATCAGTTGACCTCGCGGAAACCTCTCCGGGTTACCACCGCCTCTAGCTGAGCAAATTCACGGTGCGTCCGCACACGCGGACGCACTCTCAGCAAAGGCCCTATTAACAACGGCGAAACATTGGTAACGTGGGAGCGCTCCCAGGATCTTTCCGCGAGGTGCTCCATGACCGAGCAGCCCACACTGGCACAAGTGGCGGCCGCTGCAGGGGTTTCCCCCGCGACCGCATCAAGAGTCCTCACGGGCTCGGTGCGGGTCAGTACCTCGACCCGCCGCCAAGTCTACGACGCCGTATCCCGAATGGGATATGTCCGACAACGCGCACCCCGGGGAAGCGCCGCCAAGACCAGCACCGACGGCGTGACGGCAGTGATCTGCGACCACCTGCCCCGGCTTTTCTCCGAGCCCTACTACGCCCGGCTCCTGTCCGCCGCAGGTGCCGTGATCAGCGAACACGGCACCCACCTCATGGTGACCACCGTCACCCCGACCTCGTCCACGCTGCCCTCCTTATCCGGCTCGGTGCTCATCATCGGCGCCCGAGAGCGCCACCCCCTGGCCATCAAGTTATCCACGTCGGGCATCCCGGTACGCAACATCGGCCGGCCGCCCCACGACCTCAAGCTTCCGTTCGCCGACGTCGACAACCTCGACGGAGGCCGCCAGGCGGCCGAGCACTTCCTGCTCACCGGCCGCCGCAACGTCGCCGCCATCGGCGGCCCGCCCTCCTTACCCGGCGCCCGCGACCGGCTGGAGGGCCTCGTCCGCACCCTCCAGGCGGCCGGGGCGCCCGACGTCCCCGTCGCGTACGGCGACTTCACCGCGGCCTCAGGCACCCACGCCATGCAGTGGCTGCTGCGCCACGCACCCGGGCTCGACGCCGTGTTCGTGGCCTCCGACCTCATGGCGGCAGGCGCCATCCAGGCACTGCGCAGAGCCGGACGCAAGGTGCCCGCCGACGTCGCGGTGATCGGGTTCGACGACGCGCCGGTGGCCCGGCACACCGTCCCCGCCCTGACCACCATCCGCCAGCCCGTCGAGGAGCTCGCCACGGTCGCCACCCGGCTGCTCCTCACCGGGGCGACGGGCGTCGACCCGGTACTCCCCACGGAACTGGTCATCCGTGAGTCGGCTTGAGCCTGGGGACGTCCTGGCCCGGCGGTATCTGCTGCTGGATCCGCTGGCCCGCGGAGGCATGTCGGTCATCTGGCGCGCCTTCGACCAATCTCTGCACCGGATGGTCGCGGTCAAGGTGCTCACGGCCTCGCTGCACGACCCGCTCGAACGGGTCAGCGTACGCAGCGAGGCCCGCGCCGCCGCCCGCTTCATCCACCCCGACTCGATCGAGATCTACGACTACGGCGAGACCGTCACCACCAGCGGCAGCGTGGCCGCGTACGTGGTGATGCCGCTGCTCGACGGCACCCCGCTGGCCGAGCGCATCGAGCAGAACGGCCCGCTGCCCTGGCAGGAGGCGGCCGCCATCGGGCTGCGCCTGGCCAGGGTGCTGATGGCCGGGCACGCCCGCGGCCTGGTGCACAGGGACGTCACGGCCGAGAACGTGCTGCTCACCCCCACAGGGCCCAAGCTGCTCGACTTCGGCATCGCGGCCTGGGCCGGCGACCCCGACGACGACCGCGGCACGCCTCCTTACGTCGCCCCCGAGCGGCTGCTCGGCGTGCCCACGCATCCCGCCGTGGACGTGTACGCCTTCGGCGTGCTGCTGCACCTCATGCTGACCGGGCGCACCCCGTACCCGGAGACGACGTGGGAGGAGATCGAGGCGGCGCGCAGGACCGAGCCGCCGCCCCGCGTGACCGGCGTGCCGAACGCCGTCGCCACGCTCTGCCAGCGCTGCCTGGCGCCCCGGCCCGAGGACCGCCCGACGGCCGCGCAGATCGTCGCCGCGCTGACCGGCGCGCTCGGCACCGCCTCGCTCGGCCGCAACGTGCGGCGTGGGCTCACGGTGGCCGGCTCGGCGGCGCTCGCGCTGTCGGCGCTGCTGTGGTTCCAGCAGTCGGCGCCGCAGCATGATGCGCCGCCCGACCCGGTGGCGGTGCCGCCGTCGCCCTCGGCCAGGCTGATGGAGCGCTCGCCCGCGTCCGCGCGGACGCTCGAGCAGGCCGCCGCCGAGTTCACGACCACGCTGGAGGCCAGGACGCCCTGCGGCGCGACGGACGACGACGTGGTGCTCGACCTCAAACAGGTGCTCGCCGCCGTGGTCGCCCCCGCCCAGGGCCCCGCGCACGGGCCGTCCGCGCAGGGACCCCGTACGGGCGAGCTGCGGCAGAAGCTCTCCGACCGGCTGCGCGAAGGCCGCCTGGGGCCCGCCTGCCTGAGCGAGCTGCAGGCCCGGCTGGACGACATCGAGGCCGCGCTGGAACGCGACTGACGGCCGCGCCCCCGTGCTGGAGGATCACCCCACTCCAGCACGAGGGCGCGGCCGCCGCGCCCCGCGAACCGAGTGCGAGGACGCGACCGCCTCGCCCCGTGAACCGAGCACGAGGACGCGACCATCCCGTCCCGCCAAACGAGTACGAGGGCGCGGCCGTCCCGTCCCTGAACCGAGTGCGAGGACGCGACCGCCTCGTCCCGTAAAGAGTGAGGGGTACGGCAGCACCAGCCGTACCCCTCGTTTCGCGCGGGCCGGGCCCCTCGCAAAGCGTGCCCGCGCGAGCCTCAGGCGCAGGTGTGACCGTTCGGCACCTGCGAGCTCCCGTCCGGCGAGGTGCGCACGTAGGAGATGGCGTTCCAGCCGGTGTCGCCGAACCGCGCCTCCCAGGTCGCGCCGGCCGGGTTCGCGGTGCCGGCCCGCGATCCGCTGGGCCGGATCGAGCCCTGCCGGTCGAGCCACATCATCGGCCCGGCGCCGGTGGAACCGCCCTTCTCCCAGATCACCGGTGCACCCTGGGCCGGCGGCGCGACCCTGCCGAGCCTGAACAACGCCCCGATGAACGAAAGGATGTGCGCGTTCCTCATGGCGTGCTGCTCCCGCCTCTCTGAGAGGGGAGTGTAGTGGGAGCGCTCCCAAACGTCAGCATCCCGGCGGGGAAACGTCCGGCGAACATTTCCTCGCGCACTTCAAGGGCCGGGGCGGGCGGTCACCAGCGCCGAGCGGCACCAAGATCGCATGAAAGTTTCACGGAAGATTGTCGAATCCCGAAAAGTCGTGATTCAATGCGCTGGCCGGGCGGGCAGGTCGTGGGCAGGTTTCCTCTGTCGTCAGCGCAAGGGAATCTCCACATGAAGTTGTTCAAGTCGGCGGGAATCACCGCCGTCCTGGTCCTCATCACCTCTGTGTTAATGGTGCCCACACAGGCTCAGGCGCACGGCGTGGCCATGTTCCCCGGCAGCCGCACGTTCCTGTGCTGGCAGGACGGCCTGCGGGAGAACGGGCAGATCCAGCCGTACAACCCCGCGTGCGCCGATGCCGTCGCCCAGAGCGGCACCACTCCCCTGTACAACTGGTTCGCCGTCCTGCGCTCCGACGGCGCCGGCCGGACCAGCGGCTTCATCCCCGACGGCCAGATCTGCAGCGGCGGCACCGGCGGCCCGTACGACTTCACCGCCTACAACGCCGCGCGTACCGACTGGCCGACCACCCACCTGACCTCGGGCGCCACCATCCAGATGCGGCACAGCAACTGGGCCGAGCACCCCGGCAGGTTCGACTACTACATCACCAAGGACGGCTGGGACCCCACCAGCCCGCTGAAGTGGTCCGACCTGGAGCTCTTCGGCAGCGTCACCGACCCGCCCGCATCCGGCGGACCGGGCGGCCTGAACTACTACTACTGGGACGCCCAGCTCCCGTCCGGCAAGAGCGGCCGACACATCATCTTCACGCACTGGATCCGTTCCGACAGCGCCGAGAACTTCTACAGCTGCTCCGACGTCGTCTTCGACGGCGGCAACGGTGAGGTCACGGGCGTCGGCCCCGACGGCAGCTCCCCCGGCCCGTCGCCCGACCCCGACCCGACGGAGGAGCCGGAGCCCAACGGCGACTGCACCGCCACCTGGAAGGCCACCGACACCGGCTGGGCCGGCCACTTCCAGGGTGAGGTGACGGTCACGAACACCGGCACCAACGCCATCAACGGCTGGACCGTCAAGTGGACCTACACCGGCGGGCAGGACTTCGAAGGCTCGCCGTGGAACGGTGTGCTCGCGGCCCAAGCGCCCAACGTGTCGGTCACGAACGCCACGCACAACGGGCAGCTCGCGCCCGGTGCCTCCACCACGTTCGGGTTCAACGCAACCGGCTCCATCCCGGACCCCGCACCGAGCCTGACCTGCAGCAGCACGTGATCGCTTCGCGTCGCGGGCTCATCGCGGCGACCATCACCCTGGCCGGGATCGCCCTGGCCGGGGTGATGCTCTTCGCGAGCAGGCAGCCCTCCTCCGCGCTGAACGAGGAGCTCGCCGCCCAGGTGACCCTGATACTCGAACAGGCGTCGCCCGACGAGCACCACGCCCACGGGCACAACTTCGAATCCGGCGTCGTCTGCGCGGTCGAACCCTTCGGCACCGAGCCGCCGAACGCGACCTCGCTGGTCGAAGTACGCTGGGTCTACGCCCGCCACATGTGCGCCGTCACCGGCGAGAGCCCCGAGTGGGCCGCGTCCGTCCGCGCCTCCGGGCCGATCGCCGTGAAGCTCGGCATCCCGCCACAGATCAAGATCCCCGAACCCGGCCCCGGCTACCCCGAGCGGGTCAAGCGGCTCATCCCGGAGCGCTACCATCAGGCGGCGTTCGAGGACTTCCAGGACGACACCGCGATCGAAGCCGCCCGCCGACGCTTCGCCCAGGCCACGTCGACGGCCAAGTAGCCGCCTGCGCGGGGACGTCACACCCCCGCCCACCACCGACACCGGCCACGCGCGCCCGAGCGGAAAAGCCGTACGAGCCACACGCGCCACCGCCCCGACCGGCGCCCCAACCCGCCCTGGCAGGCGCCCCCGAGGCGATCTACCGCCGCCCCAGGACGGGCGCCAGCGCGGACACGCGGCGGCGCAGGCGCGGCGCCGGCGCAGGCACGGCGCCGGCGCAGGCACGGCGGTGCGGGCAGGACGGCAGCGCGGGCAGGGCGGCGAGCGGCGGCCCCGCCCGGACGACGCCCGCCGCACAGACCTTCACCGACGAGCAACACGCCCCGCCGCACAGACCTTCACCGACGAGCAACACGTCCCGCCGCGCGGACCTTCGCCGGTGAGCGACACGCCCCGTCGCGTGACCACCCCACCCGCCCCCGCCGTCCTGCCGACCTACCGCCCCGCCCTAACCGCCTGAGCGGGTGCATCGGTGCGGCGGTCACGCTCCTGCGAGACCCCGGTTCGCGCGACGTTCCCGTCCCCCTCGTCGCTCGGGGGTGCGGCTCGCGACGACGGGCAAGCCGACGGAGAGGGGCGCTGGAAACGGTGGGGAAGGACCGGGGGCGAAGGCGGCGAGTTCCGCGATGGGGAGGCCGGGAGAAGGCGCGCGGGGAGGTGGGCGAAGGGCCGTGAAGAGCGGGTGGGGAGCGAGGAAGAGGCGGGTGAAGAGGGCGGGAGAACGAAGAGGGCGGGAGAAC
Organism: Nonomuraea sp. NPDC049309; assembly: GCF_043196965.1. NCBI lineage: Bacteria > Bacillati > Actinomycetota > Actinomycetes > Streptosporangiales > Streptosporangiaceae > Nonomuraea > Nonomuraea sp. NPDC049309. Next base: position 1,262,541 of record NZ_JBICSH010000002.1, on the reverse strand, counting down.
ACGGACGCGGCCGAGTGGAGGTTCGGCCGCGTCCGTCCCATCCGGGCGGGGATGGTGTTCGGGCAGGGATTCTAGGGTTCGCCTCACCTCCTCATACGCACCTGTGGGCCGACGGGTTCGGTGGAACCGCCCCCGCCGCTCCTGCGGCGGGGGCGGGGTCTGTCACGCGGTGGTGCAGGTGATCTCGGGGGTCGTGGAGGTGCCGTCGGCGATGAAGCCGAACGTGGCGGACGCGCCGGGCGCGAGCCCGCCGTTCCACGCCTCGTTGGTGACGGTCAGCGTGCCGCCGGAGGCGGTGTGCTTGCCGCCCCAGAGCTGGGTGATCGTGCTCTGGGTGCTCCAGGAGACGGTCCAGCCGGTGATCGCGGAGGTGCCCTCGTTGGTGACGGTCACGTCGGCCTGGTAGCCGCCGTCCCACGAGCTGACCAGCGTGTACGTCGCGGAGCATCCGCCGGACGGCGACGAGCCCGAGGTGGTGAAGGTCGTGCTCTCGGAGGCGGGCGAGCTGTTGCCGGCCGCGTCCCGCGCCACGACGCTCACCGTGTACTCGGTGTCGGGGCTGAGCCCGGTGAGCTCGAACGACGTGGTCGTGGCCGTGCCCGCCTTGGTGGACCCCAGGTAGACGTCGTACCCGGCCACGCCCACGTCGTCCGTTGACGCCTCCCAGCTCACGAGGGCGCCGGTGGCGGTGATCCCGGACACCTCCGGCTTGCCCGGCCGGCTGGGCGGCGTCTCGTCGGCGGAGTCCTCGGTGGTGAACTCCGCGGTCTCGGAAGGCTCCGAGGTGTTGCCTGCCGCGTCCCTTGCGACCACGTGGACGGTGTAGGACGTGGCAGGGGTGAGCCCGGTCAGGTCGAAGGACGTGGTGGTGGCGGTGCCTGCCTTGGTGGACCCCAGGTAGACGTCGTAGCCGACCACGCCCACGTCGTCGGTCGAGGCCGTCCAGGTGAGCCGGGCGGATGAGCCCGTGATCGCGGAGATCTCGGGCGTGCCCGGCCGGCTGGGCGGCGTCGTGTCCTCTTCGTCCTGCTCCGGCGGCTCACCCCAGATCTTGGTGTCGCCGCTGTAGAGGGTGATGCGGTCCGTCCGCACCGGGGTGGCGCCCGGCGTGGTCGGGATGTCCTGGTACGACCAGTCGTTGGACGGGTCCCACGTCCCCGAGCTGGCGATCCGGAACTGCACCTCCCTGCGGTGCTGCGACTGGCCGGCGGGCGCGATGGCCTGGCCGGAGCAGTCGATCTCCGCGTAGTACGTCCTGCCGCTCGCCTGGTGCAGCGTCGGCGCCTCGCACTGGGTGTAGGCGGAGGAGACGCTGATCTGCGAGGCGGTGGTGTCGCCGTCGAGCGTGAAGTAGTACCGGAACTTGCCGTCGGACAGCACCCGCGCCGGCCAGGCCGACTGGTTGCGCACGATGGCCTTGATCTCGGTGAACGTCGAGCCGGATGCGTTCACGCCCGCCTCGACGAAGATCTCGGGACCGTCCGGGGTCTCCTCGACGGGAAAGTCGGCCGCGGGCTCGCCGCCGTACTCCTGGTAGAGCCGGGCGACGGCGCTGGTGAAGCCGGCGTTGTAGTCGGTGGCGACCTCGTTCATCACGTAGTCGTCGCGCTCGTCGGTGTAGGCGTCGTTGGGGTCGGGCGGTCCGCCGACGAGCGCGCCGTACAGCGTGTGACGGGTCTGCTCGGGGTTGGTGATCTGGTCCGTCCACGAGCCGTGCGCCGTGCGGTGGTGCGGGTTCTTCGGCGGGTTGTCGCCGAAGCCGATCACGTACGAGGAGTTGCGCGGGTTGTCGCCGAGCGCGTAGTTGATCTGCTGGACCGCGAAGTCGTGGTAGCGGGCCTTGCGCGTGGCGTCGGTGATCGTGTCGCTGTGCACCAGCGCGGCGAACGCGGTGTTGGCCGCGTAGCGCAGCGAGCCCCACCGGTCGAGCACGGCCTGCCCGCCCGGCGAGTACGCCACCTTCGAGCCGTCCACGCCGACCGTCCACCAGTCGAGCCAGCGGTTGGCGTCGTCCAGGTACTGCTGCTTGCCGGTGAGCTTGTACAGCAGCACGTACGCGCCGTACGACTTGTCGTCCCAGGCGATCGTCCACTTGTACGACTTGATGTCGGTCTGCGGCTCGGTGCCGAGGTTCGCGTATTCGGCTTCGGCCTTGGCCAGGTAGGACTCGTCGTTCGTGGCCCGATAGAGCCAGATCGCGCCCCACACCAGCTCGTCGTTGTAGCCGCTCCAGGAGTTGTAGTAGCTGGAGGCGTCGGTGATGCAGTCGGTGTACTTCTGCCGGACGGTGTCGGCGAAGTCGTAGAGCTGTTCGGCGTGCGTGACCAGCGTGTCGGCGTAGGACGGGTCCGTCGGGCGGAAGACGATCGACGAGGCCGCCATGGCCGCCGCCGTCTCGCCCGCCAGGTCCGACCCGCCGCACGAGGCGTCGATCTTGTACGCGGGCCGGTCCATCGACATCGCCTCGGCGGGGCCCCACCAGGCGTGGTCGGTGCCGCCGTTGCCGACCTGCCCGTAGAGCACGTTCGGCGACGGGTGGGCCTTGATGAAGTAGTCGTTGACCCACTTGAGGTTGTTGAGCAGGTGGGTGAGCTGGCCGGATGAGACGTAGGCGTCGCGGTACTCGACCGCGCCCCAGGCCAGCATGGTGGCGGAGAAGGCCATCGGGAAGCCGAACTTGACGTGGTCGCCCGCGTCGTACCAGCCGCCCGTCAGGTCGACTCCGACGTCCTTGCCGTCGTCGAGGCCCGAGTCGCCGCGCCAGGAGACGCGGTTCCAGTCGGGCAGCCGGCCCGACTGCTGGGCCTCGTAGAACCACAGCGACTTCTGCAGCGCCTCACCGTAGGCGAAGGCGGGCGCGGCCTGCGCTGCGGCGGCGTGCGCGTCCTTCGCGGCGTGGGCCGCCGGCCCCGCCCCCAGAAGGGGCAGGACCAGCGACGCCGCGGCGATCATCACCGCTTTTCTCACGGGAACAACCGCCCGTACTCGGCGAGGGCGACGGCGACGTCCACCTGCGCCCAGAACCGGTGGTAGTTGAAGACCGGGGCGGGCCCGTTGCCGTCGAGGAAGTCCTTGACCTTCGGCCAGTCAGGGTCGTCCTCGTAGAACGACCTGATCGACAGGAACGTGGAGTCCGAGTTGATCGGGTCGCCGTTCGGCATCGTGCCGCTCCAGCCCTCCGGCACGTAGACCGGGTCGTCCACGCGCTGGTAGTCGGACTTGGTCTCCGGCACCGAGACGCCCTTGTCGTCGCGGTTGGCCCAGACGCCGTCGAGCAGCGCCTTGGCGGTGTCCCTGGCCTCGGTGTGGTCCGCCTTGGCCGCGTAGTACATCAGCGCCTTGGCGTACGCACCGGCCACGCCGACGTCCTGCGTGTAGTCCTTGACGGTCACGTGCAGGTCCGGGTTGGCCGGCGGCATGCCGGTGTCGGAGTCGAAGTCACCGGCGGGAGCGCCGGTCCACTCCAGCGTGGAGGGGATCTCGTAGCTGCCGTCGGAGTTGATCGTGGTGTGGTCGAGCGCCCACTCCACCCACTTGTCGAGCAGCGCCTTGGCGTCGGAGTTGCCGGTGGCGTAGTAGAGCTCCGCCACGCGCTCCATCGTCCACGCCTGGAAGCCGAACCACTGGTTGGACGGCGGGTCGTGGTAGACCGGCTGCCAGTCGTAGGTCATGCCGTGGAACTTCGGCAGGTCCGACGGCGGCGTGCCGTAGTGGCCCTCCCAGCTGTTGGTCGCGCCGCCGGCGATCCCGCCCTCGGCCGACTGCAGCCACGTGTAGAACTGCAGCTGCCGGGTGAGGCTGGTGCTCCAGTCGCTGGCGCCGGTGGCGCTCTTCGGCTTGAGCTCGTCCACGTTCGACAGCGCCCAGGCGGCGAACGGGTTCTGGTAGCCCGAGTGGCTGTGGCTCGAACCGATGCGCCAGGCCCAGCCGGCGCTCGAGTCGGTCGCGCCGCCCCACGCGTAGTACCAGCTCAGCAGGTAGTGCGAGGCGTTCTTGCCGGTGCCGGCCGGGCACGAGGGGCTCGTGCAGCCGGGCTGCTTGAAGTACTTGTCGTACATCGCGTAGCGGAGGTAGTCGCCCATCTTGGCGGCCTTCGCCACGGTGTCGGAGATCTCCGACTCCTTGTTCTGCTCCTTCGCCCAGGTCAGCGCCCAGTAAGCGACCTGGACCGCGCGGGCGTCGGCGTCGGGGGCGTTGGTGTACTTCCACTGCTTGGCGTACGAGTCGTCCTTGGTGAACAGGTCCAGGTAGCCGTTCGGGCCGCCGTGCGCGAACGTGTCGCAGGACGGCTGCGGGATCGTCTCGAAGACCGACTCCTCGGCCCCGCGCTGGTAGGTGTTGATGTAGGCGGGCTTGGTGGTGCCGTCGCCGCAGCGGCCGAAGCCGTAGGTGTTGTCGACGTCCAGCAGCCAGTGCATGCCGTAGATGTCGCGGGTGCCGTACGCGCTCTCCAGTTCGTTCGCGATCGGGTCGGAGCCGACCGACACGCTGCTGTCGAGCTGCGTCGGGTACTCGCTGATGTCGGTGTGCTCGGCGGCGTACGTCGCCGGCTTCGACGGGTCGTAGAACGAGTTCGTCGGCTGGTCGGCGGTGGACGGGATGATGTACTGCTCCATCGACGCCCACGCGGCGTTGAACTTCGACCAGTCGCCGGTCACCCGGCCGTAGGTGGCCTCCAGCCACAGGTAGTAGCTGTAGGCCTCGGACGTGGTCTCGTGGCCGTGGTCCGGCGCCTCGACCATGAACGTCTCGATCGAGTGGTACGGCACGCCCTCGGGCGAGAAGTAGCCGTTGGCCGGGTCGTGGATCTCGTTGTACAGCTCGACGAAGCGCTGTACGTACTCGTTGTCGCCGCCGACGTCGTCGTCGGCCTCGTTGGCGGTCACGTCCACGGCGGTGTAGCCGTCCGCGCTGACGCGGAAGACGGCCGAGCCGGCGGTCGTGTCCTCGTCGTCGGCCGCGCTGATCGTGAAGGTCTGCGCCTCGTCGTAGTCGCTCGGGGTGAACGTCGCGGACTCGGGCGAGACGGTGAGGTCGGTGTCACCGCTGACGCGGGTGACGCCGACGGTCACGTCCGATGAGGGCTCCTCCGAGAGGCGGACGCTGAAGGTGGCTTCGCCGCCCTCGGGCACGGAGATCGTCGTCGGGCTGACGACGAGCGCCGGGCCGGTGTTCGGCGAGACCGTGATGCCGACGGGCGCGGAGGTGGTGACCAGGCCGCTGTCGTCGGTGGCGCGGGCGGTGATGGAGTAACTGCCGGCCTCGACGTTCGTCCAGTCGTAGGTGTAGGGGGCGGTGGTGTCGGTGCCGAGCAGGGTGGTGCCCTGGTAGAACTCGACCTTGCTGATGGTGCCGTCGGAGTCGGACGCGGTGGCCGCGATCGGCACGGTGGCCGGGGCGGTGAACGTCTGGCCCGCGGTGGGCGAGGTGAGCGTGACGGTGGGTGCGGAGCCGGTCTCACCGCAGGTGACGCCGTTCACGCTGAACGTGGTCGGGCTCGGGTTGCTGCCGGTCCAGGTGCCGTTGAAGCCGATCGAGACGGAGTCGCCGGTGGCCAGGTCGCCGTTGTACGGCATGCTGGTGGCGGTGACGTGGGTGCCCGACTGGCTCCAGTTCGCACCCCAGCCGCTCGGGGTGTACTGCTGGCCCGTGGTCGGGAAGTCGAATTCCAGGGTCCACGAGCTGATGGGGTCGCCGGTGTTCTTGAGCGTGATGTTGGCGGTGAAGCCGCCCTGGTTCTGGCCGCTGGTCCACTCGTTGGCCGCGTACGTGACGTCGCACGCCACGGCCGCCTGGGCCGGTGTCGCCGCGAGGGTCGTGGTCAACCCCGCCGCGAGGATCAGGGTGGTGGCCACGGCGAGCCGTCTTGATAAGCGTGTCAGGAGGTTCGGAGGTCTGTGCTTCACGGGGTCTCCAGGGGAGTAGGAATTGTGGGAGCGCTCCCAAACGGGATTGTGGGTGACGCTGCCCGTATGTCAACGGAATGGCATCGCGGTAACCCCCGCGTTTCCTCTCACCTGGTTGCCCGGGATGAAAGTTTCATCTGCATTCCGGGGCATTAGACGAGCATGTGGCGCGGCTGAGGGCTCGCGGAGAAGCGGCCGCTGTACACCGTGGCGAGTGCGGCAGACCATGGGAGCGCTCCCAGCCACCTAGCCACTGGAGATGATCGCAAGTGAGACTCCACCGCGGCCTCCGCAAATGGGCCGTGACCATGACAGCCGCGAGCGTCGCGGCCTTAGGACTCGTCGCCGGCCAGAGTACCGCGGCGAACGCCGCCGTCGCCTGCGACGTCACCTACACAGCCAACTCGTGGACGAGCGGCCAGGATCAGGGCGGTTTCACCGCGAACATCACGCTCAAGAACACCGGTGATCCGCTGTCGTCGTGGTCGCTGGAGTTCGACTTCCCGACCACGGGCCAGCAGTACACCCCGAGCGGCTGGGGTGCGAACTGGAGCCAGTCGGGCGCCCACGTCACCGCCACCAGCATGCCGTACAACGGCGACCTGGCCACCGGCGACTCCGTCTCGATCGGCTTCAACGGCACCTGGACCGGCAGCAACCCCGAGCCCACGTCCTTCACCGTCAACGGCACCCCCTGCGGTGACACGCAGACCCCCGCCGAGCCCGCGGTGATCCTCTCGGCCAGCTCCGTGGCCGTCGAGGAGGGCGGCACGGCCTCGCTCACCGCCCGCCTGTCGGAGGAGCCCACCTCGACCATCACCCTCACCACCGCCCGCGTCAGCGGCGACGAGGACCTGACGGTCGAGACCGGCGCCACGCTCACCTTCACGCCGAGCAACTGGGACACCCCGCAGACCATCACGCTGGCCGCCGCCCAGGACGACGACGACGAAGCGGGCACCGCCACCTTCAGCGTCACGGGCAACGGCGTCACCGGCGCCACGTTCACCGCGACCGAGGTGGACGACGACGCCACGGTGGAGCAGGCGATCATCGTGACGCCGACCTCGGTGACCGTCCCCGAGGGCTCGACCGCCACGTTCACCGTGCGCCTCGCCGCCGAGCCGTCCTCCGACGTGACCGTCACCACGACGGCCGGCAGCGGCGACTCCGACCTCACCGTCAGCGACGGCGACTCGCTCACCTTCACGCCGAGCAACTGGGACACCCCGCAGACGGTCACCCTGGCGGCCGCGCAGGACGATGACTCGGTGAACGGCTCGCGCACCTTCACCGTGGCCGCCGACGGCCTGACCCCGCGCACGGTCACCGCCACCGAGGCCGACGACGACGGCGTCTCCACGCCCACCCACGTCGACAACCCGTACGAGGGCGCCACCGGCTACGTCAACCCCGACTGGAGCAGCAAGGCCGCGAACGAGCCCGGCGGCAGCGCCGTCGCGAACATCTCCACCGCCGTGTGGCTCGACCGCATCGCCGCCATCGAGGGCGCGGGCGGCGCCATGGGCCTGCGCGCGCACCTGGACGAGGCCGTCAGGCAGGACGCCGCCAACGGCTCCGCGCCGCTGACCATCCAGATCGTCGTCTACAACCTGCCCAACCGCGACTGCTCGGCGCTGGCCTCCAACGGTGAGCTGCGCATCTCGGAGAACGGCTTCAACCGCTACAAGTCGGAGTACATCGACCCGATCGCCGAGATCCTCAGCGACTCCGCCTACTCCAACCTGCGCATCGTCACCATCATCGAGCCCGACTCGCTGCCGAACCTCGTCACCAACCTCGACAGGTTCGCCGACTGCCGCGAGGCCAACGGCACCGGCGGCTACCGGGACGGCATCCGGTACGCGCTCGACCAGCTCCACGCGATCCCCAACGTCTACACCTACCTCGACGCCGCCCACCACGCCTGGCTCGGCTGGGACTCGAACTTCCAGCCCGCCGTGAACCTGTTCTACGAGACCGTGGCCGGCACCGCCGACGGCGTGGACAGCGTGGACGGCTTCATCGTCAACACCGCCAACTACTCGGCCACGGTCGAGCCGCACTTCACCATCAACACCACGGTGAACGGCCAGTCGGTCCGCCAGTCCAAGTGGGTGGACTGGAACTACTACGTGGACGAGCAGTCCTTCGCCTCCGACCTGCGCAGCGCCCTGATCGCCAAGGGCTTCCGCTCCGGGCTCGGCATGCTGATCGACACCTCGCGCAACGGCTGGGGCGGCTCCGACCGGCCCACCGGCCCGAGCTCGTCGACCCAGGTGGACGAGTTCGTCGACCAGTCGCGCATCGACCGCCGCATCCACGCCGGCAACTGGTGCAACCAGAGCGGTGCCGGCATGGGTGAGCGCCCGACCGCCTCGCCCGCTCCCGGCTTCGACGCCTACGTGTGGATCAAGCCGCCGGGCGAGTCCGACGGCTCCAGCCAGGAGATCGACAACGACGAGGGCAAGCGGTTCGACCGCATGTGCGACCCGACGTACCAGGGCAACGAGCTCAACGGCTACAACTACACGGGTGCGCTGCCCGACGCGCCGATCTCCGGCCAGTGGTTCTCGGCTCAGTTCCGCGAGCTGCTCGCCAACGCCTACCCGCCCATCGACTGACAGGCCCGGCCGGCCCGAACCCCGCCTGACCCGAGGCGACGGCCGGCCTGAGGGACTCGCCTGACCCGGGTCCCTCGACTCCCGAAGCGGGGTCCGGTCCCCACACCGGGCCCCGCTTCCGCACGCCCGCACCAGTGCGGCGGGTCCGCTCTGCCCCAGCGGGCGACACAGCGGGCGACACGGCGGGCGACACAGCGGGCGACACGGGCCGGCTCCGGCGGAAAGGCGCGGGCCGGGTCAGGAGTGGGTGCGGCGCCATTCGGCGGCGACCGCGTCCACGTCGAACGGCATCATGTTGAGCGGCGGCCCCGAGAGCCCGGTCCTGATCGCCTCGCGGATCCGCTGGTTGATCTCCTCGATGATGCGCCGCGCCTCGGCCTCGCTGCGGGCGCCACGCGCCTCGGCGAGCGCGATCTCGGCGTCCTTGCGCAGCTGCAGCGACGGGGGCAGCGGCATCGCCAGCCCTTCGCTTGCGATCTTCTGCTTGACCCACCAGTTCTCGTCGAGCGGCTTGCCCTGGTCGGACAGCGGTTTGCCCTTGCCGGGCAGATCGTCGAACTCGCCGCGCTCCTCAGCCTCGCGGATCTGCCGGTCTATCCAGCTTTCGAACGGCATCCCGATGGGCTTGCGCTGCGTCACGTACGGGTCCTCCTCATGCAAGGTTGTGGCGGGGGGCCAGCGGGGCGCGCCAGCCGAGCACGGCCTCGGTCATGCGCACGGAGGCGACGGTGGCGGCGACGTCGTGCACGCGCAGGATGCGCGCGCCCTTGAGTACGGCGATCACATTGGCGGCGATGGTGCCCTCCTTGCGCTCGCCCTGGGGCCGGTCGAGCGTCTCGCCGATGAAGTCCTTGTTGGACAGCGCCACCAGCGTGGGGTAGCCGATGGCGGTGATCTCCTCCAGGCGGCGGGTCAGCTCGAGCGAGTGGAAGGTGTTCTTGTTGAGGTCGTGGCCGGGGTCGATGATGATCTTCTCGGGCGCGATGCCGGCCTTGAGCGCGTACTCGACCCGTTCGCGCAGGAAGCCGGCCACCTCGGTGACGACGTCGCCGTAGCTGGGCCGCAGCACCCGCCGGCCGGGCCCGCCCAGGCTGTGGGTGACGACCACGGCGGCGCCGGTGGCCGCGGCGACCTCGGCGATGCCCGGTTCGCGCAGGCCGTTGGTGTCGTTGATGACGTCGGCGCCGGCCGCGACGGCCGCCTCGGCGACCTCGGGGCGGTGGGTGTCGACCGAGATCACGGCGTCGGTGGCGGCTCTGACCTCGGCGATGACGGGCACCACCCGGTCGATCTCCTCGGCCGCGCTGATCGGGGCCTGGGCGGCGCTGAAGGCGAAGCCGCCGATGTCGACCCAGTCGGCCCCTTCGTCGACGGCCTTGGTGGCCGCCGCGACCGCCTGGTCGAGCGCGAAGGTGCGGCCCCGGTCGTGGAAGGAGTTGGGCGTCCTGTTGACGATGGCCATGATCGCGACTTGGCGCTCGAAATCGAACTCCCGCCGGCCGAGACGCCGGACGGGAGCGATGATGCCGGATGCTGGCATGTCGGCGCTCACGTGGTGATCCTCTCCGTCCCTTCGAGCCTACCCGGCGGCCGTGCCGGTGAGCCGCGCGGGACGGTTTCGCGATCAGGCGGTGAAGCAGCCGGAGTACCCGTCCCCGGGGGCGGCCACCCTGATCCACCGCATGCCCCTGCGTACGGGGTGCCCGGCGGCGGGCGGTAACCGCATGGTGAGCAGCACGCTGGTGCCTTCGGGCCCGGTGCGCAGGTCGGCCGCGTCGCACAGGCGGCGCATCAGGTACAGGCCGCGTCCGCTGCTGTCCTGGTCGGATGCCTGCTTGTCGCCGTCCACGTACGGCTGGGGGATGCCCGCGCCGTGGTCGCTCGTCTCGGCCCTGAGCACGCCGTCGGCCGTCCACAGCCGCAGGTGGCCGATGCCGCCCGCGTGCTCGACGGCGTTGACCACGCTCTCGTGGACGGCGAGGACGAAGTCGTCGAGCCGGACGCCGTGCAGCCCGCAGCTCCTGGCGTGTCCGGCGACCTCGTGGCGCAGCCCGCTGATGTCGTCGGTGGTGAAGGTCTGGCTGAACAACACGCGCATGCGCTCCTCCGTGCCAATTCCGACACAGGCCGCGCTTCAGGACCTCGCGTGTCCTTCATTTCCCGGACCGCGGGGATTTACACAAAGTTAGAGATCTACGGGCGTTTGCCCATGCCGGACGCCATTTCGCGTACCCGTCCCGCGGGTCCCTTGTCGGGGGCCAGCGGCGCGGTGTCCATGCCCGCGCCCTCGCGCAGCCCTTCGAAGAGCTCACGCATCGCCTCGTGCGAGGAGTACCGCGGCGTCCAGCCGAGCACGTCGCGGGCCCGGTCGGTCTTCATCAGCGGGATGCGCAGCGCGAGTTCGAGCAGGCCGGGCGAGGCCGGGAAGAGCCGCAGGGTCCAGCCCGCGCTCACCGCCGCCATGGCCAGCCGCGGCGGCACCTTCAGCGTGCGCGTGCCCAGCATGTCCGCCAGGTCCTGCGGGTCGAGCACGGGCTCCGCGGCGAGGTTGAACGCCCCGCGCACGGGCTTGGTCACGGCCAGCCGGTACGCCTGGGCCGCGTCCTCGGCGTGCAGCACCTGCAGCCGCAGGCCGGGGATGTCCGGCACGAACGGCACCCGCCCCGCTCTGATGAGCCGCCGGGGCACCAGAGGCCCCGCGAACAGCCGGCGCTGCTCGGTGGCGGCCGCCCGCTGGAAGATGAAGCCGGGCCGCATGCGCACGACGCGGATGTTCGGGTGGTCGTGCTCGAAGACGTCGAGCACCCGCTCCACGTACGCCTTCTCCCGCCCGTACGCCGCACCCGGCCAGCCGTGCGTGGGCCAGCTCTCGTCCACGGGACGGTCCTTGGGCCCCGGCGAGTACGCGCCCACCGACGAGGCGTGCACCAGCGCCCGCACCCCGGCCTCGGCGGCGGCGCGGAAGACGCGCATGCTGCCCAGCACGTTCGCCCGCCAGGTGACGGCGGGGTCCCTGGTCGGCTGGAACAGCCAGGCCAGGTGGACCACCGCGTCGGCGCCGTCGAAGATCCTGGTCAGGTCGGCGGTGGCCACGTCGGCCTGCCGCCATTCGGTGCGCCCGGCCTGCCAGCCGGGCAGCCTGCGGGCGACCCCGACGATGGAGGTCACGTCGTCGTCCGTGCTCAGCGCACGCACCACGCTGGTGCCCACGTTTCCCGTGGCTCCCACCACTACGACTCTCATGGCAGCACCGCTGCCCTGGCCATGGGCGGCGAAACCCGAGCTCAGGGCTGTAGCAGGATCTTCACCGCGCCGTTCGCCTTCTTCTGGAACATCTCGTACGCCTGCGGCGCCTGGTCGAGCGAGAGCCGGTGGGTGGCGAGGTCCATCACGCCGAGCGGGTCGCCGTCGCCGGTGAGCAGCGGCATCAGCGGGCTGATCCAGCGCTTGACGTGCGCCTGCCCCATGCGCAGCGTGATGCCCTTGTCGAACATGCGCAGCATCGGCAGCGGGTCGGTCATGCCGCCGTAGACGCCGGTGATGGAGATGACGCCGCCGCGCCTGACGGTGTCGATGGCCTGGTGGAGCGCGTGCAGCCGGTCGACGCCGGCGTTGGCCATGAGCGGCGCGGCCACCGCGTCGGGCAGCAGCCCCGTGAGGGTCTGGGCGAGCTTGGCACCGGGCGAGCCGTGCGCCTCCATGCCGACCGCGTCGATGACGGAGTCGGTGCCGCGCCCCGACGTGCGCTCCCTGACCTCGCCGGGGACGTCGGCGACCTCGCTCGCGTCGATGACCTCGATGCCGTGGCGGCGGGCCATCTCCAGCCGGGCGATGACGCCGTCCACCCCGATCACGCGGTGGCCGAGGTGGCGGGCGATGCGGGCGCACATCTGGCCGATCGGGCCGAGGCCGTACACGGTGACGCTGCCGCCCTCGGGGATGTCGGCCCACGCGACGGCCTGCCAGGCGGTGGGCAGCACGTCCGACAGGTAGACGAAGCGCTCGTCGGGCGGCCCCTCCGGGACCTTGATGGGGCCGAACTGGGCCTCGGGCACCCGCAGGTACTCGGCCTGCCCGCCGGGGACCTGGCCGTACAGCCTGGTGTAGCCGTACAGCGCGGCGCCCATGCCCTGGTCGCGCACCTGGGTCGTCTCGCACTGCGCGTACAGCTCGAGGCCGCACATGTGGCAGTGTCCGCAGGAGATGTTGAACGGGATGACGACGCGGTCGCCGGGCTTGAGCGTGGTGATGGCGGAGCCGACCTCTTCGACCACGCCCATGGGCTCGTGCCCGAGGATGTCGCCCTCGGTCATGAAGGGGCCGAGCACCTCGTACAGGTGCAGGTCGGAGCCGCAGATCCCGGTGCTGGTGACCCTGATGATCGCGTCGTTGGGCTCCTTGATGGCCGGGTCGGGCACCTGCTCGACCCGTACGTCGCGCTTGCCGTGCCAGGTGACTGCCTTCATGCTCGTCTCCTCGAAGCCGGGGGCACAAAGGCCGCATACCCCCACATAGAACGCCAAACAGCGGCGCGCGCCGGGCGGCCGCCGACCCGCGTCAGGCCCGGCCGAGGGCGCGCAGGGCGTCGCCGGCGGCGCGTGCGATGCCCTCACCGGTCAGCCCGGCCTCGGCCAGCAGCTCCGAGCGCCCGCCCTGGCCGATGAACGCGCACGGCAGCCCGAGGTTGAGCACGCCCTGGCCGGGCCCGCACGCCTGGCGCACCAGCGCGCCGACCCCCGAGGAGGCGACGCCGTCCTCGACGGTCACCACCAGCCGGCTACCGCCGAGCGCCCTGCGCAGTCCATCGGAGACCGGCATGACCCACCGCGGATCGACCACGCTCGCGCCGACGCCCGACTCCGCGAGCAGCGCCGCCGCGCTCAGGCACGGCCCGGCCATCGGGCCCACGGCCACCAGCAGCACGTCTTTCCCGCCGGAGACCAGCACGTCCACCTCGCCGACGCTGCCGACCGGCGGGATCTCCACACCGGCGGTCGCCTTGGGGAAGCGCAGCGCGGTGGGCCCCTCGCAGGCGACCGCCTCCTCCAGCAGCTCGCCCAGGCGTACGGTGTCGCGCGGCGCGGCCACCCGCAGCCCGGGGACGACCGCGAGCGTCGCGAGGTCCCACATGCCGTGGTGGCCCGGCCCGTCGGGCCCGGTGATCCCGGCCCTGTCGAGCACGATCGTCACCGGAAGCCGGTGCCGCGCGACGTCCATCAGCACCTGGTCGACCGCCCGGCCGAGGAACGCCGCGTGGATCGCGACCACCGGATGCAGCCCGCTCATCGCCATGCCGGCCGCCGAGGCCATGGCGTGCTGCTCGGCGACGCCGACATCGAACATGCGCCCGGGAAAGCGCCGCCCGAACGCCGCGAGCCCGGTCGGCCCCGGCATGGCCGCGGTGACCGCGACCAGGTCGCGGCGGCGCTCGCCCAGCGCGCACAGAAATTCGGAGAACGCGTGCGTCCACGTGCCGCCCACCGGTGACAGCGGCCGTCCCGTCGCCGGGTCGGAGACGGGGATGGCGTGCAGGTGCTGGTCGAGGTCCTGCACGGCGGGGCCGTAGCCGCGCCCCTTGCGGGTGACGCAGTGGACGACGACGGGACCGCGCAGCTCGCGGGCCGTGCGCAGCGCCTGCTCCAGTGCGGCGATGTCGTGGCCGTCGACGGGGCCGAGATAGCGCAGCCCGAGGCTTTCGAACACCGAGACGCCCGGCTCGGTACGCAGCCGGGTCAGGTGCTCGGCGCAGCCGCCCACGGTGGGCGCGTAGGAGCGGCCGTTGTCGTTGAGCACGACGACGACCGGCAGGCCCGGGTCGGCGCCGAGGTTGTTGAGCGCCTCCCAGGCCACGCCACCGGTGAGCGCGCCGTCGCCGACCACCGCGACCACCGACCTGCCGCCCTCGCCGGCCAGCCTGCGCGCCTTGGCCATGCCGTCGGCGTAGGCGAGCGCGGTGGAGGAGTGAGAGCCGTCGACGTGGTCGTGCGGCGACTCGGCCCTGCTCGGGTAGCCGCTCAGCCCGCCGCGCACGCGCAGCTCGTCGAAGGCGTCGCGGCGCCCGGTGAGGATCTTGTGGACGTACGCCTGATGGCCGGTGTCGAAGAGGATGACGTCGTCAGGCGAGTCGAAGACCCGGTGCAGCGCGATCGTCAGCTCGACGACGCCGAGATTGGAGCCCAGGTGGCCGCCCCTCGCGCTCACCTTCTCGATGAGGAAGTCACGGATCTCGCGGGCCAGCGACGGCAGCAGCCCTGTGGGCATGGCCCGCAGGTCATCGGGGGTGGACACCTGGGGCAGCAGCGTCGCCATGACACCCCCTGGCCGTGTGACTGCGGTGGCAAAAGAAAACTCAGGCAACAAAAGATACTTTACACACTGCGTATCGGGTGAGTAACTAGGGGTAGTGACGGACGACAGAAGGGCCGCGCGCATGCCGGTGAGCTTCCCGCAGCACTCCCTCGGTTCCCGCATCGACAAACGGCTCGGCGAGTTCCTCGACGCCTGGGGCGACCCGGTCTCCGATCCCTCCGTCGAGGCGGCGTACGGGCTGCTCGCGGACTTCATCCTCGGCGGCGGCAAGCGGGTGCGGCCGCAGCTGTGCTACTGGGGCTGGCGCGGCGCGGGCGGCGACGACTGCGAGGAGATCATCACCGCGGCCGCCGCTCTCGAGCTGTGCCACGCGGGCCTGCTGATCCACGACGACATCATGGACGGCAGCGAGCTGCGCCGCGGGCAGGCCACCGTGCACCGCAGCCTGTCGGCCCTGCACAAAGGGCCGGGTGCGGAGGCGTTCGGCAGGGCCGGGGGGATCCTGCTCGGCACGCTGAGCCTGGCCTGGTCCGACACCCTGCTGTCGTCCTGCGGCATCGAGCCGGCCCGGCTGCGCGCCGCGCACCACCTGTTCGACGCCATGCGCACCGAGGTCATCAGCGGCCAGTACCTCGACGTGCTCGCCCAGCTCCGCGCGGGCGCGACCGAGGCGCAGGCGCTGACCGTGATCCGCTACAAGAGCGCGAAGTACACCGTCGAGCGGCCGCTGCAGATAGGCGGCGCGCTGGCCGGCGCCCCGCCCGACCTGCTCGACTCCTACTCCAGGTTCGGGGTGCCGCTCGGCGAGGCGTTCCAGCTTCGCGACGACGTGCTCGGCACGTTCGGCTCGGCCGACGAGACCGGCAAGTCGGCGCTCGACGACCTGCGCGAGGGCAAGCAGACCGTGATGTACGCCCACGCCGTGCAGCACGCCTCCCCCGCCCAGCTCGCCCACCTGCGGACCTGGCACGGCAACCCCGAGCTGACCGAGGAGCGCGCCGAGGAGGTGCGCCGCATCCTCATCGACACCGGCGCGCTGGCCAGGGTCGAGAGCATGATCGAAGACCGCGTCCGCCAGGCCGTGGCGGCGCTGAACGAGGCGCAGATCAAGCCCGAGGCGGCCGGCGTGCTCGCCGAGATGGCCGACCAGCTCGCACACCGCAGCAAGTGAGGGGATCCCCCATGGGACGGGTGCTGCTCGCGGCCCCGCGCGGCTACTGCGCGGGCGTCGAACGCGCGATCGTCACCGTCGAGGAGGCGCTGCGGCGCTTCGGCCCGCCGGTCTACGTGCGCAAGCAGATCGTGCACAACACGTTCGTGGTGGACGACCTGACCCGGCGGGGCGTGGTGTTCGTGGAGGAGCTGGACGAGGTGCCCGACGGCGCGCTCGTCGTGTTCTCCGCGCACGGCGTCTCCCCCGCGGTCAAGGAGGCGGCGGGCCTGCGCGGCCTGCGCACCGTCGACGCCACCTGCCCGCTCGTCACCAAGGTGCACAAGGAGGCGGCCAGGATGGCCGAGGCCGGGCACCAGATCGTGCTCATCGGCCACGCCGAGCACGAAGAGGTCGAGGGCACGGTCGGCGAGGCCCCGGAACGCATCCACGTCATGGACCCGGCCAGGCCGGAGGAGCTGACGCTCGACGGCTCCGCGCCGGTGAGCTGGATATCGCAGACCACGCTGGCCGTGGACGAGACGATGCGGGCGGTCGCCGGGCTGCGCGACCGCTTCCCCGGCCTGGTCGATCCGCCCAGCGACGACATCTGCTACGCCAGCCAGAACCGCCAGGAGGCGGTCGCCATGATCGCGCCCGAGTGCGAGCTGGTCATCGTGGTCGGCTCGGCCAACTCCTCCAACTCGCGGCGGCTGGTCGAGGTGGCGCTGAACGCGGGCGCGGACGCCGCCCACCTGATCGACCGGGCCGCCGACGCCGACGAGCGCTGGCTCGACGGCGTGCGCACGGTCGGCGTCAGCTCCGGCGCGTCCGTGCCCGAGCCGCTGGTCGCCGGATTACTCGACTGGCTCTCGGCCCGCGGGTTCGCCGACGTCGAGCCGGTGACCCTGACCGAGGAGACGCTCACGTTCTCCCTGCCGCTCGAACTCCGTTCATCCCGCAACCCCGGCTAGTCCGCACATAGAGATTGGTGGTGCACGAGATGACAGAAACGACCCACTCCACCGCGCCGAGCAACGGCAACGGCGTCAACGGCAACGGGCAGCTCAGCCTCAGTACCGACGCGGCGAAACAGCTCGCGACGACGACCAAGACGCCGCCGCAGATGCAGGAGATCACCACGCGCTGGCTGCTGCGGCTGCTGCCGTGGGTCCAGTGCTCCGGCGGCGTGTTCCGGGTGAACCGGCGGCTGACGTACACACTGGGCGATGGCCGCATCACCTTCAGCGCCACCGGCGCCGACGTGCGGGTGATCCCGGCCGAGCTGACGGAGCTGCCGATGTTGCGCGGCTTCGACGACATGGAGGTGCTGCAGGCGCTGGCCGACCGCTTCACCCAGCACGAGGTCGCACCCGACGAGGAGATCGTCGCCGAGGGCGGCGAGGTGGACCGGCTGGTGCTCATCGCCCACGGGCGGGTGGCGAAGGTCGGGCGCGGCGCGTACGGCGACGAGCAGAGCCTCGGCGTGCTGGCCGACGGCGACTACCTCGGCGAGCAGACGCTCGCCGAGGGCGGCAGGTACGACTTCAGCGCCCGCGCCAAGACCACCACCACCATCCTGACGCTCTCGAAGCAGGACTACGAGCAGATCGCCGAGCGCTCGCCCGCGCTGCGCGAGCACGTCGAACGCTGGCGCACCAGCGGCTCGCGCGCCCAGAACGACTACGGCGAGGCCGCGATCAAGCTGTCGGCGGGCCACGTCGGCGAGGCCGAGCTGCCCGGCACGTTCGTGGACTACGAGACAAGCCCCCGCGAGTACGAGCTGAGCGTCGCCCAGACCGTCCTGCGCGTGCACAGCCGCGTCTCCGACCTGTACAACCAGCCGATGAGCCAGCTCGATCAGCAGCTCCGCCTCACCATCGAGGCCCTGCGCGAACGCCAGGAGGACGAGCTGATCAACAACCGCGACTTCGGCCTGCTCCACAACGCCGACTTCAGCCAGCGCATCCGCACCCGCTCCGGCCCTCCCACCCCGGACGACCTCGACGACCTGCTGTCCACGGTGTGGAAGGAGCCCTCGTTCTTCCTCGCGCACCCGCAGGCCATCGCCGCGTTCGGCCGCGAGTGCAGCAAGCGCGGCGTCTACCCGCAGTCGACCGAGGTGAACGGCCACCGCGTGCCGGCCTGGCGGGGCATCCCGATCTTCCCGTGCAACAAGATCCCGATCAGCAACGCGCGGACCACGTCGTTCCTGCTGATGCGCACCGGCCAGGAGAACCAGGGCGTCGTCGGCCTGCACCAGACCGGCATCCCCGACGAGTACCAGCCGAGCCTGTCGGTGCGTTTCATGGGGATCAACGAGAAGGCCGTCATCTCGTACCTGGTCAGCGTCTACTACTCGGCCGCCGTCCTGGTGCCCGACGCGCTGGGCGTGCTGGAGGACGTCGAGCTCGGCCGCATCGGTTAGAACGTTCCACGGCCCCGTCCGCCGCCCCGGCGGGCGGGGCCGCTTGCCGCCCGGACCCCGTGATGACGCGAAGGAGTCGACCATGACGCAGCCGTTCGAACTGCCGGACTTCTACCTGCCGTATCCCGCCCGGCTCAACCGGCACCTGGACGAGGCGCGCGTGCACTCCGAACAGTGGGCGCGCGACATGGGCATGCTCGAAGGCTCGGGCGTCTGGGAGCAGGCCGACCTCGACGCCCACGACTATCCGCTGATGTGCGCCTACACCCACCCCGACTGCGACGCCACCGAGCTGAGCCTGATCACCGACTGGTACGTGTGGGTGTTCTTCTTCGACGACCACTTCCTCGAGTTCTTCAAGCGCACCGGCGACCTGGCGGGCGGCAAGGAGTACCTGGCGCGGCTGGCCCGATTCATGCCGATGGGTGCGGACCTGAGCGTGCCCGAGCCGCAGAACCCGGTGGAGGCGGGCCTGGCCGACCTGTGGCCGCGTACGGTGCCGAGCATGTCGCTCGCCTGGCGGGCCCGCTTCGCCGAGAGCACCCGCAACCTGCTGAACGAGTCGCTGTGGGAGCTGGCCAACATCAACAGGGGCCGGGTCGCCAACCCCGTCGAGTACATCGAGATGCGGCGCAAGGTCGGCGGCGCGCCCTGGTCGGCCGGGCTCGTGGAGCACGCGGTCGGCGCGGAGATCCCGGCGCGGATCGCGGAGAGCCGGCCGCTGCGGGTGCTCAAGGACGCCTTCTCCGACGCCGTGCACCTGCGCAACGACCTGTTCTCCTACCAGCGCGAGGTCACCGAGGAAGGCGAGCTGAGCAACGGGGTGCTGGTGCTGGAGCGGTTCCTCGGCTGCTCCACGCAGGAGGCCGCGAACGCGGTCAACGACCTGCTGACCTCGCGCCTGCAGCAGTTCGAGCACACCGCGCTCTTCGAGCTGGGGCCGCTGTTCATCGAGCACGGCATCGATCCGCTCAGCGCCGCCGGGGTCGCGGCGTACGTGAAGGGGCTGCAGGACTGGCAGGCCGGCGGGCACGAGTGGCACATGCGCTCGAGCCGCTACATGAACGAGCGGGCCGGGGCGGGCAAGCCGCTCGGCATGTCGTCGATGATCGACCTGCTGGGCGCCAAGCGGGTGCGCTCCTTCACGCACGTGCCGTACCGCCGGGTCGGGCCGTCGCGCATCCCCGACCTGTACGTGCCGTTCCCGCTGCGCCTGTCGCCCCACCTCGACCGGGCGCGGCGCAACCTCGTGACCTGGTGCCACGAGATGGGCATCCTGGAGCCGCCGTACGGGGTCGCCGGGCCCGCCGTCTGGGACGAGGCCAAGCTCGTCGACTACGACCTGCCGCTGTGCGCCGCCGGCATCCACCCCGACGCCACGCCCGAGGAGCTCGACCTGGCCTCGGCCTGGCTGGCGTGGGGGACGTACGGCGACGACTACTTCCCCGTCGTCTTCGGCCGCACCCGCAACCTGGCCGCCGCCAAGGTCGCGGTCGCACGGTTCGGGGCGTTCATGCCGCTCGACGGCACGCCCGCGCCGCCGCCGGCCAACGCGCTCGAGCGGTCGCTCGCCGACATCTGGGCGCGTACGGCGGGGCCGATGCCGCAGGAGGACAGGCGGAAGCTGCGGGAGGCCGTGGAGGCGATGGGCGAGAGCTGGCTGTGGGAGCTGGCCGGCGAGATCGCCCACCACATCCCCGACCCGGTCGACTACGTCGAGATGCGGCGCTCGACGTTCGGCTCGCAGCTCACGATGAGCCTCAGCCGGCTGCGGCACTCCAAGGTCATCCCCGAGGAGTTCTACGCGAGCGGGCCGATGGTCGCGCTGGTCGACGCCATGATGGACGCGGGCACGCTGATCAACGACGTGTTCTCGTACCAGAAGGAGATCGAGTTCGAGGGCGAGGTGCACAACGCGATCCTCGTCGTGCAGAACTTCTTCGACTGCGACTACCCGACCGCGCTGAACATCGTGGACGACCTGATGGCCGCGCGGGTGCGGCAGTTCGAGCACATCGTGGCCAACGAGCTGCCCATCGTCTGCGACGACTTCGGCCTGGACGAGGAGGCACGGCGCGACCTCGACGGCTTCCTCGGCGAGCTGCGCGACTGGCTGGCCGCGATACTCAACTGGCACCACAAGTGCCACCGCTACGACGAGCCCGCGCTGCTGCGGCACCACCAGGCACCGCGATCGCGCTTCCACGGGCCCACCGGGCTCGGCACGTCGGCCGCGGTGATCAGACCGCCGGGTGCCGTCCGCCCTGTGGCGTAGGGGCGTGGATCCTGGGCTGGTAGAACCAGCCCATCATCCGCAGCAGGCGGCGCTGGTAGGGCGTCACGTTGTAGAGGCGGATCCAGCGCTCCGACGGCGGCACCGTCGGCATCGCCAGCATGCGCAGGCCCGACACGTCGACGAAGGTCAGCTTTCCGGTGTCCACCACGATGTAGGTGCCCTGGCGGATGCTCTCCAGGGCACCGGCCACCGCGCGGCTGTTGGTCGCGTCGATCTCGCCGACCAGCGCGACCGCCGGTACGGGCGGCAGCCCCGTCGGCGCGGCCGTGGTGATGGTCAGCTGCCGGTCCTGGTACAGCAGCCGTTCCTGGACGCTCACGCTCCCCCGCACCCCCCAACACGCTCTCTCCTGGGGGTTGTCGCCGGTATGCACCTGTGGATCCCCCGCACGCGCTTTCCGGCGTTTAATCCGCAACCAGGCTACACCAAACATGCCGGGCATCGGATTTTTCGTCGGATTATGACCGTTTTATCGGATAAACCTGAAGTTGGCGGTCTCGCGGGGGCTGTCCGGTGTTGTGAGGTGCCGCGCCGGCGGGGCGTCCGGGCTTTACCGAGGATCTATGAAGCGGTTCTGAGGCATGGCGATCTGCCCTTTTTCAGGCGAAATTTCACCTTATTGGAGACGTAGCCTCATGGCGTTTTGTCGGCATAGAAGACGAGAAAAGCCACAGAGGAGACAACTGCGGGCAGGGCGGCCACCTCGGCCCCTGGCGCGGCTCGGATCGGGAGCGCGGATGTGCCATGGACCAGGAACGGAGACAACAAGAACGGCAGGGCCGGCCAGACCGACGCCCACGGCCGGAGCGACGGACACGGCCGGACGAGTGGATACCGCCTGAGCAGCGGCAACACCAGGGGCGCTCGGCGCGAGCGGAGCAGCGGACGCTACCGGGCCGATGGATGCGAACGCAGCAGCCGAAGCCAGCGGGCCGACGGACGCGAACGCTACAGGGCCGATGGGCGCGAACGCAGCAGCGGAAGCCGCCGGGCCGATGGATGCGCGTGCGGGCGGAGCGGCGGGGGCGGGCTGGGGCGGTGCTCATGCTGGTGGCGGCGGTGCTGGCGGCCTGCGTGCTCGCTCCTGCAAGCGCCGGTGCCCGGTCGGTGGCGGGCGGGATCGCGTTGCGGGCGGCGCTGGAGATGATCGGGACGCCGTACTCGTGGGGCGGCGGCGGGGTGAACGGCCCCGGCTACGGCATCGGGCACGGCGCCACCACCAAGGGTTTCGACTGCTCGGGCCTGACCGAGTACGCCTACGCGCGTGCGGGCGCCCTCATCGGCACCACCACGTACGAGCAGTGGCGCGCGGGCGTCAGGATCACACGTGACCTGCTGGAACCAGGCGACCTGGTCTTCTACGACAGCGACAAGAAGACGCCGGGACCCGAGCACGTGGCGCTGGCGGTGGACGATCAGCGCATCGTGCACGCGCCGCACACCGGCGCGTACGTGCGCATCGACCCGCTGGATCGCGCCGATCTGCTCGGCTTCGTCCGCGTGGAGGTCGGCCGCGGCGACCCCGGCCTCTGACCGGCCACGCCCTTCGGCCTCTGAACGGTCGCGGCCACCCGGCCTGTCACCGGCCACCGATACTCCGGCGACCACGTGTCCCGCGGTCTTTGACCCGCCGCAACCTGCGGAGAGCGGTCCGCCTCCTGGAGAGCCGGCCGTGCGCCCCTCAGGGGCCGGCCCGGCATGGCGGAGCACCCCGTTCAAAGGTGGCCGCTACCAAGCGGTGACCCTGCCGGCACCGGAAAGGGCGGCCAGAGAAGGCGGCCAGAGAAGGCGGCAGGAGAAGACGGCAGGAGAACGCAGAACGCCTCCGGGCGATCCTTGGGTGGGATCGCGCCGGAGGCGTACGGATCACCGAACGTTCGGTCCACCGGCAGGGCCGGACCGTGGCCTCGCGAGTCTCCACGGCCGGCCTTGCCGGGTCACCCAGGTCAGAAGAGGGCGGTTGGCCGTGCGGCCCGTCCGGTGCGGGGCCGCCGCGCCCTCCCCGCCTGCTCGCCCAGGGTCTTACCGGGCCTGCGAGCGGCCGTTGTCGATGTCGGTGTTGACGTTGCCGTCACCGACCTGCGGCTGGTTGTTGTTCAGCAGCGACACGTTGAGCTCGTCCACGATCTGGACGATGCCGATCTCGAGGTCGTTGGCCGAGTGGTTCAGCAGGTTGTTCAGGACGTCGTCGGCTATCTGCCACTGCGTCAGCAGGGCCTGACCCTTGTTGTGCGGGTTGGGGCCGACGTCGGCGGAAGCGGCGGACGCGGCGAAGCCGAAGGCGGCGGCCGCGACGGCGGCACCGGCCAGAATGCGACGGATCATTGTTGCTTTCCTCCATGAAGCGGCGCGGCAGGACCACGCCGGATTTTTTCGTTCAGGGCTGTGCGGCGCCGCTGACGGTGATCGTGGCGACATGGGAGATGCGACTCGTTATGGAGGTCAAGGAGCGCGCGATTTCTATGGTGCTGTTTCCCGGCCGGCCGCGTTGATTCCGGCCCTCCGCCGAGAACGCCTATTTCCAGTTCGGCATATTTTCCGGCCGATTTCCGGATGGCGGGGGCATCGGCGCCGGTCGTACGGTCCTGGGCGATTCACTTCGCCTGCCGCTGCGGCGCGGCGCTCCGGGAACCGCTCCGTGGCCTCACGAGTCTCCACGATCGGTTCGGTTCTCTGACGTACCGGGATGAGGCGGGAGGGGCGGCCGGCCGCGCGGTCGCGCGACCGGCGCGCCTGCCCTGCCTCGCGACCGGTCTTACCTGGCCTGCGCCTGGCCGTTCTTGATCTTCGTGTCCTTGTTGTGGCTGCCGACCTGCGGCTGGTTGTTGTTCAGCGCGCTCACGTTCACCTCGTCGAGCAGCGTGAGGATGTTGACCTCGAGGTCGTTGAGCGAGTGGTTGGCGACGTTGTTGAGGACGTCGTCCAGGATCTGGAACTGGCTGAGGACGGCCTGGCCCCCGTTGTACGGGTTGGGCCCGACGTCCGCGGACGCGCCGGCCGCGGAGAAACCAAGAGCAGCGGCCGCGACAGCGGCACCGGCCAGAATGCGACGGATCATGTTTGCTTTCCTCCATGGAACGGCCCGGAATTTCCGGCGCCATAGTCGTTCGTGCAGGGCTTCGAGGTGCCGCGAATAACAATCGCGGTAGGTGGCTGGGCCCGCAACCCGGAAAGACCTTATGGAGGTCAAGAAGACGCCTCGATTCTTTGACATCAGGTTTCGCCGGTCACGATGGTGGAAACCCGCGCCCGCATATCGGCGGGCACGCCCGATGTCTCGACGACGTCATTGCCCTCGCGGGCCTGCACCTTTTACTGTGCACCGGTCGGCGGGGGCGATGGGTCGTCGCCCGCGCGCCCGGCGGGGCTACTGGGCGCGCGAGCCGCCGTTGTCGATGCGGGTGTTGAAGTTCCGGTCATTCACCTGCGGCTGGTTGTTGTTCAGCAGCGAGACGTTGACCTCGTCGAGGGCGCTGAGGACGCGGAGCTCGAGGTTGTTCAGCGAGTGGTTCCCGACATTGTTGAGCAGATCGTCCACGACCTGGAACTGGCTGGCGAGGCTCGCCCCCCGGTTGTGCGCGTTGGGCCCGACGTCCGCGGATGCGGCGGACGCGGCGAAGCCGAAGGCCGCGGCCGCGACAGCGGCACCGGCCAGAATGCGACGGATCATGTTTTGTTTCCTCCATGGAACGGCGTGAATTTACGAACGCCGTGGTCGTTCGTTGCAGGGCTGCTAGGTGCCGCGAATAACCATCACGGGAACCCTCGAAAAGCGCAACTGGAAAATCTCTCGGCAAGGTCAAGGAGCCGCCTGGATTTTTTGAGTCGCTTTTCCGGCGCTGCGGAGGCGGTGCGCGATCGGCACTCCGCGGGATCCGCTATTGAACCGGTGCCGCCGCCGGGCCGCGCCGCGTATGGGGTGGAGGATCACCGGTCTTTGGACAACGATCGACCGCCGCTTGGCGCTGGTATCCGGCAGCAGGAAAACGCTTTTGAAAGGACCGCCGCGACCTCGTACGAGGATCTGGGGCACCGGGCATGACGTGCACGATTGCCGAAGGGAGCGGTTCGCCGCCCGGCGAAGATCCGGGCCCGATCCCGTGCGAGGATAGTGTTCATGGCAGAGATCGTCGGCGGGGGACGTCCGGTCAACGACGCCGAGCGGCGCGTGATCGCGTATCTGCGCGACCACGCGCCCGCCGACTGGCTGCTGCTGCACAACATCGAGGTCCCGCGCGGTCACGACGTGTTCGAGGTGGACCTGCTCGTCCTGACCGGCCACTCGCTGGTGGTGGTCGACGTCAAGGGCACCAGGGGCCGCATCGAGGTGTCGGGCACGCGCTGGTTCCCGCCGCGCAGGGAGGCGTTCGGCTCGCCGGTGACGAAGCTGCGGGGCACCGCCAAGGCGCTCAAGGGCCTGCTGGTCTCCCGCGCCACCCAGCTTGAGCGGGTCTACGTCGACAGCCTGGTCGTGCTCACCTCACCGGACGCCCAGCTGGTCGATCCCGCCGGGCGCGACGCGGTCAACGTCACCGACCTGCCCCACCTGGTGGCGACGCTGAGCGACGTGTCGCGGGTGCGGCGCGGCTGCAGTCCCGACATCCGGCCGTACATGACGGCCGTCCTCGACGCGCTCAACCAGACCGTGCGCCGCAGCACCGCGCCGCCCAGGTTCGGCAACTGGGAGGTGGAGGAGCAGCTCGGCGGCGACTCCAAGGTGACCGAATACCGGGCGTTCAACGCCACGCTGCCGGGCAGCGAGACCGTGCTGCTGCGCGTCTACCAGGCCGACCCGCTGGCCGACCAGGAGTCGCGGGCGGCCGAGCGGCAGCGCATCGCGAACGCGTACCAGACGCTGGCGCGCATCCCGCCGCATCCGTGCGTGGTGCGCTCGCGCGACTTCTTCGCGATCGACGACGAGAGCCGGTTCGTGCTGGTGCTCGACGACGTGCACGGCGAGGCGCTGCACCTGGCGATGGGCAAGGCCGCCCCGATGGGCGTCATCACCGACCTGCTGCGCGGCCTGGCGCACGCCCACCTCCACGGCGTGGTGCACCGGGCGCTCACGCCCGCGTCGGTGCTGGTGACCGACGACGGCCACGCGGTGCTGACCGGCTTCGACTACGCCAAGCCGGGCCCGCGCAACTACACGGTGGCCCACGAGCTGGGCAACGTGCTCGACGCCCACTATGTGGCGCCCGAGTGCCAGGAGCGGCCCGACCTCATGACCACCGCGTCCGACGTCTACGCGGCCGGCGCCATCGCCTACCAGCTGCTCACCGGCCAGCTCCCGACCAGCTCCGACGCGCAGGGGCCGGACGTGCCCGAGGTGGTGCGCATGATGCTCGACCACTCCCCGGCCAAGCGGCCCACGGCGGCACAGGCGCTCCAGGCGCTGCGCGACGCCCCGCCGCCGCCCGGCCGGCGGCACAAGTCGCGGCTCACCAGGTTCGTCCGCCGCATCGTCTCCCGGCCGTAAAGCGCGCAAGGCTCGTAGAGCGCAGGGCGCGTAGAGCGCAAGGCGCGTAGGGCGCATCGGGGTCGCCGCCGCGCGGCGTCCCGGCCGCGGGGCTCACAGGGTGGCGCGCAGGGCGTCGGCCTGCCTGAGGTAGTCGCGCGCCAGCCCGGTACGCCCCGCCGAGCGGTGCAGCTCGCCGAGGAGCTGCGTGCTCGACGCCTCCCCGCTGCGGTCGCCCAGCTCCTGGAAGATCTGCAGCGCGCGTTCGAGCCCGGAGGAGGCGCGGGCCAGGTCGCCGTTGGCCGCCTGCAGCCCGGCCAGGCTCTGCAGCGCGTACGCCCCACAGTGCCGGTCGCCCAGCGATTCGAAGATCTCCAGCGCGTGCCGGTGGAACGAGATGGCCCGGTGCAGGTGGCCCATCTGCACGCACACGCAGCCCTCCCTGTGGGAGTCGCCCAGCTCCTGGGCGAGCCGCATGGCCAGGCCCAGCGACTCGGACGCCTGCGCGAGGTCCCCCGACTTCAGGCACACCCGGCCGATGGCCTGGCGGGCGTACGCCTCGCCGGGCTTGTCCCCCGTCGCTTCGAAGATCGCGAGGGCCTGCCGGAAGTGGCCGAGGGCCTGCGCGTGCCGGCCGCGGAACTGGCTGACCGCGCCGAGGCCGCAGATCGAGGTGGCCTCGGCCCTGCGGTCCCCCATGTCGCGGAAGATCTGGCGGGAGCGGGTGAAGGCGTCGGCGGCCTCGTCGTAACGGTCCTGGTAGAGCGCCACCTGGGCGAGGCCCCTGAGCATGGCGGCCTCGCCGTAGCGGTCGCCGGCGGCGCGGGCGGCGGCCAGCGCGACGGTGTGCGTGCGCCGCCAGGTGCCGAGATGGCAGCGCAGATCCAGGTACGGCACCATCGCGGCGGCCAGCCCCCACGCCGACTCGGCGGGCCCGTTGCCCGCCGCCGTCTCCACGGCCGCGGCCAGCGTCTCGTGCTCGGCTTCGAACCACGTCACCGGGTCGGCGGTGAGCCGGTCGAGCACGGCGCCGGGCAGCCGCCAGCGCGGCGCCCCTGCGGCGGTGAGGCTGAACACCGTGGTCGGCAGGCGGGCCATGGCGTGCTCGGCGGTCGCGGTCCACGCGGCGAGCACCCGTCCCACGGCCGCCCGGTCGGCGGGCTGCCGCCTGGCGTGCTCGGCGATCAGGTCGGGCACCCGGTAGCGCGGCTGGCCGGTCTCGTCGGTGCCGACCGGGTCCAGCAGGTTGACCTCCACCAGCAGGTCGGTGACCTCGCCCGAGCCGTGGCGGCCGAGCGCGGCGTCGATCACCCAGCCGGGCTGTGCGGCGGGGCCGAGCAGACCGAGGGTGGCGAGCGTGCGGGCGGCCTCGCCGGGCAGGCGCGCGTACCCGCGGTCGAGGTCTTCGCGTACGTCGCGCAGCTCGGCCAGCCGGTCGTCCTCCAGGCGCTGCCGCAGCACCGACAGCGGCCAGCCGGGGCGGGCGGCCAGGCGGGCGCCCGCGTTCCTGACGGCGAGCGGCAGGTGGCCGCAGGCGGCGACGATGGCGAGCGCCGCCTCGCGTTCCCTGGCGACCCGGTCCGCGCCGGCGACCTTCGCGAGCAGCGCCAGCGCCTCCTCGGGCGCGAGCGGCCCGAGCTGGACGAACGCGGTCCCCGGCAGCTCGGTGATCCGGCGCCGGCTGGTGACGATGACGGCGCTGCCGTTGCCGGGCAGCAGCGGGCGCACCTGGGCGGCGTCGCGGGCGTCGTCGAGCAGCACCAGCATGGGACGCTCGGCCAGCAGCGAGCGCAGCAGCGCCGACCGCTCGGCCGGCGTCGGCGGCGGCGCGGCGACGCCCAGCGCCCGCAGCGCCTCGGCCAGCAGGTCGCCCGGCTCGCGGTCGCCGAGCTCCAGGTAGAGCTGCCCGGCCGGGTACGCCGCGCGCAATCTGTGCCCTGCGTGCACGGCCAGTGCCGACTTGCCGCAGCCGGGCGGCCCCGAGACGACCGCGACGGGATGCGGCCGGCTGAGTGCCGCCACCTCCTCGGCCCTGCCGGTGAAGTCGGGCAGGTCGGGCGGGAGCTGCCGGGGCACGACGGACGCGCTCTCGTCGGCGAGAATCAGCTCGTACGCGCTGCGCAGCTCGATCC
Source organism: Nonomuraea sp. NPDC049309 (assembly GCF_043196965.1). Classification (NCBI taxonomy): domain Bacteria; kingdom Bacillati; phylum Actinomycetota; class Actinomycetes; order Streptosporangiales; family Streptosporangiaceae; genus Nonomuraea; species Nonomuraea sp. NPDC049309. Next base: position 1,234,238 of record NZ_JBICSH010000002.1, on the reverse strand, counting down.
CCGGCTCGACGCCCAGCTCGTCCACCAGCCGGGCGCGCACGGCGGCGTAGGCCCGCAGCGCCTCGGCCTTCCTGCCGCCGCGGTGCAGGGTGAGCAGCAGCCGCCCCCACAGGTCCTCCCGGTAGGGCTGCTCGGCCAGCAGGCCGCGCAGCTCCGAGACCGCGCCGTCGTGGTCGCCCGCCACGATGCGCCGCTCGATCAGCGCCTCGGCGGCACGCGCGCGCAGGTCGCGCAGCGCTTCGATGCGGCGGTCCCAGACGGGGCTGCCGGGCAGGTCGCATAACGGCGCGCCGCGCCATAAGGCGAGCGCGGCGTCGTACTCGCCCTGGTCGACCAGTTCCTCGAAGGCCAGCAGGTCCAGCTCGGACGCGGTCACGTCGATGGCGTAGCCGCCGCCGTCGGAACGCAGCACGTCGCCGAGGTCGGCGCGGAGCGAGCTTGCGTACGTGCGCAGGTTGGCCTGCGCCGAGCGCGGCGGCCGCTGCGCCCAGAGCACCTCGGCCAGCAGGTCGGCGGCCACCACCCGGCCCGGGTCGAGCAGCAGCGTGGCGAGCAGCAGCCGGGGCTTCCTGCCGGAGATCCGGACGGGTTGCCCGTCGCGGCGGACCTCCAGCGGGCCGAGCACGTGGAAGGTGACCGTCATCCGCATCAGCTCCCTTACAGAGGCTGACAGCCCGTTTGTATCGCTTTTGGACGTTTTCTGTGCGGCTCGTACGGACCCTGGGTCTCAGAGATCCCACGGAAAGGATCACCCCATGAAGCTCTACGGAGCAATGGCCGCGGCCCTGGTGCTGCTCGCCGCAGGCCTCGGCGCGGCGAGCCCGGCGGCGGCCGATCCCGTACCGGAATCGGAAGAGGCCCAGATCCTCGCGACGAACTTCCAGCTCCCCTTCCCCTGTGGCCAGACGTGGACGGGCAACTCCAGCGCGAGCAGCGCGCACCGCTCGTACGAGATCGACTTCAACCGGGGCAGCACCGCGGACGCCGACAAGGGCGACACCGTGGTCGCCGCTGCCGCCGGGACGGTGGTGATCTCGTCGCACCAAGGCTCGACCAACGGCTTCGGCAACCTGGTCAAGATCGACCACGGTGGCGGCTGGGCGACGTACTACGCGCACCTGGACACCCGTACGGTCAGCGTCGGGCAGTCCGTCTCCCAGGGCCAGAAGATCGGCACCGTCGGCAACACCAGCAAGCCGGGCAACAACATCTCGCCGCACCTCCACTACGAGGTACGGCTGGGCGACAACTATCCGTCCAACATCCAGCGGGCCGTCTTCAACGGAGTCACCTTCGGCTACCCCCAGCAGACCCTGACCTCGCAGAACAGCTGCGGCGGATCGACGAACCCGTACACGCCCGAGCAGGTGTGCGGCTCCGGGTTCAAGGTCATCGACTCGGCCAAGCTGGGCAGCGACGGCACGGTCTACCTGCTCTACAACTCCAGCAACGCCAACAACTGCGTGGTGACGCTGAAGGCGAAGAACATCGGTAAGGCCACCGCCGTCAGCGCCTACCTCGAAGTGCAGGGCAAGTCGCGCAAGACCGACTCGGGCAACTTCAGCTACTACGCCGGCCCGGTCAAGGCGGCCGCGCCCAGCACCTGCGTCAAGTGGGGCGGCAAGGCGGGCTCGTCCACGTACGACAGCCCGTGGGAGCACTGCGCGTGAGCTGATCCCAGATCCTCAACCGACCAGGCCGGGCGGCGCGAGGGCCGCCCGGCCTACGCGTGCGCGACGCTGTCGAGGATGTCGATCACGTACAGCCTGGGCCGCTCGCCCGGCGACGGCACCGCGATCCTCGTGCCGACCCGCCGCCCGGCCAGCGCGCCCACCCAGGAGGCCGGCACCGCGCCCGGCTCCAGCGTGAACGCGCTCGGCCCGCCGCGCCGGTAGGAGGAGTCCACCACCCGGCGCGACGGCCAGGACGCGGCCACGTACTGGACGACCACCTTCGAGCCCGCGGCGACCTCGCCGCCCGAGCCGTCGATGAGCACGCGGGGCGGGTCGGCGGGTGCGAGGTCGGCGGGCACGACCGGCAGCGTCCGCCCGACCAGGCGCGCGTCCGGCGGGTAGCCGCCGATGATGTCGAACACGAGCACCAGTGTGTCGTCGGGGTCGAGGCCGGCCGACGGCATGTCCGGGCCGAGCGCCTGACCGGCCGGGCTGATCAGCATGACCCGGCTGCCCGCCGGATGCCCGATGAGCGAGCGCCGCCAGGTCTCCGGCACCTTCCGGCCGTCGAAGACGACCGTCGTGGGCCGGTCGCCGTCGTACGTGCTCACGAAGGGCCGGTTGTCCGCCCAGCGCCGGATGTCCACATCGGCGAGCACCACGTCGCCCGGCACCGTCCGCCGCCCGCTGCCCGTGGACAGCACCGTGATGCGCGGCGTCCGCCCCGGCTTGCCTTTCGGGATGGTGATGACCGGCCTGCTGCCGAAACGTCCCGTGACGACGGGTTGCGTGCCCTCCTCCGCCAGGCCGCACGAGGTGGCGAGCAGGAGCAGGGCAGGCCAGAACAGACGCAACGTTCTCTCCTCCATGGCCCAGGTCCGAAGGAGTTACTTGCCGCGGGCGGTGCAAGGAAAGCTTCGCGCCGCGCCATCTCACGACAAACTTGGAGGGTGTCCAAGCCCAACCTCTCCCGCAGGGTCGCGCAGGCCGCCGAGATCGCGCTGGCCACCCGCAAGTACGTGACGTTCATCGACGTGGTGACAGGGCTGCGCTGGCTGCACACGCGGCACGTGGACCTCTGGCGGCAGGGCCGCGCCGGCACGCTCGCGGAGCTGGCCGCCGTGGACGAGGACCGCCTGCTCGTCACGGCGGGGCTGCTGCGCGAGTGGGCGCAGGCCAAGGGGCTGCGGCCGATGGAGACCCCGTACGTCGCGGGCACCCGCGACCGCCGCGAGCTGCGCTTCGTCAAGGGCGGCGACCAGGCGCCGTTCCGGGTGCACTGGCTGTCGCCCGACCTGAGCGAGGCCCGGGTGCGGCGGCTCACCGAGGCGCAGAGCAAGGCGCCCGACCTGATCGTGGTGGCCCCGCTCGAGCCGTTCACCTGCGCATCCTGCGGCGACACCGGCCCCTACCTGATCATGGAGGACGACGAGCCCCACTGCCTGACCTGCGCGGACCTCGACCACCTGGTGTTCCTGCCGTCCGGCAACGCGGCGCTCAGCCGCCGGGCCAAGCAGGAGAGCGGCCTGTCGGCGGTCGTCGTGCAGTACAACCGGCGGCGCAAGGTCTACCAGCGCAAGGGCCTGCTGGTGGAGGAGGCCGCGCTGGCCGCCGCCGAGGAGCGCTGCCTGGCCGACGAGGAGGTGCGCCTGCGCCGCCGCGAGCGCGACCGCATCCGCAGGGCCGAGCAGGACGTCGAGTTCCAGGCGAAGATGGCGGCCGAGATCGCCAGGCTCTTCCCCGGCTGCCCCGAGCCGCGCGCCCGCGAGATCGCCGAGCACGCGGGCAAGCGCGGCAGCGGCAGGGTGGGCAGGTCGGCCGCCGCGAAGGCGCTCGACGAGAACGCGATCACGCTCGCGGTGATCGCCTCCATCCGGCATCTCGACACCGACTACGACCGGCTGCTGATGGCGGGCGTGCCGCGCATGGAGGCCCGCGACCGAGTCAGAGACGTTATCGAACGCAAGCTCGAAGAATTCCGCCGGCCGGGTTAGGGTGAGGCATGAGCGACTGGCATGATGTGCGGGAAGAGCTGCTGGCGTTCGCGCTCGGGCTGCCCGAGGCGCACGAAGATCACCCCTGGGGCGAGACCGTCGTCAAGGTCAACAAGAAGGTCTTCGTCTTCCTCGGCATCGACGAACCCACCGACAAGTGGCAGCCGGCGTTCACCGTCAAGCTGCTCTCCGAGGCCCGCGGCCACGCGCTGACCGTCCCCGGCGCGAAGCCGAGCAGCCACGGGCTGGGCAAGGCCGGCTGGGTGACGGTGCCGCTCATGGCGGAGCTGCCCGAGACCGAGGTGCTGCTCGACTGGGTGGAGGAGAGCTACCGCGCGGTCGCACCCAAACGCGCCATCAAAGCCCTCGACGCACTCTGACCCGCCACGCTCCCGCCCGTCCTTCGACGCGCCCTGCCCCGGCCACACCCGCCGCACTCCGCCCCGGCCACGCTCCCGCCGCACGTCGGCACGCTCTGACCGGTGACGCCTCTGCCCGTCCTTCGACACGCTCTGCCCCGGCCACACGCCCGCCCACCCCTCGACGCGCTGATCCGGCCACACCTCCCACCCGCCCTTCGCACCTTCACGCCCCGTACGCGCGCCGCCGCACGGCCGGTCGGCGGCCGGACGGACGACCGGGCGACGGGGCGGACGGCCGGGAGGCGGGGCGGACGACCGGGAGGCGGGGCGGACGGCCGGGAGGCGGAAGGCCAGGCGGACGGTCAAACCGCCGGGCCAGGCGGTCAGAAGGCCCGGAGCCGGCCAGGCGGCCGGGATGCCGGGAGGCGGCGGGGTGTCAGGTGACGGCGAGGCGGACGGTGTACTTCTCGTCCCGCCACAGCTCCTTGTCCAGCACCTCGAGCAGGGTCGCGGCGGCGTCGTAGACGTCGGTGTAGCCGAGGTAGAGCGGGGCGAAGCCGAACCTGAGCGTGTCGGGCGCGCGGAAGTCGCCGTGCACACCGCGGTCGATCAGCGCCCGCATGACCGGGTAGCCGTCGGGGTGGCGCAGGCTGATCTGGCTGCCCCGCGCGTCCGGGTCGGCGGGCGACAGCAGCTCGAGCCGATCGCCGACGAGCTCGGCGAAGAGCGAGGTGAGCGCCTTGCTCTTGGCCCTGACCTGCGCCATGGGCACGCGTTCGAACAGGTCGAGCGCCGCGTCCAGGGCGGCGAGCGACAGCACGTGCGGGGTGCTGATCACGAACCTGCGCATGCCGTCGGCGGGCCGGAAATCGGTCTCGAACGCGAACGGCGCGGCGTGCCCGTGCCAGCCGGTCAGCACGTTCTCGGCCGTGCCGTGGTGGCGCGGGTTGACGTAGAGGAAGGCGGGCGCGCCGGGCCCTGCACTCAGATACTTGTACGTGCATCCGACCGCGAAGTCCGCGTCGGAGACGTCCACCTCCATGGCGCCCACGCTGTGGCACAGGTCCCACACGATGAGGGCGCCGGCGGCGTGCGCGGCGGTGGTCACCTCGGCCATGTCCCTGCGGGCCCCGGTCCGGTAGTCCACCTCCGACAGCAGCACCACGGCCGCGCCGTCGAAGCTCCCCTCGGCGAGGTCGCGGATCTCGTAGCCGCCGACGAGCCCGGCCAGGCCCTGCACCATGTAGTGGTCGGTGGGGAAGTTCTGGGCGTCGGAGACGATCACCTTGCGGCCGGGCCGCAGCCGCAGCGCGGCCGCCACCGCCTGGAAGATCGCGATCGAGGTGGTGTTGCCCACCACGACCTGGCCGGGTCCGGCGCCGATGAGCGGGGCCAGGCGGTCACCGAGGGTGAGCGGCAGGTCGTACCATCCGGCGTGGTTCCAGCCGCCGACGAGCAGGCCACCCCATTCGTCCTCGACCGCGCGCCGCATGCGCTCCGCCGTACGCTTCGGCGGCGCGCCGAGCGAGTTGCCGACGAGGTAGATCACGCCTTCTGGGAGGACGAACTCGTCCTTGAACGCCCGTAGCGGGTCCTGGGCGTCGAGGGCGAGGCACTGGTCCCGATCCAAGGGATTCGCTCCTGTTCATGGCGGAATGGGGCTACAACGCTTTTCACACCATTGTGGTACTGCCCCGCGTACCGGTTCCGCACCGGCTCGCCCGGCCGTGCTCGAGGTCGGTGGACGCGACGCGGAAGACGTGCGGCCCGCCCGGCTCGTCCGCCACCGCCACCGCGACCGGCGCGGAGACCAGCCCGGTGAGCACGTCGGCGCCCTCGCCGGTCAGCCGCCCGGCCTCCTTCCTCACCGGCTCGGTACTGCCCGCGTCGCTTGCGTCGTCGGCCACCACCGGCCGGGCGGCCGCATGGGGAGGCCCTGGGCGGGGTCTCACGTGCCGAACACCGCCCGTACCGAGCCGAGGCCCTCGATGCGGGCCTCGACCACGTCGCCGGGCTCGACCGGGACGATCGGGCCGAGCGCGCCGGTCAGCACCACGTCTCCGGCCCGCAGCGCGTAGTCCGTGCGGCCGAGCCGGGTGGCGAGCCAGACGGCGGCGTTGAGCGGGTGACCGAGGCAGTCCTCGCCGGAGCCGGTCGAGGCCTGCGCGCCGTTGCGGGTCATCGTCATCCCCGCCGCCCGCAGGTCGAGCCCGGTCAGCGGCACGGGGGTGCTGCCGAGCACGAACGCCCCCGCCGACGCGTTGTCGGCGATGGTGTCGGCCAGCGTGATGTCCCAGTCGGCGATCCGCGAGTCGGCGATCTCGATCGCGGGCAGCGCGAAGTCCACCGCCCTGATCACGTCGGCCACCGTGAAAGGACCGCCGGCGAGGTCGGAGCCGAGCACCAGCGCCACCTCGGCCTCGGCACGCGGCTGCAGGAACCGCCCGTACGGGATGGGCAGGCCGTCGCAGTAGGACATGTCGGCGAACAGCATGCCGTAGTCGGGCTGGTCGATGCCGAATCGCTGCTGGAGCAGCGCGTTCGTGACGCCGACCTTCCTGCCGACCAGCCGCCGCCCCTCGCCGAGCGCCCGCCTGGTGTGGATCTCCTGTACGGCGTACCCGTCGGCCGCCGTGCTGACCAGGTCCCTGATCGGTTCGCAGGGCTTGCCCGTACGCGCCGCCTCGGCCAGTCTGTCGGCCGCCTGGGCGTGCACGTCCACTGCCTGGGACCATTCGTCATGCATCGGGCTGCTCCAGTTCGATGGTGATCGTGGTGGGTTCTGAGTAGAAGTCGAGCGACCGGGTGCCGCCTTCCCTGCCGATGCCCGAGAGCTTCACGCCGCCGAACGGCGCCCGCAGGTCGCGCACGTCCCAGGTGTTGACCCAGACCAGCCCCGCCTCCAGGCGCTGGGCGACCCGGTGGGCGCGGTCCAGGCTGGTGGTCCAGACGGTGGCGGCCAGACCGTACTCGCTGGAGTTGGCGAGGTCGAGCGCTTCGGCCTCGCTGTCGAACGGCGCGACATGGCACACGGGACCGAAGATCTCCTCCCGGTTGAACCTCGACCATTCCGACAAGCCTGCCACTACCGTCGGTTCGACGTAATAACCGCCGTCACGGTGGTCGCCGAACACCGGGACGCCGCCGCCCGTCAGCACCTTGGCTCCCTCCGAGCGGGCCAGGGCGTAGTAGGACAGCACCTTGTCGCGGTGCGCGGCGGAGATCATGGGCTGCGGCTCCACCTCCTGGGCGCGGGCGGCCAGGCGGGCACAGAACTCCTCGAAGATCGGGCGCTGCACGTACATGCGCTCGGTGCACAGGCAGACCTGGCCGCCGTTGGTGAAGGCCGACCGGACCGTGCCCTCCACGGCCTTGTCGAGGTCGCAGTCCTCGAAGACCAGCCCGGCGTTCTTGCCGCCCAGCTCGAACGAGATCGGCTTGACCCGCTGGGCCGCCGTCCGCATGATCGCCGCGGCGGTCCTGGTGGTGCCGGTGAACGTCACCGCGTCCACGTCGGGGTGCTCGACGAGGAGCTGGCCGGCGGAGCCGTGCCCGAAGATGATGTTCACCACGCCGGGCGGCAGGCCCGCGTCGGCGCAGATCTCCGCGAACACCGCCGCCGAGCCCGGCGTGTGCTCCGATGGCTTGACGACCACGGTGTTGCCGCAGACGAGGGCGGGCGCGAGCTTCCACGTCATCAGCAGGAACGGCAGGTTCCACGGGACGATCACCGCGACCACGCCGAGCGGCCTGCGCACGGTGTAGCCGAGCGTGCCCGGCAGGTGGAAGGCGTCATCGGGACGCTGGGCGGCCAGCTCGGCGAAGGCGCGGAAGTTGGCGATGCCGCGCGGCACGTCGAGCGCGCGGGTTCGGTCGAGCGGGTTGCCCGTGTCGGCGATCTCGGCGGCCACCAGGTCGTCGAAGCGCTCCTCGATGCCCTCGGCCAGGCGGCGCATCCAGCCCGCGCGCTCGCCGGCGGGCAGCGCCGCCCAGTCGCGCGCCGCCTCCCTGGCCGCGCGCACCGCCCGGTCGGCCACCTCGGGATCGGCCTCGTGAACGTGCCTGACCACGAGGCCCGTGACGGGATCGTGGACGGGGAAGCCCGGCCCCGCGGCGACCGGCCCGCCGCCGATGAAATGGGTCAGCACCGCGTTCTCCTCATCTCTCCTCCACTTCCCGGCGTCGATCGGCGTCGATCGGCGTCGATCGGTGTCGAGCGGTTCGCGGACGGCGACGCGCCTCGCGGGACCCGGAGGACAAGACGGACGTCTCGTCTGCGCCGGGCGACACGGACCCGCCGTTCGCATCGTCTCGCCGGAACGCGGCGGGCGCCATGCGCGATGCTGGTGGACATGCAGACCCGCACCGATCGGATAAGCGCCCACGACGGCACCTTCGACGTACGGACCTGGCTGCCCGAGTCGGGCCGCGGGCCCGGGATCCTGTTGATCCAGGAGATCTACGGCGTCGGCCCGTACATCGAGAAGGTCGCCGCCGAGCTGGCCTCCAGGGGCTACGTGGTGGCCGCGCCCGACCTGTTCTGGCGCTTCAGGCCGCACTGGCGGGGCGAGCACACGTCGGAGGGCACCGCGACGGCCATCGAGCTGGCCCGCGACTTCGACCTGGCCCAGGGGGTGGCCGACTGCGCGCTGACGGTGTCCCACCTGCGCGGGATGCCGGAGGTGCGCGGCGGGGTGGGCGCGCTGGGCTTCTGCCTGGGCGGCACGGTCGCGTACATGCTGGCCACGCAGATCGAGCTGGGCGCGGTGCTGTCCTTCTACGGCTCGGCGGTGCCCGAGTCGACCGGGCTGCTCGAACGCATCGACGCGCCGCTGCTGCTGGTGTTCGGCGGCAACGACCCGTTCATCTCGCGCGATCGGGTGGCGGTGGTGGAGGAGGCGGCGCGCAGCCGTCCGAACGTGGTGATGCACGTCGAGGAGGAGGCCGGGCACGCCTTCCACAACAGCGAGGCGCCGATGTTCCACCACCCGGAGGCGGCGGAGCGCGCCTGGCGCGTGGCGCTGGATTTCCTCGCCCGTCACCTGCCCGTCTCTTGAGCCCGTCTCTTAAGGCCCGCGCTTGAGGCGCGCCGCTCAAGCAGGTTCTTGCGGCCGGTCTCTTAAGGCCCGCCGCCTGAGACGCCCCGCTTAACCCCCGCCGCTTGAGGCGCGCCGCTTAAGCACCGCCGCTCAAAGCCCCGCCGCTCAAAGCCCCGCCGCTCAAAGGCCCGCCGCTCAAAGCGCGCCGCTTGAGGCCCGCATCGCCAGGCTCCGCTCCTTGACGCCGCTCTCCCGGCGCGGCCGTTCCGCAAGACCTGTCCGAATGGACATCTTCCGGTATCCCTAGATCATCGCCATCATGGTCGGATGGCACGGACGTGGGAATTGTGGGGAAACGTCATAATTGCTGGGACGATTGCACTCCCCCTCGCCTTGCTCGCAATCGCGCTTCTCGCCCGCCATCGCACCCGTTCCGGCCATCCCATGCCGCTGCGCACCTCCATCGCGGATGTGGGCATCGTGGTCGGGACCGCTCCATGGATCTGGATGATCCTCACCCCCGCGGGCGGCGCCGACGGAGTCTCGCTGGTGCCGTTCAGCGACCTCGCCGACCTGATCGCAGCTCCGTGGGACCAGGTGTTGGTGCAGGTCGGAGGCAATCTGCTGGTCTTCGCCGCACTGGGCGCGCTGCTGCCGGTGCGCAGCCGCGCGATGTGCTCGACGGCGAAGGTCGCGGCACTCGCCGCGGGGTTTTCGGTCATCGTCGAGACGCTTCAGTACGTCCTGCGCCTGGGCCGTTTCTCGTCCGTCGACGATGTGATCCTCAATGCGGCGGGCGCCGCGATCTTCTCTTTGGTTACTCGCCGCTGGTGGGCCGATCGAATACCGGGCGGGACCGTTCCACGGTAACGGTCCGCTAAAACCTCGCGAAATTCACCACTCAGGCACGATCCGTCCAAAATCTGCCCGCGACCATCGCCTGCATCTGTGCGATCGTGGACAAGACGGGGCAAGTTCTCTGGAGACGCCACAACCTGGTTGGTGACAGAGGGTGATCAAAGTTGTCTGAATCCCCGGTACCCCACGAGCCCCCTATCTATCGACGCATCGCCGACGGTCTCCGCGCCCGGATTCATGCCGGCGAGTTGCGCGACGGGGACCGACTACCGGGCGAGAACGCGCTGATGGCCGAATACGCAATCGCTCGAGCCACCGCCAGGCAGGCGCTTGCCGTACTGATCAACGAAGGGCTGGCGGTGCCCAAACGAGGTTCGGGGGTTTACGTGCGGCAGTTCAAACCGATCCGCAGGCACGGCTCACGACGCCTGTCGCGGGAGCAGTGGGGGCAGGGCAGGGCCATCTGGGACGCCGACGCGCGCGGGCGCCCGTTCACCGTCGACCGGGTGGAGGTGGCGTTGGAGCGAGCCGCCGAGGACGTGGCGCGGGTGCTGGAGAGCGAGCAGGTGTGGGTGCGCAGGCGGCGCTATCTGGTGGACGCGCGGCCCGTGCAGCTCGCCACCTCCTACTTCCCCGCCCACCTGGTCGAGGGCACCGCGATCACCCTCACCGAGACCGGGCCGGGCGGCGTGTACGCCAGGCTCGCCGAGGTGGGCGCGGCCCCCGCCCACTTCACCGAGGAGGTGCGCGCCCGCATGCCGAACCCCCGCGAGAGCAACCTGCTCGACCTGCCGGGCGGCACGCCGGTGATCGTCATCGCGCGGACCGCGTACGCCTCGGGCGGGCAACCGGTCGAGCTGAACGAGATGATCCTGGACTCGGCCGCGTATGTACTTCAATACGACTTCGACGCATGATTCAACACCATTTGTCAAGGCAAGGTTGACCTGACCCTGGCGATCATTGAATTCTCTAGAGAGGTGGCTCATCCTCAAAGGAGATGGAACCTCGCTCGGGTCCCGGGAAGGTGGACAGCGATGTCCTTTGATCGGCACCTCGCCGAGATCGCCCGGGAGCATCCCCAGTGGACCATCTGGCGGAGCGACGCGGGCCGCTGGTGGGCCACGAGACACCATCCGCTGAGCGCGGCGCAGCGCGAGGCGGGGTGCGCGATGACCATCGACGCGGACGACCCGGAGGGATTGCGCGACCGGCTCCGGGACCAGGAGAGGCGGGCCGCCGGCGAGCAGGAGACGGCCGGCCCCGCACCTCCATGACGCGGGCGGCGGAGCGTCACGCCACCCGCACGCGAGCAGCCCGGTGCCGGGTCCAGCGTCTCGGCGGCCCCGGTACCGGGCCCCCAACTCAGGAGGGGCCACGAACGCGGAAGCCTCCGACCCTATCGGGGGCGGAGGCTTCCGCTCGCATCGCGGTCACTTGTGAGCGGGAGTCTCCGGCAGACGCACGATGTGCACGTCCGTGTCGTCAGAGATCTCCGTGCCGGCCGGATCGGGGGCCGGCACGGGGTCCGACACAGCGTTCGGAGCGGCGTCCGGCGCGGCGTCCGAAGCGACGTCCGACGCGGCGTCCGATGCGGCCTCCGATGAAGCGTCCGGTGCGGCGTCCGACGTCCGGGCCGGCTCTGCGGAGCTCTCGCCGTCCTCGATGATGACCCGCACGTCGTCCTGCGACGCCTGCGGCCGCGGGAGCGCCGGGGAGGTGGGCAGCGCCGACTCGGGCACCAGCGGCCCGGCGTTCGACTCGGCCACCATGAGGTCGCCGAGCACCGTGCTGATCTCCGTCAGCCGCCGCACCACCTCCGTGTGCGTGTTGGTGAGGTAGTCGACCCGGCGGCCCGCCTGCTCGTCGATCGCCGCCGCCCGCTGCTGGGCGCCGGTCAGCAGCGCGTCGGCCTCGGCCCGCGCACCCGAGACGATCTGCTCGGCCTGCGCCTGGGCGGAGGCCAGGAGCTGCTCGGACTCCTCGCGCGCGGTGGTGACCAGCCGCTCGGCCTCGGCCCGCGCGTTGGCCAGCGTCTCCTCCGACTCCGTACGGGCGGCGGTGAGCTGCTCCTCTGCGTCGCTGCCCGCCTGGGCCAGCATGCGCTCGGCGGCCTGGGTCGCCTCGCTCACCCGGCGCTCGGCCTCGGCCTGGGCGGAGGTGAGGATCTTGTCGGAGGTCTCGCGCGCCGACGTGACGAGCCGGTCGGCCTCGGCCTGGGCCTCCTCGCGCACCCTGGCGGCCTCGGCCTCGGCGTCCTCCCGCTTGGCCTGGGCCTCCTCCTCCCCGAGCCGGAGGATCTGCGCGAGCCGCGGGCTCAGGTCCTCGTAGCTCTGGGGCGTCTCGACCATCCGCCGCCTGGCCTCGGCCAGCTCGATGCGGCCTTGCTCCGCCTGCTCTATGGCACGCGCCAGCCGTTCCTCGAGATCCCGTATCTGGTTACGGGTGCGCATCATGTAGTCGTGGACCTGGCGGCGGTTGTAGCCGCGCATGACGACCTCGAAGGTCTCCTCTTGCATCAGATCGGGAAAGTTCTCGTGCTGGTTCATCATGGGGGTTACCTAAGGGTTCGCGTGAGGCGGGGGAAAACTGCGGGTTGTGAGGGTCTGGCGACGAGACGTCAGGAAACGACTTTCCTGCCATCGGCCCACAGCCGCAACCCGAACGCCATACCCCGACCTGGAAATAAGATGCCTCGAATGTACATAGCAGCGTTGGATGGCGGAGCAACCCCGGACATACACCCCGATGCGTACATCGCGCCCGGCGCCGTGGTGGTCGGCCGCGTCCGCATCGGACGGGCGTCCAGCATCTGGTACGGCTCCGTTCTCCGGGGGGACGACGAGCGGATCGAGATCGGTGAGGAGTGCAACGTCCAGGACCTGTCGTGCCTGCACGCCGATCCCGGAGAGCCCGCGATACTCGAAGACCGCGTGAGCCTGGGTCATAAGGCCATGGTGCACGGCGCGTACGTGGAGCGCGGCGCGCTGATCGGCATCGGCGCCATCGTGCTGGGCGGCGCCAGGATCGGCGCGGGCACGCTCGTGGCGGCCGGCGCGCTGGTCGGGCCGGGCAAGAAGATCCCGTCCGGAGTGCTCGTCGCGGGCGTGCCGGGGAAGATCGTGCGCGAGCTGACCGACGACGACCGCGCCTCCTTCGCCCGCACGCCGGACAATTATCAGGCCAAGGCGATCAGGCACCGGCAGGCGTCATCACTTTGATCAGCACCTCGTCCGAGACCGAGGCCTCGTTCAGCGGATCGGCGTAGTCGGGCAGCTCCGGCCGCAGGAACCGGACGAAGTCGACCGTGAGCTTGAGGTCGGGCGTGCCCTTGACCTGCTTGGCGTTGCCCTTGGCAGGGTCCTTCTTCAGCGTGCTGTAGCTGTCCCAGTCGGTGTAGGCCGTCACCCCCCACTGCAGCACGTCGGGCAGCGTCGAGGGCCAGCGCCTGCCGACCTTCCACGTGCCGCCCTCCTCCTTGTAGAGGGCGACGAACACCCGGCCGACCCGGCCGAGCACCAGCTCCACCCAGCCGTCCTTGACCGCCAGCTCCTCCGGCTTGGAGCTGCCGTCCTGGGTGTACTTCACCTCGACCTGGCCGCTCTTCTCGGCGGTGCCGGTGGTGATCGAGACCCAGTTGGGGTTGGCGTACGAGCCGGGCTCGCGGGCCATCAGGCCGCCGAGCGAGAACAGCCGCTTGGGCTGGCCGCCCTTCTTGCCGGTGACCTTGACCTTGGCGTACATGACGATGTCGCCGGCCAGCTCCTGGTAGACGAAGGGCCCGCGGAAGGCGTCGAACCAGGCCGAGGTCTTCGGCTCCAGGTACATCGACCCCTTCACGGTCTTGTTCACATCGAGCTTGGCGATCCTGTCGATGTCCTTCTCGGTGTCGCTGAGCTTGGTCCACATGGCCAGGTCGGCCTCGTCGTCGAACTCCGTGGACGCCTCGCCCACCTCCCCGCCAGGCGCCGGAGCGGTGGCGTTCTGTAGCGTGAGGATCCCGGGCCCTGAGAGCGTCGGTTGTGCCGGCGCATCCGCACCGCAGCTGGAGAGCACGCTGACGACCGCCACAATTCCTGCAACCTTCGCCCTCATAGCGGCCATTCTGCCGTGAAATGCCGATGGATGATCCACCCCCGCCCAGTACGATGACCGCCGTGCGACCCTGGGATGCCTTCACCGCCACCGAGGCCGAGGTCCGCACGATGGTCGCCGACCCGCGCTGGCAGGGGCTGTCCGTGCCCGACCGCGCCCACGTCCTGGCGGCCCGCATCCTGGTGACCCCCGACGGCGACCGATGGCTGTTCGGCGCGCACGCGCGCTGGCACCTGTACGACCCCGCCGACGGCCGCTGGCACCTCGCGCCGCCGCCCCGCAGGCTGCGCGCCCGGCGCGACGCGCACCCCGCCGCGGCGCTGCCCGACGAGGTGGTCCCCCAGGGCTACGACTTCCACGCCGAGCCCGGCTCGACGCAGTCGTTCATCGGCCCCGACGTGCCCGAGAGCCTCACCGAGCAGGTCAGGCAGCTCGTCCGCGCCTGCGGCCGCAAGTCGGAGCTGGACTACCCGCTGACGGCCTTCGGCGAGATCTTCGCCTCCGACGTGCCCAGCACGGTCGCCGCCGTGTGGGGCACGGTCATGTGGTGCGCGTACGCGCCCGCCTTCGACGGCAACGAGCGGCTGATCACCATCTTCGGCGAGTACCTGCGCCGCTCGCTGCCCGGCGACGAATGGGTGCGCTGGCTGCACGCGCCACCGCTGCTCGACCTCGCCGCGCTCGTCGCCGAGCGGCTGCGGGCCGGGCGGCCGCGCGCGGCGCTCAGGCTGGCCGCCGTCATGGCGGACACCGCGCAGATCCTGCTGCTCGACACCCGTTTCCGGCCGCGCGCGCTGGCGCTGCTCACGATGGTCGAGCCGATGCTGCGCAAGGCCGAGATCGACGACCCGTACGAGGACGACGCGGCGCTGCGGCGGACGTGGCTCGAGCGCTGCCCGCCCCGGCTGTGCCGGGCACTGCTCGTCGAGAACGACCCCGAGGCGCACTTCTCCCACGCCGTGTACGACCTCGTGGACGCCCTGTCCTTCATGCCCGACCCGCGCGAGGCGGCGGCCACGTTCCTCGCCGACCTGTCGGACTCGCGCGGCGCGCTGCCGGGGCGGCTGGACCACCGGCTGCGGATGGCGTACGAGGAGCTGCGCCGCGCGGGCCTGACGAGCACCTCGGCGGCCGAGCGGACCGAGCCCGAGGGTTTTCCCGTACGCGGGGGCGGCGTATCCGTGGCGCCCGCTCCCGTCGTCGAGGTGGCGCCGCCCGACCGGGCGAGCGCGGCGGCGGTGCTGGGAGCCGCGTACGCGACGGGGCTGGCGTGGGAGCGGCTGACGGGGGCCAAGATGCCCGAGCGCGGGCTGGCGGGCCAGACGGCCCTGGTGCGCAAGATCGCCCACGAACGTGACGATCACCACACAGGCCACATGTAAACCACTAATACCGCTATTTCCAGCTTACCTCCCCACTATCGTTTCAACACTTCCGATAACACCCGATTAGCTGAATTGTGATCTCGGAAACGGGAAATGATCCCCCTGGGGCCCCCGAGGCGACGAAAGGAATGACTCCGATGGGCCATGTCGCCGGAAGGGCCCGCGCCGTAACCTCGTAGAGGGTGTGGGCTGCGGAAGGAAGGACGACGCGGTGGGGCACGATGACCTGGACTCTCGGGTCCACGACCGTGTCGCGTTGGACGAGATTGCACTCTACGCCGAGGTGCTCACGGCCGTGGCAGGCAGCGAGCGACGGCTGACCTTGGACGAACTCGACGACGCGCTCGGATTGCGGACTTCGGCGAGTCGCTGAAGAACCGACACGATTACTAGCCCCGGGGACCTAGTTCCTGGCCCAAAGGGGCCGGGGACACCGGTTTCCGGGGTTTCCCATAACTAGTCATTCCACCACTCGGACTATCCCCCTCAGGGATGAGCCCCTCTCCCCGGCGGCGATCCTCCCGCAGGCCGCGGAGACGGACACGGAGACGGAGACCACCACTCGAACCCTCCCCTCGAAGGCGGAACCGGATGCGGGCGCGTTCGTGCCACGAGCGCGCGCAGAGCCGGGGGAACGAGGGCGTCAGGAGCGGACGAGACGGGCGATGGCCGCGGAGGCCTCCTTGACCTTCGCGTCGGCCTCGGGCCCGCCGGAGGCGATGGCGTCGGCCACGCAGTGGGAGATGTGCTCTTCGAGCAGCCCCAGCGCCACCGCCTGCAGGGCCCTCGTCGCCGCGGAGACCTGGGTCAGCACGTCGATGCAGTAGGCGTCGTCGTCGACCATGCGCTGCAGGCCCCGAATCTGCCCCTCGATTCGCCGCAGGCGCGTGAGATACGCCTGCTTGTCTCCGCTGTACCCATGCATGCCTCTACGGTACCCGTAAGAGGTATGGTCCCGGCGATCTAGCGAAGGCCGCAGATGAGCTTCTCCCACTGCTCGGCGATCTCGTCGGCCGAGTGCCGCAGCGCCGTGTCACGCGCCCCGGCCGCCAGCGACCGCCGGCGGCGCTCGTCGTCGATCAGCGCGAGCAGCGCCGCCGCGAACACCTCCGGGTCGTCCTCGGGCACCAGCACACCGTTATAGCCGGTCGCGACGAACTCCCTGGGCCCTCTCGCCCCCTCGTACGCCACCACCGGCACCCCGCAGCCCATCGCCTCCAGCACCGCCATGCCGAGGTCCTCGCTGCGCGAGGTGCTGGCCACGATGGACGCCTTGGCGAACTCGCCCGCGAGGTCGGGCGTGGTGCCCATGAAGTAGACGTGGTTGTGCAGGTTCAGCTCCCGCACCAGCGAGCGCAGCAGCCGCTCCTCGGGGCCGCCGCCGTACAGCCGCAACCGCCAGTCGGGCCGCTTGTCGGCCACGATCGCGAACGCCCGGATCAGCCGGTCGTACGCCTTGACCGGCACCCACCGGCCTCCGGCGGCCACGATCCTGTTGTCCATGCGCGAGCGCGGCCACAGCCCGCCGGGCAGCGCGTCGAGCACGCAGTGGACGGGCGGCCCGCCGTCGTCGAGCAGCCTGGTCCACTCCTCCTGCGCCGACTCCGTGGCCGTCACGACGGCGTGCAGGCGCGGGTAGTGGCGCTTGACCGGGCCGGGCACGGCCGGCCTGCCCCACTCACGCGCGATCTTGAGCGTCTCGCGCGGCGCGTGCCTGGCCACCTGCACGCCGATGCCCGGCCTGGTGGTGATCACCACGTCGGATTTGAGGTTGCGCAGCACCCGCCAGAGCGCGACCTCCGTACGCACCTGGCCGCGCGGCAGCAGGTGGCGCACGCCGGGCCTGGCGTCCACCACGCTGCGCAGCGAGACCTTGGAGCTGACGGGGAAGAACGGCTTCTCCTTCTGCCGCCTGACGCTGATCACCTCGACGTCGTGGCGTTCGGCCAGGGCCGTGGCCAGGTTCAGCATGGCGCGCACGTCACCGCGCATCCCGTACGCGGAGGCGAGCACCAGGCTGATCCTCATCCGCCGACCTCGATTCGCAGCTCGTCGTCGGCGGTGTAGCAGGGCTTGATCAGCACGCCGTCCACCCGGGCCGAGGGGTAGTGCAGGCGGCGCCGCTTGCCGTCGACGTCGTCGAGGCGCGAGCCGAGCCGCAGCGCCGTGGGCACGTCCTCCACTTCGAGGACCGGTTCCCACGTGCCGGAGCCCGCGGCGCCCTCGGGGTCGGCGGCCAGCACGTCCACCAGCGACACGGCCGCGTGGAAGCGCACCCCCTGCACGGTGGCGTTGCCCTTCAGCCGGGCGCCGGTCTGCCTGCGGCTGAGCGTCAGCACGGCCTCGTGGCGCGAGTCGTCGTCCTCCAGGCCGGTGTAGGCGAGCAGGCCCATCACCTCGAAGCGGCCCTCCCTGAACCAGACCGAGCGCACCTCGGCCACCGGCTCGGCCTCGGAGATCTTCAGCGCGAGGTAGCCGTTGCGGGTGCGGTAGGAGCGGTAGGCGAGGGTGCGGCGGCACAGCGCGTACGCGTCGAGGTGGTCGAGCGAGAAGCCCGGGTCGATGCTGCGCAGCCTGGTGCGCTTGCCGCGGCGGCGCAGGTAGGCGTCCCACCGGCCGGTGGTGAGGCCGAGCGGCTCCAGCGACACCGCGAGCGAGGCCTCGCGCGCGCGGGCGCCCGGCGTGCCGAGCCGCACGTTGCGCTCCACGCCGGTGGCGCGGTTGCGCAGGACGAGCTCGGTGCCTTCCTCCAGGGGTTCGTCGATGGCGAGGCGCAGGGAGAGCACGTCGGCAAGGGTGACTTCGGCGTCTGTGACGACGACGCCCATCACGAGCCCCCTCCCCGTACGAATAGAGCCATGCGACGTTGAGGTTACCGTGATTTTCCCGTTATGTGGATGCCGGATTTCTACCTGTCACGTCCGTTGACATGCGACTCCTCCACATCAGCTATGGAGGAGTCGGACATGTCACTGTCAGGACGGGCTCTTGACGGACTTGATCAGAAGCTGCGCGACGTCCACGACCTCCAGCGATTCCTTGGCCTCGCCGTTGTTCTTCTTTTCGTTGATCGCGTCGCCGAGCATGACCATGCAGAAGGGGCAGGCGGTCGAGACCGTGTCAGGATTCGTGGTCAGCGCCTCGTCCACGCGCTCGGTGTTGATGCGCTTGCCGATGCGCTCCTCCATCCACATGCGCGCGCCGCCGGCGCCGCAGCAGAAGCCGCGGTCCTTGTGGCGGTGCATCTCCTGGGTCTGCACGCCGGGCACCTTCGCCATGATGTCGCGCGGCTGGGAGTAGACCTTGTTGTGGCGGCCGAGGAAGCACGGGTCGTGGTAGGTGATCTTCTCCTCGATCGGGGTGATCGGGGTGAGCTTGCCCTCATCGACCAGCTTGGCCAGCAGCTGCGTGTGGTGCACGACCTCGTACGTGCCGCCGAGCTGCGGGTACTCGTTGGCGAGCGTGTTGAAGCAGTGGGGGCAGGTGGCCACGATCTTCTTTACGCCGGCCTCGTTGAGCGTCTCGATGTTCTGCTGGGCGAGCATGTTGAACAGGTACTCCATGCCCAGCCGCCGCGCCGGGTCGCCGGTGCACGCCTCCATCGGGCCGAGCACCGCGAACTTGACGCCCGCGATGTGCAGCAGCTCCGCCACGGCCTTGGTGGTCTTCTTCGCCCGGTCTTCGAGCGCGCCCGCGCAGCCCACCCAGAACAGGTATTCGGCGTCCTCGGGCATCTTGTCCTCGACGACCTCGACCTCGAAGTCGAGCTCCTCGATCCAGTCGGCGCGCTTCATCTCGGACATGCCCCACGGGTTGCCCTTGTTCTCCAGGTTCTTGACCATCACTCCCGCCTCGGACGGGAACGACG
This sequence comes from Nonomuraea sp. NPDC049309, assembly GCF_043196965.1. Taxonomy (NCBI): domain Bacteria; kingdom Bacillati; phylum Actinomycetota; class Actinomycetes; order Streptosporangiales; family Streptosporangiaceae; genus Nonomuraea; species Nonomuraea sp. NPDC049309. The sequence continues at coordinate 1,214,964 of NZ_JBICSH010000002.1, read as the reverse complement.
ACTCCACCATGACCTGGTAGCGGCGCATGTCGAGGATGTGGTCGATGTGCTCGATGTCCACCGGGCACTGCTCGACGCAGGCGCCGCAGTTGGTGCACGACCACAGCACGTCGGGGTGTATCACGCCGTCCTCGCCGACCAGCGGCTTCTCCAGCAGCGCGAGCACGTCGGTGTCCTTATGCTCGACGCCGTTCTGCGCGGCCATGAGGTACGGCGCCACGGCGAAGGCGTGGTCGCGCTGGTCGAGGATGAGCATCTTCGGCGACAGCGGCTTGTCGGTGTTCCACGCCGGGCACTGCGACTGGCAGCGGCCGCACTCGGTGCAGGAGTAGAAGTCGAGGAAGCCCTTCCACGTGGTGTCGGAGATCTTGCCCCGGCCGAGCCGCTCGGGGTCGAGGTCCTCGTCTTCGAAGTCGACGGGCTTGCCGTCCACCCGCAGCTCCGGCGCGCCGCCGAGCCCGTCGGGACGGCGGGAGAAGAGCACGTTGAGCGGCGCGGTGAAGATGTGCAGGTGCTTGGAGTTCACCACGATGATGAGGAACACCAGCATGAAGCCGATGTGCAGCAGCAGCCCGATCTCTTCCAGCAGCGCGCTCTGCGGAAGCACGTCGCCGAGCGCCAGCGAGACGAACGCGCCCGAGGAGTAGGGGAAGTTGCCGTTGGCCGCCGCGGCGCCCCTGGCCAGGAAGAGGGTCCAGATGATGTTGAAGATCATGAACAGGACCAGCCAGGCGCCGCCCAGGTGCGAGCCGGAGAAGCGGGAGCGCCGGCCGAGCTGCTTGGGCGAGTTCTTGACCCGGATGACCGCGAACGCGACGAGGCCGAGCAGGCAGGCGACCGCGATGAAGTCCTGCAGGAAGCCGAGCACACCCCAGGTGCCGATGAGCGGAATGTGGAAGTTCGGCCGCCCGGTGATCGCACCCTGGATGATCGCGCCGTACGCCTCGATGTAGACGGTCAGCAGGATGAAGAACGCCCACATGACGAAGAAGTGCGCGACGCCCGAGGGCGTCCACTTCAGCAGCTTCTTCTGGCCGAACACCTCGACGAGCTGCGCCTTGATCTCGTCGCCCACATGAGTCTTGGCGTACTCGATCCGCTCGGGCGCGGGCGGGCCCACGGTGGCGAGCTTGTACAGGAACAGCACCCTCCGACCGGCCACGGCCACCGCCAGGACGGTCATGACGAGCCCGATGATGGCAACCCAGAGCACGGGTCCTCCCACAGACGACGTTGGCTGTCAGCGTACGGTCACCCGCTGCGCAGGCATAGGCCGATCCTACCCACGAGTAACTTTACTGGCTCACGCGACATACCCTAAGGTCGCCGCCCATTCTAGAACAATGCTCTATCCGCAGAAGTAGCGCTGAATGGTCGGCGCGAGCAGCTCGACCAGCTCTTCCACGCTCGCGCTCGCCAGGGGCTCCAGCTTCAGCACGTACCTACCCATGATCGTGCCGAACATCTGCGCGAAGGCCGCCTCCACCCGCAGGTGCGGCACCCCCAGGCGGTCGGCCACCTGGTAGAGCAGCGCGTGCAGGATGAACTCGCGGAACATCGTGGCGGCCTGCTCGTTGGTCATCGCCGAGCGCAGCAGCGCCACCATCGGCTCGCGCGTCTCCGGCTCGGCCGTCACCTGGAGCAGCATGCGGACCAGCCGCTCGCCGATCTCCTCGCGCGGCCCGTCGATCAGCAGCGGGATGACCTGCTCCGGCGTGATCGGCAGCTGCATCGCCGCGACGAACATGCCCTCTTTCGTGGCGAAGTAGTGGTGCACGAGCGCGGGATCGACACCGGCCTCGCGCGCGATGCCGCGTACGGTCGCCTTGTCGAAGCCCTTCTCCGCGAACACCTTGCGCGCCGCCGCCAGGATCTCGCCGCGCGTGTCCACCGCGCCCGGCCGGCGCCCCGGCCGGCGCCGCTGCTGCGCGGTCATCGCCCCGCCCCGCTTCCCGCGCCCGCCGCCAGAAGGCGCCGCGCCCCGCTCATCGCGCCCGCCGGACGGCGCACCGCCCCTCCTCTCGCGCCCGCCGCCGAGGGGTGCCCGCCCGTTTCCAGGCAGCGCATCACCGGCCCACCGCCAGGTAGACCCGCATCGGCACCGACAGCACGCCCTCGGGGAAGGCCGCGCGCAGCTCCGCCCGCCGCCGCGCCACCACCTCGTCGGCCCGCTCCGGCGACAGCGCCGCCATGTACGAGTGAGAGCGCAGGTCGAGCAGGAAGTGCTCGATGCCGACCAGCCGGGTCCACGGGATCCAGCGCTCACCCACCACCTCGAAGGCCGACGCGATCGGCGGCACCGACCACTCCTCCACGGCGGGGCCGTAGTAGGTCGGCACCTCCTCGGCCAGCCTCGTCTCGTACGCGGCCAGCCAGTCGGCCTGGGCGGCGTGGTTGAAGTTCCAGCAGCCCACGATCGCGCCGCCCGGCCGCAGCACCCGGCGCGCCTCGGCGATGGAGGCGGCGGGGTCGAGCCAGTGCCACGACTGGGCGTACATCACCAGGTCGGCCACGCCGTCGGTCAGCGGCAGCGCGTTGCCGTCGCCCATCACGGCCGCCACCGGCGCGGCACGTTCCTCCCCGCCCGCAGGCTTCTGTCCTCGTGCGCCCGACTTGGCGACCAGATGCGCCAGCATCGGCTCGCCGGGGTCCACCGCGATCACCCGCGAGCCGCGCGCCCGCAGCGCCCGCGTCATGATGCCGGTGCCCGCTCCCACGTCGACCGCCGTCGCGCCGTCGAGCTCGACCCCCGACACCTCCGTCATCGCGCGGTAGACCTCGTCGGGGTAGCCGGGCCGCCCCTCGTCGTAGGCGTCGGCCACCCGGTCGAACGTCCGCGCCAGGTCCTTGAGCGGCCCGCTCATGCGGAGGCCGCCAGGTGCAGCCGGGCGAAGGCCAGCCCCTCGGCGAGGTCGTCGATGCGCTGGGTGCGGCTGGCCGCCTTCCTCGTGTTGATCTCGAGGACCACGAGCCCGGAGTAGCCGTTGCCGGCCAGCCGCTCCAGGATCTGCGCGCACGGCTGGTTGCCCCTGCCGGGCACGAGGTGCTCGTCCTTGTTGGTCACGCCGATGCCGTCGGCCAGGTGGAGGTGCGCCAGCCGGTCGCCGAGCTTGGTCGCCATCTCCATGGCGTCGGAGCCCGACACCGCCGTGTGCGACAGGTCGAGCGTGACCTGGGGGAAGTCGTGGTCGATCGGGTTCCAGTCGGGTGCGTACGGCACCACGTCGTTGCCCCTCGCGCGCAGCGGGAACATGTTCTCCACCGCGAACGTGACGTCCGTCTCGTCGCGCATCCTGGCCAGGCCGGTCTCGAACTCGCGCGCGTACTCGCGCTGCCAGCGGAAGGGCGGGTGGACCACGACCGTGGACGCGCCGAGCCGCTCTGCCGCCTTCTGGGCCCGCAGCAGCTTGGCCCACGGGTCGCGCCCCCACACCCGCTGCGTCACCAGCAGGCAGGGCGCGTGGATGGCCAGGACGGGGACCTCGTAGTGATCGGAGAGCCGCTCGATCACGTCGATGTCCTGGCTCACGGGGTCGGCGCCGACCATGATCTCGACGCCGTCGTAGCCCAGGCGGGCGGCCAGCTCGAACGCGTCGGGAGTGCGTTCCGGATATACCGAGGCGGTGGACAATGCGATCTTCGCATTGGGCACGCGGATGACATCAGCCACGTAGCCAGCCTAAGCCGGAGAAGCCGATCTGGCGCGTCACGCCCATCTGCCCTGTCCGTATGTGCCTTCTGCCCTGTACAGACGTGCCCGTACGCCGGGTGCGTGAAAGGCCCTAGCGTGGGATGCATGCCACGGATCGTGAAAGGCGCCATCCCCAGCCCGAACATCTGGAACACCCCGCAGATCTACGAGCTGGAGAACCGCGCCGTCGATCCCGACGGCGCCGCCGACGCGGCCATGCGCGCGCTGCGCCCCTGGTCCGGCGCCACGGTGCTGGACATCGGCTGCGGCACCGGCTACCACCTGCCGATCCTGGCCGCAGAGGCGGCGCGGGTGATCGGCGTCGAGCCGCACGGCGACCTCGCCGCACTGGCCCGCCGCCGCTGCGCCGCGCTGCCCAACGTGACCGTCCACACCGCCGCCGCCCAGGACCTGCCGCTGCCGGACGCCGGGGTGGACGTCGCCATCGCGCGGTGGGCGTACTTCTTCGGCCCCGGATGCGAGCCCGGGCTGCGCGAGCTGTCGCGGGTCATGCGCAGGGGCGGCGCCGCGTTCGTGGTGGACCTCGACGCGACGCGGGGCGCGTTCGGGCGGTGGTTCTCGCGTACGGTGCCCACCTACTCGGCGCGCGAGGTCGAGGCGTTCTGGGACCGGCACGGCTGGCAGCGCAGGGAGCTCGACCTCAGGATGGTCTTCCAGCGCAGGGCCGACCTTGAGGCGGTGCTGCGCATCGAGTTCGCCCCCGAGGTGGCCGAGCAGGCCATCGCCGAGACGCCCGGACTGGAGCTCGACTACCCCAACGTGCTGCGCTGGCGCTATTTCTGAGGCTTGACCTTGACGCGGGTGTCAACGTCAGGCTCGTCTCGGAGATCCGCGCCCTGCTCCAGATCGGCTGCACCCTGGAAGAGACGCGGCCGTTCGTCGACTGCCTGCGCCGTGGTCACAGCACCGGCGGCTCGTGCGCCGAGTCCGTCGCGGTCTACGAGCGCAGGCTCCACGAGATCGACCAGGAGATCCGCGTGCTGCTCGCGCGGCGCGCCGAGGTGGCCGCCCAGCTCGCCCGGTCCTGTCCGGGTTGCTTCGTAAGGGGATGAAGATGATCACGCTGACCACCGGCAGCTACGAGGAGCCGGGGCCGGTCGAGTTCTGGGCCGAGTGGTGCGGGCCGTGCCGGATGGTGGGTCCCGTGCCGGAGCAGATCGAGGCCGAGCACGGGCTGACCGCCCCGGGAACCGAAGCGGTCGCCAGGGGGCCCGGCCTGGGCTGATCCGCGACGCCGCGCCGCCGGTCGCGGTTACGCGTGGGACGGGTGGGATTGTCGGCGCCTGACGCTAGCCTGCTCCTCATGGCCAAGACTGCCCAGAAGCCCGGATACCGCTGCACGGAGTGCGGCTGGCGCACCCCCAAGTGGGTGGGCAGGTGCGGCGAGTGCCAGGCGTGGGGCACGGTCGACGAGGAGGGCGCCCGCGCCGGCGCCACCGTCGTGCAGGCCGGTGCCACCACCGCCCCCGCCCTGCCCATCGGCCAGGTCAAGGCCGAGGTGGCCACGGCCCGCACCACCGGCGTGGGCGAGCTCGACCGGGTGCTCGGCGGCGGCCTGGTGCCCGGCGCCGTCGTGCTGCTGGCCGGCGAGCCCGGCATCGGCAAGTCCACGCTGCTGCTGGAGGCCGCCGCCCGCATCGCCGAGCGCACCACCGTCCTCTACGTCACGGGCGAGGAGTCCGCGGCCCAGGTGCGGCTGCGGGCCGACCGCATCGGCGCGATCCAGGAAAACCTCTACCTCGCGGCGGAGACCGAGCTGTCGGCCCTGGTCACCCATGTGGAGAAGGTGCAGCCGCGGCTGCTGGTCGTCGACTCCGTCCAGACCATCGGCACCAGCCAGGCCACGGGCGTGCCCGGCGGGGTCACGCAGGTGCGCGAGGTGGCGGCCAACCTCGTACGCCTGGCCAAGGAGCGCAACATGGCGACGCTCATCGTCGGCCACGTCACCAAAGAGGGCTCCATCGCCGGTCCGCGCACCCTCGAGCACCTCGTCGACGTCGTGCTCAACTTCGAGGGCGATCGCTACTCCCGGCTGCGCATGGTCCGTGCGATCAAAAACCGCTTCGGCCCCACCGACGAGGTCGGCTGCTTCGACCTCCACGAGCGCGGCATCGAGGGCATCACCGACCCGAGCGGGCTGTTCGTCTCCCGGCGCAGCGAGCCGGTGCCCGGCACCTGCGTCACCGTCACCGTCGAGGGCACCCGCCCGCTGCCCGCCGAGGTGCAGGCGCTGGTCGCGCGCACCGAGGCCCAGCAGCCCCGCCGCACCTCCTCCGGCCTCGACCCCTACCGCGTGCAGATGATCCTGGCGGTGCTGGAGCGCCGGCTCAACGCCCGGCTCGGCGGCTGCGACGTCTTCACCGCCACCGTCGGCGGCATCAAGCTGGCCGACCCCGCCGTCGATCTGGCGGTCATGCTGGCCGTCGCCAGCGCGGCAGGCGACAAGCCGCTGCCCTCCGGCCTGGTGGCGCTCGGCGAGGTCGGGCTCGCGGGCGAGCTGCGTCCGGTGAAAGACGTTCGCAGGCGGCTGAGCGAAGCGGCCAGACTGGGATTCAAGAGGGCTCTCGTTCCCGCCGGGTCGCTCGACGAGGGCGGGCGAAAGCGCGGCGGCCAGCGCGCATTGGTGCCGGTCGGGCCGGTCGCGTTCGCTCCCGGGTTCGAGGTGGTGCAGGCGGAGAACGTTTGGGACGCACTCACACACGTCACCTGAGCACGGCTAAGCTGAGGTGACCGATCGACACGGGGGTCAGGTGGATAGGAGTCTTGACGACCGCCGTCGCGAAGCGCTGGCCGCTGTAGCGCCGGGCACTCCTCTGCGCGACGGCCTCGAACGCATCCTGCGCGGGCAGACCGGCGGGCTGATCGTCCTCGGCTACAACCGCACCGTCGAACAGCTCTGCAGCGGCGGTTTCGAGCTCGACGTCGAATTCTCGGCCACCCGGCTGCGCGAGCTCGCCAAGATGGACGGCGCCATCGTGGTGAGCGACGACCAGAAGATCGTCCGCGCCGCCGTCCACCTCGTTCCCGATCCGTCCATCCCCACCGACGAGTCCGGCACCCGCCACCGCACCGCCCAGCGCGTCGCCAGGCAGACCGGCCTGCCGATCATCGCGATCAGCAAGTCGATGCGGATCATCGCCCTCTACCTCGACGGCATCCGCTACGTCCTCGAAGAGTCGGCCGCGATCCTGTCCAAGGCCAACCAGGCGCTGGCCACGCTCGAGCGCTACAAGCACCGGCTCGACGAGGTCTCCGGCACGCTGTCGGCCCTGGAGATCGAAGACCTGGTGACGGTGCGCGACGTCGCCGCCGTGGCGCAGCGGCTGGAGATGGTCCGCCGCATCTCCGACGAGATCAAGGGCTACGTCGTCGAGCTCGGCACCGACGGCCGCCTCCTCTCGCTCCAGCTCGACGAGCTGGTGGCCGGCGTCGACTCCGAGCGCGAGCTGGTCATCCGCGACTACCTGCCCGCCCCGGCCGGCCGCCGCCAGCGCCGCCTCCAGGAGGCCATGCACGACCTCGACCACCTGTCGGGCTCGGAGCTGCTCGACCTGTCGGCGGTGGCGCGCGTGCTCGGCCACAGCGGCAGCGACCAGCTCGAAAGCCCGGTCAGCCCGCGCGGTTTCCGCCTGCTCGCCAAGGTCCCCCGGCTGCCCGCCACCGTCGTCGACCGCCTGGTCAACCATTTCGGCAGCCTGCAGAAGCTGCTGGCGGCCAGCATCGACGACCTCCAGGAGGTCGGCGGCGTCGGCGAATCCCGCGCCCGCAGCGTCCGCGAGGGCCTGTCCCGCCTCGCCGAATCCTCCATCCTCGAACGCTACGTCTGACCCCCGTCGGCTCCCGCCCTCCTGGCGGCGTCTCCCCACCGCCCGCCCTCCCGGCTCGCCCTTCCGTCGTCTCTCGCGTCACGGTCCGCCGCCTCTCCGCGCCTGGTGACATGGCTCACATGGCGGATTTTCCGCGCTTCATGTCGAAGTCGCCCGGCCCGCTCCGACCCCTTGGCGAAACAACGACCGCGAAAGGGACGGACGACCATGCACAAGCTCATCTACTGGGTGCACACTTCCATCGACGGCCACATCGAGGGCCCGAAGGGCGAGTTCGACTGGCCGGTGATGGGCGAGGAGCTGTCGGCCTACTCCGAGGCGCTCTGCGCGCGGGCCGGTGCCTTCCTGTACGGCCGGAACGTCTGGGACATGATGGTCTCCTACTGGCCGGCGGCGGAGACGATCTCCGACCACCCGCACGACCTGAAGTTCGCCCCCGTCTGGCGCCGAACCCCCAAGATCGTCGTCTCGACGACCCTGGAGAGCGACGCATGGGCCGCCGAAGTGATCCGCACCGACCCCGCCGAGCGCATCGCCGAGCTCAAGCGGCAGGCCGGCGCCGACATCCTGCTGACGGGCGGCTCGGGCCTCGCGGGCACGCTGACCCGGCACGGGCTCATCGACGAGTACCACATCGCCGTGCACCCCGTGGTGCTGGGCGGCGGCCGCCCGCTGTTCCAGAACGGCACTGACCGGCTGGGCCTGCGGCTGGTGGAGTCGCGGGTCTGCGACGAGGGCGTGGTGGTGACCCGCTACGACCGCCCGTGAAACGCCGCCGCCCCGGCGGGCTCAGCGCAGGTGGAAGACGCCCTTGTGGCTGCGCAGCTTGCCCAGCCGCGCGATGGCCACGTACGTGCCGGGCAGCGCGGCGGGCGGCTCGGCCCGGCAGTCGGAGCTGGACCGCCGCCGGTTCCACTCCAGCATGCGCACGTACGGCACCCCGCGCCGCAGCTGCTTGATCTCCGTACCCTCGCCGCTCACGCAGTCGGCCGTCGACCAGATGCGGTCCGTCCCGGAGGTGATCCGGATCTCCATGGAGCGCGGGCCGACGTCGGCCGTGCACATGACCGGCCCCGTGTTCACCAGCGTGACCAGGAAGGACGGGCGGGCGTCACCGGAGTAGATCGGCTCCTTGCCGCTGCCCTGGAGGCTGAGCACCAGGTCCTTGTCCGAGCACGGCTCGCCCGGTCGCCGCCGTTCGGACGGCGACGGCTTGGGGGTCGGCGTGGGCGTCGGGCCGGCGGTGCCCATGGCGAGCGTGCGCAGGCCCGCGAGCAGCGGGTCGATGCTGGGCGTGGCACTGACGCTCGGTGACGACTGGGCGCTGGACTCGCGTTCCGGCCCGCTGCCGCCGCTTGAGCACGCCCACGCCACCACGGCCACCACGACGAGCACCGCGATCAGCACGCTCATCCGGCGCCGCCAGTAGATGTCACCGCCGTCGCCACGCAGAGTATCCGGGTCCATACGCCAAGGATGGTGAGAGAGTGACCACGTTCGGTGACGACACGCCGAAGGCCTTAATCTCCGAATACGCTTGACCGCGTGGTTGAGCCGAACCTCCTGCACGCCCCCGTTCTGGACTGGTACGAGGACAACGCCCGGGACCTCCCGTGGCGCGCCCCCGATGCGACCCCGTGGGGCGTGCTGGTCAGCGAGATCATGCTTCAGCAGACTCCGGTCGTCCGCGTCCTGCCGGTCTGGCACGAGTGGATGGAACGCTGGCCCACCCCCAAGGCGCTGGCCGCCGAGCAGCCGGGCGAGGCCGTGCGGCACTGGGGCCGGCTCGGCTACCCGCGCAGGGCGCTGCGCCTGCACGCCTGCGCCCGCGCCATCACCGAGGAGCACGGCGGCGAGGTGCCCTCGGACCACGACACGCTGCTGTCGCTGCCCGGCATCGGCGAGTACACCGCCGCGGCCGTCGCCAGCTTCGCCTTCGGCGGCCGCCACGCGGTGCTCGACACGAACGTGCGGCGGGTGTTCGCGCGGGCGATCCGCGGCGAGGAGTACCCGCCGGCCGCCACCTCCGCCGCCGAGCGCCGCCTCGCCGAGAGCCTGCTGCCCGAGCTGGGCGCGCCCCGGTGGGGTGTGGCCGTGATGGAGCTGGGCGCGCTGGTGTGCACGGCCCGCTCCCCTCGCTGCGCCGACTGCCCGATCACCGCGCTGTGCGCCTGGCGCCTTGCGGGCAAGCCGCCGCACGAGGGCCCGGCGCGCAAGGGCCAGACCTACGCCGGCACCGACCGCCAGTGCCGTGGCCGCCTCCTCGCGGTGCTGCGCGAGGCCCACGGCCCGGTGCCCAAGGCGGCGCTCGACGCGGTCTGGGACGACGCCGTCCAGCGCGAGCGCGCGCTCGACGGCCTCGTCGCCGACGGCCTGGCCGAGGTGCTGGACGACGGCACCTACCGGCTCCCCACGTGAAAGGCCCTCACCTGACCCGCGGGGAAACGATGCGTTCGTCGTCCTCCGGTGCGAGGTCGCAGGCGTGCGGGTCCGACGTACCACCTGGGGTGTAGACCTTCACGGCCACGATCGGCACGAACCCGCGCTCGGCGTCGGCGACCGCGCTCCTCCTCTCACGCGATCCACGGCGGAACGCCGTACTCGTCGCCGCCGTCGCCCGCGAGCGCCCGCGCCTCTGGGGGCGCCGTCACGACGGCGCTCTAGCCCGTCTCGGGGTCGGCCGGCACCCGCCGCACGGCATGCGGCGGCATGGCGACCGTGTCCCCAGCGGCGACGGTGTACGTCTCCGAGTGAATAGGGCCGCTCAGGCGGCGAGCTGCAGCCCCAGGGCGGTCAGGTTCGTCCGCGCCCAGTCCAGCTCCTCGGCCAGCAGCGACACCAGCGCACCAGGCCCCTTGGCGCGGCCCGGCACGGTGAGGTTGTGGGTCTCCACCTCGATGTGAGCGCTGCCGCTCACCGCCCCCGACAGCATGGCGGTCAGCGTGTCGTGCAGCACGGCCCCGGTGCTGGGCGTCTCGCCCGTGTGGTTGTGGACGTGGCCGAGCTTCACCACGGGCGCGCCCGCCTCGGCCAGCCCCTTGAGCGCCTGGCCCGGCTCCTCGGCCCCGCAGGCGAGGTGGCAGGCGTCCAGGCAGACGCCCAGGTGCTCGGAGTCGATGCCGCCGACCCGTTCGAGCGCCTGCTCGGTGGTCTCCAGCACGCACCCCGGCCAGGGCTCGAAGCCGACCCTGATCGTCTTGCCGGTGGTGCTGTAGATGCCGCGCAGCTCGCGGGCCAGCCGCTCAAGACGGCGGGTGGCGATGGCGTGCAGGTCGGCGGGCCAGTCGCGGCGCCATCCGATGGGGATAGTGGAGATGCTGCCGAACTGCACGTCCTCCGGCAGCAGGAACGCGAGAATCCTGGCCAGCGCCATCGTGTAGCGGTAGCGCTCGGGCTTGGCCCAGTCGGGGCCGGGCACCTCCTGGTTGCGGCCGCCGGTGCCGTTGAGGCTCACCACCTCGAGGCCGCGCTCCTCCAGGGAGCGGCGCAGCCGTACGAGCTCGATCCGGTCGGCGATGAGGTGGTCGGCGACGCTCGGGGACAGCCACAACCCGATGCCCATGCGCTCAACGCCCAGCCGCTTGCGCACCGGGACCGCGTATCGGGTGAGGTGCGCGATGAGGTTCTCCAGGTCCTCAGCAGGGTGGACGCCTGCGTTGTAGGCGAGGTGAACGAGCGTTCCGTCATCGTGACGCAGGCGCATCGGTTTCCTCCACGGCTTGCTTGTTGTGTCCCGTCGCCCGCCTCGTTGCGTGCGAGCCAGGTGAGCATGTTGCCTGTCGGCGGGTCGTATGCGCGTCCACCCTGAGTTGATCGTCCGCTACTCCCACGGGAGCAGCCTCAGCTCGGGATGACGCTCTTGCGGCTCACTTGGTGAGACTTGGCGATGCTCTACGCAGTGTAGTACTACTTGCGGTGGTGGCATACCCGGCCACCCAACAATTACGCAACGGTCCTCACAAACCGAATTCAGGCACCGCAAGGATCGCCTGTGGCCGCCTCGGAGCGCCTGGAAACCTCCCAGTAGCCCCGACATCCGGACAAACTTCTAAAAGCCCCCAAACGCCCCCTCAGCGCCTCACAAGCCCCCAACTTCGCCGTCCCCCGGGCGGAGATCCTCAAGGTATTGCGCTCCGGCACATGAACGTCGCATCGTGTGATCAAGGGCGCACGGTCCGGGACCCCTCCCCGACCTCCGCGCCGACAATGGCGGTGATCCGAGCAGGGCCGTGAGCCGTTTCGCACGAGGAAGGCGCCACGATGGATCCGAGACCGGCGAGTACCCGCAACCTTCCACCTGGACCGGCCGCCGACCCCTTGGCCGTGGCGCTCGGCAACGCCTCGCTGCTGGGCATCGGCTACCTGATGATGCGGCGGCGCGGGCTCGCGTTCGGCGCCCTGGCGGTCACGATCGCGCTCGCCGTCGCGCTGGCGCTGGTCGCGCGGTTCACCTGGTTCGAGTACGTGGTGCTCCTGTGGTGGGCCCTCGTCGTCGTCCACGGCTGGTGGCTGGCGGGCAGGGGCTTAAGACACGAGAACTCCGCGCAGAAGCGGCGGCAGCGGCTCACCGGGCTGGCCGCGGCCCTCGTCGTCCTGTCGGCCGTCGGCTACCTGCGGCTGGACGCCTACCGCATCCACCAGGAGGCCGCGGCGGCCCACCGCGCCGGCGACTGCACGCGCGCCTTGGCCACCCTGGACGGGCTCTGGGCCGGGCACCGGGTGGCCGACTCCCCGCTGACCGCCAGAGCCGAGGACGAGAGCGCGGCCTGCCGGCTGCTGGTGACGGCCGAGCGGCAGGCTGCGGCCGACCGGCTGCTGGCCGCCCGTACGCTCGAGACCTACCACGCGCACCCCGGCGCGCTGTGGCAGGGCGTGGACGGGCGCCGGGCCGACCTCTTCCTCGCACAGGCGACCAGCGACCTCACCGCCGGCCTGACCCGGCGACACCAAGGCCCTGGAGTCGGGCTTCGGCCACCTGGCGCAGGCGCTCAACGAGGCCGCCGGCCAAGAGGCGAAGGCGGGCAAGGTCCTGGACGACTTCTTGAACGCCCTGCCGACCAAGGACGCCTGCGAGACCAGGACGATCACCGACTGGCTCGCCAAGCGGCCGTCCGGCGACCCCGTGCTGGACCGCGCCGCCGAGATCGTCCCGAAGGTCGCGCCCGCCGCGATCGTCGGCTGCGGCGACGCCCTCGCCAAGGACAAGGAGTGGAAGAAGGCCAAGGCCCAGTACGAGCAGTTCCTCGACCAGTACCCCAAGAACGATCTGGCCGGCAGGGCGAAGGAGGGCAAGGAGAAGGCAGTCCTGCAGATCGAGCTGGCGAACGTCCGCAAGCTCCTCAAGGGCGGCGAGCCCAAGTACTGCAAGGACCCCGCGCCCTACCACGGTGCCAAGCCCTACCGGGGCAAGGGGCCGCACCGCGCGATCCTCATCGGCCAGGGCGGCCACAGGACGAAGCTGCCCTCCTCGTGGCTGACCAAGGACCCCGCCAAGGCCGTGCTGGTGATCTGCGCCGGCAAGAGCAAGCACGGCACCCCCGTCAGAACCTGCCCGTACCGGTCCCTCACCGGCAGCTACCCCTACACCGTGAACGTGACGTTCAAGAAGCGCAAGATCCCCGTGCGCGTGTACGAGCTGCGGACCGGCAAGCGCGTCGGCCCTCACAGCGTGCAGATCGGCGGCTCCGCCTGCCCGCGCCGCATCCACTACACCTACTACATCACCGACTACGGCCCGCCCAGCGAGATGTACGTCAAGTCCTCGAAGTCGGACATCCGCGCCGCCTACGGCACACTGATCCGCCCGTGACGTGACGCGGGCACCCGGCAGGGACGCCACAAGGGCGCGGGCAGGCGGACCCGCGCCCCCACACCACCCGTGACACCCGGCCGCCCAGCAGGCGGGCCAGCGCTCCCCTGGAAAGCGCGTCTGGCGAGCTCGTCCCCGGAAGGCTGGCCCCGCGGAGCGTCCCGCAGTCCCGGTCCCGTGCACGCCACAAGGCTGCTCAAGCACGCTCGTGCCCAGCGGCGAGCCCCCGGGCGGCGGCGGCCCGCAGGGCGCCCTCAAGAAGCGCCCCAGCGGCGGGCCGACGCCGTCCCTGTCGAAGAACCGGACGCCCCCGCACGGCCACCCGCGAAAAGACCCCAGGCACGCGGAAGCCCCCGTGCGAGCGACTCACACGGGGGCTTCCGGTTCAGCCTCTGAAGGCGGGACGTCAGTTCTGGATCGGAGCGGCGATCGCGGCGGCCGAGTCCGGGATCTTCGAGGCGGTCTCGCCCTTGAAGACGAACTTGGCGTCGTCGCCCTCGCCCTCCACCGTCACCTTCACGACCTGGCCGGGCCGGAGCTCGCCGTACAGGATCTTCTCCGACAGCGCGTCCTCCAGCTCGCGCTGGATCGTCCGGCGCAGCGGCCGGGCGCCCATGACCGGGTCGTAACCGCGGTCGGCGAGCAGCTGCTTGGCCTCGGGCGAGACCTCGAGCCCCATGTCGCGGTCCTTCAGCCTGGCGTCGACCTGGGCGAGCATCAGATCCACGATCTGGATGATCTCGACCGGCGTGAGCTGGTGGAAGACCACGATGTCGTCGACACGGTTGAGGAACTCGGGCCGGAAGTGCTGCTTGAGCTCTTCCTGGACCTTCGCCTTCATCCGCTCGTAATTGGACTCGGTGTCGTTGGACTTCGCGAACCCGACCCCGATGCCCTTGGAGATGTCGCGGGTACCGAGGTTGGTGGTCATGATGATGACCGTGTTCTTGAAGTCGACCACCCGGCCCTGGGCGTCGGTCAGGCGACCGTCTTCCAGGATCTGCAGCAGCGAGTTGAAGATGTCGGGGTGGGCCTTTTCGATCTCGTCGAACAGGACCACGGAGAACGGCTTGCGCCGCACCTTCTCGGTGAGCTGACCGCCCTCCTCGTAGCCGACGTAGCCGGGAGGCGAGCCGAACAGCCGGGAGACGGTGTGCTTCTCCATGAACTCCGACATGTCCAGGCTGATCAGCGCGTCCTCGTCGCCGAAGAGGAACTCCGCGAGCGCCTTGGACAGCTCGGTCTTACCGACGCCGGACGGGCCGGCGAAGATGAACGAACCGCCGGGACGGCGCGGGTCCTTCAGCCCGGCGCGGGTGCGCCGGATGGAGCGCGACAGGCCCTTGATGGCGTCGTCCTGGCCGATGATCCGCTTGTGGAGCTCGTCCTCCATGCGGAGCAGGCGCTGCGACTCCTCCTCGGTCAGCTTGAAGACCGGGATGCCGGTGGCGGTCGCCAGGACCTCGGCGATGAGCTCCTGGGTGACCTCGGCGACGACGTCCATGTCGCCGGCCTTCCACTCCTTCTCCCGCCGCTCGCGCTTGAGCTGGAGCTGCTTTTCCTGGTCGCGGAGCGCAGCGGCCTTCTCGAAGTCCTGCGCGTCGATCGCGGACTCCTTGTCGCGGCGGACGTTGGCGATCTTCTCGTCGTACTCGCGCAGGTCCGGCGGCGCGGTCATCCTGCGGATGCGCATGCGGGAGCCGGCCTCGTCGATGAGGTCGATCGCCTTGTCGGGCAGGTAGCGGTCGCTGATGTAGCGGTCGGCCAGCTGGGCGGCGGCCACCAGCGCGTCGTCGGTGATGGACACGCGGTGGTGTGCCTCGTAGCGGTCGCGCAGACCCTTGAGGATCTCGATCGTGTGGCTGAGCGACGGCTCGGCCACCTGGATCGGCTGGAAGCGCCGCTCGAGTGCCGCGTCCTTCTCCAAGTACTTGCGGTACTCATCGAGCGTGGTCGCGCCGATCGTCTGCAGCTCGCCGCGGGCCAGCATCGGCTTGAGGATGCTGGCGGCGTCGATCGCGCCCTCGGCGGCGCCCGCACCCACGAGCGTGTGCAGCTCGTCGATGAACAGGATGATGTCGCCGCGGGTGCGGATCTCCTTGAGCACCTTCTTCAGGCGCTCTTCGAAGTCACCGCGGTAGCGGGAGCCGGCGACCAGGGCACCGAGGTCAAGCGTGTAGAGCTGCTTGTCCTTCAGCGTCTCGGGCACCTCGCCCCTGACGATCTTCTGCGACAGGCCCTCGACGACGGCGGTCTTGCCGACGCCGGGCTCGCCGATGAGAACGGGGTTGTTCTTGGTCCTCCGGGAGAGGACCTGCATGACCCGCTCGATCTCCTTCTCACGGCCGATGACCGGATCCAGCTTGCCCTCGCGGGCGGCCTGGGTCAGGTTACGGCCGAACTGGTCGAGCACCAGGGACGTGGACGGGGCCGACTCCTGGGGGCCGCCCGCCGCGGCCGGCTCCTTGCCCTGGTAACCGTGGAGCAACTGGATGACCTGCTGCCGGACACGGTTGAGATCAGCTCCAAGCTTGACCAGCACCTGGGCGGCCACACCCTCACCCTCGCGGATGAGCCCGAGCAGGATGTGCTCGGTGCCGATGTAGTTGTGACCCAGCTGCAAAGCCTCACGGAGCGACAGCTCGAGGACCTTCTTGGCCCGCGGGGTGAACGGAATGTGCCCCGACGGAGCCGACTGGCCCTGGCCGATGATCTCCTCGACCTGCTGGCGCACACCCTCAAGGCTGATGCCCAGGCTCTCGAGAGCCTTGGCGGCCACGCCCTCACCTTCATGGATCAAACCAAGAAGAATGTGCTCAGTGCCGATGTAGTTGTGGTTGAGCATCCTGGCCTCTTCCTGGGCCAAGACGACAACACGCCTCGCTCGGTCGGTGAACCTCTCGAACATCTCGTCGCTCCTCACAGAGCGGTCAGTCAGGCCGGTAAATCCGGTCCCGTCCTCCCGCATGCTAGCCCTGGCTCGGCGAACCGTGCCCTCTGCCGCTGACACGCTCTATAGCAGACACGTTCCCCGAGAGCAGGGCGTTCACCCTCCATCCAACTACTGATCGGGGGTGACGTGTTCCCGCTACGCCGCAAGCGAACGATGTTTAAGCCGTCTCTCAGGAACGACTGGAATTGCCACTCGCGGCGCATGCGGACCACACACGCATCTGGCCGCCGGACGCCTCGTACGACGCGGCGTTGGGGACGCCGCTCCGCCCGCGCATCAGCACTGATGCAACGTCCGTATCTGTTACGGAATCAATCGTATGTCGTGATGGGAGGCTTGGCCAAGCGAGCCCGTCACGCATCGAACACGATCGGCCACGGTACGCGCACCGCGTTCCCGGAAGGCCCGCACCGCCGGTAATCGGTATTCCGCCATCCGGTCAGGACGGTTACCGAAGCCATCCCGCATGATGAGACGCACCGAGCGGTTGATGCGATGCATTCTCTGGTGATCCTTGCACTCACACGTGCACGGCAATCGGAAACGAACTGCTCGCGAGATGGCCGCATTGCGGGAGGATGCAGGGGAACCGGCATTGCGCGAGCCTTGCTCATAGTCGCGTCATATGCCCGGGAGAGGCGCGGGAGCGGGATATCGGGATGCCCGCGCATCCGTACGCCCGGTGTTTACGGCCGCGTACGGTAACCGTGGATCACGCTTTTACACTACAGCGCGTGAAGAGTTCGCCGACCGGCGTTAACGGGCGGCGCGGGATTTCCGCTGCACCGGGCCTGGGACGGCCGGCGAACGGCAATGTGGGCGGCCGTCCCGCGGCGTACACGGAGCGTACGCTGAATGCGGCACGGCCGCCCTGCACGGCTTTCGGCGCGCGCTCGCCCGCATATCGCGGCCCCGGCGTGGAAACGCCGCCGGGGATGGCCAGGAACGCGTGCCCATTACGCCCGGATATGGGCGCCTTACGCGATCATCATCCGCCGGAGTCCGGATTCGCGGACTTCGGGGATACGATCATGCGCTTATGGCGGCCGCCGGGGTCCAAGGCGAACATCATAAGCGCATGGTCGGCTGTCGCTCTCTTAGAGAGCGGCGTCAGTGCGCGGCCTCGTACTTCTCCACGACGGTGGAGGCGATGCGGCCGCGCTCGCTGACGGGCAGGCCGTGGGCCTTGGCCCACTGACGGATCTCCGAGCTCTTCTCCCGGCTCATGGCCCGGCTGCCGCTGCGCCCGCGACGACGCGTGGTGGCCGAGCCCGCCCTGCGCGCGTGCTGCACGAAAGGCGACAGAGCGTCCCTCAGCTTCTTCGCGTTAAGGTCGCTGAGGTCAATCTCATAGGACGAGCCGTCAATAGCGAAGCTGACCGTCTCATTGGCCTCGCCCCCATCGAGGTCATCGATGAGAATCTCCTGGATCTGCTTGGCCATGTACGCAATCCTTTCGCGGAGCATTGTTTCATTCGCCTGCCCAAACATATACCCGGAAAGGCGTGGAGACAATTCAGCGCTACGGGGATTCGGCTGACTGGCCGATCAGTTCTGCCCCTCGGGCTGATCCTCGCGGTTTCGGCGGCCCCCCAGAGCCTCGGACCGGACCAACTTCACTACGCCAAAGATGAAGGCGCCCGCCACCACCGCCGGGGGGATGAGCGCTGACAATACCTCTGTTACGGCTTCCATTCGTCCTTCGCCTCCACGGCTAGCGGGGTTTCGGGGGCGCTTAAAGCGTCCGGAGCGTCACCTCGAGAGCCCGGCTCCTCATGACGCAACGGTGCGTTGCCACCCGCACCCGACCATAGCGGCACACAGATGCCCTGCGCGTCGCAGGGGCGCCAACATCCGGCAACCCGGACGCCCCATAGCCTAATGCCAGTCTCTCCAGGCTCCTTACCGGATCAAGCGAAAATTTTACGAAAAGACATCGCCCCTGGTGCACAAGGCTCAGCGAAGATCTTTTACTACCCGCGTTCCCGCAGCTCTGTCGTGCGGACCCCGCTCCAGCGGCTTGTCCATGAGGATGAGCAGCCCCACGCCGAAGAGCAGCATTCCGACCACCAGATTGACCACGGGAATGCCCATGAGCATCAGCGGGGCGGGATAGATCAGCGACCGTTTCAGCAGCTTACGGGCCGGCCGGTGGGCCGGCTCCAGGCGAATGCGCATGATCGCCTTGCCGAACGTACGCCCGCGCCGTGAATGAGCCCGCCAGTCGTAAGCCGCATAACCCAGCCCGGCCACCGCCCAGCCTGCCACTCCGGGCAGCCGGCCGCCGAACATCTCCGACATCCCGACAGTCCGCAAGATGGCCCACAGCGCAATGAACAGAATGTAATAGAAGACCCCGAAGACGAGCGCTTCAATGAGCCGGGCGGCCAGGCGTTCCCACCATTCAGCGGGAGGTGCGTCCGGTACCTGCGGTGTCCCGGCCATATCTCCCACCTCACGTCTTCGCGGAGCACGGGGGCCCTCATCATTTTCTCCGGGGACCCGCGGACATAACACAAGGGCCGGCGCGAAGCCGGCCCTTGTGACGCCCGTGAAGGACTTCTGAGGGGGACTACCTGACCTTGACGACCACGGTCTTGCCGAACTTGTCGGCGAAGGTCTGGTGCAGGGGCTTGTCCCAGAGCTGCGACGTGCCGTTGAGCACGTACGCGAGCACCGCGAGCAGCGGCCCGACGATGGGCACTGCGTAGAGGATGAAGACGCCCAACGTCAGCAGGGAGCGCTTGAGCGCGGCGTCGGTCGGCAGGCCGCCGGGCTGCATCTGCCCGCCGACCTGGACGATCTTGATGCCCAACGCCATCTTGCCGACCGTCTGGCCCTTCGACTTCGTCAGAACGAAGTCGTAGACGACGATGATCGCACTGAAGACGATGGCGAACACCACGTAGTACAGCAGCGCGGACGTGAGCCCGCTCGTGGCGCCCGTGAGCGAGTCGTACGTCGGGTACAGCAGCGGCGTCAGCACCAGCGACACCACGAACATCACGACGCCGAAGATCACACCGTCGAGCATCCTGGCGAGCAGCCGCTGCCACCACTCCGCGAGCGGCGCCGGCGCGCCCGGAGGCTGCACCCCGATCGGCTGGCCGTAGGGCTGGCCGTAGCCGGGCTGCCCGTAGCCCTGCTGACCGTAGGGCTGCGGCTGGCCGTAGCCGGGCTGGCCGTACTGCTGCTGGGCGTCGTAGCCCTGCTGGCCGTACCCGGGCTGGGCGTAGCCGGGCTGGGACTGCGGCTGCTGCTGGCCGTAGCCGGGCTGGCCGTACTGCTGCTGGGCGTCATAGCCCTGCTGCCCGTAGCCCTGCTGCTGGCCGTACTGCTGCTGGGCGTCGTAGCCCTGACCGTAACCCGGCTGGGACTGCGGCTGCTGACCGTACCCGGGCTGAGACGGGGGCTGCTGTCCATAGCCGGGCTGGGACTGCGGCTGCTGGCCGTAGCCCTGCTGCTGGCCGTACTGCTGCTGGGCGTCGTAGCCCTGACCGTAGCCCGGCTGTGACTGGGGCTGCTGCCCGTACGGCGCCTGCTGGTCGTAGCCCTGCTGGCCGGAGGGAGGCTGCTGCCCGTAGCCGGGCTGGGACTGCGGCTGCTGGCCGTAAGCCTGCTGCTGGGGGTCGTAGCCCTGCTGGGGGTAGCCCTGCTGTCCGTAGCCCTGCTGCGGCTGCTGCCCGTAGCCCTGCTGCCCGTAAGGGAGTTGCTGCTGGCCATAGGGGGGCTGCTGCTGGCCGTATCCCGGCTGGGACGGCTGCTGCTGCCCATAGCCGTACTGCTGTTGCTGTCCGTACTGGGGCTGCTGCCCGTAGGCGTCGTCCGCCCGGTAGCCGACCACAGTCGCGTCCGGGTCGGGCGCGCCGGGGTGGCGGCCCGCGTTCTGCGGCCCGTAAGGGGTGCCGGGTGCAGAATTCTCGCCGGATTCGTCCTGTGGATACGGCGGCTGTCCGGTGCTCACCGTGTCACCTCGCTTCAAGTGCGCATGTGGCACGTGTCAGGACACATGCCTGTGCTGCCCAACGTATCGACATAGGTATCAACAATCACCTTTCCGTCTGGTCAGGGTCCGCGTCACCCGATGTCAGATGGAGCAGCATGCGGGTGTTGCCCAGGGTGTTCGGTTTGACGTGTTCGAGATCGAGAAACTCCGCCACACCCTCGTCGTACGAGGCCAGCAGTTCGGCGTACACCTCGGGTGAGACCGGCGTGCCCTGAATCCGGCGAAAGCCGAGCCGTGCGAAGAAGTCGACCTCAAAAGTCAGACAGAATACACGCTGCAGACCCAGATCTTTCGCCTGCTGTATGAGCGCCGAGACGATCCGGCGGCCGACGCCCATGCCCTGACACTCCGGATCCACGGCCACGGTCCGGACCTCGGCGAGATCCTCCCAGAGCACGTGGAGCGCGCCGCAGCCGACGACCTGCCCGCCCCGTTCGGCCACCCAGAACTCCTGCACGTCCTCGTACAGGGTGACGGTGGCCTTCTTCAGGAGCCGCGGGCCCGCTCCCGCGTAGGTGTCCACAAGCCTCCTGATGGCCCGCACGTCGGGTGTGCGGGCGCGCCGGACCACGACCGCGGTCTCGGCTGCTGTCAGTTCGGCCACCTGCTCCATGGCCCTCCAGGGTACAGATGTCATTACGGCTCGGCCCTAACTCCCACGTCTCGCCCCATGCTGTAACAACTCGTGCTCATCCGAGCACGCGCTCCGAGCAGGCGTGCAGCCCATCTGAAGTCACGCCAAATCCGGCATAAAACCACTTCTGTACGGCCCGCCACGAGATCACCTTGTGACCCTTCGGTTGTGAAACCTCAACAGAGTCTGTAGTTCTGGTTGAGCACGAACCCGGAGTGCATTAGTGTCCAGCGACGATGTTCCCCGCGTGTCGCGCGCGGGCGACACGCCTAATCCTCCACAAGGAGGAGCCGGGGAACCGCCGGCGGCGCCCCCAACGCCGCCCGGGGTGAATCCGCACCGTCCGGTAGGGCTGCTCCGGCCCGAACCCGTCAGCTAACCCGGCAGGCGCCGATGGAAGGAGCTGGTTGGTGAAGCGTACGCGCGAGCGTGAGAGGACGACGGCGGGCAAGCACGCCCGCCCTCCGAAACGCGCCGCACGGCGATCCCGCCTGCTCGGTGTAATAAGTGTCACACTCGCGGCGTTGATGGTCGCGACTCCCGTCGGCTCGGCATCCGCCGACCCCAAGCCCTCGCTTCAAGACCTGGCCAAGCAGGTCGAGAAGATGCACACCGAGATCGAGCAGCTGTCCGAGCAGTACAACGGCCAGCGGGAGAAGCTCAAGAGCGCCAAGAGGGCCGCTGAGGCCGCGAAGAAGACCCTGGCCGCCAGCGAGGCCGATCTCGCCGCCAAGCGCGCCAAGGCGGCCGCCCTGGCCGAGAACGCCTACATCACCGGCGGGCTCAGCCGCATCCTGGCCTTCACCACCTCCGACGACCCCGACACGTTCCTCGACCGCGCCGCCACCACGTACGTGCTGGAGCAGCAGCAGGGCGAGGCCGTCAACCAGGTCACCAAGGCCAGGCAGGCCGCGGAGCGCGCCAGGGCGAGCGCCAAGACCCGCATCGCCGAGGTCGAGAAGCTGATCGCCGACCTCGGCGCCAAGCGCGACAAGATCACCAAGCTGGTGGCCAAGGTCGAGAGCAACCTGTTCCGCCGCGCCCTCGGCGAGGCGGGCCGGCCCGGCACCCGCGCCCAGCGCGTCGACCTGCCCATCCCGGGCAGCGGCAAGGCCGCCCAGGCCGCGAGGTGGGCGCTGACGCAGCAGCTCAAGCCGTACGTCTGGGGCGCCGACGGCCCCAACTCCTACGACTGCAGCGGCCTGGTCATGGCGGCCTACCAGCAGGTCGGCATCTCGCTGCCGCACTACACCGGCAGCCAGTGGACGGCCGGGCGGCACATCGACCGCTCCGAGCTGCGCGCCGGCGACCTCGTGTTCTTCTACAGCGACCTGCACCACGTGGGCATCTACCTCGGCGGCGGGATGATGATCCACGCCCCGCGCACCGGCGACGTCGTCCGCATCGCCTCCATCGCGAACAGGCCCTACGCGGGCGCGGTCCGCATCGCCGACTGAGCCTCCCGGAGCGGCCCGCGGGTCCCGCCTCGCGCGGGCCCCGGGCGGCCCCTTCGCCCCGCCCTCCCGACGGGGCTCTCACGCGAACCCGACCGGGGCGCCTCACGTCAAAACCGTGCGGAGGCCTCACACAAACCCTGCGGGGCGCCTCACGCTAACTCCGCGGGGGCCTCACCCGAACGCTGCCGGGGCCTCACGCAAACTCCCCGGGGGGCCTCACCCGAACGCTGCCGGGGCCTCACGCCAAACCCTGCGGGGTCTCACGCAAACCCTGCGAAGGCCTCACCCCTGCGAAGGCCTCACGCGAATTGCGGGGCGCCTCACGTGTACCCCGG
Source organism: Nonomuraea sp. NPDC049309 (assembly GCF_043196965.1). Taxonomy (NCBI): domain Bacteria; kingdom Bacillati; phylum Actinomycetota; class Actinomycetes; order Streptosporangiales; family Streptosporangiaceae; genus Nonomuraea; species Nonomuraea sp. NPDC049309. The sequence continues at coordinate 1,192,231 of NZ_JBICSH010000002.1, read as the reverse complement.
AGGGCGCTTCGTCCTTCTCTCACGCCGGCCCGCCGCCGGCCCGTGCCGGCCGCCCCGTGTGAACGCCCGTCGCCCGGCCCTGACCGCCGGGCTTGACCGGGCCGCTAGATCAGCTGGCGGCGGGCCGCCCAGGCCACGGCCTCGATCGCCGTGGCGACGCCGATGCGGTCGCAGATGACCCGCAGCCGCCGCCGTACGGTGCGGCCGCTGATGTCCAGCCGCCTGCCGACCCGATCGACCGTGACCCCTTTGGCCAGCTCCGCCAGTAAAGCGAGATCGGCGTGGCTGAGTTGAACATCCTCAGTGAGCACTTCCATCGGGAGCCCTCCCCCCCAACAGCGCAGAACGTGGGCCTCTCGACCGGACCCAGGTTGCTCCTCGCAGACCGTAAACGGATCCTGGAAAGGTCGTCAAGCAATTACGTCTTCCATACTTGACCAGCACTATTGACATGATCCGAAATATGTGACGCCCTGACGATGAAGCGCTACGGATCGGCGTCTCATTCACGATCTCCCGCGCGCCTCACCTCCCTCGGAATCCGGCGGCTCAAGGGCCGTCGATCTTTCGGGACGCGATCCGTTCGATGGTGAATATCAGCGGGATCCGTACGCGCGTTACCGCGAGCCGGGAGCGTGCGCTCCGATCTTCCGTACGCGTCCGGTACGGCCCGTCGAGCGCCGGCCGCTCTGACGCCGTGCACCGCCGAAGCGAAGGCCCACCAGGTCAGCGCCCAGGACCGGCTCTCCGGCCAAACCCTCCCCGCCGTCACGAGTCGCCCGTGCCGGCGAGCCGGCGCAACGCCGGCACGCCTCCGGCCGCTCGGCGAGACGCCGATCGGGACGCCGATCGGGACGCCGCCGAGGAGCGTGACCGCCTGGCGGAGCCGGCCCGCTCGCCGCCCGTCAAGGTGATCGGCCGGCCGCCCGGCGTACCCGCACGGGGCCGCCTCGTGGAGTGCGGCACCGGCCCGCCGACTTGACCCGGTGCTTACAGACGATCGGTCGTCGGAAACCGGACGGACCAGAATGGCGCTCGGCGGGCCACTGGCGGGGGCGCTGTGCCGCGCGCCCCGGACACGCGCTCCCGAGCGCTCTGACGCCTGTTTGAGAGTGCCCCAGGCAGGGGGCTTCGGCCGGAGAAGATCCGGAAGGCCGGAGAAAATCCGGAAAGATGCCGCCCAAGACGCGCCCCCGGCACGAGACGCGCAGCGCCCCCCGCATGAGGCGCGCGGTGCCCCGCCCAAAACGCGCAGCGCCCCCGTCCCAAGACACGCGGCGTCCCCGCACGAAACGCGCAGCGTCCCCGCCCAAAACACGCGGCGTCCCCGCACGAAACGCACAGCGCCTCTGCCCGGAACGCGCGGCACAAGCAGCGCCGCACGGGCACAAGCGCTCCGGCGACTGCGCACGACGCGCGGGCGGCAGCGGCACCCCGCCGCAAGGAGCAAGGGCACCCGCCGCAAAAAGCACGGGACCCGCGCAAAAGCACAGGTCCCGTAGAAAGCGCGCGGGGCGGCCGCATCGGGCGGGCCGCCGTCCCGCACCATGCTCAGTGGGTGGGCTTGACCAGCGGGAACAGGATGGTCTCGCGAATGTTCTTGCCGGTGAACGCCATGATCATCCGGTCGATGCCCGCGCCCATGCCACCCGTCGGCGGCATCGCGTACTCGAGCGCCTGGAGGAAGTCCTCGTCGAGCTGCATGGCCTCGGGGTCGCCGCCGGCGGCCAGCAGCGACTGCTCGACCAGGCGGCGGCGCTGCTCGATGGGGTCGATCAGCTCGGAGTAGGCCGTGCCGAGCTCGGTGCCGAAGCCGATGAGGTCCCACTTCTCCGTCAGCAGCGGGTTGTCGCGGTGCTGGCGGGTCAGCGGCGAGGTCTCCAGCGGGTAGTCCATGACGAACGTCGGCTGCACCAGCGTGTGCTCGACGAGCGCCTCGAACAGCTCCTGCACGAGCTTGCCCGGCCCCCACTTCGGGTCCCAGTGGACCTCGCGGCGGTCGGCGATCTTGCGCAGCTCCTCGAGGGAGGTCGAGGTGGTGATCTCCTCGCCCACGGCCTCCGACACCGCGCCGTACAGGGTGATGCGCGGCCACTCCTTGAGGCCGAGGTCGATCTCGACGCCGTCGTGCACGACCACCGTGGTGCCCAGCGCGGCCACGACGGCCTTCTGGTACATGCGCTGGGTCAGGTCCGCCATGTCGTTGTAGTCGAGGTAGGTGCCGTACGCCTCGAGCATCGTGAACTCGGGGTTGTGCGTCGAGTCGGCGCCCTCGTTGCGGAAGTTGCGGTTGATCTCGAAGACCTTCTCGATGCCGCCCACCACAAGACGCTTGAGGTAGAGCTCTATCGCGATGCGAAGGTAGAGCTCCATGTTGTAGGCGTTGATGTGGGTCTTGAACGGCCGGGCCGCGGCGCCGCCGTGGATCGGCTGCAGCATCGGCGTCTCGACCTCGAGGTAGCCCTCCTCGTGCCAGAAGTCGCGCACCGCGCGCACGGTGGCGCTGCGGATGCGGGCCATCTTCCTGGCCTCGTCGTTGACGATGAGATCGACGTAACGCTGGCGGACCCGCGCCTCGGGGTCGGTGAGACCGATGTGCTTCTCCGGCAGCGGGCGCAGGCACTTGGCGGTGATCTGCCAGCTGTCGGCGAGGATGGACAGCTCGCCCCTGCGCGAGGTGATGACCTCACCGATCACGCCGACATGGTCGCCGAGGTCGACGTCGCGCTTCCACCTGGCCAGCGACTCCTCGCCCACCTTGTCGAGCGAGATCATCACCTGCAGGTCACCGCTTCCGTCGCGCAGGGTGGCGAAGCAGAGCTTGCCGCCCACGCGGCTGAGCATGACGCGCCCCGCGACCGCGACCTTGTCACCGGTCGAGGTGTCGGGCTCCAGGCCCTGGTATTTCTCCCTGACCTCGGCGTTGGTCGCCGTACGTGGGAAGTTCACCGGGTAAGGGTCGACGCCCTCGCTGCGAAGGCGGTCGAGCTTCTCCCTCCGGATGCGCATCTGCTCGGGAAGTTCGTCGCTCACACCATCAAAGGGTAGGGGATATGGCGAACTGAAAGGCTCGTCGGCCTCATGTAGATCCAGTGCAAGCGCTGGTCAGCGCGCTGTAGATCCTCTGCAAGAGTCCTGCTTTACATCTTTCTTACGAGCTCAGGGGGGAGCCGGCAGGGAGCCGGCCCAAGGGGAGCTCAAGGAGAGAAGATGTTCAAGAAGATCGCCACAGGGCTTCTCGCCGCGGCTGCGACGACCACGCTGGCCCTGTCACTTCCCACCGCCGCCCAGGCGTCCTCGTTCGGCCCTCGCGACAGCGTCGAGTCGTTCAGCACCTACTCGAGCAACAGGCTGGCCAAGGCCGAGGGCACGATCCGCGTCAACTGGGACGGCCGGCGCGACAACACGGCCGTCGTCCGCGGCCGCCTGTACGACCGCGACGCCCGCAGCTACCGCCAGGGCGGCAAGTGCGCGTGGGTGAGCTTCCAGGCCCGCAAGTTCCGCGGCGGCTGGGACACGGTCTACACCGACAAGTTCTGCGGCTTCCCGAACTCCAAGCTCATCCGCTTCCGCGTCTCCGACGTCTCGGGCGTGCGGGTGAAGGTCTGCCAGGCGGGGCCCGAGCGCCGCGCGTGGCCGACGCGGTGCGGCAACTGGGACTACATCTTCAGCGCCAGGGGCTGACATCCCCCGGCAGGCGAGCGGCCCTCCGCACCCGGCGGAGGGCCGCTTTCCTTGCGTACGCGGTCAGCCGGCGTTCCTGTGGTAGATCAGCCGCAGCCCGATGAGGGTGAGCCACGGCTCGTGCACGTCGATCGAGCGCGCCTCGCCCACCACGAGCGCCGCGTGGCCGCCGGTGGCCACCACGGTGACGTCGTCGGGGTCGTCGGCGAGCTCGGCGGCCATGCGCTCGACGATGCCGTCCACCTGGCCGGCGAAACCGTAGATGATGCCGGCCTGCAGCGCCTCCACCGTGTTCTTGGCGATGACCGAGCGCGGCCTGACCAGCTCGACCTTGTGGAGCTGCGCTCCGGCGGCCGCCAGGGCGTCGACGGAGATCTCGATGCCGGGCGCGGTGACCGCGCCGACGTACTCGCCCTTGGCGGAGACCGCGTCGAACGAGGTGGCGGTGCCGAAGTCGACGATGATGCAGGGGCCGCCGTACTGGTCGATGGCGGCCAGCGCGTTCACGATGCGGTCGCTGCCGACCTCTTTGGGGTTGTCCATGCGTACGGGCACCCCGGTGCGGATGCCCGGCTCCACGATCACCGCGGTCACGTCGCCGTAGTAGCGGCGGCACATCTCGCGCATCTCGTTCAGCACGCTCGGCACGGTGGAACAGATGGCGATGCCGTCGACGTCGGCCCCTTTCAGCAGCGGCGACTGTGCCAGCAAGCCTTGGAGTACGACCGCGATCTCGTCGGCGGTGCGCCGGGCGTCGGTGGCGAGCCGCCAATGCTCGATGACGTCCTCGCCCTCGAACAGCCCCAACACCGTGTGCGTGTTGCCGACGTCGATCGTGAGCAGCATCAATTACCCCCGCAGATCAAGTGCGATGTCCAGGGCCGGCGCTGAGTGCGTTAGCGCTCCCACCGCAAGGTAGTCGACGCCAGTGTCCGCCACATCACGGGCCGATTCCAAGGTCAATCCCCCGCTCGCTTCAAGAGCAACCCTATTTTCCGCCCGATTTTTCACGACTTGTACGGCACGCGCCGTGTCCTCGACCGTGAAGTTGTCGAGCAGGATCAGCTCCGCCCCCTCGTCGAGCACCGGTTCGAGCTGGTCGAGCCGGTCGATCTCCACCTCGATCGGCAGGTCCGGGTACCGCTCCCTGACCGCCCTGAACGCCTCGGCCACGCCGCCCGCCGCCACCACGTGGTTGTCCTTGATGAGCGCCGCGTCCGACAGCGACATGCGGTGGTTGACACCGCCGCCGCAGCGCACCGCGTACTTCTCCAGCGCCCGCAGCCCCGGCAGCGTCTTGCGGCTGTCGCGCACCCGCGCGCCCGTACCGCGGATCGCCTCGACCCAGCGGGCGGTCAGCGTGGCCACGCCGGACAGGTGGGTGAGCAGATTGAGCGCGGTGCGCTCGGCCGTCAGCAGCCCGCGTACCGGACCCTCCAGCGTCATCAGCACGTCGCCGGCCCTGACCCGCTCGCCGTCCTTGGCCGCCCGCTCGGCCCGCACCGCGCCCAGCCGGGCGAACACCGCCTCCGCCACCGCGAGCCCCGCCACCACGCCGTCCTTGCGCGCCACCACGTCGGCCACCGCCCGCTGCTCCGCCGGGATCGTGGCCAGGCTCGTCACGTCGCCCGCCTCCTGCAGGTCCTCCTCCAGCGCGCGGCCGATCAGGGCGTCCACCTCCGCCGGATCCAGCCCGGCCGCAGCCAGCTCCTGCGCCAGGCGCGCCGGCATCGCGTCCCCATGCGGCGTGTACGTCATGCGAAGCCCCTCCTCGGTCAGGGTCACATCCAGGTGGCCCAGCCACTCGTTGTCATCGCGCGCCTCGTGGTCCTCGCGCCAGTGCGAGCCGCGCGTCTCCAGCCTGGCCGCCGCCGCTCCGGTGAGCACGGTGGCCACCGTGAGCAGGTTCGTGGCCTCCCACGACTCGGTGCACGGCGGCACCGCGACCGGCGTCCAGCGGGCGTCGCGCAGCGCCCGCGCGGTCTGCAGCAGCGAGTCGCGGCTGCGCAGCACGCCCGCGCCGTTGCTCATGTGGGCCTGGATCCTGGGCCTGACCCGCGGGTCCACCAGGCCCTCATGGGCCGTGCCCGGCACCGGGTCGCCGGGCGACGGCCTCGACGCGTGGATGTCCTCCGCGATGCGCTCGGCGAAGACCAGCCCTTCGAGCAGCGAGTTGGAGGCCAGCCGGTTCGCGCCGTGCACGCCCGTGCAGGCGACCTCGCCGCAGGCGTACAGGCCCTCGATGGAGGTACGGCCGCGCAGGTCCGTACGGACGCCGCCGCTCGCGTAGTGCGCGGCGGGCGCGACCGGGATGGGCTCGCTCGCCGGGTCGATGCCGTGCTCGCGGCAGACCGCGTAGATGGTCGGGAAGCGCGACTCCCACGTCTCGCGGCCCAGGTGGCGGCCGTCGAGGTAGACGTGCTCGCGCCCGCTCTCGCGCATCCTGCGCATGATGGCCTTGGCCACGACGTCGCGCGGCGCGAGGTCGGCCAGCTCGTGGACGCCCGTCATGAACCGTTGGCCCTCGTGGTCGATGAGGAACGCGCCCTCGCCCCTGACCGCCTCCGAGATCAGCGGCTGCTGCCCGGTCGAGCCCTCCCCCAGCCACAGCACCGTCGGGTGGAACTGCACGAACTCGATGTCGCGCACCACCGCCCCCGCCCGCAGCGCGAGCGCCACGCCGTCGCCGGTGGAGACGACCGGGTTCGTGGTGACCGCGTAGACCTGGCCCATGCCGCCGGTGGCCAGCACCACCGCCCTGGCGTGCACCGCGCCGACGCCGTCGCGCGCGCCCTCGCCCATGACGTGCAGGGTCACTCCCCTGGCCCGGCCCTGGGCGTCCTTGAGCAGGTCGAGCACCAGGGCGTGCTCGATCACCTCGATCGAGGCCGCGCGCACCGCCTCGACCAGCGCCCGCTGCACCTCGGCGCCCGTGGCGTCGCCGCCCGCGTGCACGATCCTGCGCCTGCGGTGCCCGCCCTCCCTGGTGAGCTGCAGCTCGCCGTCCGGTGTGCGGTCGAAGCGGGCGCCGCGCTCCATCAGCCGCCGCAGCGCTCCCGGGCCCTCGGTGACGAGCGTGCGCACCGCCCGTACGTCGCACAGCCCCACACCGGCGAGCAGCGTGTCGTTCAGGTGCTCGTCGGGGGTGTCGCGCGGGTCGAGCACGGCCGCGATGCCGCCCTGCGCCCAGCGGGTCGAGCCGGACGACAGCTGGTCCTTGGTGACGACCAGCACCTTGGCCTCCGGCTCCAGCTCGGCATAGTGCAGGGCCACGGTCAGGCCCGCGATGCCGGAGCCCACGACGACCACGTCCGCGTCCACGGTCCAGCCGGGACTGGGCGCGGTCAGGCGCAGGGGAATCGCCGGTGCACTCATGGGGGTCTCCTCACTGAGGCGATTTCGTCACTATGACGATAACGCCTGCGCCGGCGTGCCCCCGCCCCGGGGTGTGCGGCGCGTCAGGCGGGGTGCCGGTCCGCGGGGTTGAGGGTGATCGTGACGTTGTCGATGAGCCGGGTGGTGCCGACCCTGGCGGCGACCGCGAGCACGGCCAGGCCCTCGTAGTCGTCGCCGACCTCGACGAACGTGGCCGGATCGACCAGCACGAGGTAGTCGACGTCGAGCGCGGGCCCGGCCTCGTCGAGCACCTTGCGCGCCTCGGCCCGGATCTCGGCGGGGGTGAGCCGGGCGGCGCCGGCCCGCAGCGCCCGCGACAGCGTCAGCGCCACCCGCCGGTCCTCCTCGGACAGGTAGCGGTTGCGGCTGGACATCGCCAGGCCGTCGGGCTCGCGTACGGTGGGGGCGCCGAGGATCTCGATCGGCAGGTCGAGGTCGGCGACCATGCGCCGGATGAGCGCGAGCTGCTGGGCGTCCTTCTGCCCGAAGACCGCGAGGTCGGGCTGGACGAGGTTGAACAGCTTGAGCACGACCGTGAGCACGCCGTCGAAGTGTCCTGGACGCGCGGCGCCCTCGACGATGCGGCCCATCTCGCCGGCGGAGACGCTGACCTGGCGGTCGGGGGCGTACATCTCCTCGGCGGAGGGATGGAAGACGACGTCGACGCCCTCGGCCCGGCAGACGTCCAGATCGGCATCAAATGTACGGGGATAACGCGAAAAATCCTCGTTAGGGCCGAATTGCAGGGGATTGACGAAAATGCTGACCACAACCTGATCGGCGCGCACCCGGGCCAGCCTGATCAGCGACCTGTGCCCCTCGTGGAGCGCGCCCATCGTGGGCACCAGCGCCACCGTGCCACTACGCCGTGCCTTGACCAGGTCTTCCCGGTTCCTGGCGACGATCAGCTCCATAAGTGCCCTCCGAACGCTACGGTCAGGTCCATATATTGCCCCCGAGCGCGTCGAGCAGCCGCTCCGCCTCCTCCGGCTTGAGCAGCCCCGCGGCCAGCGCCCTGTCCGCGGTGAGCCTGGCCAGCGCGATGTAGGCGTCCGCCGCCTCGGGCGCGGCCAGGATGAGCGCGTCGACGTGTTTGCGCACGGTGCCGGCGTCGCCGCGGACGACCGGACCCGTCAGCCCCGCGATACCGAGCCGCAGCACGTTGTCGAGTGCGGCGCCGAGCAGCGGCCCCAGCATCCTGCCGGGATGCTCGACCCCGATGCGGCGCAGCAGGTCGGACGACTCGGCGATGAGCGTGACCATGTGGTTGGCGGCCCCGGCCAGGGCCGCGTGGTAGAGCGGGCGGTCACTGTCGGCGATCCAGACCGGCTCGCCGCCCATCTCGATCACCAGCGCCTCGGCGACGGGCCGCAGCACGTCGGGCGCGGTGACACCGTAGGAGATGCCGGTGAGCTTGTTGAGGTCGTCGTCGCGGCCGGTGAACGTCATCACCGGGTGCAGCGCGAGCGGCAGCGCGCCGGCCTCGGCGGCCGGGTCGAGCACCGACAGCCCGTACGCGCCGCTGGTGTGGACGAGCATCTTGCCCCGCAGGTCGGCGCCCGTGCCGGCGAGCCCGCAGACCAGGTCAGGCAGCGCGTCGTCGGGCACCGTCAGCAGGACGAGCTGGGCGGCGGCCACCACTTCGTCGGGCCTGGACGGCGAGACGCCGAGCCGCTCGGCGGCCCACCGCTGGGAGCGGTCGGACACGCCGCTGGCGGCCACCACCCGGTGGCCCGCCTGCGCGAGCGCCGCGCCGAGGGCGGAGCCCACCTTGCCGGCGCCCAGCACACCGACGGTCAGCCGTGCCGGGCGGTCCCCTGCGTCCATGACGTCTCACCCCTGACCAACGCGATGGCACTGCCGACCAGCGTAACCGTCTCGCGGAGTGGCGAGTGTGACCGGTGTTTTGCCGCGCGTTGAGTTACCGACAAAAAGGGCAAGGGCAGACAAATTGGTGCACCCCCTGTCGGAAGAGATGAGGAGAGGGGCCATCGCAATGGCAGCGGGCGCCGAGTCCCTGAGGACCCGACGCCCGCGATCTGTGCATGACCCCTTGGGAGTGCACCGGCGGATCGACCGCCGACTGATCCGCCGGGATACGATCCCGGGCCGGCCCGCGCCGGCCCGGGATCATCTCTTTCGTCGCTCAGTGGTGGCTGGGGGCGTAGGCCTTGGCGCCACCCTGGCAGCCCGCGCTCGCGAAGCCGATGACGGCGATCGCGTTGCCGCAGACGTTGATCGGGGCGACGATCGGGACGTGGACCTGGTTGCCGGAGATAACGCCGCCGTTGCCGCTGGTGATGTCGGCGTGTGCCGGGGCGGCCAGCGAGAGCATGGCGACGGCACCGGTCGCGACCAAGATCTTCTTCAGCACGAGGGCTCCTCTCTTCGCGGCATCACACCGCGGGGGCTGGTTCGGGGAGTGAAAGGCCATGCCACTTGGGGGTTGGCAAAGCGCAATCACTCGGTGACAACGGGTAAACGCTACCGCAACTCCAGGACGTGCAGTAGTCATTCCATGACAGTGCGTCGCCGCGGAAAGTCATGAGATAGTCCAGACATGTGGCTGACCTGGCGCGCCGCGACCGAACGCGCGCTGTACGGCGAGGAGGGCTTCTACCTCCGCGAACGCCCATCAGGCCATTTCCGCACCTCCGTCAGCGCGTCCGCGGCCTTCGCGGAGGCGGTGCTCACCCTGCTGGCGGAGGTGGACGCCGAGCTGGGCAAGCCTGACGTGCTCGACCTGGTCGACATCGGGGCGGGCGAGGGCGCGCTGGTGGCCCGCGTGCTCGAACGCGCCGAGCCGGGGCTGCGCGACCGGCTGCGGGTCACGGCCGTGGACCTGTCGCCGCGGCCCGGCGACCTGCCCGACGAGATCACCTGGTCCAGGAGCCTGCCCGACACCATCACCGGGCTGGCCATCGCCAACGAATGGCTCGACAACGTGCCGCTCGACGTGATCGAGCAGACCTCGGAAGGGCCGCGGGTGGTGATGGTGAACGTCCACACGGGCGAGGAGCGCCTGGGCGGCCCGCCGCACCCCGCCGACCGCGAATGGCTCGACCGGTGGTGGCCGCTGACCCGGGTGGGCGCCCGCGCGGAGATCGGCAGACCGCGCGACGAGGCGTGGGCGTCCGTTCTCGTACGCCTCACCAGGGGCCGGGCGATCGCCGTCGATTATGCACATCCTGTGGATAACCGTCCGCCCTGTGGAACGCTGACCGGATACCGGGACGGGTCGGTCGTGACCCCCGTACCCGACGGGAGCTGCGACATCACCGCACACGTCGCGCTCGACGCGTGCGCCGAGGCCGGGCGGCGGGCCGGCGCGATATCCACAACCTTGTCCACACAGCGCGAGGCGCTGCGCGAGCTGGGGCTGACCGGCGCGCGCCCGCCCCTTGAGCTGGCCCGCACCGATCCGCGCGGCTACCTGCGCGCCCTGGCGCGCGCCTCCGAGGAGGGCGAGCTGCTGGAGCCGACCGGTCTCGGCGGCTTCGGCTGGCTCAGCCAGACCAAGTAGGCCCACCGGCCCGCGACGCGGAGCGCCCCAGGCGGCCACCGGCGCCGGCCCGACGGCGGGCGGCGGCCGGCGGAGTGCTCAGGCGGGGGTGGCGGTGAGGTCGAGGGCGCGCAGGCCGCGGATGACGTAGCCGGGCTTCCACTCGGGCTCTTCACGCAGCTCCAGCTCGGCCGTACGGTCGAGCAGCGCCCCGAACGACTCGGCCAGCTCGATCCTCGCCAGCGGCGCACCGAGGCAGAAGTGGATGCCGGCCCCGAACGAGATGTGCGGGTTGTCGGCGCGCCCGATGTCGAGCCGGTCGGGGTCGTCGAACACCTCGGGGTCCCTGTTGGCCGAACCGAACAGCAGGGCCACCTCGGAGCCGCGCGGGATCCGCACGCCGTGCACCTCGATGTCCTCGAGCACCCACCGCTCGAACATCTGCAGCGGCGTGTCGAAGCGCAGCAGCTCCTCGACGGCGGTGGGCAGCAGCGAGCGGTCGGCCCGCAGCCTGGCCAGCTCGCCGGGGTTGCGGAACAGCGACCACCAGCCGTTGCCCGTGACGTTCACGGTGGCCTCGTGGCCGGCGTTGAGCAGCAGCACGCAGGTGCCGACCAGCTCGTCCTCGGTCAGCTCATCGATCCGGGTGAGCGCGCTGATGAGGTCGTCGCCGGGCGCGGCGCGCCGCTCGGCGGCCAGGGCCTTGAGGTAGTCGGCGAACTCCGACGCCGCGCGTACGGCGGTGTGCTGGGCCTCCAGGGTGGGGTTCAGCTCGTACATGCCGCAGATGTCGGCCGACCAGGGCCGCAGCAGGTGCCGGTCGCTTTCGGGGATGCCGAGCATCTCTGCGATGACGGTGACCGGCAGCGGCTCGGCGACCTCGGCGATGAGGTCGCCGCCGCCCTTCTCCACGTACGCGTCCACCAGCTCGCCGGCGATGGACCTGACGCGGGGCCGCAGCGACTCGACCATGCGCGGCGTGAACGCCTTGGAGACCAGCCGGCGCAGCCTCGTGTGCACCGGCGGTTCCACGTCGAGCATGCCCGCCCTGATCACGCGCCAGAAGGGCTCCTGGAACTCCGGCTCCGGCGGCCTGCCGAACTCCTCGTGGGTCGCCACGTGCAGGTACGAGCGGCCCAGCCGGCGGTCTCTGAGCAGCGCGTTCACGTCGGCGTGCCGCGCGATGAGCCACTGGTCGGTCGGCTCGAAGTAGGTCACGGGCGACTCGCGCCGCAACTCGTCGTAGACCCCGTACGGGTGCGCTACGAAATCCGGATTCCAAGGATCAAAGCCCACTATTTCATCTTAGGAGTGACCTGCTGCTTCTTCGCGTGCCTGCTGCGTACCCGGATGTTGAGCAGCTCCACCACGACGGAGAACGCCATCGCGAAGTAGATGTAGCCCTTCGGGATGTGCTGGTCGAAGCCCTCGGCGACGAGCATCACGCCGATGAGCACGAGGAACGCCAGCGCCAGCATCTTGATCGTGGGGTGACCGTCGACGAACCGGCTGATCGGCCCGGACGCGAAGAGCATCACGCCCACCGCGACGATGACGGCCGCGATCATCACGCCCAGCTCGTCCACCATGCCGACCGCGGTGATCACCGAGTCGAGCGAGAAGACGATGTCCAGCACCATGATCTGCAGGATCACGGAGACGAAGGAGGTGGCCGCGGCCCTCTCGCCGCTCTCCTCCTCATCGTACGGCGCCTCCATGTTGTGGTGGATCTCGGTGACGCTCTTGCCCAGCAGGAACAGGCCGCCGAGCAGCAGGATCAGGTCGCGTCCAGAGATCTCGTGGCCGAAGACGGCGAACAGCGGATCGGTCAGCCGCACCACCCATGACAGGCCGAGCAGGAGGAGCAGCCGGCTCACCAGGGCGGCGCCGAGGCCGAGCACCCGGGCGCGGTCGCGCCGCTCGGGCGGCAGCTTCCCGGCGAGGATGGAGATGAAGATGATGTTGTCGATCCCCAGCACGATCTCCAGGGCGACCAGGGTTAAGAAGCCGATCCAGATCTGCGGATCGGCCACCCAGTCGAGCATCGGGAACCTCCGTGACTTCGGGTGCTTACGGCTACCCGGGTAGCAACGAGTCGGAGGTCACATAAGTTCGCTGTTGCGTTTTCCGCCGGGCCGTCGGTTATAGTTCAGCCCGTAGGTCATGAGCGCCAGCGTCAAGCCCCGGCTAGCTGGCCGGCAACCCTCGCGTCCGCGGCGGGGTGCCCCGGGTGAAGACCTGGTCCGTCACGAGGTGTGGCGGGCAAGCGCGGGCTCCGTGGCTGCTTCCAGGGGCCCGATGGTCCCGAAGGAGGTTTGCCGTGTCCACTCTGACGATCTTCAGCTCCGGCCGCGCCGCCACCGAGAACACCGCCGGCGAGAACACCGCCGGCGAGAGCACCACCCCCACCGCGCAGCAGCGCCGGCCGATCCCCGCCGTGTTGGGCTCCGACCTGGAGGTGCCGGTCAAGGGCGGCCGCCTGATCGGATACGCCAACCTCGACTACGCCGCCAGCGCCCCCTGTCTCGAGCCGGTCAGCGCCGCCGTCACCGCCGCGCTTCCGGCCTACTCCAGCGTCCACCGCGGCGCGGGCTACGCCTCGCAGCTCACCACCGCCCGCTACGAGCAGGCGCGCCACACCGTACGCGCCTTCGTCGGCGCCCGCCCCGACGACGCGGTGATCTTCACCCGCAACACCACCGACGCCACGAACCTGCTGGCCAGCTGCCTGCCCGAGGGCTGCACCACGGTCGTCTTCGACACCGAGCACCACGCCTCGCTCCTGCCCTGGCCCAACGCGATCCGGCTGGCGCCGCCCGCCTTCCCCGGCGAGGCCGTACGCGCCGCCGACGAGACGCTGGCCGCCATCGACGGCCCCAAGCTGCTCGTCGTCACCGCCGCGTCCAACGTCACCGGCGAGCTGTGGCCCATCGCGGCCCTGGCCCACATCGCGCACCGGCACGGCGCGCGGATCTTCGTGGACGCGGCGCAGTACGTACCGCACAGGAAGCTCAACCTCACCGCGCTCGACCTCGACTACATCGCCTTCTCCGGCCACAAGCTGTACGCGCCGTTCGGCGCGGGCGCGCTGGTCGGGCGGCGGGACTGGCTGGCCGAGGGCGAGCCGTACCTCAAGGGCGGCGGCGCGGTGCGCTCGGTCGGCGAGAGCGTCGAGTGGCACGACGACCCCGAGCCGCGCCACGAGGCCGGCACCCCCAACGTGCTGGGCGCCATCGCCCTGGCCGCGGCCTGCGACGCGCTGACCGCGACCGGCTGGACCGAGCTGGTGCGCGAGGAGGAGCGGCTGCTCGCCCGGCTGCGCGCCGGGCTGGCCTCGATCGACGGGGTGCGCGAGCTGTCGCTGTGGGGCCCCGACCACCCCCGGGTGGGCATCGTGTCGTTCACCGTGGACGGCTACTCGGCACGGGAGGTGGCCGAGGTGCTGTCCAGCGAGTACGGCATCGGGGTGCGCGACGGGAAGTTCTGCGCGCACCCGTTCGTCCGGCACCTGCTGGGGACCGCCGACGGGGGCTGCGAGGACGGCACCGCCTCCGCCGTGCGGGCCTCGATCGGCATCGGCACCACGCAGGAGCACGTGGACCGGCTGGTGTCGGCCCTGCGCGACCTGGTCTCCCGCTGAGCCCTGAGCCGCAGCGCGTCAGCGCGAGCGCGGGTCGTCCCGGTCCGCGCCCCGGAAGGTCAGCGGTTCGGCGGCTTGCGGTGCTGGGGCGGCTCGTCGGCGACCAGGGAGTCGATCTCCCGCATGTCGTCGTCGCTGAGCCGGCTCGCCCGCTCCTGCCGGGAGCCCCCGGGCTCGTGCCGGGGCGCGGTCTGCTGCCGCGGCACCTCCGGCTGCTCGGTGGTGGCGGACCTGGCGGGCGTGTTCGGCCCGCCCGCGCCGGCTCCCGTCGTGGCACCCGTCGTGGCACCCGTGCCGGTACGGCCCGGCCGCTCGGACACCATGCCCTCGTTTGCGCGTTCGTGCCGCTTGCGCCACTTGCGGCGGAAGATGCCGTCGATGCCGAAGCGCCCGCCGCCCAGCGCCACGAACAGCAGGCAGAGCGCGCCGAGCGCCGCCGCGAGCTCCCAGCCGCCCTGGTCCACGAAGACGCCCTTGTCCCAGTGTGCGAAGACGACCGCGCCGATCATGTTGATCAGCAGCAGCAGCGCCACCGGCCGGACCAGCGCCCCGAGGATGAGCAGCACCCCGCCGATGAGCTCGACGACCATGGCGTAGCCCGCGGCCAGCTCGGGCATCGGGATGCCCATCTCGCTGAACATCCCCGCGGTCGCGGCGTGCCCGCCCTGCCACTTCTGCCATCCGTGCGCGACGAAGATGACGCCGAGCACGATGCGCGCGATCAGGGCCGCGATGTCGAAGAGAACTCTCTTCATGCTCCTTCTCCCCCCGTTCCAGCTACTCCTCCCCGTGTGCCGCTATGGGATGCCATCGCATACCATCTCTTGACCAAACCCCCTGCTGGATCACCGGTGACGACGGTGGGAGCATGGCCGTATGACGGAACGCGTGGTCGGAATCGGCGCGGGAGCCAAAGAGCTGGCCACCGAGGACATGATCCTCAACATCGGCCCGCAGCACCCGTCCACCCATGGCGTGCTGCGGCTGCGGCTGACGCTCGACGGCGAGCGCATCACCGCCGCCGAGCCGATCGTCGGCTACATGCACCGCGGCGCGGAGAAGCTGTTCGAGGTGCGCGACTACCGTCAGATCATCATGCTCGCCAACCGGCACGACTGGCTGTCGGGATTCGCCAACGAGCTGGGCGTGGTCATCGCCGCGGAACGCATGCTCGGCATGGAGCCGCCCGTGCGCGCCGTCTGGGCCCGTACGCTGCTGGCCGAGCTCAACCGCGTGCTCAACCACCTGATGTTCCTCGGCTCCTACCCGCTGGAGCTGGGCGCGATGACGCCGCTGTTCTACGCGTTCAACGAGCGCGAGCGCATCCAGGCCGTCATGGAGGAGATCTCCGGCGGGCGCATGCACTACATGTTCAACCGCGTCGGCGGCCTGAAGGAGGACCTGCCGCTGGGCTGGCTCGACCGGGTGTCGGCGGCCGTCGCGGAGACCCGCCGCCGGGTGCCGGACATCGAGAACCTCATCCTGCACAACGAGATCTTCATCGCCCGCACCAAGGGCGTGGGGGTGCTGACCCGCGAGCAGATCATGCAGTACGGCGTCAGCGGCCCCATCGCCCGCGCCTCCGGGGTGGACTTCGACCTGCGGCGCGACGATCCGTACCTGGCCTATGGCGAGCTGCCGGTGAAGGTCGTCACGCGCGGCGCGGGCGACTGCCACGCGCGCTTCGAGGTGCTGCTCGACCAGCTCAAGGTCTCGCTCGACCTGGCCGACGCGTGCGTCGAACGGCTGCGCGAGCTGCCGCCGGGCCCGATCAACCAGCGGCTGCCGAAGGTGCTGAAGGTGCCGGAGGGCCACACGTACGCGTGGACGGAGAACCCGCTCGGCATCAACGGCTACTACCTGGTCTCCAGGGGCGACAAGACGCCGTGGCGGCTCAAGCTGCGCTCGGCCTCCTACAACAACATCCAGGTGCTGCGGGAGATGCTGCCGGGACACGTGGTCGCCGACATGGTCGCCATCCTCGGCTCGATGTTCTTCGTCGTGGGTGACATCGACAAGTGACCGCACAACAACGCGACAAGTACATCGACTGGCTCCGCGCGATCAGCCTGATCGTCGTGGTGGTGTGGCACTGGGCGTTCACCATCCTGGAATGGAAGCCGCAGGGCCCCGAACCCACCAGCCCGCTCGGCTTCACCTCCGGCCTGTGGATCCTCACCTGGCTGCTGCAGGTGCTGCCGCTGTTCTTCTACGTCGGCGGCCACGTGCACCTGCTGTCCTGGCACCGGGCCAAGGATCGGGGCGTCGGCATCGGCGCGTTCGTGCTGCGGCGCATCCGCGCGCTCGCCTTACCCGCGCTGTTCCTGTCCGGGGTGTGGGTCGTCATCGGGGCGATGGTGACGTACGCCTTCGGCGTGGACTGGATGTGGCGGGTGGTGCTGCTGGTGCTCAGCCCGCTGTGGTTCCTCGCCGTCTATCTCGTGCTCATCGCGCTGCTGCCGGTCGCGCTGTGGCTGCACCGCCGCTACGACGTGCTCGCGCTGATCTGGCTCGGCGGCGCCGCCCTCGTGGTGGACGTGCTGCGCTTCCGCTACGGCCTCGACTGGGTCGGCTGGCTCAACATGATCGTCGTGTGGGGTCTCGCGCACCAGGCGGGCTTCTTCTACGACCGGGTCGTGGAGCTGCCCAGGCGGTACGATGCCGCGCTGCTGTGGACCGGGTTCTTCGCCCTCTTCGGCCTCGTGTACTCCGGCATCTACCCGGGCTCGATGGTGGGCGTGCCGGGCGACAAGTGGTCGAACATGGCGCCGCCCACGTTCGTCATCGTCGCGCTGCTGCTGTTCCAGATCGGGCTGGTCGAGGTGCTGCGCCCGGCCATGGAGCAGGTGCTCGAACGGCCGCGGTGGCGGCGGCTCAACGCGTTCATCAACCGCTACTCGCTGCCGCTGTTCCTCTTCCACACCACCGGCATGGCCATCTCGCTCGGCCTGTCGTGGTGGCTGTTCGGCACGCTCGGCGACACGATCCCGCCCGACCTCGTGTGGTGGCTCGAACGCCCGCTCGCGATCGTCGGGCCGCTGATCTGCACCGCCCCCGTCATCTACCTGTTCGGCCGCCGCCGCGCCCCGGTCGGCCAAACGCAGGACAAGGCCGTCGGCGGGTCCATAAGCTCAAGACATGGCTGAGATCGCCTTCCGGGCCAACGCCGAGGACGAGCGGATCATCCGTACCGCGTTGCGGGAAGGTGAGCGGCCGAGCGACGTGCTGCGCCGCGCGCTGCGCCTGCTGCAGCGCGAGATGTGGCACGACCGCCTCGCCGCCGCGCGGCGGGCCGTCGAGGAGGGCCAGCCGGACGAGCGCTAGTCGCGCGGCTGCTCGTCCTCGGGCTTCTTCGGCACCTTGCAGCAGTGCTCCAGGTAGAGCGCGGCGCAGACGAGCAGCACGCACGACACGAACGAGCCCGTCGCGATGAAGAACTCGCCGCGCGGCGTCTCGCGGTCGAGCAGTTGCGAGGTGTGCAGCGCGAAGCCGGCGAAGATGCCGCCGAAGACCGCGCCCGCGTACGCCGACGCCTTGGCCAGCGCGGCGAGGCGGGCCACCGCGAGCGGCTCGACCGGCTTGGTGCCGGGCTTGCGCGCGATCCTCGCCTTGGTGGCCCAGCCGCTGTAGCCCTCGCCCAGCGCCAGCAGCAGCAGCGTGGGGATCGCGGTCCACGGCAGCACCGGCCAGCCGCCGTAGTCGCCCATCATGATCGCCGCCCAGGTCGCCAGGGAGACGATGATCAGGATGCCGACGAGGGGACCAGGAGACGTTGGCTTCAATCGGGCCTCTGCAGCTTGAGATCCTCACGCAGGCGCACGCCCCGCCGATCGAGCCCTTCGAGCAACCCGGCCACCGCGCCCTTGCCGGGCAGCTCCCCCTCGGGGTCGGCGGCCGCCCACGGCACCAGCACGAACGCGCGTTCGTGCGCCCGCGGGTGCGGCAGCGTCAGCTCGGGGTCGTCGGAGACGACGTCGCCCACCACGATCAGGTCGATGTCGAGGGTACGCGGGCCCCAGCGCTCAAGGCGCTCGCGGCCGAACGCGTTCTCCACGCTCAGCGCCCGCTCCAGGAGCGTGCGCGGCTCCAGCGTGGTCTCCGCGATGACGATCGCGTTGAGGTACGGCCGCTGCCCGCCGGGGCCGCCCACGGGGTCGGTCTCGTAGACCGGGGACGCCTTGACGAACTCCAGCCCGGGGGCGTCGAACAGGGTGTCCACCGCCCCCTGGAGGGTCGTGAACCTGCGCCCCAGGTTGCTGCCGAGTGAGAGCACCACCTTCATGCGCGGCTCCGCTCGATGGTCACGATCACGTCGTCGAACGGCAGCGGAATCGGCGCCGCCGGTTTGTGCACGCTCACCTCGACCTTGCGCACCGGCTCGCGCGCCAGGCACACGTCGGCCAGCCGCTGGGCGAGCGTCTCGATCAGCGCGACCGGCTCACCCTCCACCACCGCGGCCAGGTCCTGCGCGAGCTCCCCGTAGTGCACGGTCTTGGTGAGGTCGTCGCCGGCCGCCGCGGGCGCGGTGTCGAGGTACAGAGTGGCGTCCACGACGAACTCCTGCCCCAAATCGCGCTCCGCAGCGAGCACGCCGTGCCTCCCCCTGACGCGCAGGCCCTTCAGGGTGATGCGGTCAGCGCTCAAGCTCGCCTTCCTCCTCATCGTCGTCGTCGGCCTGCAGCACCGGCGACCCGTGATGCATCCACAGCCGCCAGCCCTGCGGGGTGCGGATGTAGACGTTGCTCGCCACCACCTTGCCCGCGGCGAAGCTCGCCTCGCCCTCCTCCCCCGCGGTCAGGATGTTCTCCACGCAGGTCAGGACGGCCACGTCACCCAGCACGGTGGTGTTGACGTCGGTCAGCACGAACTGGATGTAGGTGGTGTTGGCCATGATCAGGGCCCACGACCGCAGCACCTCGGAGCGGCCCGTCAGCAGGGTCCAGCCCGGGTGGACGCAGCTCACCTGGTCGTCGGCGGTGTCCTCGGCCCAGATCTCGGTCATCTTGTCCAGGTCGCCGCTTTCGATGGCGGCGTAGAACTCCTGGTTCACCGTCTCGACGGCGGCGGTGTCGACGCTGCTCATGTGCCTGCTCCGGCTCTCTTCCATGCGGCGGCCACGCGCACGGCATCGGCGTTGGGACGTACCTCGTGCACGCGCACGCACCAGGCTCCGGCCTGGGCGGCCAGCGCGGTCACCGCCAGCGTGGCGTCGTCGCAGCGGCTGAACGGCCTGGGCGTGCCGTCGGGATCGGCCAGCAGGCGCCCCAGGAACCGTTTGCGTGAAGCCCCGATCAGCAGCGGGAAGCCCAGCTCGGCCAGGCGGGGGATGCCGGCCAGCAGCGCCCAGTTGTGCTCGGCGTTCTTGGCGAAACCGAGGCCCGGATCGAGCACGATCTGCTCCTCCGTGACGCCCTCGGCCAGCACCAGATCGACCCGCTTGCTCAGCTCTTCGCGCACCTCCGTCACCACGTCGGTGTAGATGGCGCGGCTGTCCATGTCATGGCTGTGGCCACGCCAGTGCATGACCACGTAGGCGACGCCGGTCGCGGCCACCACGCGCGGCATCTCCGGGTCGGCGAGACCGCCGCTCACGTCGTTGACCAGCCGCGCCCCCGCCTCCACGGCCGCCTGCGCGACCTCGGCGCGCATCGTGTCGACGCTGACCACCACCCCGCCGGCGGCCAGCTCCCGGATCACCGGGACCACCCGGGCCAGCTCCTCCTCCTGCGAGACCCTGGCCGCGCCCGGACGGGTGGACTCGCCGCCCACGTCGACGATGTCGGCGCCCTCGCGCACCAGGTCGAAGCCATGCCGGACGGCGGCCTCGGGGTCGAACCACTTACCGCCGTCGGAGAAGGAGTCGGGCGTCACGTTGACCACACCCATGACGAGGCACCGCTCCGCACCTCCCGGCACGCTGATGGGCACGCTAGTCATGGGCCAAGCCTAGGCGCTTCTTCGCACCTGCTGACATCGTGGGTACCCCGTTCGCCGCGTGCGAGCAGATCAGCGCCCGAGGATGAGCGCCATGGCCTCGGACCGGGTCTTGTCACTCGTACGGAAGTCGCCGCGCACCGCCGACGTGACGGTCTTCGCGCCCGGCTTGCGCACGCCGCGCATCGTCATGCACAGGTGCTCGCACTCCACCACGACGATGACCCCGCGCGGCTCCAGCACCCGCATGAGCGCGTCGGCGATCTGCGAGGTCATCCGCTCCTGCACCTGCGGCCTGCGGGCGAACACGTCGACCAGCCTGGCCAGCTTGGACAGCCCCGTGACCTGGCCCTTCTCGTTGGGGATGTAGCCGACGTGGGCCAGGCCGTGGAACGGGACGAGGTGGTGCTCGCAGGTCGAGTAGACCTCGATGTCGCGTACGAGCACCATCTCGTCGTGATCGACGTCGAACACCTTGTTGAGCACGTCCTCCGGCGTCTGGCCGAGCCCGGAGAACTGCTCGGCCATGGCGCGGGCGACCCTGGCGGGCGTCTCGATCAGGCCGTCGCGGTCGGGATCCTCGCCGATGGCGTAGAGGATCTCGCGAACGGCCTTTTCGATCCGCCCGAGGTCGACGTCGTGCTGGGTCACGACGTGCTGTCCCCAGAGGGCAGCGCGTCCTTCTGACCGCCGTTGGTGAGCGCGCCGTTGGCCGACTGCTCCTTCGGGGTCAGGATGGGCGGGCGGTCGGAGGGCAGCCGCTTGCCGTAACCGGCGTAGGACGGGCGGTGCTCCTTGACCACCACGGGAGCGAAGATCTCCAGCACCTGCTCGCGGGAGAGGGTCTCCTTCTCCATGAGCTCCAGCACCAGGTTGTCGAGCACGTCGCGGTACTCGACCAGGATGTCCCACGCCTGGTCGTGCGCCGTCTCGATCATCCGGCGGACCTCCTCGTCGATCGTGGAGGCGATCTTCTCGGAGTAGTCGCGCTCGTGGCCCATCTCGCGGCCCAGGAACACCTCCGCCTGGCCGGTGCCGAACTTACGGGCGCCGAGCTGCTCGCTCATGCCGTACTCGGTCACCATGCGGCGGGCGACGGCCGTGGCCTTCTCGATGTCGTTGGAGGCGCCGGTGGTGGGCTCGTGGAAGACGAGCTCCTCCGCCGCGCGGCCGCCCAGCAGCATCGCGAGCTGATCCATCATCTCCGACCTGGTGGCCAGGAACTTGTCCTCCATCGGCAGCGTCATCGTGTAACCGAGGGCGCGGCCGCGGGACAGGATCGTGATCTTGTGGACCGGGTCGGAGTTGGGCAGCGCGTGCGCCACCAGCGCGTGACCGCCCTCGTGGTAGGCGATCATCTTCTTTTCCTTGTCGGACATGACCCGGCTCTTGCGCTCGGGCCCTGCCATGACGCGGTCGATCGACTCCTCGAGGACGTCCATCGTGATCAGCTTCTTGTCGGCCCGCGCGGTGAGCAGGGCCGCCTCGTTGATCACGTTGGCCAGGTCGGCGCCGGTGAACCCTGGGGTGCGGCGCGCGATGACGTCGAGGTCGACGTCGGGCGCGAACGGCTTGCCGCGGCCGTGGACCTTGAGGATGCCCTTGCGGCCCTCCAGGTCGGGACGGTCGACCGTGACCTGCCGGTCGAAACGGCCGGGACGCAGCAGCGCCGGGTCGAGGATGTCGGGCCTGTTGGTCGCGGCGATGAGGATCACGCCGCCCTTGACGTCGAAGCCGTCCATCTCGACGAGGAGCTGGTTGAGCGTCTGCTCGCGCTCGTCGTGACCGCCGCCCAGGCCGGCGCCGCGATGGCGGCCGACGGCGTCGATCTCGTCGATGAAGATGATCGCGGGGGCGTTCGCCTTCGCCTGCTCGAACAGATCGCGCACGCGGGAGGCTCCGACACCGACGAACATCTCGACGAAGTCGGAACCCGAGATCGAGTAGAACGGCACCCCGGCCTCGCCGGCGACCGCGCGGGCCAGCAGGGTCTTACCGGTGCCGGGCGGGCCGTAGAGCAGCACGCCCTTGGGGATCTTGGCGCCGATCGCCTGGAACTTCGCCGGGGCCTGCAGGAACTCCTTGATCTCCTGCAGCTCCTCGATGGCCTCATCCGCACCCGCGACATCGGCGAACGTGGTCTTGGGGGTGTCTTTCGTGATGAGCTTCGCCTTCGACTTGCCGAAGTTCATCACCCGCGAGCCGCCGCCCTGCATCTGGTTCATGATGAACAGGAAGATCAGCACGATGATGACGATCGGCAGGAAGCTGACCAGCAGGCTCAGCAGGACGTTCTCCTGCGGCACCTCGGTCGTGAAGCTCTTGGTCTTGCCGGCGTCGACCTGGGCCTGCAGCTCGTCGGTCAGCTTGCTGCCGTAGCCGGTGACCCAGTCGGACTGGATGAGGTTGGTCGGAGTGCCGCCCGGCTCAACCGCGACCGGGTTGATGAGCTTCACCTCGATCCGGTTGTCCTTGTCGACGATCTTGGCGTTGCTGACGTTTCCGGCGCGAATCTGCTGAAGAACCAAGGACGTGTCGGCCGTCTTGTAATTGCCACCGCCACTCCAGAGCTGAGTGACGAGGAGGAGCAGCACGACGATGCCCAGGATCCACAGCAGTGGCCCACGTGTAAATCGCTTGAGATCCATCCGATGCGGAACCCCTTGCGGGCCCGTCCCTTCCTGACCATGGCCTGGAACCCCGGGCACGCCCGGGGCCGCGGCATCCGACACCGCGACTTCTGACTACCCGAAGGGGACACGGGGTCACCCTCCCGGAGTCTGAAGGTACACCGGCGAAGCGCACGGAGGGACCCGCCCGCTGCACCGGCCTTGCCCTATCAACGTACGTCAGGTTGCGCCATGTTCCCGGCCATTGCCGAAACGGAGGGCCCTATCCGTTATCGATATACGTGCGGAGCGAGGGTGCCGATGAACGGCAGGTTGCGGTATCGCTCCGCGTAGTCGAGCCCATAACCGATGACGAACTCGCTGGGAATGTCGAAGCCCACGTATTTGACGTCGATCGGCACCTTGACCGCGTCGGGTTTCCGCAGCGCGGCGCAGATCTCCAGCGACGCCGGATTGCGCGACTTCAGGTTTTCCAGCAGCCAGTGCAGGGTCAGGCCCGAGTCGATGATGTCCTCGACGATCAGCACATGGCGGTTCATGATGTCGGTGTCGAGGTCTTTCAGCACGCGTACGACGCCGGACGACTTGGTGCCCGCCCCGTACGACGACACCGCCATCCAGTCCATCTGCACCGGCACGTGCAGCGCTCTGGCCAGGTCGGCCATCACCATGACCGCGCCCTTGAGCACCCCAACCAGAAGCACTTCCTTGCCCGCGTAATCCTCGTCTATGCGGGCCGCGAGTTCTTTGATCTTCGCCTGGAGCTCGTCCTCGGGAATGAGCACCTTTTCCAGGTCATTGCCCATGTCGGCAGCGTCCACCTGTGGTTCCTTACGGGATGGGACTGATGGCGAATATCAGGGTGCCATACCGCCGGACGGCCGACAGACCCCCGGGCAGGTCCACCGCTTTCTGCCCCCGCCAGTGCGTGACCAGCCGGTCCACGGCCAGCACGTGCGTGGCCGAAAGCGCGCCGGACGGCGCTCCCGCCGTGATCGCCGCCCTGCGCAGCACCCGCCGCCTGACGGCGTCCGGCAGCTTCTCCAGCTCCGCCACCGCCAGCCGTACCGACCCGCCGATATCGCTAAGAGCGCAATTTTCGTACGCAGCGTCCGCCCACTCGTCGAGCGCGTCCGCGTCCTCACGGGCCAGCGCGGCCGTCCGCGCCAGCGCCTCCGCCACCCCCGGGCCCAGCTCCTCCTCCAGGACCGGCAGCACCCTCCTGCGGACCCTGACCCTCGTGAACCTGGGATCCTCGTTGTGCGGGTCGTCCCACGGGGTCAGGCCCAGCGCCTCGCAGGCCGCCCTCGTCGTCCTCCTCGGGATGCCCAGGAACGGGCGGCGATACCGTCCCGCCACGGCCGCCATCCCCGACAGGCTGCGCGTACCGCTGCCCCTGGCCAGGCCCAGCAGCACCGTCTCCGCCTGATCGTCGCGGGTGTGACCGAGCAGCACCGCCTCCGCGCCCAGCCGGTCGGCCGCCTCCGCCAGCGCGGCGTACCTCGCCTCCCTGGCCGCCGCCTCCGGGCCGCCGTTCGTACCGACCGTCACGGCGATCGCCTCCGCCGGCTCCAGCCCCAGCTTCGCGCCGAGCGACACCACCTCTGCGGCCCGCTCCCCCGACCCCTCCTGCAGCCGGTGATCGACCGTCACCAGCCCGGCACGCAGCTTCACGCGCGGCGCCACGAACCCCGCCGCCGCCGCCAGCGCCACCGAATCGGCCCCGCCGCTGCATGCCACGAGAACGAGCGCGCCGTGCGGCAGATCGGCCAGCGCCTCCCGCACGGCCCGGCGAACGTCGGCAACAGCCGGATGCGGACCCACGCCCCCATTCTCCCGCCACCGCGCGCGGCACTCGACGAGCCCGAAGACAGTCCCCGGGGCGCGCCAGTCACCGTCGACGCCGGCAGCCGCCTCCCCGCCGACCACGAGCGCCGGACTCCGCCGCACCACACCCCGCCGACCCGGCGCTCGGGAGAAGCCCGCGGACGCGCCGCCCGGCGCTCGGGAGAAGCCCTCGGGGACGCGGCCCGGCACCCGCAAGAAGCCCTCGGGATGCGGCCCGGCACCCGCAAGAAGCCCTCGGGATGCGGCCCGGTACTTGCGAGAAGCTCGAACGCGGCCTGGCGCTCGGAACCCGGTGGGGGCGTGGCCCGGCGGTCGGGAGATCTCGCGGGGTGAGCGTCGAGACCGGGGGCTCAGGGTGAGGGCGGCCGGCCGGAGCGCGAGAGCGTCACCCGCCGCGCCGGCTGCGGTCGCCACTCAGCGTGCCTCCGGCGCGGCATCCGGCCGCAACGTGCAACGTCGTCGTCCGGCGCCCGCGCGCCCACCCGGCATCCCCTCGCAACCGCGTCCGGCGCCCACGACCGCGTCAGGCGGGGAGGGCGGGGGTGCCGATGACGCGGCTGATCCAGGCCGTGGGGTCGGCGATCTCCGGGGTGGTGGGGAGGGTTTCAGGGGAGGTCCAGACCTTGTTGAAGCCGTCCATCCCCACCCGGTCCACGACGGTACGGACGAAGGCGGAGCCCTCCGCGTACTGCTTCATCTTGACCTCGATCCCCAGCAGCCGCCGGACCGTGCGGTCGAGACGGGAGCCGCCCTCGCGGCGCTGGGCGAACTTCGAGCGGATCTCGGCCACCGACGGGACCACGGACGGCCCGACCGCGTCCATGACGTAGTCGCCGTGCCCCTCCACGAGGGTCATCACGGCCGTGAGCCGGTCGAGGATCTCCTTCTGCCCCGGCGACTGGATGGCGTCGATGAGGTTGCCCTCGCCGCCGCGTACGACGTCGGCCACGGTGTCGGCGGCGCTGCGCAGGCGTTCGAGCAGCGTGGGCAGGTCGAGGTCGGAGGCGAGCAGGAACTCCGTCATCTGCGAGCGCACGTACTCGCGCAGCCAGGGAACGCCGGTGAACTGCACGCGGTGGGTCTCTTCGTGCAGGCACACCCAGAGGCGGAAGTCGTGGGGGTTGACGCCCATCTCGCGCTCGGCGTGGACGATGTTGGGGGCGACGAGGGTGAGCCGACCGGCGGGCTCCTGCCCGGTGGGATCGGGCGGCAGGAACAGCTCGTACTGCCCGAGCACGCGGGAGGCGAGGAAGGCGAGGACCGCCCCGACCTCGACGCCCGTGATGCGGGAGCCGACGGCGCTGACGATGGCCGGCGGCTGGTTCTCGGAGTTGCCCATGCGCTGGGTCAGTGGCTCGAGCACCACGCGGAAGCCTTCGACGTTGGCCCTGATCCAGCCGGGCCGGTCGACGATGGTCGCCGGTCGCGGCGCGGCCTCCGTGTGGATTTTGGTGAACTGCCGGACGTGCCCTTCGGCCTCGCGCGACAGGGTGCGGAGCTCGGTGACGGCCTGCCTGGCCTCCTCCCGGCTCACTTGAGGGCCGGGGCGCACGAGGCGCGTGCCGGTCGTGACGGCCAGATCCCAGTCGATCACCTGCATAACGTCCACGGTACGTGTTTCTCGTCCGCCCCGCGAAGGACCGGCCCAGGAACCTGCGACAGGCCGGGCTCGGGAACCCGCGAGGGACCGGGCTCAGGAGCGCGCGACGATGGCCGCCAGCCGGTCGAGCACGGGCTCGGCGTTGACCGGCACCCGGTCGGCCATGAACGCGTACGTGACCAGCCGCCCGTCCTTGGTGGTGGCGAACCCGGCCAGGGTGTTGACGTGGTTGAGCGTGCCGGTCTTGGCGCGTACGAGCCCGACCTGGTCCTTGCTGCGGCTGTCGACGAAGCGCCGTCCGTTGCCGAGCGTGCCGGAGAAGCCGGCGATGGGCATGCCGGTGGCGACGGCGCGCAGCTCGGGGTGCTGGGGCGAGCCGGCCAGGGCGATGGCCTTGGCGAGGGCGTTGGGGCTGATGCGGTTGCGGATGGACAGGCCGCTGCCGTCGGAGAGCGCGACGTTCTGGGCGATCCCGAGGCGCTGGAGCACGGCGAGCACGGCCTTGGCGCCGCCGGCGAACGACGCCTCCTGCCCCTCCTTGATCGCGACGTGCCGCATGAGGGCTTCGGCGAGGTCGTTGTCGCTGCGGGTGAGGGTGTGCTCGACGAGCGCGTAGAGGGGCGCGGAGTCGACCCGGCCCAGCTCGGCGGCGCCGGCGGGGGCCTTCGCCGGACGTACGGACTTGGCGACCGAGATGCCCTGCTTGGCGAGGAGCCCGCGGAAGGCGTCGGCGGCGTGCTGGGGCGGGTTCTGCACCCGGGGAGCGCGCATGCCCGGGTTCTGCCGGCCCTCGTCGATCATGAGGGCGTGCACGGGGGCGACCTCGCCGTCGGGGATGTAGTTGGGCTTCCAGCCGGGCGCCTCAGGGCTGCCGGTGAACAGGGTGTCGTCGTAGAAGAGCGTGACCTTGCGCACACCCTGCGCCTTGAGCGCGGCGGCGGTACGGGCGGCGAGGGTGTTCAGGCTCGCCTGCTTGGGGTAGCCGGATTGCTTGGCGCGGGGACCGGCGAGCATGGGGTCGCCGCCGCCGACCAGGACGATGGTCGCGGGCTTCGGCCCCTGGACGACGCGGGTGGACAGCCGGGCGTCGGGGCCGAGCGAGGCCAGGGCCGCCGTCGTGGTGATGACCTTGGTGGTGGACGCGGGGGTGATGGGAGTGTCGGCGCCGGAGGCGAAGAGCTGCTCGCCCGTGGCGGTGTCGATGACGGCCGCGCCCACACGTTCGCCGAGCGCACCGTCACCCAGCGCACTGGCCAACTGCTTCGTCAAAGTACCCTTAGTCGGGAGAGGTCCGTCTCCTGACTTCGCCGAAAGCTGGGCCAGCACAGGCCCCGCGGTGACCACGGGGACGGGTGGAGAGCCTTCCGCCGGCGACGCCGTCGGATCGGTCGAAGCGGACCCGCTCGTCAGCGCGCTCAGGTTGAAGTCGGTCGCTATCGCGTAGACGCCGATGACGATCGTCAGGACCTGGAGCACGGCGAGGGTGGTCAGCATCACCAACCGGTCACGCCGCGCCACGTCGCCTGCCCTCTCTCCTGTGTTCGCTTACGAGACATTAATGCCCAGCCGGGGGTGCCCGGGGGCCTGAGCGGAGGAACCGCGGTGGAGTTCGACGTTGTCGTTGAGATTCCCAAGGGACAACGGAACAAGTACGAAGTGGACCACGAGACCGGCAAGATCAGGCTTGACCGGCTGCTGTTCACCTCCACGCAGTACCCCGCCGACTACGGCTTCATCGAGAACACCCTCGGCGAGGACGGCGACCCGCTCGACGCGCTGGTGCTGCTTCAGGAGCCGACGTTCCCGGGGTGCTACATCACGTGCCGGGCGGTGGGGATGTTCCGGATGACCGACGAGAAGGGCGGTGACGACAAGGTGCTGTGCGTGCCGTCCACCGACCCCCGCATGCACCACATCCAGGACATTCACCACGTCTCGGAGTTCGACCGGCTGGAGATCCAGCACTTCTTCGAGGTCTACAAGGACCTCGAGCCGGGCAAGTCCGTCGAAGGCGCCAACTGGGTGGGCCGCATCGAGGCCGAGGCCGAGATCGAGCGCTCGTTCCGCCGGGCCAAGGAGCACGGCCACCACTGACCCTCGTCAGCGGGGCCTGGTGGCGCCCACCAGGTCCCCGCGGTAGATCGAGGCCACCCGTACGACGTCTCCGGTCTGCGGCGCGTGCACCATCTGGCCGCGCCCGACGTAGATGCCGACGTGGTGGATCGTCGAGGGGTCGCCGCTGACGTGGGCGAAGAACACCAGGTCGCCCCGGCGAAGCCGGTTGAGCGGCACGTGCGGGCCCGACGTCCACTGGGTGCCCGTCCAGTGGTCCAGCCGCACGCCGGCCTTCTCCCAGGCCCGCATCGTCAGCCCCGAGCAGTCATAGGTGTCGGGGCCGGCCGCCGCCCACACGTACGGCTTGCCGAGCTGGGTGAGCGCCCAGTTCGCGGCCACGTCCCCCAGCCTCGAACCACCCCTCACGAGCCCTGACAGCGCCGCGTTCCGCCGCCTGGCCAGCAGCCGGGCGCGGGCGCGGGCGGCGTTCACCTTGCGCTGCAGGGTCGTCTTGCGGGCCATCAGCTCTTTCGTCTCGCGCCGCTGCCGCGCCACCGCCGCCTCGGCGGCGACCTTCGCCTTGCGTACGCTCTCCGCCGCCCTCAGCCGCTCGGCGTGGGCGCGGGCGGCCTGCGTCCGGAGAATCGCGGCCACCTCCTGGGCGTCGCGCAGCCGCCGCATGACCGCCGCCTGCTCCTCCTCCAGGTAGCCGAGCACGCTCGCCCGGTGCAGGAACCCCTCCGTACCGCCCCGGTCCGCCAGCATGGCCATGTACGGCTTGACCGTTCCCAGGCCGCCGTAGCTCTCGGCGGCGAGCAGCGCGACGTCCTGGCGGGCCCGCTCCACCTCCGCGTCGGCGGCCGCCAGCCGGGCCGTGGCCTGCTCGTGCGCCTGCTCGGCCCGGCGCAGCCGGACCATCTCCCCGTTGTACGCCTCCACCAGGCGCTCCACCTCGGCCGCCAGCCGGTCCAGCCGCGACTGGGCGGTGACCAGGGCCGCCGTGGTCTTGCTGAGCTGGTGGGAGCGGTGGCGTACGAGCTGGCGGGCCTTCTTGACGTCCCGGGCGGACGGCCCCCGGGGCTTGGCCTCGGCCGGCGGGCACGGCGAACAGGTGGCGAGCAGGCAGACAGCGAGGAGCCCGGCCCGGAATGCGCGCATAGGTCCCCCTGAAACCGTTGGTTACTCTATGCGCACGATTCCCGTGAGATAACACACGTAACGTGACTGTACCGAGCCTCACCTGCCCCTTTCCGAACCACTGGCCAAACGGTGATCTTTCTCCACGGTCCGGGCCGCCCAGGGACCAGGCCACGCCCGGCCGAGGCCCTTGGAACCGACGCCGGCGAGGGCGACGCCCCTCGCCCGCGGCTTTTCGCCAGAGTTCAGGACCGGCTGAAGAGAGGCAGGGAACGTGCTCAGACCACCCGCGAAGGCGGCAACCCGAAGCGCGACCGCGCGGCGTGCGGCGGGGGCGCGGCGCGGGCAAGCACGTGAACGCGAGACGCGGGGCGAAGCCGCGAGCGTAGGACGTGGAGCGAGCACACGGTCAAGGCGCAACGCCCGGAAGCACGGCGGACACGCGGCAGGGGCAGCTACGCGAACGCGTCACACAAGACGGACGCCCGGCGCGGGGCGCGCGGCATGCGGCGCGGACACACAGCCTGCGGCGCGGACACACAGCCTGCGGCGCGGACGCACAGCCTGCGGCGCGGGCGCACAGCGTGCGGCGCGAGGCGTGGGGCGCGGGAGGCTAAAGGCTTTGGGGGGTGTGGAGGGGCGAGGGGAGGTACTCGGTCAGCTGCGGTTGTCTGGGATCGGGGTTGTCGGGGGTGGGGTGGCGGTGGTCGGAGGGGGTGTGGGGGTTTGGGTGGGTGTGTGTTCTGTGGGGGGTGTCGTGGGGGTGGGGGTGCGGGTGTGGGGTGGCCATGGGTGGGGGCGGGGCGGGTGCTGCGGGTGCGGGTGTTTGGTGTGGTGGGGGTGCTTCGTGTGGGGTGGTCTTGTGGGGGCGGTCTGCGAGGGGGGTGGAGACGGGGAGCTTGCGGGTGGGGTGAGGTTGCTCGGGGGCGGGGACTGAGGCGGGGGCGGCGGCGAGGCGGGGTGGGTCGTCGCCAGCGGGGCCGGGTGTTCCGTCGGCGGGGCCGGGTGTTCCGTCGGCGGGGCCGAGATGGTGCTCGGGAACGACGTGGCCGGGGTCGTGGTCATCGGGTCCGCCGGTGGGGGCTGGGCGGGGGAACCGGTGACGCCCAGGGGGCGGGTGGCGGTGGCGTCGAGGATGGGCATGACGGTGAGCGGTACGTCCTCGGGATCGGCCTGCCAGGGCAGGCGGATGCCGGGCGGCTCGCCGGTGGCGGGGAAGGCGGCCGTGGCGACGCCGGTCACGCCGCCGTTCTCGCGTCCGATGTGCTGGAAGATGACCGCTATCGCCACCACGGTCGCGACCGCCGCCAGCGCGCCCGCCACCGCCTGAGGCCACCGCCGAACGTGGTGCGCGGCGGGAAGGGGAAACCCGGCGGCGCCGAGCGCGGCGGTGCGGCGGGCGACGTAGCGGCGGTAGGGCAGGAGTTCGGGGTCGGCGAAGCAGCTCAGCACGCGTACGCGCAGCGTCTCGGGCAGTGCGGGCTCGGGCAGCAGCTCGTAGACCTTGGCGACGGAGACCTGGCGGCCCCGGTGGGGCGAGCAGACCTCGCAGCGCGGCAGGTGGCGGACGAGGTGCTCGCGCATCTCGGCGGTGAGCTCGCCGGTGAAGCCGGACAGGATGCGGGCGCGGCGGGGGCAGTCGTAGGGCCCCTTCCTGGCCAGCACCTCGGCGGTGATCGCGTCGCCCAGGCTCTCGCGCGCCTGCTCGTGCAGCAGCTCGACCTGGCGTACGGGCAGCGAGAGCACCTGCGCGAGCTCGGGCGCGGGCAGCCGGTGGCGGTGGACGAGCTCGAGCACCTCGCGTTCGGGCGCGGGCAGGCCGTGTACGGCGTGCCACGCCATGACGCGCAGGTCGGCGTCGGCGGGGTCGTCGGGCTGCGGCGCCTCGGCGAGGCCCTGGTCGGTGCCGGGTGATTCGGCGGCCCTGCGGCGCAGGCACTCGGCCCTGGCCAGCGCGAACAGCCAGGTGCGCAGCCTGTCGGGCTCGGCGAGGGCGCCGGCGTGCGCCTCGGCGGCGATCAGCGTGTCGCGGAGCGCCACTTGGGCGCTCTCGGCGCTCAGCAGCAGGGACCAGCAGTAGCGGTAGACGCTCTCCGCGTACGCGTCGTAGAGCGCGGCGATCGCCCCTGGATCGCGGGCGCGGAGTGCTTCCACCAGGACGCGGTCAGTCATGTGACCGAAGGTAATGGATCCGTAACTAGTAGTTCCACCACTTCCGGGCTTATCGCGGGTTCTTGTCGGAGAGCGGGCGGAATCCCGTACGGAAATATCCCACCGCAAACCATTTACGCCCGAAATTTGCGGAAATCACTGCTTGAGTTCGGATACGACCGCAGTGCTCCTGTCCACCGCGAACGGCTCGGTCGTCGGCTTGACGGTGTGCATCGGCACCGTCCCGGCCAGCGCCAGCTCCTCGTACGGGCGCCCGGTGGACCCCCAGGTCCTGGCGGTGACCTCGGTCTTGGCGACCTTGGCGTTCTTGGGCAGCCCGAGCACCGACAGCACGAAACGCGGCGGGCTGCCAGGCTTCACGTCGTCCACGAACGTGTCGCCGCCACCAAGCAGCTTGCCGGATTTGTCGCGCAGCATCGCGGTCACGACCAGGCTGCTCACCGGCATTTGATACGGATTATCGACATATCCGGTAATCAGGTAAGTTCCGTCTTTTTGCGGCAATGTCTGCACCCGGCTGATCGGAAACGGCCGGAACGCCGACGGAATTCGCGCCGCCTGCCGCCACTGCGCCGGACGGTACTGGATCGTCACCTTCGCCGGCTTCACCGAAGTGGGCGCCTGCCCGGTGAACGCCAGCGATCCGCCCGGCGGCACCGCGTCGAGCGGCTGGTCCAGCTTCAGCACCTCGGCGCCCTTGGCATCCTGGCCGACGATGGTGGCCACCACGTGCTCGCCGAAGTGCCACGGGTTGGCGTTGGTCAGCACGCCCGCCCAGTTGACGGCGTAGCCGTCGGCGGACTTGACGATGTTCGAGACCTGCTCTTTGAGCGCGAGCGGCTTGAGCTGCGGCTTGACGGGACGTTCCTCGCTCGCGCACCCGGCGAGGCAGATCGCCCCGAGTGCGAGGAGGCTGACGGTTCGGCTACGCGGGATCACTTTGCCGTGATAACCCGGCCATGGGCACGCCCGTCACCGGACACGCGCCAGGCGTACCAACTCTTTGCCGCCCTCTGGTCCGGCGCGGTCAGCGCGGGCGCACCACCCTGGTCTCGTCCCAGACCGGCTCGGGCGAGTCGTAGACCGTGCCGTCGGAGCCGAAGACGAGGTAGCGGTCGAAGTCGGCGGCGAACCACCGGTCGTGGGTGACCGCGAGCACCGTGCCCTCGAACGCGTCGAGTCCCGCCTGCAGCGCCTCGGCGCTGGCCAGGTCGAGGTTGTCGGTCGGCTCGTCGAGCAGCAGCAGCGTGGCGCCGGACAGCTCCAGCAGCAGGATCTGCAGCCGGGCCTGCTGGCCGCCGGAGAGCGTCTCGAAGCGCTGTTCGGCGACGCGGCCCGCCAGCTCGTAGCGGGCCAGCGCCCTCATCGCCTCGTTCTTGAGCTTGCCGTGCTCGGTCATGACGATCTCGACCGGCGTACGGCCGAGCAGGTCAGGGCGGGTGTGAGTCTGGGCGAAGTGGCCGGGCACCACGCGCGCGCCCAGCCTGGCCACGCCCTCGTGCGCGACCGGCTCGCCGGCCAGCAGGCGCAGGAAGTGGGACTTGCCCGAGCCGTTGGAGCCGAGCACGGCGACCCGCTCGCCGTACCAGACCTCCAGGTCGAACGGGCGCATCAGGCCGGTCAGCTCCAGCCGCTCGCAGATCACCGCGCGCTTGCCGGTGCGCCCGCCGCGCAGCCGCATCGAGATGTGCTGCTCGCTCGGCGCGACCTCGGGCGGCCCCGCCTCCTCGAACTTGCGCAGCCTGGTCTGGGCGGCGTGGTACGCGGGCGCCATGCCGTCGTTGTAGCGGGCCTTGTTCTTGAGCATGTTGACCAGGGACTTGAGCTTCGCGTGCTCTTCGTCCCAGCGCCTGCGCAGCTCGTCGAGGCGCTCGTTGCGGGCCCTGCGCGCCTCGGCGTACGTGGCGAAGCCGCCGCCGTGGATCCAGACGTTGCCCGACTCGACGGTGATGATGCGCTCGGCCGCATGGGCCAGGAGCTGCCGGTCGTGGCTGACCAGCAGCACGGTCTTGGGCGTCTCCTGGAGCTGCCGCTCCAGCCACTCCTTGCCGGGCACGTCGAGGTAGTTGTCGGGCTCGTCGAGCAGCAGGGTCTGGTCGGGGCCGCGCAGCAGCGCCTCCAGGACCAGGCGCTTTTGCTCGCCGCCCGACAGCGTGGCCACATCGCGGTGTTTGACCCGCTCGTACGGCAGGCCGAGCGCGGCGACCGTGCAGGTGTCCCAGAGCACCTCGATGTCGTAGCCGCCCGCGTCGGTGTAGTCGCTGATGGCCTGGGCGTAGCGGAGCTGGGTCTTCTCGTCGTCGCGCTCCATCATGGCGAGCTCGGCCTCGTCGAGCCGCTCGGCGGCCTTGCGAACGGCCGGCGGCGCGACGCCGAGCAGCAGGTCACGTACGGTGCTGCCGTCGCGCACACTGCCGATGAACTGCCGCATCACGCCCAGCCCGCCGGAGCTCGTGACGCTGCCCTCGACCGGCTGCAGGTCACCGGCGATGAGGCGCAAGAGCGTGGTCTTGCCGGCCCCGTTGGGGCCGACCAGCGCCGCCTTGACGCCCTCGCCGACCCGGAAGGAGACGTCGTTGAGCAGCGGCCGCCCGTCCGGCAGCACGTACGTCAGATGTCCTGCTTCCACGTGGCCCACCTCGGCAGGGTAGCGGCCGGGCGGCCGGGCGGTCATTCGGATTTCCGGCCCCGAAACCGCCCGGAACACCCAGGGCGAAGACCTCACGTCGCCCCTGGACACAAAGTGATCTGATGACTAGAACTGTAGGGAACTCCCCTCCCCCTAGGACCGGTCATGGCGCGATTCCGCTCAGCCCTCGCACCCCTCGCCATCGCGTTGCTCGGCTTCACCGCCGTACCCCAGCCCGCCCGGGCCGCCCCGCCGAAACCCGTACCCACCGCACAGAGCCAGTCGCCCGCGCGGACGGCGCGGACGAGCCCGGGCTGTGCGCCCACGGTCGCGGGCGCCACCCCCAACGCCCGGTTGACCGGCCTGTTCACCGACTACGGCAACGACAACAACCGCCTCGACGACTGGACGGGCGCCGACGGCACCTACTCGCTGAAGCTGCCGGGCGGCCGCGAGCTGTGGATCTTCTCCGACACGTTCCTCGGCAAGGTCGAACCGGACGGCGGCCGGCCGCCGGTGGTCGAGGAGGGCGGCACGACCGTGTTCCTCAACAACACCTTCGCCGTCGAGCGCGACGGCCGCCTGTCCACCATCCACGGCGGCACCCCCGACGCGCCCGAGGCCGTGATGCCGCCGCGCGATGAGGATCACTGGTACTGGGCCGGCGACGCGACGCCGGCCGGCGGCATCGTGGAGGTCACCTACCAGGAGTACGAGCGCTTCGGCCCCGGCGCGTGGGACTGGCGCTGGCACCGCAACGTGGTCGCGCGCTTCTCCCCGGGCCGGCTCGAGCGCCCGCTGAGCGTGCACGAGCTGCCCAGCGGCAACGGCGTCTCCTGGGCGTCGGGCATCCTCAGGGACGGCGGCTACACCTACGTCTACGGGGTCGAGGACCACGGCTCGCCGAAGTACATGCACATCGCCAGGGTCAAGGGCGACAGCCTCCTCGGGACGTGGGAGTACCGCACGGCGGGCGGCGGCTGGTCGACGAACGAGGCCGACTCCGCGCGGATCATGGAGGGCGTAGCGAACGAGTACAGCGTCAGCAAGGTCGGATCCGGATATGTCCTGATCACACATGACACGACCGAGCCGCTCAACCCGACCATCGTCGCGTACTCCGCCTGCTCCCCCGCCGGCCCCTTCACCGGCAAGCAGCACGTCTACACGACCCCCGAGACCGGCGGGAACATCTTCACCTACAACGCCCACGCCCACCCGGAGATCGACGGGCCGGGGCTCGTGATGTCGTACAACGTCAACAGCTTCGTCAACACCGACCACTACGACGACGTCTCCATCTACCGGCCCCGATTCCTGGATGTGACGTTCACGTGAGGCGCAACTGGGCGGCCCGCCTGCGACAGGGCACGATCGAGGGAATGCGCGCGGTCACGCTGGAGAACGAGCGGCTGCGCGTGACCGTGCTGCCCGGCAAGGGCGGCGACGTCATCGAGTTCCTGCACAAACCCACCGACACCGACCTCGTCTGGCTCACCCCGCGCGGCCTGCGCGACCCGCGCGAGCACTTCCAGGGCGCACCCGACGACGTCGCGCCGTTCGCCGACTACTACGAGGGCGGCTGGCAGGACATCTTCCCCAACGGCGGCGCGCCCAGCGAGTACCGCGGCGCGCGGCTGGCCCAGCACGGCGAGGTGGCCGCGCTGCCGTGGGCGTGCGAGGTGGTGGCCGACACGCCCGAGGAGGTCGCGGTACGGCTCAGCGTGCGGACGCGGCGGCTGCCGTACCGGATGGAGAAGGTGCTGCGGCTGCGGTACGGCGCGGCCGCGCTGGAGATCGAGGCGTCCGCCACCAACGAGTCGGGGCGGCGGCTGCACGCCATGTGGGGCCAGCACATCGTGTTCGGCCGGCCGTTCCTGCACCCGGGCGCGCGGATCCGGCTGCCCGACGGCGTCACCGTGATCCCGCACGACGTCCCGATCGCGCCCGGCGGGCGCCGGGTCGAGCCGGGCGGTCCCTGGCAGTGGCCGGTCGTGCCCGCCGCGGACGGCGGCGAGCTGGACCTGAGCGTGGTGCCCGAGCCCGGCACACCGAGCGACATCGTCTACCTGACCGGCTTCTCCGAAGGCTGGTACGAGATCACGAGCGCGATCG
This sequence comes from Nonomuraea sp. NPDC049309, assembly GCF_043196965.1. Taxonomy (NCBI): domain Bacteria; kingdom Bacillati; phylum Actinomycetota; class Actinomycetes; order Streptosporangiales; family Streptosporangiaceae; genus Nonomuraea; species Nonomuraea sp. NPDC049309. Next base: position 1,155,889 of record NZ_JBICSH010000002.1, on the reverse strand, counting down.
GTTTCCGGGTGGAGTGGGACGCCGCGCTCCTGCCGTACCTGTGGATGTGGCAGGAGTTCGGGGCCACCACGGGGTACCCCTGGTGGGGTGAGGCGTACACGGTCGGGCTCGAGCCGTTCGCCGGCATGCCGACCAACGGCCTGGCCACCGCCGTGGAGAACGGCACGGCCCTGGTGCTTGAGCCGTACGAGACGAAGGTGCTGAGGTTGCGCGCGGAGGTCGTGGCATGAGCGAGTTCGACGGCAAGGTGGCCCTGGTCACCGGTGGTTCGCTGGGCATCGGGCGGGCGGTGGTCGAGCGGCTCGCGGCCGGCGGCGCCTCGGTGGTGTACTGCGGCGTGGACAAGGAGGCCGAGCGCGACGGCGAGCGCGTCACCGGCCGGGTCGCCGACGTGCGCAGCGCCGATGACATGCGCGCCCTGGTGGACCTCGCGGTCTCCCGGTACGGCGGCCTCGACATCGTGGTCACCTGTGCGGGCGTGCAGCGCTACGGCACGGTCGAGGACACCCCCGAGGAGGTCTGGGACGAGGTGCTCGACATCAACCTCAAGGGCGTCTACCTGACCTGTAAGGCCGCGATGCCGCGGCTGCGGGCCAGGGGCGGCGGGTCGATCGTGGTGGTGTCGTCGGTGCAGGCGTTCGCCTCGCAGGCGCAGGTGGCGGCGTACACGGCGAGCAAGGCCGCGCTGAACGGGCTGGTCAAGGCCATGGCGCTGGACCACGCACGCGACGGCGTCCGGGTCAACGCGGTCTGCCCCGGCTCGGTGGACACGCCGATGCTGCGCTGGGCGGCCGACCTGTGGCGGGGCGAGCTGTCGCAGGAGGAGCAGGTCGCGCAGTGGGGCAAGAGCCACCCGCTGGGGCGGGTGGGCCGTCCTGAGGAGGTGGCCGAGGTGGTGGCGTTCCTGGCGGGGCCGCGCTCGTCGTTCGTGACCGGCGCCGAGTACCGGGTGGACGGCGGGCTGCTCGCGCAGAACCCGGCGGCGCTTCCCGAATAGGTCGAGCGCAGGCCACGGGTTCCTCCACGAGGGCCAAGTCTTCTGCCAACGCCGCGAAAGCGCCGTACGGGCCCTTGATAGCAGTGAGTGCGGCGGGCCAGGCCCGCGACCCTTGCACGGGCGCGGAGCCTTCAAAGCGATCGCGCGGGGTCAACGCGGCCCGCGGGCGATTCGCCGCCTGTCGGGTTCAGGCCGAAAACGACTCACTGATCGGAGAGAAACCTGTGAGGCTCACCAAGAAGGCCGCCGGCCTCATCGCCGCGGCCACGCTGTTCACCGTGGTCGCCCCGGCCGCCGCGGCGGCGGCCAGCCCCCGCGGTACCTGCTACGGCGGTCGCGTCTGCCTGTACGCGGGCTACGACTACAACCGCGGCCAGGTCGACCTCTGGCGGGACTTCGTCTCCGACGACTCCAACTTCGCCGACAACAACTGGCTCAACTGGGACTTCAGCAACTCCTGGAAGAGCATGGACAACGACACCAGCTCGATTCGCAACCGCATCGGCTGCAGCGCCACGCTGTGGCAGCACCCCGGCTACACCGGCGCGCACAGCACGTTCACCCACAACTCGAACGACGGTTACCTGGCGAACAACGCCATCGGCAACGACCGCGCCAGCGCGATCGACATCTGGTGCCGCTGAGTAAGACAGGGAGTGCCGGTTTCCGGGCTTGGCCCTCGGAAACCGGCTGCCGCGGACTCCTCGCGAGCACGCTGGTGCTGGCGACGGCCGCCGCGGCCTGCGGCGTCGAGAAGCCGGCGGCACCGCCCGCGCCCACCAGGGGCGTCACCTCGGTGTCGCACCTGGTGCTCCCGTTCGACGCGTACAAGACCACTCCCGAGCAGCGGGCCACGCTGGGCAACGCCCACAACCGTCTCGTCGTCAGGTGCATGCGCAAGCAGGGCATCACCATCGACCCACCCGCCGAGAGCGCGGCGCAGATCGCCGCGATCGATCCCGGCAACTCCCGCCGCTACGGCGTCGCCGACCCGGACGCGGCCAAGACGCACGGCTATCACCTGGCCAGGCCGCCGTCTCCCGACACGACCGGCGCCTGGGCCGGCAAGCTGCCCAAACGCGCCCGGCACCGCCTGTACGGCACCGCGGCCGACCGCGGCTGCCTCGACCGCGCCACGCTCGCCCTGGAGGAGGGCGCGCGCAAGGCGGACTGGCCGTGGCTCGCGCTACAGGACTCGCTGACGCTGGAACAGGCCGCCAAGCACCCGTCGGTGACGGCGGCGATCAAGCGCTGGCAGTCGTGCATGAAGCAGGCCGGCCACTCCTATCCGTCGCCCGAGGCGGCCATCGGCGACAGCCGCTGGAACCTCGACGAGCCCACGGCGGTGACGGACGAGGAGCGGCGCACCGCGACCGCCGACACCCGGTGCAAGTGGGCATCGGGCCTGGTCGCGGCCTGGTACGCGGCCGACGCCGAGCTGCAGCGGGCCATCATCCGCGACAATCCCGACAGGTTCGCCGCGCTCCGCCAGAACCTGGAGCAGCGCCTGGTGAAGGCCTCACGCCTGCTCGCCGAGGACGAACGCCGCGAGGTCGGCTGACTGGGCGAGCCTGCTGGGCTCGTGCACGTACATCATGTGGCCGGCCTCGTAGTACTTGAACTCGATGTTGCCGGTCAGCTCGGGCGGCACGGGCAGGTGGGCGAAGGTGTGCTCGGCGGCGTAGTACGGGGTGGCGCCGTCGTGGTAGCCGCAGGCCACGTGGACGCGCAGGTGCGGGTTGGCCCGCATGGCCGCCCCGAGCCGGGAGACCACCTGCACGTGCGCGTTCTCGAACTCCTTGTACGACCACGGCCGCACCCGCGAGGTGAGCACCTCATACGGCAGGTCGCTGGCGTAGCCGAGCTCGGTGCGCAGGTAGTGGTTGAGCGCCGCGCTGTACGGACCCATGATCGCGTCCATGCTGGGGTCGGCGGCGAAGTGCTCGCGTCCCGCGTCGGGGTCCCAGCCGGTGAAGCGGCCGTCGAGCCTGCCGACGACCTGCCGCCGGTGGCGCAGCACCTCGGTGAAGAACCTGATGTGCTCGATGCGCAGGTTGACCCGGTCGACGTAGTCCTCGCTGAGCCCGGTCAGCCGGGCGATCTTGGCGACCGCGGCGGCGCGCTCCTCCGGGGTGAGCCGGTTGCCGCGGGCCAGCACCCACAGGTAGTCGCGGTCGGCGTACTCCTCGGCCTCGCGCAGCACGTCGGCGAGCGGCCGGTCGCCGTGCAGGCCGTGGTAGTGGGCGATGGCCGCGTACGTCGGCAGGTAGAGCGCGTAGGCCAGGTCGTTGCCGTCGTTGAACTCGCCGGTGATGAAGTCGAGCACCGAGGAGATCAGGATGACGCCGTTGAGGTACATGCCGTAGCGCGACTGCAGGTGCTCGGCGAGGCCTGCGGCCCGCACGGTGCCGTACGACTCGCCGGCCAGGAACTTCGGCGACATCCATCGCGCGTTCCTGGTGGTCCAGAGCCTGATCACCTCGCCGACCGACTCCAGGTCGCCGGTGAAGCCGTGGTACGGCTCGGCCTTCTCCCCCTGGGCGGCCCGCGAGTAGCCGGTGGAGACGGGGTCGATGAAGACCAGGTCGCTCACCCGTAGCAGGCTCTCCTCGTTGTCCACGAGCCCGTACGGGGGCGGCAGCAGCGCACCGGCGTCGCCCATGACGACCCTGCGCGGCCCGAGCACGCCCAGGTGCAGCCACACGCTGGACGAGCCGGGCCCGCCGTTGAAGGCGAAGGTCACCGGCCTGCTGCCGGGGTCGGCGCCGTCGAGGGTGTAGGCGGTGACGAACACCTCGGCCTTGGGGCGCAGGCCCTCGAACGTGCCGTCGGTGGTCACCTCCTCGCGCAGCACCAGGGTTCCGGCGGTGGCGGTGTACGACTCGCCGGTCGGCAGCGTGTGGGAGGAGGTGACGAGGTTGTCGGCAGGGGCGGCGGGCTTCGACTCTTCAGACATATCGCCCCATTATGGTGCGATTTCCACCGTCGGGTCCGCGAACCTCTCGTTGGGCACCGTCGCGTACCAGCCGGGACGCCCCGGGTCGCGGTCGTAGGGGTAGCCGCCCAGCTCGCGGTAGAGCTCGGCGTAGCGCTCCACCTTGTCCCTGTCGAGCCTCACCCCCAGGCCGGGGCCGTCCGGCACGGCGATGGCGCCCTCCGAGTACGCCATCCTGCCGCCCTCGATCACGTCGTCCCTGAGCTGGTGGTAGTGCGCGTCGGCGGCGTACGTCAGGTTCGGCAGCACCGCGCCCAGGTGCAGCATCGTCGCGAGCTGGATGCCCAGCTCGCCCGAGGAGTGCACGGCCACCCCGATCTGGAACGTCTCGCACACCCCCGCCGCCTTGACGCACGGCCTGATGCCGCCCCAGAACGTCGTGTCCAGCAGCACCACGTCGGCGCTCCTGCGCAGCACGTTGGAGGCGAGCTGCTCGAAGTTCACCACGACCGTGTTCGTCGCCAGCGGCACGCTCACCCGCTCGCGCACCGCCCGCAGCCCTTCCAGCCCCCAGACCGGGTCCTCCAGGTAGTCGTTGTTCAAGCCCTCGATGGCCTTGCCGAAGCGCAGGCCCTCGGCCACCGACAGCACCGCGTTGGGGTCGTACCTGAGCCGGTCGCCGGGGAAGGCCTCGGCCAGCGCGCGGTAGCACTCCAGCTCGTAGTCCGGCGGGAACACGCCGCCCTTGAGCTTGTGCACGGTGAACCCGTGCCGCTCCTTCAGCCGCCTGGTGTGCTCCACGAGCTGGCCGGGCGTGCGGATCTCGCCGTGCGCGTCGGATGCGTACCGGAAGAACAGGTACGACGCGAACGGCACCCGGTCTCTGATGCGCCCGCCGAGCAGGTCGCAGACCGGCACCCCGAGGCGCTGCCCGACCAGGTCGAGGCAGGCGAACTCGAGCGCGGCGAGGAGCTGCGTGCGGTTGTTGTAGAGCGAGGCCGTCGGGTTGGCGATCTTGAAGCGCAGCGCTTCGAGCTGGAACGGGTCGTGCCCCTTCAGGTACGGCACCAGCGCGCGGAAGGCCGACTCCGCGCTCTCCCCGCCGCCGCCCATCTCGCCCAGCCCGACCAGCCCGTTGTCGGCCTCGACCTCGACGATCGTCCGGACGAAGCGCCCCCAGTGCGCGCCGTTGCTGTGCCGCAGCGGCGCCTCCAGAGGCACGGCCACCGTCGTGGCCCGGATGTCGACGATCTTCACTGACGCGTCCCCCTGACCACGGCCACCCCGCAGGCGGGCAGCCGCACCTCGACCGGGTCCTGTCCCGGCATCGTCACCTTCGTCTCGACCGGCTCGGCGGCCAGCGACTGCAGCCGCACGCCGTCCCAGCCCACCGACGTGACCAGCACGTCGGGATGATCGACCGTCACGTACGTCTCCGACGCCCGCAGGCTGCCGGTGATGAGCGCGGCCACGAACGGCTCGCACAGGCCCGCGGCCGCCGCCGCGCCGAGCCGACGCCCGTTCGCGCCGCCCTCGGACATGACCGCGTACCGGAACGTCGTCTCGCCCTGCTGCTGCGCGGGGAAGTTGGTGTCCCAGATGTTGTTGAGCGCCCACGAGTAGACCGTGCCGTCCTCCTGCTCCAGCGTCGGCGGGAACGGCGCGTACGGCATGTGGATGGTGCCGAGCTGCACCAGCGGCGCCTCCAGTGTGGCCCAGGCGATGGTCAGCCCGGGGTCCTCGAAGGCGATCCAGTGCCGGATCGGCAGCATGTACTCGGCCGAGCCCGGCACCCTCGGCACGTCGGGGCCGCCGACGCCACCGGTCAGCTCCCAGGCCGTGGCCTTGCCCGCGGCGAACGGGAACGCGAGGAACACCGCCTCCTTGGCCGGGGTGCCCTGCTTGGCGAGCCGGTAGGTCAGGTCCAGCCTGGGCACGCCGTCGTGCAGCTCGATCGTGGTGCGGATCCAGTCCACGCCCTTGCCGCGCAGCTCCACCACCAGCCGCTCGCCCACCGCCGTGCGCTTCGCCTCGGTGATCCGCGCGTGCTCGCCGATCGACCTGTTGCCGAGCAGCGTGCGATCGTGCGCGCCGACGTGGCCCGACAGGTGGTTGAAGTGCGGTGCGGTGGCGTACTGGTCGTAGACGTACTGGCCGAAGCCGGCCGCCGCGTCGCCGTTGACCAGCTCCCGGCCGGCCCGCTTGTCGACGATCGAGCCGATGTAGCCCTCGCGCACGTCGTACGTCACGCGGTAGAACTCGTTCTCGATCACGCCGCTCTCGGCCGGCTCGACCGGCTCGGGGGCCCGCGTCTCGCCGGGGACGACGTCGAGCCGTACGTAGCCGTGGCCGGGCACGTCCTTGACCACCGCGTGCACGTGCCGCCCGATCGGCCGGGTCGGCCACTCCGCCGGGTCCACGAGCTCTTCGTGGTGCGGCAGCCGCTCGCCCGTCCTGGCGTCCACGATCGAGATCGGCGCCTCCGGGTCCACCACGTCCCGGGGCAGGAACGCCCGCACCATGTCGGTCCGCGTCCACGTCGCCGGGTTGAAGACGGCGAACGAGGCCAGCGCGCCGCGTGCGTCATCCTCCGCGCCCGCGTCCGAGAGCGCCGCGCCGAACCGCCTGGTCGCCGCGTGCAGCAGATCGGAGGCGTCGTCCTGGGCGGCGTACGCGCCGGACGACTTGCGCGTCCACTGCAGGCCGCCCGAGTCGCCGCCCTCCTCGGCGTCCTCCCAGGGGTTCGCCGCGCCCCAGGTGTGCTCGTTGAACAGCGCGACCTTGTCGTAGGCCGCGTCGACCTGCTCCGTCGCGTCCACCCCGGCCAGCGTGTGCAGCGTCTCGGCCGTGCGCAGCGCCGACTGCGCCCTGCGCACGTACCCCAGCGGCCGCGCCCCCGAGCCCAGGCCGTCGGCCCACCAGTCGGTCCAGTCGCCCTCGTGCACCGCCAGCCGGTCGCGGTAGCGCTCCTCGACGAACTCGAAGAAGTCGCTGTTGACCGCGCTGCGCAGCCGCGGATAGGCCCACTGCTCGTTCCACCGCCGCGCGATCGTCGCCGGCACGATCGACGGGCCCGCGTTGTCGGCGTGCGCGCCCTGCACCCGCAGGTGCAGCACGTCCAGCTCGTACGGCTCCTTCGGCGCGTCCGGCCCCTGCCAGCCGAACGTGCCGGGCCCGTACGGGTAGCCGCGCGTCGCCAGCGCCGACAGGTAACGCGGCAGCAGGTCGTCGGCCAGCTCGTAGGAGTCGGTCAGCCCGACCGTGTTGCCCTCCATGTACGCCATGCCGTGCGGCGTGTCGGTGAACCACACGAGGATCTCGTTGCCGCTCGGCGCCCGCCAGCGGAACGGCCTGGTCAGCTTGTCGCCGCCGTGCAGGTACGGCACCGAGCGCCCGGCCCAGTTGTGCGCGGCGGCGAGGTAGCGAACCCCGGCCTGGCTCAGCGCGTCCACCAGGCCCACGACCGCGCCCGGCACGTCGGTGTGCATCGCCGACTTCGTGGCGAAGCCGTAGCGGCGCTCCAACTGGGCGGTGAAGCGGAGCTGCCGGTGCAGCTCCTCGGTCGAGCACGCCTCGGTGTGCAGCTGGAACGGCAGCGCCGTCACCTCGATCCGCCCCGACCTGGCCAGCTCGGCGAAGGCGTCCACCATCTCCTTCGGCCTTGCCTCCAGCCAGCGCAGCGCCGGCATCGACGACTCGACCGTCCAGCGAAAGCGCGCGTCGTCCGGCCAGGACGCGGTCTCCTGCGCCAGCCGCACGGCCGCGTCCAGGTAGTCCAGGTGGTGGCGCAGCACCGTGCCCTGCGGATCGGTGTAGCCGATGTCGAGGTGCGAGTGATGCACCACGAACACGTTCCACTTGCGCTGCGGCGTCACCGTGATCCGCGCGCTGCCCACCACACCCGCGCCGTCGCGGCACTCCAGCGTGAACTCGCGCGGCGCGTCCACCTCCGGCACCAGCAGCGTCACGTCGCGGCCCGTCGCGCTGTCCGCGCCCACCAGCACGTGGGTCAGCGGCGCGGTGCTGGAGACCCGGACCGCCTGGCGTCCGTCGTGGGTGAACAGCGGCAGCACCGCGACCCTGACCTCCAGCCCGCGCACGCTGATCACGGGCGTCGAGGTGTCGTCTCGCAGCGCCTGCCTGATCCCGTCGTAGTCGGGACTCCCCAGGCTGCGCTGGAGCAACCGGCTGGTCATTGCACACTCCCTAGAGACAGGCCCCTGGCGAAGAGGCGCTGGGTTGCCAGGAACAACACCACGGTCGGCAGCGAGACCACCAGCCCGGCGGCCAGGCCGACCGGGACCGGGGTGCCGGCGTACACGTCGGTCATGAGGCCCGCGACCGCGGTCATGACCGGACGGACCTCCTCGGTCTGGGTGAGGGTCAGGCCGAAGATGAGGTCGTTCCAGATGAAGGTGAACTCGAGGATGAACACCGCCGTCAGCGCCGTGAACGAGATCGGCAGGTAGATGCGCCAGAAGATGCGCCACGTCGAGGCGCCGTCCATCCGGGCCGCCTCGAAGATCGAGAACGCCACCCCGCTGTAGAAGTTGCGCAGCACGAACGCGGCCAGCGGCACGTTGATCGCGGTGTAGATGCAGATCATGCCGAGGCGGCTGTCGTACAGGCCGGCGTCGCTGAAGCCGACGAAGAGCGGCACCAGTAGCATCTGCGAGGGGAACACGGTGCCGCCGAAGATCAGCAGGAACCACCAGAACCCGTGCCGCAGCCGCAGCACCACGATCGTGTAGCCGGCCAGCGCGCCGATCAGCACGCCGAGCAGCGGCGAGACGATGCTGTACAGCGCGGTGCTGGCCAGGCTCGGCGTCAGGTTCGCGCTCTCCAGCGCGGTGGCGACGTTGTCGAACAGGGCGAAGTCGCCCGAGGGCAGCCACGCGCCGGCCGGATCGTAGGAGTCGGAGGGGCGCGCGGCGTTGACGAGCAGCAGGTACGTCGGCCCGAGCCAGATCAGCCCGAGCACGACGAGCACGGCGCGGCGGATCACGTGGCCGTCACCTGCCTGCGCAGATACAGGTAGGAGGCCAGTCCCGTCACGACGGTCAGCATCACCGCCACCGCCGAGCCGTAGCCGTAGTCGCCGGCCACGAACGTCTCCTTGTACATGGTCACCGCGAGCGTCTCGGAGTTCCGTCCGGGACCGCCCTGCGTCAGCACCCAGACGATGTCGAACGTCTTCAGGCTCGCCACCAGCGCGAGGCCCACCACGACCGCCGTCAGCGGCCGCATCAGCGGCCAGATCACGTGGCGGAACAGCCGCCAGCCGGACGCGCCGTCCAGCCGCGCCGCCTCGATCGGCTCCTTCGGGATCGACTGCAGGCCCACGACGAACAGCAGCGTGTTCACGCCGAGCTGCTGCCAGGTCCAGACCGCGAGCATCGCCAGCGTGTTCACCGGCGCGTCCTGCAGGAACGCCGTGTCCACGCCGAGCAGCATGTTCGCGATGCCGCCATGGGACAGGATCGGGCTCCACACCATGGCCAGGCCGGCGCCGCTGAGGGCGTACGGCAGCATGAACGGCACCCGGAACCAGGCGCCGCCCCTGATGTCGTACGACAGCACCGCGACCAGCAGCCCCAGCCCGACCGGCAGCACCATCGTGCCGATCACCCAGATCAGCGTGTTGCGGGTCGAGGTCAGCAGCGCGGCGTCCCCGAAGAGCTTGCCGAAGTTGGCCAGGCCGATCCAGGCGGGCGGCTCGAGGCCGTCATAGCGGGTCAGGCTCAGGTACGCGGTCCACAGGAACGGCGCGTACAGCAGGACCGCGACCAGGAGGGCGGCGGGCGCCACGTACCCGTGCCGGAATCGGCCGAGCAGCGGGGCCTTCACCTGGGTCGGGGCCGCACTCACTGGTGCGTGCTCCAGTACTCGTCGGCGGCCTTCTGGATGGTCTGCAGGACCTCCATGTACGAGTCCGGCTCGGTGACGAACTTGCCGAACCCGTCGAGCGCGGCGTTCAGTATGGGCGGCGGCGTGGCCTCGAAGTAGCGGTTGACCAGGCGGTACTTACCGCTGCCCGCGTCCTTGGTGACCGCGCCGAGCGCCTTGTCGTCGATCGTCACCTTCGGGTTGGCGCTGACGTCACCGCGGCTCGTGGCCCACTTCTCCTGCGCCTCCGCGGTGGTCCACCACGCGAGGTACCTCATGCTGGCCTCGGGGTCGGCCGCCTTGGCGAGCGAGCAGAGCGGGCCGCTCTCAAAGATCATCGAGGTCTTCGGCAGCGACGGGTCGACGTTCGGGATGACGAAGAAGTCGTAGTCCGTGCCGGCCTTCATGTCGCGGCTGGTCATGCTGGTGTTGAACCAGGTGCCGAACGTGACCATGGCGGCCTTGCCGTTCTTCAGCACGTCCCCCGGGTCCGTCTTATCCCCCGGATTAATGAAATATCCGGCGTCGATGAGCTGCTTCCACCGCTCCATCACCTGCACCACGCCGGGATCGGTGTACTTCGCCTTGCCGGTGGAGAGCCGGTCGTACAGGTCGGGGTCCGTGCCGGCCAGCAACTGCTCGAACCAGACGAACGAGAACAGCACGCTGGTGTGGTAGAACGCCGTGACCCCGTTCTTCTTCAAGGTCTCGGCGATCTGGACCAGCTCGTCCCACGTCTGCGGCGGCTTCAGGTCGTACGTGTCGAAGATCTTCTTGTTGTAGAACATCCCCCAGTAGGCCACGTTCATCGGCACGCAGTACTGCTTGCCGCCGACCGTGTAGTACGGCAGCAGGTCCTCCGACAGGTCACCCGCCTTGATCGCCTCCTGCCAGATGGCCGAGGTCTCGGCCACCTGCTTCTGCTTGACGATCTCCTCCAGCATCCCCCCGGTCTGCCAGGTGAACAGGTCGGGCTTGACGTTCGTGCGGAACGACGCCTTGATGAAGGCCTGGTACTGCGCCGAGTCCGTGTAGCCCGTCGGCTTCATGCCCAGGCCGATCTTCTGCTTGGACAGCGCGCCCATCTCGTCGAAGTACTTCGACCACGCGCCCTTGTCGTTGTAGAGGGTCAGCTCCGTCTTCTTCTGCTGCTCGCCGGCGCCGTTGCCACCGCAGGCGGCCAGGACGAGCGCCGCCACGCCGAGCGTGGCCACACGTGACCGGAACATGGGCCGGCCTCCTTGGTTCTTATCGGGGGGATTGCAACCTGTGCTCGATAACGGTCTTCACATCGAGCAGGTGGGCCCGCATCCGCTCCTCGGCCTGCGCCGCATCACGCGCTTCGATGGCCCCCAGGATCGCCAGGTGCTCCTCGTAGTCGCGGCGCCGGTCGTCGAAGAGATGCAGGATCTCCCGCTGCTCCGGGCCGTGCACGGTCAGCAGCGAGTCGACCACCTCGTGCAGGACGCTGTTGCCCGCCATCCGAGCGGTCGCCCGGTGGAAGGTCATGTTCGCCTCGTGCAACTCGGCGTCCTCGCCGCGCAGATGCCTGCCCGCCTCGTCGAGCACCTGCCTGAGCGCCGCGATCTCCTCCTCGCCGGCCTGCTCGGCGGCCATCGCCGCCAGCGGCGGCTCGATGACGATCCGCGCGCCGAGCAGGTCGAGGAGCTGGGGGGCGTGGATCTCACGCATGTTCGGATTGGGCAGCACCAGTCGCTCTATGGCGGCTCCGACGTAGATGCCGGAGCCGTGCCGCATCTCGATGGCCCCGGTGGCCTCGAGCCTGCGCAGCGCCTCGCGCAACGTCGGGGTCGTGACGGCGAAGCGCTGGGAGAGCTCCCTGGTCGAGGGCAGCCTGTCGCCGGGCCGGTGCCCGCCCGTACGGATGAGCTCCAGCATGCGCTCGGTGAGAGCGTCGGAAAGCGAGGGCCGCGTAACCTCGGACATATCAAGTGATCTAATCACTTGTCGGGTGCTGCGTCTATGAGGGATATCAATTCGTCACAGATCACTCAGTGAAGGGCTGTCGATCAGCGCCTGAGCCGGGGCGCGACCTCCGCCCGTCCGGGCTCTCCCGGGAATGCCGCGGGATCCCGTCCCGGTGCGGCTCTCACCCGGTGATCAAGATGGTGACGGGAGTCTCGGTGACCCCGGCGCGCAGCGCGGCACGGCACGCCGTGCCGGCGGTCGGCCCGGTGCCGACGACCTCTCCCTCATGGAGCGCCACCCAGGTTCCCGGTGCGTACCGGTCGGACAGGCTCTCCTGGACGGTCCGCAGGTTCGCCGTGAGCGACGCGCGACCGGGCCTGACGGCGGTGCGGCGCCGACGCCAGAACAGGTACTGCGCCACGATCAACGGGCCCAGCAGGGTGAGCACGGGGAACACCCCGTCGATGACACCGGTGACGCCGCCGGCGAACATCGCCGCGAGCACCAGAACGTCGACGGCGATGGCCCCCCATCGTGCGGCGCGCCCGTACGTCTTCGCCGCGACCAACGGCCACAGTGCGAGCATGAGGCAGTCGCCGAGTCCGATGAAGACCGGGGCGTCGCCGTACCGGGTGGCCAGCAACGGAGCAAAGGGGATCCCGACGACGCGGTTCACGAAGTCGCTCGTGACCGGGAAGACACCGGTGGCCAGCGTGTCGTAGACGGTGAGCGCGGCGGCGAGCCACGCCACGTGGCCGGCCTTCATCGCCGCCTGCACCCACATGTTCGAGAACCCGACCGTCAAGACGGCCACCGCCAGGTCGTTGGCGACGAGCATCGTGACGTCCCAGCCGGCGGCGTGCGCCGCGAGGGGCAGCCCGCACAGGACCAGGCCCGCCAGGGCGGCGTATCGGCCGCCGAGGAGCGGCGACAGGGTGAGCTGCGTCGCGCTGAACACGACGATGCCGAACACCGCGATCAGAACACCGTTCGGGAGGGCGAGATACGCGAACGGCATCACCACCAAGACGACCGCCATGATGAGGATGTCCGATCCGACGAACCTGCCCACCGGCGGACGCGGAACCTCGAACCGCCCCAGATAGCCGACGGCCAGCGCCACAATGGCGAGCACCATCGCGTAGAGCACCAGGACCGGCACGTTGCTCATGACACCCCCACAGCCGGGGAGGCGACCCGCTCGAAGCTGTGCTCCCTCAGATCGGCACGGACGAGGCACGGTGCGGGCAGATCCGCCGGATCGTCGACCAGCACGATCCCGGCGATGGGCAGCTCAAGGTCCGCGGCCCGCTCCTCCAGCCGGGCGAGCAGCGGCCGGGAGATCCGGTCGGCCAGCACGTGCAAACGCGGCCCGGCGGGCGTCTCCTCCAACGCGTAGCGAGTCGGCAGCGGCAGCGCCCGCTCCGCCTGCAGCAGCTCCAGCACGTCCCGCGTCGCCAGCGCCGGCCCCGCCATCCGGCCCAGGATCTGCGACATGGCGGGAACGCCGGCCATCTCGCACTCCAGCTTCTCCTCCGCGGGCAGGACACGGACCAGGTCACCCGTGACGTACCGGAGAAGGAGCGTCGTGTCCCGGAAGAGGCTGAACGGCGTCACCGTCAGGACGCCGACCGAGCCGGGCAGGGCGGGTTCGTACGTGTCAGGATCCAGGATCTCCACGACGCCCTGATCGTGCGGGATGTGCAGGTGCCTGTGACCGCAGACGCTGCCCATCACCGGAACGGTCTCCGTCATCGCGTAGCCGTCGGCGACCGGCGCGCCGAAGACCTCCTCGGCACGCTGCCGCAGGGCTTCGGTCAGGATCTCACCGCCGCACAGGATCTGCCGCAGGCCGAAATCCGTTGCCTTCCACCCGCCGCGTTCGGCCTCTTGCAGGAGGGCCGCGAGGAACGAAGGCGGGGTGGTGAGGTGCGTGATGCGGGGCTCCTTGCCCGGCAGGTGCACAGGGGCGGCGAGGCGGTCGAGCGAGATCGCGGGCTCGATGATGCCCATCGGCAGGTACGCGGCGCCGGTCAGCGGGACCGAGCGTGCCTGAAGGTAGGGGGCGAGCGACCGGGAGGTGACGCAGTTGGCGATGACGTGGTTCGACCGCACCCGGTCCCTGAGCATGAGGGCGAGCGCGCCGATCCCCGAGAGCAGCTCCAGCTCATAGTGGGAGAACCACACCTGGGTCGGCACACCGGTCGTTCCGGTCGTGTGCATGGCCATCGCCGGCTGCGCGTTGTCGGCGACGAAGGCGGTGGGTGCCGCGCGCAGCGCCTCCTTCGGCGTCGGCGCGATCGCGCGCAGCGTCTCGGGCGTCAGCGTGTCGAGGTCGACGCGATTCGTCTCGAACCACCGGCGGTAGTACGGCGTCTCGCGCGCCGCTGCGCGGACGGTGCGCCGCAGCCGCCGCTCGGTCAGATCGCGTTGCAGCTCCGGGTCCTGCTCGTTCAGCATGTCGGTGGCCGCCTCACCGGGCTCGCCGAACTCTTCGATGGTCGCCCGGGTCTCGTGGACCAGCGCGTACACATCCTTGATGCGGAACCGCCGGCCAGACAACATCGACGCGGCGAATCCGAGCTGGTTCAGACCGGTCGCGAACACTCGCCCACGCCTCTCCTTGGCCGCCAGTGGTGCTCCTGGAGACGGCGCCGCCGCCGTCTCCAGGAGCGGGACGTTACGTCAGCTCCTCGACTGGTCGAGAATCAGGTACCGTTCGCACCGCCGAACATCACCATGGAAAGGGCGCTGGTCGCGTAGCGCGCGTACGCCTTGATCGTCCTGATCACCTGTACACCTCCTCCCGCTCTCAGCAAGATCTTTTTCGACCGTAGGACCGCAGCGCCCACAAAACAACATTTGTAACAAAAACCCCATAATCTATTGACATTCACTCTGTTATCGCGGTAAGCGTTGTTAACAACGGCCACATTCGGGCGAAACACGCGGCGAATAACCCGACACTGTGGTGACCGGCCTTGCCCCAGTGGAGGTACACGTGCCGCGCGCCGCGACGGGCACCTCCGACTTCAGCCGGCGCGCCGGCCCGCAGCATCCACCCGCGCGCCGCCATGCGCATCCCGCGGCACACGCGGATCCGTGACCACGAGCGTCCGCATCGAGATCGCCAACCCACTGGCCCGTAAGGCACCCGATCAGCTCAACGCCAGCCTCGACGGTGAGACCCCGTAGCTGTACTCCGGCTGCCGTACGCCCACGCAAAAGGCCCTCCCGGATCCTCCGGGAGGGCCTTTGACCTGAGAGCCGCCTTGGGGATTCGAACCCCAGACCCCTTCATTACGAGGAAAACCGAATGTGCGTTCCTGTAGCTCGACACGTCCTCCGACCGGGGGCTACACATCCGCGAAGATCCGCTGACGTTCGAAGGTGTGCGTAGCGGTTGTCACCCAGTTTGTCACCCAGAGCCCCTGCGGCGATCAGCCTGGCCTCCTGAAGCTAGCCCCATCGAGCCACCGCTCCATCCCACACTGTTGGACTTACCTTGGGCGACGCGGGATCATCCCAAGAGGAGGCATGCACCCTCGACAAGGAGGACAGCCGACCAGCCCGGAGTCAGGTTCGCCATGGCCCCTTAGGGCGATCCGTCGACCCAGCAGCTAGTGATCCGCTCAACGCGTTCCGGAGCGAGCGATCTCAAGTCGGGACCACTCATCGAGCGAAAGCCGATAGACGCCTGAGAGCACTTTGAGAGTCTCAGCGCTAGGGATGGCTTTCGCGTTCTCAAAGTCATTGATCGTGGATTGCGCGATACCCGTTCGCTCACTCACCTCCTTTTGTGACAGGCCGATGCTTTTCCGTGCGTCGCGAAGCTGAGCGGCGAACTCCCCCTCCGGGCTCTCCGGCAGCTTCACTGGCTTAGCCGGAGCCGACCGCGAGACTCGATGCGTCTCGGAAGCAACCGGTGTGGTGTTCAACTCCATCACCCAGCTCAACACCAGTCCGATAACAATGATCATTGCGACCACGGTCAGAAGCCAGCTTCCTATGCCGAAGTCGGCTTCTGATCTATCAGCGGCGTTCGTACTGGGCGCACGCCGCCTATGAGACCTGACCCACACTCTCTGGCCGCTCTTGTGACGCCGCCAGTAGCCCTTGACCAGCACCATGAAGCGAGGCTAAACGGCGTCCTCGACACTCTCTTCAAGAATCTGACGAGGGTAAGCTAGATATCTCGATGAAGAGATATATATCTCACTTTTCAGTTCCCTGAGAAGGTGTTAGAGCGCGCCCTCTATGCGAGCCAATGAGCGTCTGAATCTCATAGTCAGCGCTCACGATGTCCACTGGTCCTATAGCGCGAACACCTCATCCGAAAGTGGCTGAAACACCGGGGGCTGGGAGCCGTGTTTCGACAGTGCTTTGGGACAGCATAAATATCACTGTCCCCAATCCTCTTCGGTCACATAGGCCGCTCTCGCACTACAGAAGGGGATCAGGGACTGTCGGGACAGCAGGGACACTGATTACGGCTCGGGAGCTGTCAGGTGACTCTCGAGCACCTGAGCACCTGGTGCACCCGCCGCTGCCAGGTCACGAGCGGTGCGGTGAAGTTCGGTCACGGCGTAGGCGTTGACTTCCTTGGCGTCCGGGGCGACGGCCAGGGCGGTGGCGATGGCGGCTTCGGCGTCGCCTTGCATGAGGTGGGCGCGGGCGAGGCAGGCTCCGTACCAGGCGCGGTCGCGGCGGTATGCCTCCGGGAGGGTGGACAGGCCGCGTTCGAGGTAGTCGGCGGCGCGGCGGCCGTCGCCCAGTTCGAGTTCGGCCATGCCGCGTTGCATGAGGAACCAGCCCTCGTCGTAGAAGTACATCCAGGGTGGTTCGTCTTCGGGGTGTTCGGCGGCGGTGCGGATGAGTTCTTCGGCTTCGGCGAGGCGGGTGCGGGCAAGGTTCGCCTCACCCATCTGGGCGTGGCCTCGGCCGGCCATCTGAGCGGCCATGCCCTGGACGCCGGGGGTGGTGCGGCCGTCGTGCCAGCGGGAGGCTTCGGCCAGGCGGACGCAGCGGGGTGCGTCGCCGAGGCTCCAGGCTTGATGGGCGCGCATGTTGAGCGTGGTGGCGGCCAGGGCGGCGTCGCCGGCCTCCAGAGCCCAGGCGTGGGAGCGGTCGTACCAGGCCAAAGCGGCGGCGTGGCGGTGGGAGTCGTGGCACATCCAGGCGATGAACTGGGCGTACTGCGCCAGCACGGCCACGGCCCGGTCGGCGAGCGGCCCTCGGGCTCCCCGGGCGAGGTCGGCCACGGTGGACAGCTGGGCGTGGATGAGCGGGAGGAGGGGGCGGCTGCCGATGGTGTCTTCGACGCGGCGGTGTTCGGCCAGGCAGTGTTCCAGCCATTGCACGGTGGCCGCGTCCACGCGGGAGGGTTGATCGATGGCGCGGGTGATGCGCTCGTACAGGTCGGCGTCGGGGGCCAGGGTGGGCAGGGCGATGGCGGGGACGGGCTTGGTGACGGTGCCGAAAAGCTGGTCTTCGGTGAGGCCGAACGCCTTGCAGTAGAGCTGGGTGTAGAAGGCGTCGGGGCGGTGTTCGCCGGTCTCGTGGCCCCGGATGCGGCGGATGAGGTTGGGCAGCTCGGTCAGCGGCTTGTCGGAGGCTTTGATCAGCTCGCGGGCCAGGTCGCGCTGGGACCAGCCGCGGGCGTTGCGGGCGGCGAGCAGACGGGCGGCCCAGGCGGGGGTCTCAGTGGTGCCGGTCATCTGGTGCTCCTGCGGGGACGGGAGGACGCGAGGGGCGGACAACACGGTCGCCTCTGGGTGTCCTCTACAGGGGTGGTACCGCTGGTGGCTGTCATGTAGTCGTGCGTTTCGACAGCGATGGCTTCTACTCGTGGACGGCTGCTGACGGCCAAGGCCGGGGATCGTGCGGCATCACCGGTGAACTGGAGCGTGCCGCGACGCTCCTGCGCGAGGCCCTGGAGTCGCTGGCGCCCGGCGCCACCGGCGTGGTCCAGCACGTACGCCTCGACCGCTACGCATCCGACCCCGCCTACATCTACGGCGCGACCCTGCTGCGCCTCCGCTCGGAGAAGACCTCCGCGTGCGACTGACGCCGGCCACGCCACACCAGCACGCACCACCGGGGGCGGCGCGCACATGCGTCGCCCTCGCCGTCTGAGCCACCGGAAGCACGCCGCATGTACCACTGGGAACCGCACATCCCGTGCAGCAACCGGCCGGTCCGTGTGACCGAGACCTCGTGCTGCGGCGAGTACGAATGGTGCTGCGAGGCCGGCCAGTTCTTCGTCCTCCGCCATACCGACGACAACGGCTACGAGGAGACCGGCCGAGGCCGCTACCTCCAAGCCCGCCAGGTGTGGAACACCCTGGTGAAGGCTCACCAGCACGAACGAGTGCCATGACACCGTCCCCTCAGGTCACGGAGCGCTGCTCCTGCACGATGTTCGGCACCGACACGGGCACCGCCCGCCGCTGGAAGCACGCCCCCGAGTCCCGCCCGTCGACCACGACGGTCCGTACGTGCTCGAACCCGCGCTCCCGGTAGTAGCGCTGTAGGCCATGGTTGGTGCGCCAGACGTCTCGTCGCCGGAGGCGAGCTGGACGCCGCCGCCGTCACTTCGTGGCTTACGGAGGCAGCCACGCAGGTCGGCCAGCCCTGGCGCGAGGCCCAGCGCACCATCGCCTCCGGCCTGCGCGCCGGAGCCCGCCGGCCCCGGACGGTGGCCGCATGACCAACGACCGCAGCACCCACCTGCGCCTGGTCCACGGTGATGCCGTCAACGCGCCGGGCCGACCTGTGCCGTTCCGCACGTCCTGGACCGCCGACGAACTCATGGCCATGACCTTCCCGGAGCCCCGCTGGGCCGTCCCCGGCATCATCGCCGAAGGGCTCAGCCTCCTGGCAGGCCCGCCGAAGGTCGGCAAGTCCTGGCTCAGCCTCGGCCTGGGCATCGCCGTCGCCAGCGGCGCCAAGGCCCTGGAGTCCATCGAGGTGGAGCCCGGCCCGGTCCTCTACCTCGCCCTGGAGGACACCGCCCGCCGTCTCCAGAACCGCATGGGCAAGATCCTGAGCGGCCGTCCCGCGCCGAAGGACCTGACCCTGGCCACCACATGCCCGACCATGCCCGCGGGCGGGGAGGAGGCCATCGCCCGCTGGCTGGAGCGCAACGACAACGCCCGCCTGGTCGTCATCGACGTCTTCGCCAAGATCCGGGGCACCGCACCGCCCGGCCTGTCCGCGTACGACGCCGACTACGCCGCCATGGGCCGCACCAAGCGCCTGGCCGACACCTACGGCGTGGCCGTCGTCCTGATCCACCACGTCCGCAAGATGGCCTCAGAAGACTTCCTGAGCGAAGTCTCCGGCACCAACGGCCTGGCCGGGGCAGCGGACGCCACCCTCGTCCTCAAACGCGCCAGAGGCACCGCTGACGGCGTCCTGCACGTCACCGGACGCGACGTCGAAGAGGCCGAGTACGCCATGGCCTTCCAGCCCGCCACCGGCACCTGGCACCTGCTGGACGGCCCACCGGAAGACCACGCCCTGTCCGACACCAGGGCCACCATCATCCGCCACGTCCGCCGGCACCCCGGAAGCACGCCCAAGGCCATCGCCGAGGCCACCGGCCTGTCGTACGAGAACGTCCGCAAGACCTGCCAGCGCATGAACGCCGACGGCCAGCTCTGCGTGAACGCCACCGGCCACTACCGCCTACCCGGCACGCGTGGGGACGTCCCGGCCGTCCCGAACGTCCCAGCACAGCCCACGACCAGCACCAACGCCCACACCCAGGAGGGACAACCGACCCTCCTGCCCGTCACCACTGTCCCCGCCGACGAGGAGCACCACCTTTGACCACCTCAGCGCCGGACAGTGTCCGGCTCGCCGACACCCAGCTCTACCGCGTCACCGACGTCATGTCCCTGCTCCGCATGAGCCGCACTGTCATCTACGAGCAGATCCGCACCGGCCGGCTCCGCTCCGTCAAGCAAGGCCGCGCCCGCCTCATCACCGCCCAAGCCATCCGCGACTACATCGCACTCCTGGAGAAGGAAGCAGAGGAGGCAGCCTGATGCCCAAGCGACGCAGCAGAGGAGACGGCGGCCTCCACTGGGACGCCAAACGCCAACGCTGGATCGCCACCGTGACGGTGGGCTACACGCCCGCTGGGAAGCGCATCGTCAAGAAGGGAAGCGGCCGGACCAAGACGGAGGCCAAGGAGAAGCTGAAGCAAGTCCTCAGAGACTACGAAGACGGCCTGACCCTCGCCAAGGAAGACGTCACGGTGGAGCAAGCCGTCAAGGATTGGCTCAAGTACGAGCTGAGCCGCCGCGATAAAGCCACCTACGAAGCGGGGCAGATCATGTGCCGCATCCACGTCATCCCTGCCCTGGGCAAGCGGAAGCTTCGCGAACTGAGCGCACAAGATGTGGACGAGTGGTTGGCCAATAAGGCTCAAACGCTGAGCACGAGCACACTCCGCCTGATCAGGTCCTACCTGAACCGGTCCGTCAAGCGCGCGATGGCCCGAGATCTGGTCAAGCGCAACGTCGTTGACCTCTGCTCGGTTCCGAGCGGTCAGAAGGGCCGACCATCCAAGGCTCTCACTTTGGCGCAGGCAGAAGCCCTGCTCAAGGCCGCCGAAGGGACCCGGATGCATGGATACCTCGTCATGGCCCTGCTGACCGGCGCACGTACCGAGGAACTCCGAGCACTGACGTGGGATCACGTGGACTTGGAAGGCGCTCCCGATGCTGACCCGCCCGTGCCGCCATACGTAGCTGTGTGGCGTTCCGTCCGTGCAAGCGGAGACACCAAGACGCGTAAGTCCCGGCGCACTTTGGCGCTTCCACAGCGCTGCGTGGAGGCGCTCAAAGCTCAGAGGGCTCAGCAGGAGGCGGACAAGAAAGCGGCAGGCGATCGATGGATGGAACACGGGCTCGTGTTCGCCTCGACCGTTGGCACTCCACTGGATTCTCATAATGTCCGCCGTGCCTTCCGCGCGGTCGTCGCTAAGACCGACCTCGACCCGGAGCAGTGGACGCCCCGAGAGCTGCGGCACAGCTTCGTATCTCTGCTCTCTGACCAGGGCACTCTTTTGGAGGAGATCTCTCGGCTGGTCGGGCACAGCAGTACAAGCGTCACCGAGCTGGTCTATCGCAAGCAGATCCGCCCCGTCCTGCAGGGGGGTGCGGTGTTGATGGATCGACTCTTCGGAACATCAGACAGCCGCTAGTCGGTAGTCCACTATGCACACCATGCATACAAGTCGAGAACGAGCCATTCAGACAGTCATTCGACACCATAATCTCCTGACAGACCTGGAGCCAAAAAGCGTGACGCGGACCGCAAATGCGGATCGCAATCATGGAATGCGAAACGAGGCCACAGAACTGCCAACACACTTCAGCAGAACTACCAACCTGCTTCAGTAGAACTACCAATCTATTAATACGTTTTCGCAGGTCAACACGTCGCTGCTAGGGCGCCACTCAATGACATCCGGGAAATGCGCGAAATCGCCACCGAATGCGTTCATGCACTGCTACGGTTCCCCCGTAGAGGGAGGTAGTGCACGTGAGTGGATACATTCGAATCGCATGGCGATGCAGTTCCCGGCGTCGCCATGCTCGCCCGCCGCGACGCCGGGAACTGAGGTTCTCCTGGAGCCTCTGACCACTAGGTCTTGCGGGGGTGGTAGGGGCCGCCTCCGCAAGACCAGCCATCAAAAGCTGGATGGCGAACTTCTGCGGTACCCGCGTGAGGAGCTGCTACGGCGAAGAACCAGCACACACACCTGGTCCTGGACGACGCAGTGGCGGAGCGTCAGGTGGACTGATCACAGGCATCCGGCAGCGATAGTCACTCACTTAGACACTCAGGGGCCCTCCGCGATCCTCGCGGAGGGCCCCTGACCTGGGAGCCGCCTTGGGGATTCGAACCCCAGACCCCTTCATTACGAGTGAAGTGCTCTGGCCGACTGAGCTAAGGCGGCATCTGCCGTGCAGCGTGAAAGAGTCTACAGGAGGCTGAGGGGTTCTCGCTCCCATCGGGCTCGATCCCCGCAAAGCACCGTAGTTCGCGCGGCCGCCCTCAAGGCCCGTCCGCGCCCCAGGACCCGCCCCGCGGGCCTTCAGCCCGGCTCCCCGCCATTCCCGTACGTCGAGTCGTACGCCTTCCGCGGCCCGCACACGCTCGCCCGCGAGCACGAGCACCGTCGCCCGCCGTCGTTGAGGCGGACCACGACCGAGTCCGACGGCACGTTGTGGCCCACCACCGTGCCGGGGCCCTCCGGGGTCTCGACCGTCGTGCCCGTGCGGGGGGCCGTGGCGCGGAACTCCTGGTAGAGGGGGTGTTCGTACTTGAGGCAGCACATGAGGCGGCCGCAGGCGCCGGCGATGCGCAGCGGGTTGACCGGAAGGTCCTGGTCTTTGGCCATGCGTACGGAGACCGGCTCGAAGTCCTTGAGGAAGGTCGCGCAGCACAGGTCGCGGCCGCAGGGGCCGATGCCGCCCTGGAGGCGGGCCTCGTCGCGGGGGCCGATCTGGCGCAGCTCGACCCGGGCCCTGAGGTTGCGGGCCAGGTCGCGTACGAGGGCGCGGAAGTCGACCCGGTGCGGCGCCGAGAAGTAGACGGTGTAGACGTTGTCCTTGTCGAGGTAGTCGACGCCGACGACCTTCATCGGCAGCGAGTGCCGTTTGATGAGCCGCTTGGACACGCTGCGGGCCTCGGCTCGGCGCCGCTTGTTCGACTCGTCGCGTGACAGGTGCTCTTCGCCGGCCGGTCCGGCGCACACCGGCAGGCCCTCGATGTCCTCGCTCGTGTACTGCGGCGCCCAGACGCACTCCGCCACCTCGGGGCCCGCGTTGGTCGGTACGAGGACTTTGTCGCCCACCTTGTACGTGCGATCGCCGGGGTCGAGGTAGTAGAGCCTCCCGTAGCGGGTGAAGCTCACGGCCATGATTATTCCCATGGGCTAGAGCTCGCCTCCTGACGGCCTCGGGGTCGGTCATCACTTATGGCCTTCCCCGCCACACTACGTGCGCATCCCGGCAAGGCGACCCCGCCCCCGCCCAAGCCCCCGTCCCTCGGCCGACCCGAGGCGTCCTTGGGCGAGCGTTTTCAGCGCAGGGCGAGCATCATCGCCTCGACGGCCATCTGCGGGTTGACGCTGGCCGCCAGCCGTTCGCGGCACTGCATGATCGCGTCGATCCGCCGCAGCGTCTCCTCCGGCGTGGACGACTTGGCGAGCTGGTCGAGGTCGAAGCGCAGGTCGTCGTTGGCCAGCTCGACCTGGGTCGCCCCGAGCTGCATGGCCAGCACGTCCCGGTAGAACGACACGAGCTCCAGCAGGGCGGCGTCGAGCGAGTCGCGCTTGATGCGGGTGGCGCGCGACTTCTGCCGGTCCTCCAGCTCCTTCAGCGCCCCGGCCCCGCCGCGGACCAGCCCGCGGTTGAGCCCCTTGCCTGATGATCCCTCGCCGTACAGCTTGCGCAGCTCGGCCGTCTCGCTCTCGTTGAGCGCGGCCGTGGCGGCGGCGGCCTCCTCCTCGGCGGTCTTCACCAGGCGCTCGGCCGCGGCGATGCACTCGCCGACGCCGGTGAGCGTGCGCGGGATCCCGAGTACGGCCTCACGCCGCTTCCTGACGCCCTCGTCCAGCGCCAGCGCACGGGCGCGGCTGATGTGGCCCTGCGCGGCCCTGGCGGCGAATCTGGCGGTCTCCCAGGGCACGTTGTCGCGGGTGGCCAGCACGTGGGCGACGGCCTCGGTGGTGGGCGTGACGAGGTTCACCAGCCGGCAGCGGGACCTGATGGTGATCATCAGGTCGTCGGGGGCGGGCGCGCAGAGCAGCCACACCGTACGCGGCGGCGGCTCCTCGATGGCCTTGAGCAGGGCGTTCGCGGCCGACTCCGTGGCCCGGTCGGCGTCCTCGAACAGGATGACCCGCCACCGCCCCTGCGTGGGCGCGCCGGCCGCGCGCAGGATCAGCTCGCGGGTCTGCTTGACGCTGTACGACAGCCCCTCGGGGCGTACGGACTCCAGGTCGGGGTGCGAGCCGATGAGCACCTGGTGGCACTGCTCGCAGTGGCCGCAGCCGCCGTCGGGGCAGAGCAGGGCGGCGGCGAAGGCGCGCGCGGCGTCCTCGCGCCCGGCGCCCGGCGGGCCGGTGAACAGCCAGGCGTGCGTCATGCCCGCGCCGCGCCCGCCCGCGACGACCTCTCCGGCCGCGGCCGCGGCCCGCGACAGCACGGCGATCGCCTGGTCCTGCCCCACGAGGTCATCGAAAACCGTCACGGCCCAAGGCTAGTCGCCGCCGCCCGCCACGTGCGTACGCCCGGCCGGATCTTGACCTCAGGCGGCCGGTTGCCGACCATCGGAACAGTGCGCTTCCCCCGCGTCAAACCCGAGCACGCGCCGAGCCGCTCATCCGGCGGCACCATCCGCCTCGGCGGCGTCATGTACGGCATCGCCTCGGAGATCGAGGACCCCGACGGCTGGGCCTGGGCCGCGCTGACGCTCATGGACGGCACGCGCCGTACCGAGGAGATCACCGCCGAGCTCGCCGCGCGTTTCCCCGAGCTGACTGTCGACGAGGCCGGCGACATCGTCGCCACGCTGCTGTCCTCCGGCCATGTGGAGGAGGCCGACCCGGGCCCCTGCCCGGAGCTGAGCGAACGGGAGAAGGAACGCTACAGCCGCAGCAGGGACTTCTACCGCTGGATCGACCTGACCCCGCGCGACCACGGCTGGGAGCCGCAGTTGCGGATCAGGGCCGCGCGGGTGCTGGTCATCGGCCTCGGCGGTACGGGCGGCCACGCGGCCTGGTCGCTGGCCGCCTCGGGGGTGGGCCGGCTGCACCTGGTCGATCCGGACGTGGTGGAGCTGTCCAACCTCAACCGGCAGCTGCTCTACACCGAGGCGGACATCGGGCGGCCCAAGGTCGAGGTGGCGCTGGACAGGCTGCGCCGGGTCAACTCCGACATCGAGATCACCGGGGAGCGGGCCGCGGTGACCGGCCCCGATGATCTGGACCGGCTCCTCGACGGGTTCGGCGTCCTCGTGCTGTGCGCGGATCATCCGCGCGAGCCGGGCGGCATCCGGACGTGGGCGAACCGGGTCTGCGCCCGCAGGGGCATCCCCTGGGTCACCGGCGGATACAACGGCCCCCTCGTCAGCGTGGGGGTCTTCGGTCCCGGCGGCCCCTGTTTCGAGTGCGTCCGCGCCGGCATCCCGCCGCAGCCTGGCGCCGACTACGCCTGGCCCGGTGTGACGGGCGCGTCGGCCGGGCTTTCCGGGCAACTGGTCGCCCATGACGTGCTGTCGCTCATCACCGAAACCATGCCCGCGCCGCCCGGCTATTTCCACGGTGTGGCGCTCCTGGATCCGAACGGACATGTGTACGCGCACAATCCGTCATTACCCGACTGCGAAATCTGTTCTTGATCTAAAGCGAAAAAGAGGGGAATCTCATAACTGCCCTTCTTCACTGCGATTCGACAAGGAGTGTCATGAGCAACACATCCGCACAGGAACCGCAGCACGAGCAGAAGCCGCGCAAGAAGAAGATCGTCGTCCGCCGGCTGGAGAAGATCGAGCCGACCACGTGGACGCCGAGCCACGGCAACTCCAACTAGATCCACCTGCGGGCAGGGCGACCTGCCCGCACTTTCGGAGGCTTTGATGAGTGATGTGCTGAGCCGCGTGCGAACCGCACCCGCGACCGTCATGGACGCGGCCGAGTACGGAACCGACTTCGGCAAGGAGTTCGAAGCCGCCGCCGGAATCGTGTGGAAGCTCGAACGCGCCCAGCATTTCGACGAAGGCGATCTCCCCAGCTATCAGGCGATGCTGGAGGGCGACTGGGAACGCTCGATGAAACTGGCGGCCCAGATGCGCCCCGGTTTTCGCGCCGACAATCCCGACCGGATGGACTTCCGGCGGATCCGCGTGGTGGAGGAGCCGCTCAGCCAGTACCTCCGCTGGGAGCTGGAGGTGCTGGCGATACGCGCCGAGGAGGGCGAGAACAACCGGGTGGTGCCGGTTTCCGCGGTGCGCCCGTACGAGGCCGCCGGCCCGGTGCCCGAGCTCGTGCTGTTCGGCCCGACCGTGCTGTACGAGGTGCTGTACGACGAGGCCGGGCGGCACACCGGCGCCCGCAAGATCACCGACCCTGAGGTCATCGAGCCCTGCGTTCCGGTCCTCGCCTCCCTGTTCGACGCGGGCGAGGACCTGCGCGCCTATTGCGCCCGCACGAGGCGCGCTTGATCGTCGCCTTCCACCCCCTCGGCGTCCGCCGGGACGGCGAGGAGTGGATCGTCGGGCGCGTCGACTCCGGTGACTTCGTCGTCGTGCCCGATGAGGGCATGCGGGCGATCCGGCTGCTGCAGGACGGGCTTGACGTCGATGAGGTACGGGCCCGCCTGCTCGCGGAGTCCGGCGCCGATCTCGATGTGGCGGAGTTCGTCGCCGACCTGTCGGATGCGGGCCTGGTCGCGGAGATCGACGGACGCCCGGTCGCGAGCCCGCCGCCGCTCCAGCCGACCTTCCCCCGGCTGGAGCCCCGGTACCTGCGCTGGGCTCTGCACCCCGCGCTCCACCTGGCCCTGCTCGTGCCGATCTGCGCGGGCATCGCCTGCCTCATCGCCCGTCCTGCCGTCTTCCCCGACCTGCGGACGGCGCTGTGGACCGAGCACGGCGCCGTGGTGCTGCTGTCGTGGACGGCCCTCGCCTGGCTGACGACCGGGCTGCACGAGCTGGCGCACCTGGTCACCGCGCGCGCCGCCGGCGTGCCCGCGCGGATGAGCCTCGGGACGCGCCTGCAGTTCCTGGTCGCCCAGACCGACGTCTCGGGCGTGTGGGCGGCTCCCGCCCGGGTCCGCGTCACCGTCTACCTCTCCGGCATCGCCCTCGACCTCGCCGTCTGCGGCGCGGCTCTGACCTGGTCGTACGTCGCCGGGCCGCATCCGCTCGCCGCGTGGATCATCCTCATCCAGCTCGCCCGCGTGGCCTACCAGCTGCTGGTTTTCACGCGTACCGACCTGTACTTCCTGCTGCAGGACCTCACCCGGTGCCGCAACCTCTACGGCGACGGCCGCGCGTACGTGCTCGCCCTGGCGCGCGGCAGGCGCGGCACGCTGAACGGCCTGCCGCCCCGCGAACGGGCCGCCGTGCGCTGCTACGCGCTGCTCCAGGCCGCCGGCACCCTCGCCTGCCTGGCGCTGGCCGCGCTGGTGATGCTGCCCTTGCTGGGCACGCTGATCGCGCAGGCGGCGCAACACCTGCTGCACGCGGACGATCCCCTGGCCATGGCCGAGGCGCTCGTCGTGCTGGTCCTCGTCGTAGCGCCCGAACTGCTGTGGCTGCGCACCTGGTGGCGCGCCCACGGGCGGCGGGTCAGGGCCTGGCTCACCAGTCGCGGATGGCGGGCATGGTGCCCGTGGCGTCCTCGGCCTCGCGAGGAACCGGGTCGGGCAGGATCTCCCTGATCCGGTCCTGGATCTGCCGGGTGATCGTCTCCTGCGGCAGCGTGCCGTCGACCACGAGATAGCGGTCGGGGGACGCCGCCGCCAGCGCGCGGAACTCCTTGCGTACGCGCTCGTGGAACTCGAGCGGCTCGGACTCGATGCGGTCGGCGGCGCCGCCCAGCCGGGCCAGGCCCACCTCGGGCGGGGTGTCGATGAGCACGGTCAGGTGGGGCACCAGCCCGCCGGTCGCCCAGGCGTTGATCTTGGAGACGTCCTCGGGGTCGAGGGTCCGCCCGGCCCCCTGGTAGGCCAGCGAGGAGTCGACGTAGCGGTCGGTCACCACGAGCGAGCCCCGGTACAGCGCCGGCCTGATCACCTTCTCGACGTGCTCGGCCCGGTCGGCGGCGTACAGCAGCGCCTCGGCCCGCGCCGACAGGCCGCGCTCTGCGGCGTCGAGCAGGATGGCGCGCAGCCGCATGCCGATCTTGGTGGCGCCGGGCTCGCGCGTCTGCACGACGTCGTAGCCCTGGTCGCGCAGCCAGATGGCGATCACCCGCGCCTGGGTGGTCTTGCCCGATCCCTCGCCGCCCTCGAAGGCGATGAACAGCCCCGGCACCTGCTCGGCCGCCTGGGTGGGGTAGCGCTGGCCGCGCAGCGCCGCGATCAGGTCGGCGGCGAGCGGGACGCCCTTCCTGTCGTCCATGTGGCGCAGCGCCAGCACGCCGACCACCATCGCCAGCGCGCCGGCGATCACCAGCACGAGGTTGGTGCCGTCGAAGCGGTAGCTGAACTGCCCCAGGCCGAGGACGTGGACCCCGAACAGCGCCGCCAGCGGGTTGGCCACGGCCACCACGAACAGCAGCGTCACCCTGGCCGTGGACTGCAGGAACGCGAACGTGCGCCCGCGCAGCGCGTCTTCGACCTCGAGGCCGATCAGCGTGTAGCCGATGATCCAGGCGATGCCCGCGCACGCCCCGAGCAGCACGGTCAGCATGACCACGATGGCGAGGTTGTGCACCAGCGCGATCGCCACCAGCACCAGGCCCGCGACCGTGATGGCCAGCCCGAACAGCCGCCGCCGCGACAGCTCGCGCAGCAGCCTGAGCCCGAAGAACATGCCCAGCGCCATGCCGGTGAAGACGGCGCCGAACACCACGCCGTAGGCGGCGTCGCCGCCGCCCAGCGTCTCGACGTAGATCTTGGCCACGCCGACCACGGCCCCGCCCGCCGCGAACGCGCCCAGCATGCCGATGATCAGCCCGCGCACCACGCGGTTGCCGCCCACGAACCGCCAGCCCTCGACGATCTGCTTGAGCACGGACGGCGTGGAGATCGCCCCGTCACGCTTGGGGATGTCGCGCAGGGTGAAGATGAGGACGGCCGAGACGAGGTAGGCGCAGGCGTTGACGATGAGCGCCATGCTGGTCGCGCCGTGGCCGGGCAGGAACGGCAGCAGGCCGCCGATGAGGTCGCCCGCCACCGACAGCGCCGCGAAGAGCATGGCGGCGACCGGCGCGGTGCCGTACGTGACCAGCAGGTTGAGCCGGTTGGCCGACTCGAGCTGCGCCTTGGGCACGAGGTTGGGCACCGTCGCGTCCTTGGCCGGGACCCAGAACAGGTTGACGCACTCGACCAGGATGGTCGCGACGATGACCCACTGGTAGGCGTTGACGAACGGGATCGACAGCACGACCGCGAACCTCAGCAGGTCGGCCGTGAACATCGTCAGCCGCCGGTCGAACCGGTCGGCGAAAACCCCGGCGAGCGGCCCGAGCAGCACCGCGGGCAGCATCTTGGCGACGAAGACGCCGCCGACGGCCAACGACTGCACACGGTAGTCACCCTGGGTGAGGTTGCCCGCGAGGGCGGTCAGCGCCAGCAGGTTGAGCCAGTCGCCCAGGCTGCACACCGACATGGCCGTCCAGAGCCGTCGAAACGGCGCGTTGGCCAGCACGTGGGCCGGGCGGCTCCGGCCAGGGGCAATCATGATTTCAGCGTATCCAGGTGTCGACCGGAAGGGTGTGGTCAAGGAACGGCCCGGATCTTCCCGGTCGTCCGTGGCTGAGGGTAATACGTCGGCATGGCCGGGCGCAGGTGACCCACCTCGAATAGGTGCCAGAAAGCGTCATTGGTGTGACACTCCGGCCTCTTGCCGCGCCGCCGCCACCACCGGCCGCCACGCCGCGGCGATCTCCTCGGGCAGGACCAGCTCGTCCCACAGGTCGATCAGCAGCACCGCGTCGATGTGGCCGAGCAGCTCGTCGGGCCCGCCCTCGCACAGCAGCGCGGTGTAGGCGGCCCGCCGCTCGCCGCGGTCGGCCAGATCGTAGGACCGCCCGCCGACGCGCACCACGCCCAGCGCCGCCGCGACGGGCAGCCGGCGCAACCGGCTGGGCACGTGGAACGTGCGCCCGTCGCTCGTCGTGCGGGCCGTGCACTCGACCTTCGCCTGCAGCACCAGCTCGAACCCGGCGGCGTCGAGTATGCGCCCCGCGGTCTCCAGCGTCGGCGACTTCCTGCCGTGCTCATAGGCCGACAGCGTGGTGCGCGAGGTGCCGCTCACGCTGGCCAGCGCCGCCTGATTGAGGCTCGCGGCCCGCCTGGCCTGCTTGAACAGCTGCCCGCCGCGCCGCGCCCAGGAGGCGACCTCCTGCCGGAACGCCCGCTCCACCGGGGAAGATGCCATGACCGCCCTCCGTGAGTATCCGCGCGGATACTCTACGCCATCAGAGCGTCACGTGACCACTTCATTACCCGAAGTCAGCTCCGCAACTCCAGCAAAGTGATCTCCGGCGGCGCTCCCACGCGTACCGGCGGCCCCCAGAACCCGGCGCCGCGCGTGACGTACACCTGCACGCCGTCCACCGTGGCAAGGCCCGAGACGATCGGCTGCTGCAGCCCCACGACCAGGTTGAACGGCGCGATCTGCCCGCCGTGGGTGTGGCCTGAGAGCTGCAGGTCGACGCCGTGCCGGGCGGCCTCGGCCACCTGGATCGGCTGGTGCGCGAGCAGCACCGTGGAGCGCCCCTCCTCGCGCCCGCCGAGCGCCTTGTCGAAGTCGGGGCCGTCGCCGATGGAGGCGCCGCCGATGTCGTTGACCCCGGCCAGGTCGAGCACGGCCCCCTGGTGCCTGATCTCCACCCGCTCGTTACGCAGCGAGCGGACGCCCAGCTCGTCCAGCTCCTCGATCCACTCCTGCGGGCCCTCGGGCGTGAAGTACTCGTGGTTGCCGGTCACGAAGAAGGCCCCGTACCGGGACTCCAGGTCCTTCAGGGGCCGCGCCAGCCGGCCGAGCCTGGCGACCGAGCCGTCCACCAGGTCGCCCACGATCGCCACCACGTCGGCCTCAAGTCCGTTGATCATGCGGACGATGCGCTCGGTGTGCCCGATCCCGGTCAGCGGCCCGAGATGGATGTCGCTGACGACGGCGAAGCGCAGGCCGTTCAGCCGCGGGTCGAGCTTCGGCAGAGTGATCTCGACCGGTTCGATCACGGGGTCGCCGAGCGCGCTCGTCATGCCGTACGCGACCGTGCCGACCGCGCTGACCCCGGCGATCGCGGCGGTGGCCCGCCCGAGGAAGAGCCGCCTGCTCATCTCGCCCGCCGCCGGCCGCGCGCCGCCCTCGGGCGGCCCGCCGTCATCCGAACGCGCGCCGTTCCCGGGCGACCCGCCGCCATCCGGCCGCGCGCCGTTCTCGGACAGCCCGCCCTCATCCGAACGCGCGCCGTTCTCGGACAGCCCGCCGCCGGCCTGCTCGGGCACCGTCACCGGCGCGGCGGCGGGAACCGTCTCGGCGACGGCCGCGCGCGGCCTCGCCTCAGAGCGCGCCCGCCTGCGCAGCACCGCCCCCACGACGGCCCGCGGGATCTCCAGCACCGCCAGGATGATCACCAGGTAGAACATCACCGCGAGCCAGACATAGCCGCCCCAGGCGAACCAGCCGTCAAGCCCCACGCGGGAGCCCAGGAACGTCGCCACGAGGACGGCGAGCAGCAGCGCCAAGACCAAGGTCAGCGCCTTGCGCAGCCGGCCCGGCCCGGTGGTGCCGCGGACCAGCCGGTGCCAGAGGTAGAAGTGCGCGAGCAGCACGCCGCCCACGAAGATCAGGACGAACACACTGACGATGCTACGTCCGGCGGCCACCGCGCGATGACCGCCGGGAATGCGACGTTATGACTTGGTCGCCGTCTTCTTCGCCGTCGCGCTCTTCGCCGTCGTCTTCTTCGCGGCCGTCTTGCGCGTGGTCTTCTTCGGCGCGGGCGCCTTTTCACGCCGCTCGGCCAGCAGCTCGGCGGCACGCTCGATCGTGATGTCCTCGACCGTGTCGCCCTTGCGGAGGGACGCGTTGGTCTCGCCGTCGGTCACGTACGGACCGAAACGCCCCTCCTTGACCACCACGGGCTTCTTCGAGTTGGGGTCGTCGCCCAGCTCGCGCAGCGGCGCCGCGGCCGCCGCCCGCCCCCTGCCGCGCTGCTTCGGCTGCGCGAACAGCTCCTTGGCCTGCTCGATCGTGACCGTCAGCAGCTCTTCCTCGGAGGCGAGCGAGCGGGAGTCGCTGCCCTTCTTCAGGTACGGGCCGAACTTCCCGTTGTGCGCCACGACCTCCTCGCCCTCCAGCTCGCCGACGACCCGCGGGATCGACAGCAGCTTGAGCGCGTCCTCCAGAGTGATCGTGTCCAGGGACATCGACTTGAACAGCGACGCCGTACGGGGCTTGGGCGCATCGGCCTTCTTCGTCCGCTTCTTGGGCGCGTCCTCGTCGGCCGCCGGCTCCGGCAGCACCTCCGTCACGTAAGGCCCGTAACGCCCGTCCTTGGCCACGATCAGGTGACCGGTCACCGGGTCATGCCCCAGCTCCCGGTCGCCGGTCGGCCGCGAGAACAGCTCCTCGGCCTTCTCCGCCGTCAGCTCGTCGGGCGTCATGTCCTCCGGGACGTTGACCCTGGCGCCGTCGCGTTCGAGATAGGGGCCGTACCGGCCGACCCGCAGCACGATGTCGGTGCCCTTGATCGGGAACGAGCTGATCTCCTTGGCGTCGATCTCGCCGAGATCGGTCACCATCTCCTTCAGGCCCTCGTCGCCGTCGGAGCCGTAATAGAAACGCCGCAGCTCCGGCACCCGCTCGGCCCGGTCGTTGGCGATGTCGTCGAGCACCTTCTCCATTTCGGCGGTGAAGTCGTAGTCGACGAGGTTGCCGAAATGCCGCTCCAGCAGATTGACCACGGCGAACGCCAGGAACGACGGCACCAGCGCCGTGCCCTTCTTGAACACATAGCCCCGGTCGAGGATGGTGCCGATGATCGAGGCGTACGTGGACGGCCGCCCGATCTCGCGGTCCTCCAGCTCCTTGACCAGCGACGCCTCGGTGTAGCGCGCGGGCGGCTTGGTGGAGTGGCCGGCCACGTCGAGGCGGCTCACGCTGAGCGGGTCGCCCTCCTCCAGGTTGGGCAGCCGCTTCTCGGAGTCGTCGCGGTCGGTCGACGGGTCGTCGGCGCCCTCGACGTACGCCTTGAGGAACCCGTAGAACGTGATGGTCCTGCCGGACGCGCTGAACTCGACGTCCTCACCGGACGACGACCTGCCGCCCACCTTCACGCTGATCGACTCGCCGACCGCGTCCTTCATCTGCGACGAGACCGTACGCTGCCAGATCAGCTCGTACAGCCGGAACATGTCGCCGGAAAGACCGGTCTCGCCCGGCGTGCGGAACTCCTCACCCGCCGGTCTGATCGCCTCGTGCGCCTCCTGGGCGCTCTTGACCTTGCTGGAGTAGACGCGCGGCTTGGCGGGCACGTAGTCGGGGCCGTACAGCTTGATCGCCTGCGACCGTGCGGCGGCCACCGCCGTCTCCGACAGCGTGATGCTGTCGGTACGCATGTAGGTGATGAAGCCGTTCTCGTACAGCCGCTGCGCCACCTGCATCGTGTACTTCGCCGAGAAGCCCAGCTTCCTGCTGGCCTCCTGCTGCAGCGTGGTCGTGCGGAAAGGTGCGTACGGCTTGCGCGTGTACGGCTTGCGCTCGACCGTCCTCACCGTGAACGAGGCGCCCGACAGCCGCCCGGCCAGCTCGCCCGCGGCCTGCTCCGACAGGTGCAGCACGTCGGCGCCGCCCTTGAGCTGCCCGGTGCTCGCGAAGTCGCGGCCCTGGGCCACCCGCTTGCCGTCGACCGTGGTCAGCGTGGCGGTGAAGTCGCGCGGCCGCTCCTCGGCCTTGCCGGTGTCGAACAGCGCCTGCAGGTCCCAATAGTGGGCAGGGGTGAACGCGATGCGCTCGCGCTCGCGCTCGACCACGAGCCGCGTCGCCACCGACTGCACCCGGCCCGCCGACAGCTTCGGCTTGACCTTCTTCCACAGCACGGGGCTGACCTCGTAGCCGTACAGCCGGTCGAGGATGCGGCGCGTCTCCTGGGCGTCGACCAGGCGGAGGTTGAGATCGCGCGGGTTGGCCACGGCCTCGCGGATGGCCTGGGGGGTGATCTCGTGGAAGACCATGCGGTGGACGGGGACCTTCGGCTTGAGCACCTCGCGCAGGTGCCAGGCGATGGCCTCGCCCTCGCGGTCCTCGTCAGTGGCGAGGTAGAGCTCGTCGGCGTCCTTGAGCAGCTGACGCAGCTTGGCCACCTGAGAACGCTTGTCGGGGTTGACGACGTACAGCGGCTCGAACCCCTGCTCGACGTTCACGCCGAGGCGTGCCCAGGGCGCCCCCTTGTACTTGTCGGGGATGTCATCGGCCTTCTCCGGCAGGTCGCGGATGTGACCGATGCTCGATTCGACGATGTAGCCGCGCCCCAGGTACCCGGCGATCGTCTTCGCCTTGGCGGGCGACTCGACGATCACCAGGCGTGTTCCGCCGGCGCTGCCGTTCTTGGCTGGCACGCTGCTTCCTACCTCGCTGTTCGCTTGCAAAATCCCCCTGCCGGGAGTCGGCACAGACTGAAAGGTAACCCGACTCGCGGAATTTTCCTTCCCCCGGGGCTACCCACTACCTTCCGGGTCCACCCACAAGCACGCAGAATAAGGCCCATCGAGCGGCATGGCGCCCTGACTCACATGGAGACTAATCGTTGTGCTCGACTACTCCTACATGGATATCTTCATTCCGCGCGATCTCACTCGCGAAGCAGCACGTCAGCTGCTGACCGAACACGCCGAGTACGGGCAGTGGGAGCTCGCCCGCGTCCGAGTGCACCCCGACGGCAGCCGGCACGTACGCCTGCGCAGGAAGGTCATGCGCGTCCGGAGCACGCTGCGCGCCTGACCCGGCCGCCGCAGGCGGCTGACACGTGACGGGCGTCACTGCTCGCACGGACGTTTTCGCCCGTCCGGCCGGCCCCTTTACGGACGGCCTCAGGCGGCACGCCGCGGGCCCGCCTTCGCCCGCGGGTGCCCACCGCGGGCCTGCCATTGCCCACCTCCAGGCCACAACCACAGACCCGCCACCGGCCTACCTCCAGGCCACAACCGCGGACCCGCCATTGCCCGCCGCGGGTGCGACTTCGCCCGCTCTGGCCGGCCACCCCGCGGGCATGACTTTGCCCGTCCCGGGCCGCGCCCCCGGAACGGGCAAAGTGCTTCACGCCAGGTAGCCGGTGAACCTCGAACTACCTCCGATGACAGCCGCCTTTCTGTTACTTACGGCCGAACCGGAACCGGCGGGCCGAAGCGAACAGCGTCGCGGCGGCGGCCAGCATGCCGCCGAACGCGAGGGCGAGCAGGGAGCCGCTGTTCATTCCGGTGACGCCGGCCGGCTGCTCGGCGCTCATGAGGCCGATGTCACCGATCGGCAGGCTGCGGGTGGCCGACGCGACGGCGCTGCCTGCCGGGGTGGAGGCGACGAGGTCCGTCGCCGGGGCGAGCGCCGAGACCGGGCTCGACGAAGCGGTGCCGCGCTTGCGGTCGGCGGTCGAAGCGGAACGCTTGCCGCCGGCGACGGCGGCGTGGTGTGCCCTGCGCTTCGGCGGCGTGGCGACCCGCTTCGCCGGGGTGGCCGGGGCCTGGGTCAGGCCGGGCAGCTCGGGGAGCGCGGGCAGGCCGAGGGTCTTGGAGATGTCGTCGACGACGGGGAGCTGCGTGGCGACGCCCTTGGCGGGCCCGGTCGCCTCCTTGACGTTGCCGACGCCCTGGACGTGCCGCGTGAACCCGCTCAGGTCGCCCCCGCCGGGAAGGTGCTTGGTGACTTCGGTGGCGGGCAGGTGCCTGGTCAGCCCGGCCGCCGCGGCGCCGACGTTCTGGGCGTCGCCCAGCACCGGCAGGGCGGGAGCGACCGGCAGCATCCCGCCGCCCTTGGTGGCCGCGACCTTCGTGGTGGTGCGCGCGAAGTGGTCGTACTTGCTGGGCCCGTGCTGGACGGGCTTGCCGACCCGGGAGCCGCCGAGGCACCCGGCGGCCGCGTCACCGAGGACCGCGGCGGCGTTGCCGCAGACGTTGACCGGCGCGGTGATCGGCGCGACCACCTGGTTGCCGCTCAGCACGCCGCCCCTGCCCGAAGTACGGTTGCCGCCCGCCCCCTTGCCGGACTGGTGCACCGACGCGCCGCCCTGGCAGCCCGCACGCGACAGGCCGAGCACGGCGGCCGCGTTGCCGCAGGCGTTGATCGGGGCCGTGATCGGCGCCACGACCTGGTTGCCGGACAGCACGCCGCCCGCGCCGGACGTACGGTTGCCGCCCGCGCCCTTCGCCGGGGTCTTCGCCGTCGCGCCGCCCTTGCACCCGGCGAACGCGTGCCCGAGCACCGCCACCGCGTTGCCGCAGACGTTGATGGGCGCGGTGACCGGCGCCACGACCTGGTTGCCGCTCAGCACGCCGCCCCTGCCGGACGTACGGTTGCCGCCGGAGCCCGACTGGTGGACCGTGGCACCGCCGCGGCACCCGGCCGCCGCGTTGCCCACGGCGTTGCCGCAGACGTCGACCGGCAGCGTGATCGGCGCGATGACCTGGTTGCCGCTGCCGACCCCGAAACGCCCGTCGGTGTCGTTGCCCGTCGAGCCGGGCTTGCGGTGCCCCGCCTGGTAGCGCTTGCCGGGCCCGCCGGTGGTGACGGACGAGCCGCCCTGGCAGCCGGCGAACGCCCGGCCCACCGCCGCGACCGAGTTGCCGCAGATCGTGATCGGCACGCTGATGGGCGCCACCACCTGGTTGCCGCCGAGGACGCTGCCGTTGCCGGACGTGCGGTTGCCGCCCACCCCCTTGCCGGTGTTGCGCACGGTCGCGCCGCCCTTGCAGCCGGCGGTCGCGTCACCGAAGATCGCCACCGCGTTGCCACAGGCGTTGATCGGGGCCGAGATGGGCGCGGTGATCTGGTTGCCGCCCAGCACGCTGCCGTCACCGGACGTACGGTTGCCGCCGGCCCCGCCCTTGCCGGAGGTGCGGACCGTGGCGCCGCCCTGGCAGCCGGCGTCGGACTTGCCGATCAGCGAGACGGCGTTGCCGCAGGCGTTGATCGGGACGCTGATCGGCGCGTTGACCTGGTTGCCGCCCAGCACGCTGCCGTTGCCCGACGTCTTGTTGGGGATGCCGCCGCCGCGGGTGTCGATGACCTCGGCGCCGCCCCGCGAGGCGGCCTCCGACTTACCGATGGCCGCGATCGAGTTGCCGCTGATGTCGATCGGCAGCGAGATCGGCAGATCGACCTGGTTGCCGCCGCCGACGGACCCGTTGCCGGAGGTGTCGGCGAGCGCGGTGCCGCCGCCGAACGACATGACGGCCACGGCCAGCAGAGCCGCAGGGCTCGATGCCTTCGCCCACGTACGCATGAGAATGCTCCTAGTGATTTTGGGGGGATGTACTTGATCGGTCTCGCGGCCTCGCCCGGGACCTGGCACAGCGTTCTGGTTTGTCTCTGTGCCGTACGTTTCACGCGTTGTGACCGCGTGCAGCGGGAGAGCCCCAGGGCTTCGCGAACCGGTGTGAACTGACGTTGCTGTCACCCGCGTGCGGCGCTCGGCATGTCGGGACGTGATGGACCCACGTCGTGGCCGTGCGTCATGGCGCTTGTCGATCGAGGCGCCACGCTTGTCCGCCGCGTTCTCCGTACTGGAAGCGGCACCGGCTCCGGATCCGGGAGACCGCGCGCTTCGCCGTCCGGGGCGGCCGGGCTCGATGCCGGTCCGCGCCCCGGACCTACGCGGGATCAGTCAGGTGAGAAGGAAGGGTCGTCCGCCGCTGTGCGGACGACGGGGGGAAGCAGGCGCGCCGAAGGTGCGCGACCGCCCTCGAGCCGCGGGTCGAAAACGGACCTCGCGACGTCCCCTGCAACCGGGCCGAACGGCCCGTTACCACCGCCGTTGGGCACCAGACCATCGGTGTCCAGGATCTTGTTGGCGTCGGACGGTGACGGCAGGCCAGGATCCCGCTGGCTGTTGAGCCCGTCGACCGTGCGCCCCGCCATGGCCTCGGCGTTGTCGGACGCCGCCACGCCATCGGGGCTGATGAGCGAGTGATGAGCGTGGGACGCGGTCTCATCGACTGAGCCGGTCTCCGAAGCTTGAGCTGCCGCTCCTGTCACCGCGGTGGAGTCCGCGGCCGCCGGAGCGGCGGTGAGCATGCCGAACAGAACGGCGAACAGCCAGCCGGCGGCCACAAGGGCCCCGGTGGCGGCCGCCCGAAGGGCGATACGCCGGGCGCCGGCCGCGAACCGCGCCATCCGGTCCGCCCGGTCGATGGTCACGCCCTGCGTCGGTGCGGCGACACGCGGGCGGCGGGCAGCCGGGGCCGCAGCCCCCGCCGGCCTTTCCGCCACGCGCGTCATAGTGCCCTCCAAGCTCCAGAACCGGCCCCACATCGTGAGGCCGGTCCGTGGACTCACCCCTCAACGGTCCGTAACCGTAGCAGTACCCAAGGTTGCCGCAAGCGCTTTTCAGCCGACAGCCAGAAAATCCCCAACGCCCCCGCACGCAGACCCGCCCGAACCCCCACAACCTCCTCCCCCACACCCCACGAACCCCCCATCCCAAGCCCTCCCCCACCCCATCCCGCCGAGCCCCCAGACCCACCCGGCTCGCCTGAATCCGCACGCCCCCGCGAAGTCCCGCTCAGATGCCCGGCTGCCCCCTCCTGCCCGGCGCGGCTGTCCACACCGCAGAGGAAGACCGGATGGCCGACGTTGGGCAGAACGAGCTACCGGCGGCTCATAGGTCCGCCGACGCATTCCGGAACCCTGGGGAAATGAACTGCCGTTCCTGCGCTCCGTGCGCTCCGTGCACTCCGTGCGGAACCCCCTCCGGAGCCCCCGCCCGCCCAAGGACGACGCGTCCGCGGGTTCTCGGTATGACGCAGTGCTCAGAGTTTGCTAACCTTACGGAGCCGACGCGAGATGACGGTCCCGCGTGCAGGCAC
Organism: Nonomuraea sp. NPDC049309; assembly: GCF_043196965.1. Lineage (NCBI taxonomy): Bacteria > Bacillati > Actinomycetota > Actinomycetes > Streptosporangiales > Streptosporangiaceae > Nonomuraea > Nonomuraea sp. NPDC049309. The sequence goes on along the minus strand of NZ_JBICSH010000002.1, from coordinate 1,117,365 downwards.
CAAGTCCGGGTGGCGGAATAGGCAGACGCGCTAGCTTGAGGTGCTAGTGCCCAGTGATGGGCATGGGGGTTCAAGTCCCCCCTCGGACACGTACCGGTGCACTATGGGGTCCTGGTCACGAGCAGACGTGACCAGGACTTTCTGTTTTGAGGGATGGTAGGTCAGCCGCAGGCCGATCTCCGCGTAGATTTTCGCCTTGCGGAGCGGGTCGGCGTTCGAGAGCACTCGCACCATGTCTCCGAGTCTGTGTGTGATCTCCGCCAGCTCATCGCGTCCCAGCCGCTTCTGAGGCCGCACGTGCGCGTTGCTCAGCCGTTGCTGGGCCGCTTTCTTACGAGCGAGCTCCTCCTGAATCCAGCCGGTGACCAGAGCCGGGTCTGCGCCCGACTCAAGGGCCGCGCGATGCTGGGCGAGCTTGCGATCGCACTCGGCGATCTGACGGCGTGCCACGACGAGGGCTTGGGCCTCGGGCGGGGCCAGATCCTGCGCGGCAACCAGAAGGTCGAGAGTCTGATCGACTCGGTGCGGCGCGAACAGCCGGCCGAGCCAGCGGTCGAGTCGCGGGACCACACGGTCTTCCCGTAGATAGACGTTGCGGGGATGCATGACGCGGTTGGCCAGGGCGTACTCCTCCGGGAAGGCGCAGCGGTAGTAGGGCGCGTCGTTGACCCATTGGCCCTGCATCCTGCGGTCGCAGATGCCGCAGTACAGCAGCCCTCGAAGCTGGTACGGCTTCGGGGTGCGCTTGCGGGTCTTGTCCGTGTGGCGGTTGCCCCGCCCGGCCAGCGTCGTCTGAACGGCGTCGAAGTCCTCCTTGGACACGATCGGCGGATGAACGACCTGTTCCGACCAGACCCAGTCCTCCTTGTCGTTCCACCTGAGTCTCGTGGTGTGGCCCAGGCTCACGTCATCCACGTTCATGAGGACCTCGTGCTTACCCTGCCGGTTCCACACCTGATGGCCCACGTAACGAGGATTGGTCAAGATGGCACGCACCGCGCTCTTGGACCAGGCGATGCCGGAGCGGTGACGGTTCCGGGCCGGGTCGTGCGCCGACGGGCTCGGGACCCCGTTGCGGGTAAGCCTCTCGGCTATGGCGAACAGGCCGTAGCCGTCGAGGAAGGCGGCGAAGATCTCTTCCACCACGGGCGCGGCGGCGGGATCGAGTTCCAGTCGGTGAGCACGCTTGCCGTCGGCGGCCTTGGCGGGGTTGGGGTGGGGCCCGGCATCGGCCAGCCGGTAGCCGTAGGGTGGCCGGCCACCGAGGAAGCGGCCTTCCATCTGAGCTTGGGCGGACATGGCACTGCGCACGCGGATCTTGATGCGATTGCGCTCGCCCTTGCTCATGCCGCCGAACACGCTCATGACCAGGTCATGGGCCTCGTTGGCCGGGTCGATGGGGCCGCCCACCTCGGGCACCCAGAGCTGGACTCCGAAGTGCTCGAAGACTGGGTAGGTGAGGCTGTACTGGTTGCCGTAGAAGGCTCGGTGTGGCTCGCCGATCACCACCGCGCCGAAGCCTCGATCGGGGTTACGCAGCTCGGCGAGCAGCGCCGCCGCGTGCGGGCGGCGCTGCCAAGGAATCGAACGGGACTTGTCGATGTCGAAGAACTCGGCGACGATCACGCCCCCGCGCGGCTCGATGAGCGCGCGGGAGCGGGTGATCTGCCAGGCCCGTGAGGACTGGGGGTCCTGGTTGTCCTCAGTGGAGACCCGGCCGTAGAAGGCGAAGGGGATCGTGTTCATGGGTTCCTCAGGCCGCGTCCGGGTGGCTGGTCTGGAGGTGATGATGGGCCTCTAACAGGATGGCGAGCAGTTCCGAAGCGGCGCCAGGCGTGAGGCGGGGAGGTCCGCTCGGCAAGACAACGTGGGGAGTCGGTTGGGTACGACGGGTGGATGCCTTCATGATGGGGGTGCTCCTATACGTTCGTTGCTGACGGCAGGAGTGCGGCCCCGGCGACGTGCTTGGCGGTACTGGCGTCGGGGTCGCTTGAAACCACTGGGCGCTCTGGAAGAGCAGCTCTGTGCATCCTCATGCGGTTTCCTCCAGCGCGATGCCATGGCGGCACAGAGCGCACGCACGGGGCCGTGGGTCGCCGTGGATGCACACCGCACTCGTCGTCGCCTCGGCCACAGTTCGCTCATTCGGATATGTCCGGCGGGACCTACTGGGCGGATCAGGGAGGTCGCCCAGGCGAGATGTCAGAACGGCGTACGGGCTGCGCACTCCAGTGGTGTTGGCTCCTACGTACTCGGCGAGAACGGTGGGATCCCAGCCGGCTGCGATTGCCCTGGTGACGACGGGGAGGAGGCGGCGAAGCTGCCCCTTGGACAGCGGCCAGTCGGGGCCGAGCTTGGCCAAGAACAACTCGACCGGCGTGGCGGTGGCTTGCTGATGGCTGCCGAGATCCGCACCGCCCGCCCCTCGGTTGTCCACAGGTGTGCCGGCGTCGATGCTGGCCCGTGCGGGCGGTGGTGGTTCATCGCTTGGTTCAGTGGAGAGTTCCGGTGCAGCGGCTGCACCCCGTAGCTGCACCGGTTGCACCTCGTCGCCACGTCGGTTGCACCCCGTGGAGGCGACGGGGTGCGAGAGCTGCGCCCCGCCTTCCTGGTTGTCCACAGCCTGTGCGTCGGCGTTGTCCACAGGTGCTTCGGCGGCGGCGGCCTTCGCCGCCTCAACGCGAGCGGTGACGCCGGGGAACATGGTCTCCAGGGCCTTGAGGTCTTCAGCATCCAGATCGGTACGCACGCGCTCCATCGCAAGGTCCCAGACTTGCGGGCGTCGATCACCCCGCTTGATGTGGGCGGCCACGATGGCCGGGTCACCTTTTCGGATGATCTGGTCGGCCTCCAGGCGGTCGAGTGCCGTACGTACGGTGCGCTCGCACCGGCGGGTGTAGCGCACAAGCGTCCTGGTGCTGGGGAATGCGCCCTTCCCGTCGGGGCCGGCATGAATGGCCAGCCCGACCAAGACAGCGGCGCACGAGGCGTTGGGCTTACCGTTGGAATCCATCGGAATGGGCGCAAGGTTGTGCGCCCACTTAACTGCTTCGTGACTCATCTCTCGTCTCTTGTGTTCATCTGTAGGGTTCGGAGCAAGATCCGAACGTCGGATTGCTGCTGCAGGCTCGGGAGGCCGTCGTTGACCTGTCGCTGCAGACGAAGCGTCCAGCCGGTTCCGGAAAGCCCGGAAGCGACCGCTAACTCTCACCGGCCCCTGTGAGGTGCAGGGTGGCGGTGGTGTTGAAAGCGCAGTCGATGTGCATCGCAAGATCGCGTGCCATCTCCTGAGCCAGAGTCAGTTCTGACAAAGCCTTGTCAAGACGCCCAGCAGGGTCTCCACAGTCGTCGCCCAGTTGTCCTGATGCCTGCATGCGCTGCAACGCCTCACCGAGCTGCCTCAGCAGTTGATCCAGCCGAGCAGCGGCAACGCTGACCTTGCCGAGCACGTCGTTGACCGTGGCCGGATAGGAGACGCCCGCGTGAGAGAGCGTGGCATGGTTGAGTACGCGGACCGCCTCGGACAAGGCCGCGGCGACCTCGCACGTGTATTCGTCGTCGTGAGGGCCGTCTGCTGACAGCCGAACCGTCTCTTTCACTCCCTGACTCCAGTCGCGAAGAACTTGTCAAGTTGCGCTCTGGCCGTCAGAGTGGTGATCAGAGTCAGCAGCCGATGCACAAGCGACCAAGGCACCCCCAAGGTGTCTGCGCTTGCGTTCGATGGCATGCTGAACACGACCGACTCCTTTCGAGTGGGTCTGGCGGGAGGCCCGGTGCCTCAGCGCCTGCAAGCTTTGCGGCGCCGGGCTCTCCCCTGTCAGTGGATCAGAACAAGGTCGACATCATGGACCTCGCGTCCGTCGACCAGGTGCGTGCCCGAGATCGCGTCTCCCCGCGTCTCCGGCCTCGATCGCTTCCAACGTCCCCCCGCGTGTTATTTGGGTCACATCAAGACCAGGTGTACCAACTATAGGAAACAACAGCGCTTTACGGAATGTTGACTGGCCTGTCAAGGATTTGAGGCTACTACTCCGACGCTCTGCAAGACCTTCGCGGGACCGTGACAAAGCTTGCCTCGGCCGCGACTTTCCGCACGTCAGCGCATTCTTTTCCGGATTCAGACCGCCTTGGACGGCAATGGATCCGTCTCGCCAAAATCTGGGCGGCACCTCGCGGCATGCAGCAGGCGTAAGACGACACCACCTCCCGGATCTGAGCGGACGAAAGCTAGCTAACCATCACTGTACTAGTTCAGTCTAGATCTAGCTCAACACCTCTTTCCTGGTACACGCAGAACACCTAGCCTTGGTGTCGTGCCGGTGCCTGACTTCAGCAATCCTCGACCTGCCTACCTCCAGATCGCGGATGACCTGCGACAAGAGGTAGCAGCAGGCCGCCTCAAAGTGGGCGAGCGGCTGCCCGCGCGGCGGCAACTCGCCCAGCGCTACAGCGTCGCCGTGGAGACCATCCGCCGGGCGTTGGACGAACTTGCGCGCGAAGGCGTGATCAGCACCCAATCGACCCGCGGCACATATGTGGTCAAGACTCCCGGCGAGCCTGAGCCCTCTCCCGATCTGCAGCAGCTCATCAGCGATGTGCGACAGCTGACCGAGCGCATGAAAACGCTGGAGGCCCGGGTGAAGGACCTTGAAGGCCGCTGACTACCTTCACGCCCTCTGCTCAACGGTGCTGAAGGCCAACTTGGGTGCCGCTCTCGTACCTCACCTGCGGTCCTCCTCGGCAGTTGCCCGCAGCCGTCGAGAAGCCGCGGGTCCAGGTGGAGCGGACCGAGCGCAGCGAGGGCCGACTACCTGGAGGCGCGGCGAGCGACGGTCATAATCGGGCTGCGAGGAGGGCCGAGGTGTCACCGGGCCGAGTCAGCTTCTTCTCTCTACCTGCTCAGGCCACGTCTGTGAGTGGATTCGTTGCTGGAGTGGTGGCGGGGCGGCTGGTATGCCTGCCCAGGAGGTCGCCGGTCCGGGCCGTTCGGGATGCGCTGGTCTGTTCTTTCCCGGACGTCCGTGTGTTCGGCTCGGATCAGCTGTTCGAGGTCGCGCTGGTCGGGAGGGAGATCGAATCGGCGCATGATCTCGTTTTGGATGGCGGTGAGTTCGCGCTGGGCGGCGGCTCGGGCTTGCCGGTGTTCACGGGCGCGCATCTCGGCAAGAGAGACGTCGCGTTGTCTCGCGGCGTGTAGTTCTCTGTCAAGGGTGCGTGTCAGCTCAGCGTGGCGGCGTCGTACCTGTTGCCAGGTGCCGGCGGGTGGGGCCTGTGCGGCGGTCTGGCGGGCTGCCTCGTCCAGCGCCGGGCCTTGGGCGCGGAGTGACGTCAACTCATGGGTGATGCGCTCGTGGGCGGCGTGGAGATCGGCGAGGGTGGCTTTCAGGTCGTGGCGGCGAGTTCGGTGCCACGGGCGCAGGCTGTCCAGCTCGCGCTCGGCGGCGCGCTGTCGTCGGCGTAGCTCAGCCTGGCGCTGGCGGGCCTCGGTGACGGCCTGGCGGGCCTGCCGGAGCCTCAGGGCCGCGGTTTCCGCCGTCTCGATCTGACGGACTTGCTTCTCCAAGGTGTCTCGCTGGGAGAGCAGGCGGCTTTCGCAGCGCCCTCCGCCCTCGGCAGCCAGGCGGTGAACGTTCTGTTCGATCCCTTCGGCATCAGCTGCCAGAGTGGTGAACCGTTCACCGAGCCGGCTCATGCGCTGCTGCAGCTCGGCATCACTGACCAGCTCGAGGCCGGACGGGGAGCCGAGAAGCAACTGCTGGGTACGGGCACGCTGTACGGCGAGATCAGCCTCGCGCTCGGCGGCCCGGAGCTCGGCGCGGGCGCGAGCAAGCTCGGCATCTTGGGGCCGGACCGTGTGCGCGATGGGATCGGGCTCGGGGGTCAGGAGGCGGTCGGCGCGGTCGCCGTAGAGGGTGAGGGCGTAGGCGGCCAGGGCCCGCTGTAGTTCGTCGGCCGGGCCGCGTACAGGGCCATGGCGGAGCTGGTCGGCTTCGCTTTCCAGGAGTTCGCGAGGTAGGTACAGGCGGGCGTTGTGCCGGTCTCGGCTCATGCCCGTATAGAGGGTGTGCACGTCCGCGCCCAGCCCGTAGACGAGGCTGTACTGGCTGGTCAGGCCCTGGGCGGAGGCCACGGTCATCGCGGTGCCGTACGACAGGCCGCCGGCCGCGATGTAGGCAGGGCTCACCCATTCCCGTGACAGGGTCGGTCCGTCCGCACCGGTCCGGCGCCATTCGACCTGTACGCCGCGGCGCGGGTCGATGGCGGTGACGCAGCCGCGGTAGCCGTTGAGTACATCCACGGGGCCTTCGCCGCGCCGTGCGCGGTAGTCGTTCTTGCGCACCCGTACGTGGTCCCCGACCGCCAAGGCGATGGTGGCTCCACCGGCCAGGTGGTAGATGCGCTCGGGGCCGGACAACTCGCCCAGTTCGCGGCGGATCGCTCGGGCGGCCAGGTTGAGCCGGTTGACGGCGTCGTTGGTTCCTGCGAGCACCAGCAGGTCGGCCAGCTCGTCATGTACGGCCGGTCCTTCGGCGCTCCGGTACGGCTGCCGGGCAGTCGCCCAGTCGGCGATCAGACGCGCCATCGTGTCATCGGCGCCGGCCTCGGCGCATACGCGTCCGCCGGCCGCCCAGGTGTGCAGGGCCTGTCGGTGTTGACCGGCGCGGAACAGCTCCAGCGCCCGACGTTCCAGGGGATCGCGCTGGCGGCGGTTGTGCCGCAGCACCAGCCCGTCCACCTGGCGGTGGATGGCGGCGAAGCCACCGCCCACGCCGATCGCGCGCAGCTGCTTGGGATCCCCGAGGAGCACCACCTTGGTGCCGTGCCGTTCGGCGTCGGCGAGCAGCGTGGCGAGCTGGCGGTCATCGACCATGGCCGCCTCGTCGACCACCAGCACGTCCACCCCGGCCAGCCCCGCCCCGGTGCGGATGCGCAGCAACCAGGTGGCGACCGTGTCGGTGTCGATGCCCGCTTCCGCACGCAACGTGGCGGCTGCCACCGCCGCGGTGGCCGCGCCCCGCACGACCAGGCCGCGACTCTCGTACGCCACGCGTGCCGCGGCCATCAGCGTCGTCTTGCCCGCCCCGGGAACACCGATGACCGCCTCAACCCCGTGTCCGGCACGCAGGATGCGTTCCAGCACGGCGCGCTGCTCGTCGGTGAAGGTCAGGTGGTGACCCACTTGGAAGGTGTCCAGCGACAGGCGGACGGTGTCGGCGTCGAGCGCGGCCACGCCCCGGTCGTAGCGGCGGCGCACTGTGGACAGCAGCGCCTGCTCGGCCTGCAGGATGTCGGTGGACGTGTAGCGGGCGGCGTTGGACATGTGCCGGGCGCCGGCATCGGACAGGCGTACTGCCGGACTCAGTCCCAGCACGTGATCGGTGAGGGCCTCGACTTCGGCCAGGTCCGCCACGCCATCGGGAAGTGCATCGAGGACCGCGGCTAGCACATCGGCCCGGGTGACCTCCTTGCGACGCGCGGTCAGTCCGCCTTCCGGCCGCCAGATCCACGCCGCGATCTCCTCCGGAGAAGGGCGCACGGGTAACCGCGCACCACTACGGCAGGCGGAGACGAGCGTGGGAGCGTCGTATCCGGCTGCCGCGGCCTGGGTGCGCCAGTCGGCGCGCAGCTCGGCCTCGGTGGCGTCGGTCTTGCGCTGGCGGCTTTGCGTCGAGGCCACCTTGCGCGTCGCGCGGGAGGCGTCGCCGACGGAGATGCCGAGCTTAGCCAGCACCTGCTTGATCTGACCGTCACGTTTGGAGAACAGCGTCCGCACCTCGGCCGGGAGAGCCGCGATCTCCCACGCGCTCGTCTCCGGGTTTCGAGTGCAGGAGATTCCGTAGTCTTCGATCAGCGTCCGGCGCATGCGGGCCTTGAGATAAGCGTCCGCGGCATGCGCATGGCGGTACAGGTCCCGTCCACCGGCTGCGACCGCTGACCATTTCCCATCCAGCCCGCGCACCAGGTTGGCGATGACGAAGTGCACGTGCAGATGCGGGTCGGGCGACGCCGAGCCGACCGGGCGCGCGGTACGGTGCACCATCACCCAGCCGATCAGCCCTGACGTGGCCATCTGTTCGGCCAGACGGCCGTCGCCTTGATGGCCCCGCTGGCCGTACCCGGCCCACTGCTCAACCGCGGCTGCGGTCTCGAAGACCACCTTGGCGAAGACGGCCTCCAGCTCCGCCGCGAAACGCGGGCCGGCCAGCCCGTGCAGCACCGAGACGCTCTTGGGCAGGTCCAGGGTCAGGTCATAGCCGCGGTTGCCGATACGGACCCGTGCATCACGCCACTTGCGCGCGTACGCCAACTCCTCCGGCTCATACACGTCGGCCAGATCGATGCCTGCGGCGAAGGCCAGCCGGTCGAGATCGTCCATGCGTACGAGGTGTGCCTCCCCTTCCCGGGCGATACCGCATGCCATCTGTGCCGCACGCTTGACCATCGCCGGGCGAGCTGCAAGTAGACCTTCGACAGTGGTGCCTCGTTCGGTTGCAGCTTCTTCCAACGCCACCCGGAGTGGCGCCGCGGGCAGCTTGCCGCGCCGGTCCACCACGTGCTTGGCCGCCATCAGCTGCTTGCCGGTGTTCGGATCCCTGCCGTCCATCAACGCCCGCGCCTTGTCGTGCTGATCAGCCGTCAGCGGCGTACCCGGGACGATGCCGAACTCTCGCAGGCCCTCACCGATCCACACCAAATTGCACTCGCCGTCCAGCCGGTAGCCCAGCTGTCCATCCGGCTCCTCCTGGGCTTCCCCGCCGCGCTCACCGGTATGGGGTAAGCCGCAGCCAGCACCTTCCTGTAATCGGTATTCCACCTGCTCCATGCAGGGGCCCAACGCGCTGACCCAAGCCATCTGATCCCCCGTCTGAACATGGGAGGCAGCGGCGACGATTGTCTCGTCCCGGCCTACTTGTCGTCCTGGCTAGCTTCCGACTTGCGAGATGTCAGGTGATTCCAAACGATGGTCGCCACCTCGGTCCGGAGTAACTCTGCATTCTCGGTGCGCCCTCCTCCCTCTGCGGGCCATGGGGCCCTGGAGGTTCGCCTAGTCCGCAGGCTCGGGAATGGGATCGCCTGGTCGTGGCGTCGGGTCGATGACGAATTCCATTGGAGTGGAGAGGTGCCATCGAATCGCCACGACTGCGAGGGTGATCAGGCAGATCGCTACCACCCACCGCAGGTGGGTGGAGTGGTCGGCGTTCCTTCTCATCTCGATGAGCGCGAGAACTAGCCCGATCAGGGCGAGTAGAGCGGCCAGTATGCCGTTGAGCCAGAACATCAGGAGGCTGCCCCCTGCTGCGATCTGCGCGGTTGTGCTCATCCTGCGTCTTGTTCGCATGCCCGCTCCTTCGGCTGTCGGAGACATATCCCTTGGTCAGACCCGTCCCGCGTTCTCGAACGGCAGCAGCGTGCACACGAAGTTGCGAGCCCTTTGGCCGGGTGGCGGTTCGTCCCATGATGTGGCCTCATCATCCCTTCGTGTGCAGGGTTACTCCGGACGTCGCATGGCCGATGGCAAGGTAAGTCCGGACGGTGCAAGGTTCATCCGGACGGGACAACGATCTGGGATCCGTGGCGCAGGTGAGTCCCAGAAGTATCGCAGATACCTTCGGTCCACTTCCTGACTGGATAGATATTTCATAGTAAATGCAGCCTGTCAGATACTAATAGAGAGTTTGCAGGATTTAAAGTAGGAGCCATGTTGAGCTGGTTGCGCTCTCATCAGGAACTATGGTGTTCAAGACGGCTGCTGAGTGGGGCTGCGGTTGCGGTCGCATAACCACCGATCGCCGCCAGCGTGGCAGCCTCATTGAGGGCCATGGGATCGCGCTCAGGGTCTCGTATCGCCCCCGTGGGCTCACCGCGGCGCTGTGCGGCAGCGCATCCACGGTCATCATTCTCGGCAGTATCCGCCGGGGTTGTCGGGGGCTGGGCTTCGGCGAGTAGGGCCGGCGGCTCATACGAGTGGTAGCGGAGAACACGCCTCCGGACTGCCAAGGACGCGGCGTACGCTTCGTCGCATGGGAGGTAGGGCTCGGCGACGGCGAGAAAACCGATCCGGGTTGCGACCGTCGTTTGTTGGTGCTCCTCGCGGGCACGGCGGTGCTGTTCAGCGTCGGCTCTACGTTGCGGTTCCAACGACGTGGCTCCAGATCGTGTTGGGCGTGGCCGCGGTGGCGTGCGCTGCGGCCTCAGACGCCTATAAAAGGGCCCTGTGTGTAGGAAGAAGAATCTTCCTACACACAGGGCATATTGCAGCGTGCGGCATCAGGACTCTTCGAACTTGATCAGGGTTTGAGCTCTGGGCGGGCGAGGGGGGGCTTGGGAGAGAGCTCGTGGCTGTCGGTGGTTCTTCTTGTTGTCGAGGCAAGAAGATCACGTCAGACAAGCCACGAGCATGGTCAACGATACGACGCTACTGCTCGGCCTGGGCGGGGTGGCCGTCACGGGGGTCGTCGCCGCAGGTAAACGGGGCGCAGGATGGGCCGGTGGTGCACCTGGCCACCACCGATGAACGCGCCCGGTGCTGCCCCCGGTGTGGTGCGGCCCGCATCGGTGCGTAGCCGTTGGTTTCCGGGGTTGCGGAAGCCGTAGGCATCGCGGGCGGTGGTTTGATGACGCGGTTGGTGCCTTCGGCTCCGGCGTTGGTGATGGCGGTGCGGAGAAAGGCCAGGATCTCGGGCCACCAGGTCTCGATGGTGGTGGCCAGGCGGTGGAGTTCGGGCAGGCCGGAGGCGGCGCAGCGGTCGTAGAAGCGGAACAGCCGGTCGGCGATCACATGGCGATCGGGGTGGGTGCGGGCCAGGGAGAGCAGGTCCAGTAGGTCTTCCTTGGCGTTCCGGGCGGCCAGGATCAACCGGCCGGGTCGAGCGGGCAGGGCTTGCAGGTCATCGACCATCGGATCGAGTTGGCGGCCGTGCATCCGGGCCGCGGAGCGGGTCAGCCGGTTGCGCAGCTCCCATTCGCGGTTGCCCTATCGACCGCGCCGCCCGCGGACCTGGACGGTGACGCGGCGCGGACCTCGGTCAGGGCCTGGTTGGCCAACTGCACGACGTAAAAGTGGTCGATTACCAGCGTGGCATGGAGCAGTGCCTGTCCCACGGCGGCCTTGAAGATGGTGCACATGTTGATCGCGACGAAGAGCACCTGTCGCCGTCAGGGTGCCTCACGCTGGGCGAGCCGGCCGGTGACGGCGGCGATGGTACGGCCTTCGACCTGGCCGAGCAGCCCTTGATCCCCGGGCAGGTCCACGAAGCCGACAAGTCACCGGTCGCCTGCGGTCGTCCAGGTGCCGGCGGCCTCCTCCGGTACCCAGCGGGGCCGACCGCGGCGCACCTCGTCAATGCCCAGCACGACGATCGATCCGGGCTGGGCGGGCAGCACCCGCAGAGCGTGCTCGGTGAACGTCGCCGACACGACAGGCCACGAGAGACCACGACAGCCTATGGTCTCGCGCCGCTTGCATCACCGTCCGCCCACCGTCACCGGCGGCCTGGCGTAATCGCCGCGTCAGCCGGGACCGTGCGGGGATCTGCGGCACCTGCTCGGTGAACGTCTGACGCGGACAGGACGCCTGGTCGCAGCACCAGCGCCGCCTATACCACCGCAACACACACCACCGGCCCGCCCATGGGCAGATCCCATGGGCGGGTGGTCACTCATTCGTTCATCGACCGCGGGCCGCGGACACCTCAACCCCGCTCAACTTCGAAGAGCCAGTAAATACCGGCTGAATAGTCCAGGCCACACAACCCGCCTTCCACACAACGCTCACATCAGACGGCCATGCATGACTCTTCGTTGAAGGATCACAACATCATGTAGCTACCCGAGATTGCCGCACATGAGTGGCTCAAACTAGATTCCTTCTACATGGCTCCACCACAACAGGAAATGCCAGTTGCCGTTTACAAGAGACATTCAGGCAAGTCAAGACTTGAATCCCCAGGTTCGGTCTTCGACCATCCGTAAGACAGGATAAGCCGCACGAACGGGGAATCCTTGGCGGGGTAATCACCGTCCGTGCGGCACGCAACCGCGTAAGGAGAGTGTACTCCGCATGTCCCGCAATCGCTTAGCAGTGCAGGTGGCCATCCTGCTAGCGCTGGTGGCCGGAATCGGCGGGTTGCTGGTTAGCCCAGCAGCCGCGGCGGACGCCCCAGCCTCATCCCCCACTACACCAGCAGTCGGTTCCCGGCCTGATTCTCACCTACTCCGCCTTCGCAGTATGGAGCCCGGCGATGGCTGCAAAGTCGGCGAGTCGTGTGTCACCACACCACCGCCCGCGCCGAGCATAACGACCCAGGATGCTCAGGCATGTGTGGTCGTCTCCACCGGCAACGGCTACTTCTGCGGTGGAATTTTCGGGTACGACAAGTACATCGACTACTTCTTCGCAACGCGTCAGCCGGCACCGGCCATCCAAGTCTGTGACTACCAAGGACATCTCGCGGTTTACAATTCCAGCGGGTCGTCCATCTACGGCCAATACACTTCGCGCCATTCAGGCTGTTCCCTCAGAGCGTGGTTCGACCCTGTGTGGACCCAGCGCAACTTCCCGACTGGTGACACCGCCTGTGTGTCATGGTTCGAGAGCGGCACGCGCCTGGCTCGTGTGTGCTTCTACTTGACCTACGACACCCCGAGCGCTCCTTAGAGCTGCCCACACTGGAGATCGCCTTAGTTTCAAGGAGGATCAGCTCTATGGAAAGAAAGAATTCAGGCGCACGCCGCACATGGCTCAACTTACTTACCGCCTTCCTCGGCGCCGGCCTCATGCTCATTATGAGCGTAAGCCCCGCTGGGGCAAGCGTGCTGAGCTCCCCGTCGTCGGCCTCAGAGCCCATCTGCCGAATCGGGGATCCCTGCGAGACAGAGCCACCACCCCTCAACGGAACGCTCGACGCCAGCGGCTGCACGGGCGCATCCGGCGGTACCGTGTGCGGCGCAGCTATCGGCACCGCTCGCTATGTACAGGGCGCGTATGTTCGACGCACGGCGCTGGGCGCAATGTGCCAGCCGAGCGGCAGGTATTATGTCTACGACACCAGCGGCTCGCTGATCGACTATCAGGAGCAACACTCCATCAACTGCCACGCAGGGCCAGTGATGGAGTTCAACTTCACCGTCAGGAAGCAGTACCCGAACAGCGCTCGCACGGTCTGCCTAGGCTGGTACGAGGAAGGCGTCCGGATCGGGCGCGTATGCATGTCATTCCCGATCTAGGCAATAGAATCTAGCGTGGATTGAGAGTGGGAAGAGATTCTCTTCCCACTCTTGTCGCGTATGCCACTGGAGGTGCCAATGCTAGGAATGGGATGGAACGAGCTTCTGGTTCTAGCCATGGCGGTTTTGGCCATCGTGATTATTGTGCGACTCTTCCTAAGAAGATTCTGGCGCAAGTAAGGGAGGAACCCCTGCTTGCCATGGGCCTGGCTCTCCTCGTCGATCTGGGCCTGGCGGACCCAGGTGCGCAGTGAACTCTTCTCATCTCTATGCGGCCTGCGCGACGCGGTGGTTCTGAAGGACAGCGTTGGCCTTGCAGAGGTGGCTGGCCTAGTCTAGGACGGGCTGCAGCGTAACTTCCTCCAGCTCTTCGGCTGGGCATTCGGCGTTCGCCGGGGCCGCAAATCCTGACGTGGGAGCGGTTGGCCTGCTTTTTGTGACTCAAGTCGCCATTGGTGACTGAGGCCATCCGAGCGATGTATAAGCCGGCGGGAGATGCCGTTACCGGTTCGGGTGCGAGATGAGCTGGGTGAGTTGTTCGCCGAGCAGTTCGTAGCCGCGTTCGGGACGGAGGAGGCCGGGCTGGTCTCCGGGCCGCCTGGCGTTGATCACGGTGCTGCAACGGGGTGGAGAACCTGACCGATCAGCGGGCTGCTGAAGCGGTCCGGACAGATCTGTCGTGGAAGTACGCGCTGGGGCTGAAGCTGGACGATCCGGGGTTCGATGCGAGTGTGCTGAGTGAGTTCCGGTCCCGGGTGATCGCCCATGGGCTTGAGGAGCAAGTCCTGGACCTGTTGCTGGGGACGCTGCAGGCCAGGGTATTGGTGAAAGCGGGCGGGAAACAGCGCCCTGATACCACACACGTGATCTCGGCGGTGCGGGACCTGAACCGGGTGGAGCTGGCCGGCGAATGCGTGCGGGCCGCTCTGGAAGCCCTCGCCGCAGCCGCGCCCGGCTGGGTGGAACAGGTGCTGGAGGTGCCGGACTAGGCGGGTCGGTATCAGTCACGAGTCGACTCCTGGCGGCTGCCGGTCTCCAAGACCGCGCAGGAGCAGCTCGCACGGGCCTACGGCGCTGACGGGTACGCGCTCTGCACGGCTCTCTACGCGCCGTTCTCCCCCGCCTGGCTGCGGGAACTGCCTGCGGTGTAGGCGTTGCGCGTGATGTTGATCCAAAACTTCGTCCGGACTGTTGACGCCCGCGGACGGGAGGTGGTCGAACGGCGGCGGCCCCTGCGCGACGGCGGCGTGGGGCTGCCGCCCGGCAGACACCGGCTGGCCTCACCCTACGACCCAGACACGCGCTGGTCGGCCAAAGCCGACGTGTTGTTCAAGGCGCGCTCTATCGCTATCTCGCTCGTTTGTGCAGCCTTGTGAAGGTCGGCCATGAGTGGGACCGGGATGGTGCCGAGTCCGAGCCCGGTGGTCTCCACCATGGAGGTGAGCGACTTCTCTTCGGTGTGGCTGAGGTGCGTTCTGCACCAGTGGTGGGCGACCACCTCCCGAGCCACGTAGCCATCTGCGGAGCCCAGGGCTTCATTGACGAGGCGAGCGTACGCCGGACGCACTCGAGCGGGAGCGGCGCAGGCAGCGAGATCGATGACGGCCAGGCCCAGGCGGGTGCGGTAGACGCCGTGTCCTGGCTCTGGCACGCCGGCGAGGTACCGTTCGATCATCCGGCCGGTCTCCCAGTCTGTGTTCTGGTCTCCGGCGAGGCGGCACAGCACCGCCAGGCACGCGGAGACCTGGGCTTCCCAAGCCTGGGTGATGGTGCTGTGGTCCAGCACGGTTTGGGCGGCGTTCGAGTTTCCGGCGAGGCAGGCGTTGACGATTTGTACCTGGCGGCCGTCCATCAGATGCAGGCCGATGCCCTTGTTCTGTTCGATGTGGGTGAGCGCTGCGCGCCAGCGGCCGAGACGTACGAGGGCGCGGGTGCCTTCGGAGAGGTAGATGCGCCACGTCCAGATGCGTAGCTCTTGGTACTCCTCCGAGCTGCCGATCAGATCTCGGGTGGGCAGCGGCCAGCCTTCGATGACGGCATGAGTGTTGGTCTTGAGGGCGTGATGGAGGGTGCTGAGCGAGGCCCATGCCGCCTCTGCGTCGCGCGCTCGTAGGCGTAGTCGAGCCAGGTTCACGACGGGTTCGAGCATGTGCATGGCCTGCGGGACGGTGAGGCGGCCGGCATTTCGGTAGGGGTTGATCTGCCGCCAGCACAGCTCTCGCGCCAGTTCCGGTAGGCCGCAGTCGCTGGCGATCAGGGCGGCTCGGTTGAGTGTTCGGGCGGCGCCGAGGAGCGGGTCGGTGGTGTGCTCGATGTTGCCAGCGAGAGTACGTACTTCAGCCGCCCGCGCGGCGAGGGGCGGGTACGTGGGGCGGGGGCGATCGACCAGCGGGAACCAGCGGACGAGCTGGGCGATCTCGTTCGCCGTCATGCCGAGTCCTGGGTGGGCAGGACGGCCTCACGTGCGGCGCGGCTGAGGACGGCTTGCGCGGAGGCGGGCAGGCCGAGACGGTTCCAGTTGAAGATGACCATATGGGTGAGGACGTGGCGGATGCCCCGGTCCAGGTGACCGGCCCCCGAGGCCTCGCCGAGCTGCTTGCCGGCTTCACGGTAGACGGCCGCCCAGGGCGTAGCGAACGCGCATGCCCCGGCGGGGGTGGTGGAGGCGATGTCGGAGGCGATCAGCGGGCGGATGCGGTCGGCCATGGCCTTCAGCCGACCCGGGGGTGTGTCGGTGGGGAGGGGGCGTAGTTCGGCGACGCTGTTCCACAGGTTGCCGCGCTCGAACTGGTCCAGGCCGGCCGCGCTCAGCAGTGTGGTGGACAGCAGCATCGTCACTTCCTTGCGGCCGACACCTGGCGGCGGTTGCCTGAGGTAGGCGAGGGTGTGGCGGCTGTCAGCACAGAACAGAGCGTGGGCGATCTCGGTGCCGACTGGTCCGCCGAACGAGGCGTCTTCGGGCTCGTAGACGACCGGCCACCATCGGGAGAGCACGCTGAATCTGGTCAGCTCGTTGAGCGCGGTGTTGATGGCGCTCTTCGCGTCGTCGGCGACCCCGTCGAGCGGGCGTAGCCGGATTCGCCAGCACGGGTGCTTGCGGATGAACCACCATCCGCTGATCAGTTTGCGGTCCTGGAAGCGGTCCAAGCGCGGGCCGAGCTCCGTCACGGCGGCCTGCTCGGCACTTTCCCAGTCGGACCACTCGGTGCGGACGCTATACCAGCCGTGGTCGGCGACGCCGGCCTCCAACGCCTGGTATCCGGCAATCTTGTAAGTCTCGACGGCGTCGTTGATGGTTTCGGGCCTGGCGCTGATGGCGGCTGCGGCGACCTCGACAGCGGTGCCGGACAGGACCGCTTGCACGGCCTCGGCCATCCTGCGTGGTGAGAACGGGCGCGTGGGTGTCACGTGAGGAGCAGGCATGAGTCCCATCCGGAGTGCGGGGGCGTTTGGTGGGCGGAGGTGTGCAGGGCCAAGGCGAGTCCGGCGGCGCCGTTGAGCAGGCTGCCGTCGTTCTTCGTGGTGACGGCGTGCTGGTTGAGCAGGCCGGCCAGGAAGGGCAGGCGTGCGTTGATCGAAGGGGTGCGGGCGTCGCGGGCGGCTCGCCACGCGGTTTGGTAGACGCCGGCGACGCCGTGGCAGAGCCCGGGACCGGTGAGGTGCCGAAGCTGGGCGGGGTCGTTGAGGCAAGCGGCCAGGGCGTGCTCCGCCTGCTGCTGGCGGGCGACGTCGTCAAGGGCGAGGCCGGCCAGTTGGAGGGCGCGGGCGATTCCCGGCGTGCCGTAACACCAGGACGGGCGTGGCGGGCCGGGCTGGCGGAGGCGGCCGTCGGCCAGCTCGGGGAGTGTGATCCATTGGGGCCACCACGGTCCGGTCCGGCCGTCTTGGCGCCATCGGTCGAACCACGCGCAGAGGCGGTCGATCGCCTCGGACTGCCCGTCAACGGCCACCCCTTGGCGCGTCGTGATGGACAGCAGGGCGAGCAGGCCGGCAGCACCATGGGCCATGCCGAGATTGGCGTGACCGCCAGGGGTGGGCTTGATGCGGTCGGGGTCATGGGCGACCCACCAGCCGGGCAGCCCGTCGCTGGTGGGATGGGTAAGCCTGATCAGGTGGCGCAGGATCGGCGGCAAGATGTCGGCGTCGGGTGAATGGCGCAGCAGCAGTGCGGCGATCCCGGTCAGCCCGTAGAACAGGTCGTACTCATGGAACGTCGCCGGATCGCCCCGGTCGGCTCGGGCGGTCGCCTGAGCGAGGCGCCGTTCGGCGAGCCGGGTCACGTAGCTGTCGATTGTCTTGATCGGACGGTGGTAACGCTCACTGCCGTCGGCCTGGGCGGCGTGTAGAAGGAAGCTGACGGCGGGGGCCCCGTAGTAGAGGCCGGCGTGATCGGCGGAAGTGATCTCTCCGCTGGTGGCCTGCTTGATCCAGGCGTGTGCGGAGTGCCAGCTCTCCGTGCCGACATGGGCTCGCTCGATGTGCAGCAACGCCATCCCGGCCGTGCCGTTCGCCAGGGATTGCGCCCCGGGCCCGGTCACGACATTGCCTCCTTGTTCATGGTCAGGAGGCGTAGGGCGGCGGCGCGGGCCAGCCGGTTGGTGACGGCCTCGGTGGTGGGATCGACGCCGAGGGCGCGGACGTGGTGGTCGTGCAGCAGGGATCGCAGCACGGTGATCGGCAGGTAGTCGTGGCGGCCGAGTTGGACGTGGTAGTCGTGCAGCGCAGCCCGCCGCAGAGCCCACGCGTCGGCTACGGCGGTGCCGCCCGGGTGGGCGCGTAGGGCTTGGTCGTCGTTGAGGGCGTCGGCCAGGCGCAGCGTCGTGTCCTGCAGCGTCCGGTCGAGCTCGCCGTACTGCCGGGGCAACTGGTTGACCAACCACCCGTACCCCTCATTCGACGTGGCCAGGCTGGCGGCGAGGTCGGCCATCGACGCCGCAGCGATGGCCTGGCCGGGAAGCTTGGCGAAGCCTGCCATCGTGATCTGAGCCAGCGCCACGACGGAGTCCGCGGCGGCTACTCGGTGCGCGGCGGCCATCGCCTTGCCGGGGCCGTATCGGCCGGTCTGCGGCTGATAGGCGTGCAGAGACAAGGTGGCGAGCAGGTCCTGCGATTGCAGGTCGGACGCGAAGTCGGCCAGATGCGAGGCCGCCGTGCTGTACTGGCCGGCGTCGGTGAGCTGAAGGTAGAGCCAGAGTTCCTGGATGCTGTCGGGCCGGGGGGTGTCGCGGTAGCGGCGGAACCACCATCGCAGCGGGCCGAGGGACTCCAGGAGATAGCCCACGTGATGGGTGAGGATCTCGTTGTAGCGGTCGGGGTGGCCGAGCAACCGGGCGTGGATGAGGTCGCCGGCACCCGGCATCACCGTCGCGGTGGGACGCTGCACGACTGCGGGGGCCCGCGGCAGCCGACCGGCTGACTCATTGGCGGTCAGGACGACCAGGAACTCGCAGGGGCGGCCGACCCACGCCTCTGGCGCGCGGGACGCCTCGTGCAGCTCCACCCGGTCCGCTCGGTTGAGGCTGCGGCGCAGCAGCACGCAGTCGAGGCGGCTGTCCAGGTCGAGGGGAAGCCGCTGCCCGTTCTGGTGCAGGACGACCGCGGACGGCACCCGCCAGCGATCCCGCCAGTCGCTCAGGGCCTTCTCCCACAACGGCAGCGGCTCGCGCGGTCCGGCCAGCGCGGAGGCGGGCAGGATCCAGCGGGCCGCTGCCAGCACGGTGCGGCCGTAGCGGATCCTGGGCAGGTACGGCAGCAGCCTCGCCACGCCGAAGTCGATGGGCCCGTAGATCGCGTGGCGAGCCGTCGCCACCCCGGTCAGGAACCGCGCCAGTGCGGGGGTGTGGGCGGATGCCTCCAAGGCGTGCAGCGCCTGGGGTACGACGCGCTGGCCGGTGGAGAGCCGCACCAGGTACATCTGGGTGGAGTCGGCGGTCACGGCCAGGTCGTCGAGGCCGATCACCGGCGTGCCGGGCGCGGGATGTTCGGTCAGGGGGATCACGGCGGGCAGGAGTTGCGGTACGCGGACGACGTTCTCGGTGCTGCGCAGTCGCGGCGAGAATGACAGCTGCGCGGTCGCGACCTCTTCGTCCGGGGGTTCGTAGGAGGCGATGAGCTGCTCCACAGCCGGTTGCGGAAGCAGGTGAGCGAACCGGCCGGCCATGCTGCTCTGCGGCCGGGGCGTGGCGTACACCCACAGCCGGAACCGGCCGCGCTCCAGCAGATGGGCGGTCTCGGCGTGCAGCTCGAATCCCAGCTCGACGCGGCGCGGGATGACCATCTCAGCCGGGTCGTCGGCGACCGTCAGCGACGAGATGTC
Organism: Nonomuraea sp. NPDC049309; assembly: GCF_043196965.1. NCBI lineage: Bacteria > Bacillati > Actinomycetota > Actinomycetes > Streptosporangiales > Streptosporangiaceae > Nonomuraea > Nonomuraea sp. NPDC049309. The sequence continues at coordinate 1,097,822 of NZ_JBICSH010000002.1, read as the reverse complement.
CTGCTCGCTCAGCACGATCTCGTCGCGGCCGTCCACGGTGGCCTCCTGCACCAGAGCCAGGAGCTTGGCGTCACGGTCGGGCATGGCACGAGCTGGCCGCCCGTAGGAGGAGCCGAGGAATCCCGCCGGCATGCCGAGCCCGGAGTCGGCGAGCAGCTCCCGTACTGGGACCGCCGCCCCTGGGCCGTAGTGGCGGCGGAAGCGCAGGTGGTAGTCGCGCCACACCTCCGCACCGAACGGGCGGCTGGTCAGCCGCAACAGCACTGAGGCGGCCTTGGCGGCCTCGTCGAGCACGGCCCGGGGCAGGGCGATCGTGGCATCGGCTGCCGTGTCGGCGGCGAGCATGCGATCGCCGCCGGTGCACAGAGCGCGCATGCGAGTGGTGAGGGGCGCGATGTCGGCCAGGTCCACGATGGCACGGCGGGCGGACAGGTCGCGGTGGAGGTCGACGAGAGCCGTCAGCGTGGGTGCCAGATCGGGCGCGTCGCCGGCGGCGGCGCGGAGCTGGTCGAGGACGAAGAGCAGGCCGTCCTGGATGGTTGAGGGCGGGCGCAGGCTGGTCAGCAGGAAGCCTTGGTGGACCAAGGCGGTCAGGGTGGCGGCGACGGTGCCGGGTGGTGTGCCTGGGAACTCGGCCGTGAGCTGATCGGCCAGCTCGCGGAACGCGATGGGCGTAGTGGCCGCGGCCAGTGCCTTCCGGATGGGTGGCAGGTGCCGGATGGACACCTCCCGGGAGGGGCCTGGATCTGTGCCGTCACCGGGGCGGGCGGGGATGACGGCCCGACCCCCGCGAACCATGATCATGCTGTTGGTGGTCACCCGCAGGCGCGGCAGCGCAGCGGGGTGCGCCTCCAGGTGATCGACGAGGGCGTTCAGCCACTGCGCGTCGGCACGCAGCACGACCTGATGCTGTGTCCCGATCGCCGCGGTGACCGTGCGGCCGACTTCCACCGGTGCGACGCCGGCGAACAGGCCGAAGGGGACGGCACGCCGCTGCCAGCGCAGCAGGTAGGACGCGACCGCCATGCTGATGCGCGTCTGGCGCGCTGGGTCGCCGCTGGTGAGTGCCTGGCTGGTCTGCTCGGCCAGCTGAGGGGTGGCCACCGTGATGGCGGCGCGCACGTCGGGCCGGGCCCAGATGCGGGTCAGCCACGTGGAATCGGCCGGTTCTCCTGAGTCGAGCAGTTCGGGCAGTTCCAGGTCGCCGGGGTAGGTGGTCACCCGGGCCAGCGCCAGGCCAGTGGGCCGGAACAGCAGGGATGATCCCATCGGGCTCTCCGCCGTCAGATCGAGAGGGGGATGGTGGGTGCCGCCGGCGCCCTCGGGTGTGGCGCCGGCAGCAGTTCACGCGGTCAGGAAGGGTCGGCGACGTTGGTGGTGCAGGCGCTCGTCGAGCAGCTGGAGCCGCAGCCGTCGCCGGTGGAGCACAACATCTTGGGGATGGGGATGCTGGCCTCGACCACTCGCATGTCGAGGTCCCAGGGGTCCTCGACGACGGGCGTCGGAGCGGTCGCTGTGGCGATGGGGGGCATGAGCCTCCTCCTTCATCTGTGTCGGGTTCGGTTACCCACCTGGGCAGAGGTGCGGTGTTACGCCTCCGGCCAGGAGATCGCGACGTGCGTGTGCTGCTTGGGGATGACCAAGGTCGTGGGCGGCATCCCGGCGGGGCGGCCGTTCGGCCAGACCGAGAACTCCGGGCCGGGATGGCCGCGGTGGTCGCGGTTCCAGACGCGGACCTGCTCGACGATGGCCTGGGCGACTTCACCGCCGTGGGGTCCGTAGCCGTGCGCGCCCAGCTCGACGTGGCTCTTGCCCGCCGGCCGCACGGACAGGTAGGCGAAGGAGTCGTCCTCGACCGTCGCGTAGGGGAACCATCGCCCGCCCCGCTCGACCGCGATGCCGGGCTCCTCGTCGCCGGATGCCGCCACGGTGAGGTTGCAGAAGCCGGGCAGCGTTGTGGCCAGCCAAAGGGGCAGGTCGCCGAGTGGCTCGGACCGGGCCACGGTCACCCCGGACCAGTCCGCAGTTGGTTCGCCGGCCAGCACGCCGTCGAGCCTGCTCGGGTCGGACAGGTTGCCGTCGTCGAACCTCAGGCCGACCTTCTCGCCGTTGAGCAGCCACAGGTGCTCGTCGTGCCGGCTGGCGCCCTGCATGGGGACGAAGCCGCAGATTCCCGCCGAGAGGGCGGCGAGGTGGTCGTTCGTGCGCTGGAGGGCCAGCGAGCGGCTGACGCCCTTCATCCGCAACGGGAGCACGATCCTGCCGCCGTCGGCGAGTTGGTCGCGCCACGCCGGTGGCACGTCCCACGCCCCCACCGTGATCATGATGCGGTCGTACGGGGCATTGGCCTTCCAGCCGTACTCGGCGTCGCCGGTCACGACCTGCACGCCTGGGTACCTGGCGGCGATCAGGCAGGTGGCGGCCCGGCTGGTCACCACGGGATCGATGTCCATGGTCGTGACGTGGCCGGTGGGTCCCACCAGTTCCGCCAGCAGCGACGCGAAGTATCCCCCTGATCCGACCTCCAGCACGCGCATCCCCGGCTGGATGTCGGCCTGGACGAGCTGCATGGCCTGGATGTCGGGCGAAGACATGGTGGAGATGAGCACGCCGTGCTCGTCGCGCTTCACCTCCACGGGCTCCACCGCGTAGGCGGCCTCCAGCGACACTTCGGGGGCGAAGAGGTGGCGGGGAGCCGTACGGAGCGCGGCCTCGACCCGCACCGGGAGCGGGAAGCCCCATTCGGCGCAGGTGGCGGCCACGGCGGTCGCCATGTCGTTGCGCAGCGTGGCGGCCTTCTGGGCGTCGTTGTCGGTGGTCACGGGTTAATCCCCTCTTCGTGGTCGTGATGGGCAACTGGTCGATCGTGGTGGTTGTGGGATCGCCGCGGGATTAGCCGCGCCGTCCCTCTCGCGCGAGGTAGGTGTCCGGCTCCGGGCGTTCCCCTCGGCCGCGATGGTCGGCATGATGCTGTTTGACCAGGGCGATGTAGGCGGCGAGGGCGATGGGGTAGCGGCCTCTGCCGGTCTCCTCGTAGCGGGCACCACCGACGTGGCGCAGGACGAAGAAGGTGCCGCCCCCGGAGGCGAACTCGTACATGCCGCAACACGAGGTGTGCGTGACCCGGAGCACCCCGCTCGGCCTGTACGGCTCCCACGTGAACGCGGGGTCGTCTTCAACCAACTCCCGTCGGTCGGCATTCGCCATCGTCTGCTCTCTCCGCCCTGGCCTGACTGTCTTGGACCGTGGAGGGGCAGTAACGATGGCGGTTGAGAGTTGGGGCTCGCAGCCCCCGGCGGCCAGGGGCTCCACCGTGGGACTGCGAGTTGTAGGCGGCGCGGGTTCCAACCGTGCTCTATCGAAACCCGCGCCGGAGTGCGCGGTCGGTCAGGCGTGAGTAGCCCTGGACCGGCCGCGCCAAGACGCGGCCTAACACCCCCGACGGCCTGCTCGGCCACGTCTCGTTTCATCACCCGCGCCCCCTCTGAGGGCTGGGAAGCACGCTTCTCCTAGAAAGGTGTGGTAGCCCTTCTGTCTGCCAGCCAGGCGGCGCCACGCCGTTCATGAGGTGCCAGAGCTCGTCCGGACTGTTCGCTTGGAGGATGATGCCGTGATCGCATTCGCCCATGTAAATGGCGATGTGGCGGCGCCAGTAAGGGGAGTACATGAGGTAGAACCAGCCCCGGGCACGGCGCTGCAGTTCCGCCACCTGCCTCCTCGCTGCTTCCGCGGCGGGTTCGGCCTTGCCGGTCAACATGGAATCCTCCTGCCGTACAGGGTGGTGCCGGATATTGCCGTCATTTGTCCTTGCGTTCCGCCATCACCATGAGGAAGTGCGGGGCATCGCGCAGAGGAGCACGTCCGCCCTCCTCCGGCATGAAGTCGATCGTCCGGACCACGCCTGGGTCCCGAACGGAGAAGTCCCGCACGAGACCCATGACCTGGGACTCGCTGCGAACGTAGATCGGGACGCCGCCGTGCAGCTTCTCGTAGGCCGCTCGGCCTCGCTCGACGTTGGCCGGATCCAAGCCGTCCCCGGTCACGTGCGTCAGGACGACCAGGCTCCGGGGCGCGAGACGGGCGCGCAAGGCGAACCTGAGGTCGGTGCACTCTTCGTCGGTCAGGAAGTGCAGCACCGCGCCCAGGATGACCACGACGGGCTTGCTCAGCCAGAGATGCGAGCCCATGGCGTCGAGCACCTTGGCGCTCTGACGCAGGTCCTGCTGCACCACGCTGATACCGGGTCCGCGCAGTAGTGCCCGGCAGGTGGTGACAACCAGTTGGTCGGAGTCCAGGGCGAGCCAGCGCACGTCAGGATTCACGCCGGCGGCGACGTCGTACAGGTCCGGCAAGCCGAGAGCGTCCATGCCTTGAACGGGCTTGCCGCATCCCAAGTCGGCGAACTGGGTGTAGCCCCGGCCCGCGAGATGGCGGACAACCCGGACCAACGCGGCGGCGTTCTCCTGGGCCACCTCGTCGACCTTCTCGTGGATCGTCCTTCGGAGCTCGTCCACGGCTTCGCGGTCACGGGCGAACGCCTCCTTGCCCGCTCCGCGCAGCGCGGCGTAGGTACGGGCGGGCACGGCCTCGGCCGGGTTGAAGCTGTCACCGGGTGGCGGCGTGAGAGGGGTGTCGGTCATGAGGATCTCGCCTGTTTCCGGGGAAGAGGGGGAGATGGTCACCATGCGGCCGTCTTCGGCGGTTGATCGTCCGATACGGCGAAGAACGCCCTGAGCCTGTTCCTGATCGTGACGGCGATCTGGTGGGCATCCGTGCCGACATCGACGCGTAGGACGTCGTATCCGGCCTGGATGAGCCGGTCACACGCCTGCCGGTAGAAGTGCGCCTCAGCATGGCTGGATCGGGGAGTCAGTTGGAACCGGTTGTGCGCTCCTCGCTCCGCCAGCCGTGCGGCGATCAGCTCGGGCGGGCCTTCCAGGACCACCGCTAAGTCCGGGCGTTCGGCAAGGGAGTTCAGGCTCCACAGGAAGACCGGGTCCACTCCGTCGAACCGCTGCATGACCAGGGCCGAAGGCACGTACCTGTCGCAGAGGACGACCTCGCCGGCGTCCAGGTGGGGCTGGATCTCGGTTTCGAGGTGGTGGTAGCGGTCGGCGGCGTAGAGACAGGCCAGCGCGGGGCCGGTGATGGTCTCGGTCATCTCGCGGGCGATCTTCCCGAGCACGCCGTTGGACGGTTCGGCGGTGGTGTGAACGTGCTCGCCGTCGGCCACCAGAAGCTGGGAGAGGTGGGCGACGATGGTCGACTTACCGGCGCCCGAGGGCCCGTCGATGCTCACGAACAAGCCGCGTCGATGGTCAGAAAAGGGTCGGAGCTGCGTCATCGGTCGGTCCTTCGCAAGAGGTCGTCTTCGCGTCGTTCAGGAGGTCGGTCAGCTCCGCACCGTCAGCGAGATGAGCGAGCAGGCGGGCACAGGCGAGAGCGTCGTAGGCCGCGCGGTGCGGCTTCGAGCCGGCGGGCATGTCCGTGGCGAGCTTGAGCTCCTCGGCGAGCAAGCTCAGCTTGTACGAGGACCGGCCGGGCAACCTGTGCCGGGCCAGCTTCAGCGTGTCGATGACGATGGCGGGCTGGAAGCCGCGCAGTTCCCGCGTCAGCACGCCGAGGTCCACGTGGGCGTTGTGCGCCACGAAGATGGTGTCCTCCAGGATGGCGCCGATCTCCGCGGCATATTCGGCGGCCGGCGGAGCGGAGGCCACCTGCTCGTTGGAGATGCCGTGAATGCGGCGGGCCAGCGGAGTGATGGGGCTGGGTGGCTTGACCAGCCAGGTCAGTGGAGCTCCGATGACGCCGTCGTCGATCAGCACGATGGCCAGCTCCACCAGGTCGGGAGGGCGCTGCCCGTTACCCTCGATGTCCGCGACGGCGTAGCGGAACGCTGTCCATGGGGCGTTCTGGTCAGCCATTCGCGCTCTCCCATCCGAGGTCGGCTCGGCCGTGTCGCCGCTGGTGATGCGGGTGGGCGGCGTCATGGATCTGGAAGGCGAGCCGGTGCTGGAGGTAGTACCGCGGCTGCTCGGACGGGAGGCCCTCCACGTGGGCCGCCCGTTCTGTGACTTCGGTGACGTGCATGTGGGCCGCTTCGGGCAGGCAGGCGGCGGCCTCGTGGAGCTGGGGCGCGGTGGGGACCTGGTGCGCTCGGGCACACTTGTCCAGTTGCGCGGCCGGACAGATGTCGCAGAGCTCGTTGATGCCGTAGTGGCCGTTGTAGTCCGGCAGGCCGTGGACGTACGAGACAGCGCACGAGGTCTTCCTGAACAACGGCGGCGCGCCGGACGGCCGGCGCTCGAAGCGCGCGAGGATGCGTCTTTCCAGCGTCTCAGGGACGATCTTGCGGCGGGCGGTCTCCTGGTAGGGCTCGGGCAGGCCGTTGGCGCGGTAGTAGTCCGCGATCTCGTCCCGGTAGAACAGGCCGGTGAACACCGTGGCATCGGCCCATCCGGACAGAACCGCGGCCCGCGCCAGATGAGCGGTGGTGTCGTTCAGTCCGGGCACCAAGGGCCGCCAGTAGAAGATCGTCCGGTACCGGCGCGCGGCGTGGGTCGTGGCGAGCCGCATGGAGTTCACGACGGTCTGCGCGGGGTGCGGCTCGATCCTCTTGTCGCCGATCCCCGAGTACGTGAACAGCAGCGTCACCTTCAGGTGCCGTAGCGCGTTCAGCCGCTCGCAATCGCCGACGTTCATGCGAGCACGGGTGATCACGAGCACGTGGTTGGTGAGTTCGCGGCTGTCGAGGTCCTCCAGGACGGCGAACAGATGCTCGCGGACGCCCGGCAGGAACGGGTCGGTGGCCCGGTTGAAGACCTGCAGCGGGGTGTCGTGCGGCCGGAAGTACCGATGGCTGACGAGCTGTTCGACCGCCTCGGCGTCGCTCATGAGGGCCTGCGGCAGACGGGCGTCCCAGAGCCCGTAGGTGTGGCGGATGCAGTACGCGCAGCCGAGCGGGCAGCCCTGGATGTGGTTGAGGGACAACCCGGACTTGCGGTATTCGACGACGTCACGGGCGCGCTCGGGCAGCGCCGCCACGGCCTCGGCAGGCAGCAGAGGGACGTAACGTGCGCTCATGAGCTGCCTCCCACGGGTACGGGCTGAGGTGTCGCCGTGAGCGTGGCATGAGGCTGACGAGAGGGCCTAGCAAGTTTCTCGGAGTTTCAGCAACTCCCTCCGAATCCAAGAAGCCGAGAAACTTGGCGCTACTCCTCGGGCTCGGTTTCGTCGGCCAGCAACAACCGCGACAGGTCCTCCATGACGTTCGTGATCAGGGCCCTGGCGGCTTGTCCGTAGGACGCCATCCCGGCCAGAGAGCGGAACACCCGGGCGTACTGCTCGATCTCCGGCGGCTGGGCGAGATGGAGCTCGGCGGTGAACGTCTCGACCATGACGAGGTCGTTGTCGAAGATCCAGAACCCATGCTTGGGGGCCGTCACATAGGTGGTGCCGAAGCCGATGACGCCGAGCCGGACGTTCGGCAGGGTCGAAGCGGCCACCAGCCGGTCGAGCTGCGGCACCATCACTTCGGGCGCGCACAGCCGATACCTCAGAGCGGCCTCCGTGACCACGAACTGGAAGCGTTTGCCCGGGTCGTAAAGGATCTGCTGGCGCGTCATGCGCGCCTGCATGGCTTCCTCGATGTCGTTCGGCAGATTGTGCATGGCGATCGCTTCGGCCATGCGCGCACGGGCATACTCCGCCGTCTGCAGCAGCCCGGGGACGTAGACCGGCTCGAAGACACGCAGCAGGCCGGCACGCCGTTCGGCATCGCCCCACTCGTTCTGGTGGTGGCTCATGCCTCCCCGCAGGACACGCTGCCACTCGGCGTGACGCGATTCGAGGGTATGGAGCGAGGCCAGTAAGGCGAGCCGCTCTTCCTCGGTAGCGCCGGTCGCCTCGGCCCACGAACCGATGTCGGCGTCGCTGGGCGTCTGCCTGCCGGTCTCCAGCTTCGACACCTTCGAGTGCGGCCATGCGAGTAGCTCCGCGAGCTGACGGCCGGTCAAGCCGGCGGCGTTCCGCAGCTCGCGGAGCCTGGCCCCAAGTGCTTGCCGGGCCTGATGGACGCTGGTCACGCCCCGATTCTTACCTGATCTTGTAGTCATCCGGCAGTCGTGCCACGAACTCTTCGCGTGAGAGGGAACGGTGAACGGCGTCGTCCAGCGCGGCGGCGCACTCCACGACCACTGCGGGATCGGTGATGATCTCCGCGCCGAGCAGCTGGTCGTCGTCCGTGAAGTGCAGCAGCGCGACCCGGGACGAGTCGAACACCCAGAAGTCCCGCTCAGGAAGGCCGGCGGCCTGACTGCGGTCGAGGTACCGGATGTCCTCGCCGGCCGCCACGGTGTGGCGTGAGAGGTCGAGCCCGAACCTGCTGTAGTCGCTGAGCGGGAGCGAGACGACCCGGACGCGCTGGAAGATCTTGCCTTCCTCGGTTGCCTTGCCGACGATGCCCAGCCAGTTCTGGAACCAGGCCAGGTCTTCCGGCTCACCCTCCAGGAAGCGGCGCAACGGTTCGCGTTCACTGGGCGAGTCGTACCGCTCTCGGGTCTCCAGCCTGCGGGCGGTGTGAGCAAACGTACGGAAGAGATCCACGAACGCCGGCCCGCTGATCAGGGTCAAAGCGCCTCCTGGCCTTCTGTGGAGGTGGCGCGCTGACGGTTGTTCCGAGGGTCGGTGGTCAGCGGCTCATCCGCGAACCGGAGGATGTCCCGCGTGATCTCCACCACCGTCTCGCCGTCCGGGATCTCACCGATGTCGGAGAGGGCCTGAGGGTCGGTGACGATGTAGCCCTGGACGAGGATGGTGCCCCGATCGGTGGCGAAGAGCGTCGGGGAGCCGCCCTCTCCAGACCCTGATCCCAGATACTTGACCCTCATCGTGCCACTCCTTCGAGAAGCTTTCGGGAAGTTTCTCCATGAGAAGACACTGCTGGGGTGCGTCCGTCAACCCTCCATGCATGATCGATCCCACTGGTGCGGCTCTACTGGGATGGCGGCGCTCACCGACCCATCTGACGCCATGCACACATCGTGTGAGCCGAGGCGGCGTCCAGATGCCACTACCGTACGTAGACTGGCCAACCGGGGATCATCCTAGAGCTCGGGAGTTTGAGCTCCATCGGCAAGCAATTTAGTTTCATTGTGGACCTTAGCAATTAGCTCTGCCAGTCGATCGTTGCGACGCGTAGTAAGGCGGCCTAAAACATCTGCGCTCCAGACAATCCTCTCATCCGCCAAGCTAGCGAGCTCCCCGGCCACTGGCGCGCCTTTTGGGTAGGCAAGAAGTACAGTTGCACCCATGTTTTGCACTTCTCGCACCACCTCCGCAAGGTCTCGATCTCCAGCGACAAGGATAATTCTTTTGGTCATTCCTTGCTGAACGAAACGAAGCATGTCGAGGACCATTAGCGTATCTACGCCTTTTTGAGCGTACCGAGTCTCAAGCTTGAAATGGCTCATGAGATGGCTATAGTCGACCTCGGCCGCGCGCGCGGCGGATCTCAGTTGCTCTTTATGTTCAAAGGGCACGGCCTGCAAGTGGCCGAGCCTGAGCTGTATTCCCGGGCACTCCTCAAGCTTATCTAGCTCGGCACGCTGACGGTGTCGAAGCGGCGCGCCCTCTGGGTACACGCCGTCGTACCAATAGCAGCGCAAGAGGCCACAGCCCATACGGGCGGCGGACATCGAAAACCATGACACCAATTCCTCGCCCTCGATGTGCACTTCACCCACGGAAACCTTGAGCCATGGATGCCGATTTGACGAGGAAGCCGGCATCCACCAAGCCGACTATTGACGGTTTCATCTCAATCATCCTTTGCCGTATGCTACGCCTCTAGGGAAGAGGAGATTCCATGACAGACCAGCCAGAAAAGGACCTGTGGAGCAACGAAAGCCAGGACTTCCCGATGCCGCGAGGCAGGAGCGGGGGCGATTCTACCCTAATAAGCCTGGAAGCGGTAGTTAATGTCACGCAGGGGTCGATAGGTGTTCTGTTGGTGATGCCGGGAGGTCTGCTTCGCGGCCTCCTCGTCAGCTCCGCCCAGTGGCACAGTGAGTGGTTTGCCAGCATTGCAGAGGCTGGCGAGGCAGGCGCGTCCGCGCACGCAATTCTTAAGGGACTGTTCGGCACCACAGGCCACCTCACATCAGAAGGAGAAATGATTGATCATACCGAACATTATTTGTATATAAAAGATGGATATTTCACCGCTGGCGCTGGCGAACAGGGGCCCATGCCCTGGAAAGTTAAGCTGAGTTCAATAGTTGCTTGGAGTATCGGCAACAGGCCACCCGCTTGAAATGCGGCTTGGCTTGTATCTAGCAGTGACCATGCTGTTTCACTGAACCTGTGATGAAGTGGCGAGTTTGCAGTCGTGACGATCGCCACACCCGTTCTTGTCAGATGCATGGAGGCGCACGTTCCAGAGCGCCGGAACGCAAACCACTGAATGTCGTTCTGCCGAATGAGGATTCGACGGCGAATGGTCTGCTAGCGGATATGCCGCTAGTACTCCAGCCGCACTTCGAGATCTCGATCTGGTCGAGGCTGAGACGTGAGACGGCCACCGCAGTGATCATGTGGGTGTGTGGAATCCAGATGATCGGCGGTGGCCGTGGCAGCCACGGTAGCCGAAATCGACCCGCGTGTATGGGCCGATGCGTTCGATGACCTGTTCGCGCAGGTAGTGGCACCGTTCTTCGGCCGGCGTGAGCCGCGGATCAGAGCGCGTGGTTACCTGCTGGGCCTGCTGAGTTCGCTGGAACGCAAGAACGGCTGGTCCCTGGCCGAGTTCGCCGGAGACGCGACACCCGACGGGATGCAACGACTGCTCAACCACGCCCGCTGGGACGTCGATGCGGTCCGGGATGCACTGCGGGCCCAGGTCGCCGAGCGGCTCGGGTGCCTGGACGGGGTGCTGGTGGTCGACGACACCGGGTTCGAGAAGAAGGGCCGCCGCTCGGCCGGGGTGCAGCGCCAGTACACCGGCACGGCCGGAAAGATCACCAACTGTCAGGTCGGAGTGTTCGCCTCCTACCTGCACCCCGGCCGGCAACGGGTGCTGATCGACCGGGAACTGTATCTGCCCGCTTCCTGGTTCACCGCACCCGAGCGGCGCACCGACGCCGGCATCCCGGAGCAGGTGGAGTTCGCGACCAAACCGGAGCTGGCCTGGAGGATGATCGAGCGGGCCGCCGACGATCCGCTGCTCACCTTCGCCTGGCTCACCGCGGATGAGGGCTACGGCGACAACCCCGTGTTGCGTGAGCGGTGCCGCAGCCGGGGTTTGAGCTACGTGTTCGCTGTCTCCTGTGACCACCCGATCGTGCTGGCCGGCCGGAAGATGCGTGCCGATGAGGTCTTCGCCGCGCTGGAGGAGCAGGCGTGGCAGCGTTACTCCTGCGGCCAGGGTGCCAAGGGCCACCGCTACTACGACTGGGCGTGGATCCCGCTCGGCCCGGCCGAGTGGCTGCTGGCCCGCCGCTCCATCACTGATTCCGGCGAGCTGGCGTTCTACACCTGCTGGGCCACCGGCCCGGTCGCGCTGCCGGAGCTGGTGCGAGTGGCGGGATCGCGGTGGAGCGTGGAGGAATGCTTCCAGGCCACCAAGAACGAGGTCGGCCTGGACCATTACCAGGTCCGCAAGCACCTGGCCTGGTATCGGCACGTCACGTTGGCCATGGTCGCTCACGCTCACCTGGCTTTCCTCGCCGCCGGCCCACCCGGCGCAACGGGCGCTCAGCAGGGCGAGGCTTTCTCGGGCCTGGCCACACAGGGGGCCCTGCCGACAGGGACGATCACAGCTTGAGGGTGCGAACGGTGACGATTCCGGCGAGCTGATCCCGCTTACCGTCAACGAGATCCGGCGTCTGCATGCTCATCTTGCCCAGCCCCGGCACCCTGCCAGTCATCGAATCCGCTGGTCACAGTGGCGACGTCGGCATCAAGCCCGCGCCCGCCGCTGCCATTACCAGCGACAGCGACGAATCATCGATCACTAAATGCGGCTGGAGTACTAGGCCTAGCGGGTCCGCTCGCGGATCACGCCCACAGTGACCTGGTACCTAGCGTTCTAGCGGCCTCCTGCGAACGCCCTCGGAAGCGACTCCAAGGGCGTTCATCATGATGAGGCTCAAGCTTGGCTAGATTTTCGCCTGCCTAGTGCCCCGACCACGTCGGTGCGAATAAAACCCTTGCGGTTGCGGCCCTTACCGGCGGAGTCGCGGCCCCACGTGTCCTCCGTGCGAACCCCGTACTCCTTCAAGCGGGCGGTCAGTGTGGCGGTCTTGGCGTCGTCCTCCAGGTCAGCCCACTGGCCGTAGGCGTCCGGCCGGAAGTCGGCCAGCCGGTCCACGACGATGCTGTTCCAGATCTTTTCTTCCTTGGCTGTAGTCACGGTCAGGATGTCGGGAAGCAGGTCGTAGGAGACCCGCTGCGGCCCTTCCTGGCCGATCGCCTGCCCGGACAGTGTTCCGGCCGCCTGGCGGAGGTGAAGGGCTCGCTCGGCGATCAGCTCGGAGGTGGGGCCGTCCAGGTAGGCGGAGCGGACGATGAGCGGGTCCTCGGCGATGCCGACGGCCCAGGAGATGCCCTTGTCGTTGAGGGTGAACATGGTGGCCTTGACCCCGGCCTGGTGCATGCCGGTGCCAAGGATCATGTCGTTCTCCTGCCAGCCCATCACCCGCAGGCAGATCCGGATGCCCGCGTTCGCCGAGATGGCCTTGGGCAGGCTGTCCTTGTCCGGCCGTTGGGTGGTCAGGATCGAAGATGATGCCGAGGGCCGGGCCGCGCTTGATGATCGCGGTGGCGTACTTGGCGGCCTCCTCGCCGTACTCGTCGTCGGTGAACAGCTCCTGGCACTCGTCGATCGCCACCACCATCGGATGCAGGCCGAGATCGCGCCGGGCCGCCAGTTCGGGTGTGACCTTGAACTCGGGTGCTTGGTGGCGGGGCAGGCCGTCGATGACCTCGGCGCGCCGGTCCAGCTCGGCGTACACCTCGGCGAGCGAGGCGACGCAGGCGGCCTTGGCGGAGTCGGTGGCGCCCTTGGCGTAGTGGTGGGCCACCTTCTCCAGCGCCGATAGGTCGCCGGTGCCCTTCAACTCGAACAGCCGCAGCTCGGCCAGCGGGTCCAGGGCGCAGGCCAGCAGCAGCACCCGCAGCGCGAACGTCTTGCCGTAGCGCGGCATGGAGCCGATGAGCACGTTGGCGAACATGAGCAGGATCGAGATCGGCCGGCCGCGCTGGTCGTTGCCGTACGGGACCGGCTCGAACAGGCTGACCTGCCCAGACTTCAACAGCGGCCAGGCCGGCTGCCTGGCCTTGCGCATCTCGACGTCTCCCACCCACAGCACCAGCCGACCAGGGTGCTCCTCGGACACCGGTTCGGGCCACACGCACCCGAGGGCGCGGCGCAGGCCAGAGGCGAGCTTGTCGCGCTTCTCCAGTACCTCCGCCACCGTCACGCCGAGCGGGAGATCGACCTCGGCCCGCCAGCCCGGCCCGTCACGCATGATCGGGGCCGGGAAGGTGATCCCGCGTCCCTTCTTGCCCAGCGCCTGGTTGATGGCCGAGATGCCGAGTGAGCCGAGCGCGTCCAGCACCTGGTCACTGGTGAGCTTGCGCACGTGAGTGGGCACGATTGCCCGGTCCAAGAGCGGCTTGTCGGCGGGAGACCCGACCGCGCCGAGGACTGCGATGAGGAGACCGACGGTGGCCCAGTGGACCCAGGCCGGTGCTACCAACGTCACCACGGTGCCCACGAGCAGCAGCGCGATGGCGCCGGTGAGGAGCGTCCGCAGCCGCGCCTTGACCCGGCTGTCGCGCTGCTTGGAGAGCGCCAGGTATTCCGCGGCCTGCTCCTTCGCCACGGCCGCCCGGCGGACCGGGTGGCCTTCCAGATCGAACAACCAGCGCACCAGCCCGGCGAGCGCCCGCCAGACGCCTGCCGGGGACCGGGCCAGGAGCTTGGCCGCGTACTTCGGTGTGCGCAGCAGGTGATAGGTGAACACGTAGCCGGTGTCCTCGGCCTGCCACCTCAGCACCTGCAAGGCGTCCGCCCGCGACCTCAGCCACACCGGCACCAGCGCCGACCGCTCCTGCCGGCGCGCAGCCAGCTCGGCGAGCAGATCGGCAGGGCCAGACCGATGTGGCTGATCGACCAGGACGACGGTGCCCTCAAGAACGTCGTTCTCGTCCGGGGTCTGCTTCGGTTCGGTGATGGAGGTGAGTGGCGAGGTCTCGTCCTGGAGGGCGGTGGTGATGCCGTCGTGCATGTCCTCCATCACGGGAACGCCTTCACCTCCGGTCCGGTGACCAGCGATCCAGGAATCTCGGCATACATGGCGCGCGGTTCGGTGACGATCTCTACGGCCTGGGTCCTGTACGCAGCGAGACGGCACAGGTCCTGGAAGATGAGGATGCCCTTCACGCCGCGTCCTCCTCATACGTGTCGCTCGGTGGCACCGCACCCTGAGCGTCCGACCTCTGCGGCCCTTTCGCTTCGGCGGCCTGTGCTCGTTCCCGCTCCACCTCCGCGATGATCTCCTCCGCTTCGCGCTGCTCCAGCCCCCACCGGTTCATCAGCGGGCGACGGCCGAGGCGCTGCCTGCCTTCACCGAGGCTGTCGAGGTAGGCCAGCCGCGCCGCCTCGAACCGGTCGGCAGGCACCACTGGCACCTGACGTTCCACCTCGATCACAGTCTCGGTGGGCTGGCACACGTGCGTGTCCGGGGAGGTCTCCTGAGAGGGGCGGCGGTTGTTGCGGACGATCCACATCAGCAGTTCGTACGCGGCCCCGAACGCGAGCGGCGCCAGGGCGCTGACCAGGCGCGACCCCAGCCCGCCCGACCAGCCGTGCGCCACGTTCGCCGCCAGCGTCACCGCGCCTCCCAGGGCGAGAGTGACCCACGCCAGGACTGGCACACGCATCCGGCGACGCGAGCAGTAGACCATCACGATCGAGGCCATGACGATCACGCCGTCGGACATCGCCGGGTAGAGGACGGCCATGTCGTGCCGCTCCCCCAGGGCGATGGCCAGGGCGTAGAAGTGGTGGTACGAGACGTACGCCGCCGCGCCGGCGACCGCCAGCAGGACGGCCACCGCGAAGCCGAGGATGACCCGATCTCCGAGCCGGCCTGTGCCAGGGTCGATGGGCATTTCAGTGTCCGGCGCGAGGCGCGTACGGCGTGAGAGCAAGAGGTTGGAGACGAAGCGTCGAAGGAGGGGCGGCGGAACCTCGTCGATGGGTTGCGTTTCCGTCGTGACGGTGGGTGTGGAAAGGTTGGGCCTCATGGCCTGGCTCCTGGTTCAGTCAGGTTGCTGGGTCGCAGGCCGGGGTCGGTGTTACAGTCACCGGCTCCCGGCCGCCTTACTGGCATGGGTTTGGGGCCAACGACGTGGTACTGGAGACGCGTCCGGACGATCGCTCAGGCGTCGGGGCGGATCTCAACACGGGCCAGCCGCGTGGCACTGGATCTTGTCCGGCGTGGGCACGACCTTCGTGGCGATACTGCGACGGCCTGACCGCGTGCGCCTCCCACGGGCGCTGTGCGGTTAACGGCTCGGCTCGGCCGCAAAGCTTGCGCACCGGACTGGACATCCGCCCCAGTCACGAGATGTCCAGCCACGGGCTGTCACAACTGCCCAAAAGATAGTCGATCGGTTCAAGACCGACCTCGGACACAGATCGATACCCGTAGGGTCCTGGTCACCGGTGGTGGTGGCCAGGACTTCGTGTTTTCCGGGATGGCAGGCCTTGGGCTTACGGGTCGTGCCGGCTGCGTTCAGCACGCCCACGATGCCGTCCAGGCCCGAAAGAGCCGCTGCCAGAGCCTTGCGGATCAGGCCGGCACAGGTGAGTACGCCTGGCACGCTGTTGCGGCCACGACCTGACGACCGCCCTGTCCCCATGCAACTGAAACACCAGGTAACCACTGGATCGCTCGCCCGGTGCGTTCTGCCGGTCGCGCTGCTCGGCGTTCCCTCTCCAGCCCCGTCGGTTGCTTGCGCCTGTGAGCAACACGAGTTGCCGTTGCCGGCTTCCTGCCCGTGGAGGCGCGAGTTTTGAGACGATCCTCACGGCTTGCAAAAAGATCTCTCACGGAAAGCAGCGTGTCATGGCCGGCCCCCTGCGCGAAGGCGATCCCACCACCCTTGGCCCCTACCGGCTGCGAGCGCGGCTTGGCGGAGGCGGGATGGGCCAGGTCTATCTCGGTCGTTCCCCTGGGGGCCGGTTGGTGGCGGTGAAGGTGGTACGCCCGGAGCTGGCCGATAATGCGCATTTCCGGCGGCGCTTCGCTTCCGAGGTCGAGGCGGCTCGCAAGGTCGGCGGGTTCTACACGGCTCAGGTGGTGGACGCCGACACGGACGGCGATCCGCCGTGGCTGGCCACGGCTTACATCCCCGGCCCCTCCTTGCAGCAGGCGGTAGACGAGCACGGGCCGTTGCCGCTGGAGTCGGTCGCGGTGCTGGGTGCGGGGCTGGCCGAAGGGCTGACGGCGGTGCACGCCTGTGAGGTGGTCCATCGTGACCTCAAGCCCGCGAACGTGATCCTGGCCGAGGACGGTCCCCGTTTGATCGACTTCGGAATCGCACGTGCGCTGGATGCGACCAGCCATACGCAGACGTCGACGGTGATGGGGACCGCCGCGTTCATGTCGCCTGAGCAGGCGTTGGGCCGGTCGGTGGGGCCGGCGTCGGATGTGTTCTCCCTCGGGTGCGTACTGGCTTTCGCGGCGACCGGCCGCAGCCCCTTCGGGGAAGGGCCGGCCAATGCGATCTTGTTCCGGGTCGTTCACGCCCAGCCGGACCTGGCAGGCGTGCCCGGTCCGCTGGCCGGCCTGGTGGCGGAATACCTGGCCAAGGATCCGGCCGCACGGCCGAGTGTGCGGCAGGTGCTGGACCGACTGACGCAGCTTGCCTCGCCCATGGTGGATGGAGTGCGCCCCGGGTGGTTGCCGGAGGCGCTCACCGAGGTGGTCACGCGGCAACGGACCAAGGCGCTGACCGTTCTCGACGGTCCGGAGAGTACGCCGCGGGTGGAGCCGGTGCCGCCCGGTCGCGTGCACGGGGCGACGGCTGCGATGCCGTCCGCCGGTCACGTGGAACGACCGGGCGGGTCGCAGTCCCTGTTGGTCAATGAACGTCGTCGCCGGCGCGGGAACAAGCCGGTGTACCCCGCCTCCGGGCGCGAGATCGCGGTCTATGTGCTCCTGGCCTTCTTCACCTTGCTGTCGGTGAACACGCTGGTGCAGCAGCTCATCGTCCTCACGGGAAAGACCCCGCTTCGGGAGGTCTACAGCGGTCTCAGGTACGAGATCAAGGACATGGACGCCGTGATGATGGTGGTCCAGGCCGTCGTAGGGGCGGCGCTGGTGGTGTGCTGGGTGCTGTGGTTCTCGCGGGCGCGGGCCAAGGCGGAGACGTTCGCACCTGGCAGGTTGCGTTACAGCCGCTCGATGGCCGTGTTCGGCTGGTTCATCCCGCTGGCCAACCTCTTCCTGCCCAAGCAGATCGCCGATGACGTCTGGCATGCGTCGAGTCCGCCCGAGCAGGCCGCGGGGCCGATGGCGCCGGCCGGTCTGCTGAACGCGTGGTGGGCTTTGTGGCTGACCACTTTCGTGACGTGGCCGCTGTTCTGGGTGCCGTGGTCGGAGTTCCTCGATGAGCGGCTGACGTACTACCACTACACCGTGGAACCGCTCGGCTGGGTGAGCGTCGCCCTACGCCTGCTGGGAGTGGCGACGGCGGTCGTCGCCGCTCTCTACGTACGGCGGTTGAGCAAGATGCAGGCGGTCAAGCCGGCCGCCTGATCACAT
The DNA here is from genome assembly GCF_043196965.1 of Nonomuraea sp. NPDC049309. NCBI lineage: Bacteria > Bacillati > Actinomycetota > Actinomycetes > Streptosporangiales > Streptosporangiaceae > Nonomuraea > Nonomuraea sp. NPDC049309. The sequence continues at coordinate 1,079,988 of NZ_JBICSH010000002.1, read as the reverse complement.
CGCGGCTCCGTGCGGCCGCGCCTGCCCGGTCGCACCCGCGGTGCGCGCCGGCCTGGCCGGCACCGAGAAAGTCCTGGTCACGAGGGGGTGCGACCAGGACCTCCTCGGGAGGGTCAGTTGCCGCGGGGGCCGGGGCGCTGCTGCCCGTGCAGGAGGGGAGGTCGGAGACGAGCCGCATCGAACGCAGCTTCGCCGACCGGCTGGCCGGGCTGCCGCAGGACGTACGGCTGCTGCTCACGGTGGCGAGCGCCGACCCGACCGGGGATCCCCGGCCTGCTGTGGGCCGCCGCGGAACGCCTTGGGGTCGAACCGCAGGCCGGCGCGCACGCGGAGGCGTCCGGCCTGGTCGTACTCGGGCCCGGACGAGGACGTCGCCGCCGAGCTGGACCGCTCGGCCGCCCGCGCGCTCGCGCGCGGCGGTCGCGGGACTGCTGGGATTGCTACCTCGACGCCGTGGAGATGGCCCTGGTCGTCGGCAGGGCGAGCGGCGTCATGGACATGGTGGTCGAGGCGGCGTGCTCGGCACCGCCCGTCCCCGGGCCGCCCGACCTCCTCGACCGTGCTGGTACGCCTCGCGACGGAGGGGCACAGGACGGCCGCCCGCCCGGCGCGCGAGACCGTCGCGGCGAGCCCGCTGTGGACCGAGCGTCCCGCGCCGGCCGGCATGCTCGCCGTCGAGCTCTGGAACATCGACGCCCACGGCGTGATCACCGCCTGGGTGCCGGCCACCGCCCGCGAGACCGGTTCGCCGCTCATGCTCCGCCTCGGTCCCGGCATGGAGGCGGCGAGCGCGGTGCACGCCGGCGACTTCACCGCCGCCACATCGGCGATCGCCGAGGATGCCGCGCTCCTCGAGCGCGACCGGCCGCACAGGTCGGGTGTCAGGCGGCCGGCAGCCAGAGATCGGGGCCGAAGACCTCGTACTTGATGTCGCGAGCGGCCACCCCCGCCTTCAGCAGCCGGCCGCGCACGTCGCGCATGAACGGCAGCGGCCCGCACAGGTACACGATCGCGCCGGCGGGGATCTCGACGTCCGACAGGTCCATCAGGCCGTCGCGGTCGGGGGCGGTGGCGCCTCGTTCGTACCAGAAGATCCGGTCGCCGGCGAGGTTCGCCATGTCCTCGCGGAGCGCGTGCTCCTCCGGTGAGCGGTCGGCGTGCAGCAGCAGGACGCGGCGGTCCGAGCCGGTGGCGGCCAGGTGCTGGAGCATCGCCACGATCGGCGTGGCGCCGATGCCCGCCGAGACCAGCACGAGCGGCCGGTCGCCGTCGTCCAGGGTGACGTCGCCGAACGGCGCGGACAGGGTCAGCTCATCGCCCGGGCGTACGGTCTCGTGCAGCAGCGTCGACACCTCGCCCGCGGGGTCGCCGGTCACCCGCTTGACGGTGATCCTGCGCAGCTCGCCCACACTGGACAGGGTGTACTGGCGGAGCTGGTGGACGCCGTCGGGCATGCGTACCCGGACGCTGACGTACTGGCCGGGCCGCGCGGGCGGAACGGGCGCGTCGCCGACCGGGCGCAGCAGGAAGGAGACCACGTGCGGCGTCTCCTCCCGGCGGGCGACGACCCGCCACTGCCGCCACGTGTCGCCGTGACGCGCGCCCGCCGCCGCGTAGATCCTGGCCTCCTGCGCGATCAGCGCTCCGGCCATCAGCCAGTACACCTCGTCCCACGCCGCCGCGACCTCCGGGGTGACGGCATCTCCCAGGACGTGGGCGATCGCGGCGAACAGGTACTTGTGCACGATCACGTACTGGTCGTCAGTGACGCCCACGGCGGCGTGCTTGTGGGCGATGCGCGACAGCAGCACGTCGGGGCGCTCGTCCGGATGCTCGAGCAGGTGTGTCGCGAACGCGGCGATGGACCCCGCCAGGGCCCTGCGCTGCTCACCGTTCGCCTGGTTGCCCCGGTTGAACAGGCCGTCGAGCAGCTCCGGCCGTTCGGCGAACATCGTCTCGTAGAAACGCGCGGTGATGGCGTCGAGCGAGGCTCCGACGACGGGCAGCGTGGCACGGACGATCGCCGCTGATTCCGCGGACAGCATGAAACCCCCAACGCAGATGGACTCAGAGGGCCCGGCGGGCCGGAGTCCAAGCTACGGACGAGGCCGGGCGCGCTCACCAGGCCGAACGTCGGTCGTCGCAGGGACGAAAGTCCCTAAAGCGGGATCAAGCGGGCCGGACAGCAGTCCCTACAGCGAGATCATGTGCCGGGCAGCGCGGTGGCCAGCAGCACGACGCCGAGCGACCCCACCAGCGAACCCACCGCCATGACCCGCGCCAGCTTGGGCCGCCCCGCCCCGGACGCCCACCCGTGCGCCCCCGCCGCCGCCATGACGGCGCAGAACAGCAGCAGCTTGGCCGCGAGAATCCGCCCGTAACCGGGCTCGGCCAGCGAAGCCCAGGTGACGCCGTGATGCCAGGCGATCGCCACACCGGTGGCAAGCTGAACGGGCAGGAACACCGCGGCGGTGAGCAGCCCGAACCGCCGCCCGATCGCGGTCAGCACCTGCCCGCGCCGCTCACCGTCCAGCATGCGGCGCGCCAGCGGCAGCACGACCAGCGACACCGCGAGCTGGCCGCCGACCCACAGAGCGGCCCCGAGCACATGCAGAAACCGCACCACCGTCCACCACGTCATGACGCACTCACCTCCGCGTGACCTCATGCCGAGGCGTGGCCGGGCTCGCGGCGGGCACGGCGTGGCGATGGCGACCGCGCCGCGCATGCCGCCGGAGAGATGCCGGATGATCGGCTTGGTCCGACCATCGTATGACCGCGTCCCGACGGTCCCGGTCCCGGCTCCGGCATCGGAGGTGACGTCGGAGACGTTGCGGCCTTGATCGGCGGGCTGGACGGCACGGCAGTCCGCCGTGACCGGCGCGCCCCGGGCGCGGGTCAGCGGCCGGGGAGGGTCTTGAGGGACTCCGAGCGGCGGGCGAGGAGCTGGGCGTAGGTGCCGTCTCGTTCGGCCCAGCGCAGGGGCAGGGCGCGCTCGACGATGATCTCGTTCGGGGTCGGGTCCTGGGCGAGCAGGCTGAGCGCCTCGGCGAGGTAGCCGTCGAGGGGCAGGGCGGCGGGGTTGAGCTTGGCCTGCTGGTCGGAGGTGGCGACGGCGGGCGGGATGAGCTCGGTGACGTTGACGCCGGTCCCGGCGAGCTGGGCGCGCAGGGACTCGGTGTAGGAGTGCACGCCGGCCTTGGTGGCGCCGTACGTCGGCATCAGCGGGAACGGCATGAACCCGATGCCGGAGCTGACCGTGATGATGTCGCCGGCGCCGCGGGCGAGGAGGTGCGGGGTGAAGGCGTCGATCACCCGGATGGTGCCGAGGAGGTTGACCGCGATCGTGGTCTCGGCCTGAGCGATGTGGGCCGGGTCGCGAAGGTCCTCGGCGAGCATGACGCCCGCCATGGTGACGAGCACGTCGAGGTCGGGGTGCTTGGCGAGCACCTCGTCGCGGGCGGCGGCGATGGAGGCGGGGTCGGTGACGTCGATCCGTACGGCCTCGACGCCCTCGACCCGGTCGATGTCGCGCCCGCCGACGACGACGGTGCTGCCGGCGTCGACGAACCGCTGGGCCAGCCCGCGCCCGATCCCGGACGTGCCTCCTGCGATGAAAACGGTACGGCCGCTGATGTCCATGGCACTCACTTCCTCGTTGAGCGTGTCCGTTCTGCTTTCCACGGTCGTACGCGGGTGCGCGGGCGCGGGAGACCCTGTCGTTCCTGGGGCCTGACAGGACCCCCTCTCGGCGTCGCCCGGCTCGCTAGCCTGAAGGTCATGGACGGGGACAAAGCCAACCGGCTCGGCGAGTACCTGCGCGCCCGGCGGGCCCTGGTGACGCCGGAGCAGGCCGGCATTCCGGCCGGGCCCAACCGCCGGGTTCCCGGGCTGCGGCGCGAGGAGGTCGCGATGCTGGCCGGGATCAGCTCCGACTACTACATGCGGCTGGAGCGCGGGCGTGACAGGCATCCGTCCGTTCAGGTGCTCACGGCGCTGGCGCGCGTCCTTCATCTCGACGAGGTGGAGCAGCAGTACCTGCTCGACCTGGCCGCGCCGCCGCGGCAGGCGGCGCCGCGGCGCCGGCGGGCCGAGCGGGTTCCGGCCCGGCTGCATCACCTGCTCGCCACCATCGGGGTCCCGGCGTTCGTCGAGGGCCGGGCGTACGACGTCCTCGCATCCAACGAGCTCGCGCGCGCCCTGTCGCCGCGGCTGCGGCCGGGCGAGAACCGGCTGCGGTCCCTGCTGCTCGATCCCGAGGAACGCGAGTTCCACGCCGACTGGGAGCGGGCCACCGAGGAGTTCGTGGGGGCGTTCCGCCAGTCGATCGGGGACGACACCGGCGACGCGCGCGTGGTGGAGCTGGTCGGCGAGCTCTCGCTGGCCAGCGCCCGGTTCCGTACGCTGTGGGCCCGCCACGACGTGCGGCGTCTCGAAGGCGGCACGGCCGTGGTGCACCATCCGATGGTCGGCACGCTTCATCTGCATCGCGAGAAGCTGCCGGTGGCCGATGAGCTGCTCCTCGTCCTCTACTACGCGGAAGAGGGCAGCGAGACAGCGGAGAAGCTGCAGATCCTGGCGTCCCTGGCCGGGGCGCCGTCGGCGGGCGGGCGAGCGCCGGCGCGGGATCGGGGATCTCAGCGGCCGAGCTGAAGGTGTATCGGTAAAGCGGCCGGTCGATAACCGATGGGAACGCGCCTTCGCCGACACTACGATGAGTGGCGTGATTACCACTTCGGGCAGAGCACGGCGCAGATGGCCGTAAGCATGCACGACGTGGCTCGCGCCGCGGGGGTCTCCCAGCGCACGGTCTCCAACGTGGTCAACGATTACCCTTACGTCCGCCCGGAGACGCGCCAGCGCGTCCTGGCCGCCATGGAGGCGCTGGGCTACGTGCCCAACGCGGCGGCGCGCAGCCTCCGCGCGGCCCGCACAGGGCTGATCGCGCTCGTCGTGCCCGAGTTCCGCGCGCGCTATTTCGCCGAGCTGGCCGAGCAGGTCGTGCGCGCGGCCGAGCCGCTCGGCTACACGGTGCTGATCGAGCTGACCGAGTCCGACCGCGAGCGCGAGCTGAAGGTGCTGAGCGGCGAGCTCAACCAGCTCACCGACGGCGCGATCATGTCGGCCGTGGCGCTGCGGCCGGGCGACGGCCGCCGGCGCCGCCCCGGCTACCCGATCGTGCTGGTGGGCGACGAGGTGCTGGAGGGCCCGATCCACCACGTCGGGATCCCCAACCGGGAGGCCGCGCTCGCGGTGGCCCGGCATCTGGTGGCCGGCGGGCGGCGGCGGCCGATGGTGCTCGGCTACCGGCCCCATGTGCACATCACGGCCCGGATGCGCGCCGAGGGCTTCCTCGACGGGCTCGCCGAGGCGGGCCTGAAAGTGCCGGACGAGCTGCTGGTGGGCGGCGACTGGAGCCGCAAGGTGGGCCGGCAGGCGGTGGAGGAGCACCTGAGCGCGGGCCGTCCCATGCCGGATGCGATCTTCGCGATGAACGACTCGCTGGCGCTCGGCGCGCTCCGCGCGCTCGCCGAGCGCGGCGTGCGGGTGCCGGAGGATGTCGCGGTGGTCGGCTTCGACGACGTCGAGGAGGCCCGCTACTCGACGCCGTCGCTGACGTCCGTGGCCCCCGACGTGGAGGCGCTGGCCTCCACCGCGGTGGCCATGCTGCACGAGCAGATCACCGGCAAGCCCAGCGGGCTGGACTCGCATGCCATGGTCGGCTTCAGCCTCCAGGTGCGCGAGTCCAGCCGGTGAGCCGGTCTACTGGCCGCCGAGGCCGGTGGTGGCGATGCCCCTGATGATCTGCCGCTGGAAGAACAGGAACACCACGATGAGCGGCAGCGCGGCCATGACCGCGCCGGCCATGTTCTGCGCGAAGACGACGCCGTAGCCGGTGGTGACGGTCTGCAGGCCGACCGGCAGAGTCATGAGGTCGGGGTCGTTCGCGACCATGTACGGCCAGAGGAAGTTGTTCCACGCGCCGACGAACGTGAAGATCGACACCGCCGCGATGATCGGCCGCGACAGCGGCAGCACGATGCTGACGAAGATGCGGACCGACCCGGCCCCGTCCACCCGGGCGGCGTCCTCCAGCTCCCGCGGGATGCCGTCGAAGAAGCGCTTGAGCACGAACACCATGACCGGCGCGACCACCTGCGGCAGGATGATCCCCCAGAACGTGTCCACCATGTTGAAGGCCAGCATCTCGTCGAACAGCGGCACGATGAAGATCGTGCCCGGGATCATGATCGACGCGACGGTGACGCCGAGCAGGAACCTCCGCCCGGTGAAGTCCAGCCGGGAGAAGGCGTAGCCGGCCATCGTGGAGATCACCAGCGTGATGAGCGTGACGCCGGTCGCCACGATGAGGCTGTTGATCATCCAGGTGGGGATCTCGCCGAGCCGGAAGATGTAGGAGTAGATCTCGAAGGTGTAGCCGTGCTCGGGCAGGATCGTCACGGGCGCGGCGCTCGCGTCGGCCTCCGACTTGAACGAGGTGTTCACCGCCCACAGGAACGGCGTCAGCATCAGGAGGCTGAACAGGGCGAGGGTCGCGAAGGCCACGATGCGCCCGGCGTTGATGCTTTTCATGAGTCGGACCTCCGGGCGAACCGCAGCTGGAGCAGCGACAGGACGAGGATGATGGCGAAGAAGACGTACGAGATCGCCGAGGCGTAGCCGAGCCGGTAGCCGGTGAAGCCGGAGTCGAAGATGTACATCAGGATCGAGCGGGTCGAGTCGTCGGGCCCGCCGCCGGTCATCTGGAAGATCTGGTCGAAGACCTTGAGCGAGGCCAGCACCTGCAGCACCAGGATCAGCCCGGTGGTGTTGCGCAGCAGCGGCAGCGTGATGGAGAACAGCTGCCGCCACTTGCCCGCCCCGTCGATCGCGGCGGCCTCGTAGACGGTGGCGGGGATGTTCTGCAGCGCGGCCAGGTAGAGCAGGAAGTTGAAGCCCAGCGTCCACCAGGTCGTGGTGGCCGCGATCGCCAGCATGGCGGTGTCCGGATTCTGAAGCCACGCCTGGCTCTCGAAGCCCAGCCAGCCGAGCACGGTGTTGATCAGCCCGAGCTCGGGGTTGTAGAGCCAGCCCCAGAACTTGCTGACCACGGTCGAGGCCAGCAGGTACGGCAGGAAGAACGACATCCGCCACACCCACTGCCCCGGCAGCCCCATGTTGACCAGCAGCGCGGCGCCGAGCGCCAGCACGACCAGCGGGATCGTGGTGAGCACGGTGAACAGCACCGTGTTGCCGAACGTCTTCCACACCATCGGGTCGGTGAGCGCTTCGGCGTAGTTGGAGAGCCCGACCATGTCCGGCTGCCCGCCCGCGGCGAGGTCCCGGTTCGTGAAGCTCATCCAGAAGCCGTAGATGGTGGGCCAGACCAGGAAGAGCACGAAGAACACGAAGAACGGAGCCACCCAGAGCAGCCCGGCCTTGCTCTGCGCGACCTTCGTGGCGGTTTTGGGGGTGTCGGCGACGGCACCCTTGGGCAAAGTGATCGACGTCATCGCTGCACCGCCTTGGACATGAGGACATTGACGCGCTCGGCGAAGTCGGCGATGGCGTCCTTGACGGAGGTCTGGCCGAGCATCACGTTCTGGAACGAGCTGCCGAACTGGTTCTGGAAGTTGGAGCCGCCTCCGGTGAACGACGACGGCGGGTCGTACTTCAGGTACGCCGCGGTCTCGGCGTAGTCGCTGTTGGGCCGCAGCGCCTTGAACTCGGGGCTGTTGACGACGGGCAGGTAGGCGGGCGTGTGCCCGGCGCCGCCCCATGGCAGCGAGGCCTTGAGGATTCTGGACACCGCCTCGTAGGCCAGCTCGCGCTTGGCCTCGTCGGGCTGCGACTGGTGCGGCAGCACGAACGTGTGCGAGTCGCCCCAGGCCGCCTTGATCCCGGTGCCGAACAGGTTCGGGATCGGCATCGCGCCGAGCTCGAAGTCCGCCTTCTGGAACTGCGGCGAGTCCCACACGCCGGAGAAGATGAAACCGGACTCGCCGTTGATGAAGGAGGAGTTGGCGGTCCCGCCGTCGGCGCTCCTGGAGGCGACCTCGCCGTCCACGAGCTTGCGCATGGTCTCGATGGAGTCGCCGAACGCGTCGGCGTCGTACTGGAAGCGGTCGCCCTGGAGGTCGAACGTGGCGCCGTGCATCGTGTAGAAAGTCCAGAAGAGCCGCCAGAGCTGGGCGCCGTCGCCGAGATATCCGTAGGCGATGCCGTACGGCTTGCCGGTGACCCGCTTGAACTCCCTGCCGAGCTGCTTCAGGTCGTCCAGGCTCTTGATCTCGGGCAGCTTGCCCTGCGAGTCCAGCACGCCGGCCTTCTTCGCCAGGGTGGCGTTGTAGAACGAGACGAACGCGTGCGAGTCCAGCGCGATCGCGTAGACCTTGCCGTTGACGATGGAGCTCTGCCAGGCCGAGGCGGTGAACGACTGCTCGGTGATCCCGTAGCGGGCCAGCCGGGCGGGGTCCCACGGGTCGAGCAGGCCGCCCGGTGCGAAGCCGGCGAGCCGCGACATGTGCATGATCGCGAGGTCGGGGGCGCGCCCGCCGGCCGCGGACATGGAGAGTTTGGTGTAGTACGGAGGCCCCCAGGCGAGGACGACCGGTTTGATGCGGGCGGCGTCCCAGCTGTCGTCGATGCCGGACAGGATCTCGGCCATGCGCTCGCCGTCGCCGCCGCCGAGCAGGTGCCAGAAGACGATCTCCCGGGGATCCCGGCCGGCGATCCCCGTCCCACAGCCGGTCAGAAGTGCGGTCAGCCCCGCGGCTTGCAGAAATCTGCGCCGGGAGAGGCGGGAATGGGTCCACTCGTTCATACGTGGTTCCTCGCAGAAATCCGGCCGCCCTCACAGCGGGGGGTGACCGGATGTTGACTCCGGTTGGAGGGAGTGTGGCACACTTTGCTACGTAGCAAAAGCCCTGATCCGCCGCCCGCGCGCCGGGATTGCCGAGGTTGCCGCATGCCGATTTCCGTTGCCCCCGACGTCCCCCGCGCGGAGTACCCGCGCCCCCAGATGGTCCGCCCGGACTGGCTCAACCTGAACGGTCCCTGGCAGTTCGAGATCGACGCCGGCGACAGCGGGCTGGAGCGCGGACTGCGCGAGCGCGACCTCGCCGGGACGATCACCGTGCCGTTCGCGCCCGAGTCGGTGCTGTCCGGCATCGGCAACACCGACTTCATGCCCGCCGTGTGGTACCGCCGGACGGTGACGATCCCCGCCGAATGGGCGGGACGCCGCACGCTGCTGCACTTCGGCGCGGTCGACCACGACGCCACGGTGTGGGTGAACGGCGCGGAGGTGGTGCGCCACCGCGGCGGCTTCTCCCCCTTCACCGCCGACCTGTCGGACGTGACGCGGCCGGGCGAGGAGGCCACGATCGTCGTGCGGGCCCGCGACCCCCGCCACGGCCCGCAGGCGCGCGGCAAGCAGTCCACCCGCTACCGCAACTACGAGTGCCTCTACACCCGCACGACCGGGATCTGGCAGACCGTGTGGCTGGAGCCGGTGCCCGACGTGCACCTGCGCCGCCCCCGCATCACGCCGGACGTCGCCGGCTCGGCGTTCACCGTCGTGACCCCGCTGTCGGCCAACCGGCCTGGCCACTGCGTGCGCGTCACCGTCTCCGACGCCGACGGCGTGGTCGCCACCGGCAGCGTGCGCGCCGACGTCGACCTCTCCCCCGCCGTGCGGCTGGAGCTGCCCGCCGGCCGGGTGCGGCTGTGGGAGCCGGGCGACGGGTTCCTCTACGACGTGAAGATCGAGCTGCTGGACGCCGCCGGCGCGGTCGTCGACGCCGTGGACAGCTACGCGGGCCTGCGCTCGGTGTCGATCGACGGCAAGCGGCTGCTCATCAACGGCAAGCCCGTCTTCCAGCGGCTCGTGCTCGACCAGGGTTACTACCCCGACGGCCTCATGACCGCGCCCAGCGACGAGGCCCTGCTGCGCGACATCGAGCTGAGCCTGGCCGCCGGGTTCAACGGCGCGCGGCTGCACCAGAAGGTGTTCGAAGAGCGCTTCCTCTACCACGCCGACCGGCTCGGCTACCTGGTGTGGGGCGAGTTCGGCGACTGGGGCGCCCACGCCGACGGCGAGCAGAAGCCCACCGCCTCGTTCATCACCCAGTGGCTCGAAGTGCTGGAGCGCGACGTGTCGCACCCGTCGATCGTCGGCTGGTGCCCGCTCAACGAGACCGGCCAGGTGATCCACGACCACCTCACCCAGCTCGACGACGTCACCCGCGGCATGTTCCTCGCGACCAAGCTCGCCGACCCCACCCGCCCGGTCATCGACGCCTCCGGCTACAGCCACCGGGTGCCCGAGACCGACGTGTACGACTCCCACAACTACGAGCAGGAGCCCGAGGCGTTCGCCGGGCAGCTCAGCGGCCTGAGCAAGGACCGGCCGTACGTCAACGACCGGGAGGGCCTGCCGATCTCGGTGCCGTACCGGGGGCAGCCGTACTTCGTCAGCGAGTACGGCGGCATCTGGTGGAACCCCGAGCTCGCCGGCACCGAGCAGGACGCCGACCGCTCGACCTCCTGGGGCTATGGCCAGCGGGTGCGGACCGAAGAGGAGTTCCACGAGCGCTTCGCCGGGCTGACCGGGGTGCTGCTCGACGACCCGGACATGTTCGGCTACTGCTACACGCAGCTCACCGACGTGTTCCAAGAGGAGAACGGCATCTACCGGTTCGACCGGTCGACGAAGCTCGACGTCTCGCGCGTGCGCGCCGCGCAGACCCGCGAGGCCGCCTACGAGCGCACGGCCTCCGAAGGCTGACCTGACGCGCCGCGCTTCCCCGAGGTGCGGTTCTGCCCCTCGGGCTGCGCCGGTTCGTGAGCCGCCGGGCAATTCTCGTCCTGCGTACGGCGAAGATCCGGGCAAACGCCGGACGCGCCGCCCCTGCCCGTGGCGCGCGGCGGCCTAGCGTCCTGTGCTGACGGCCGTGGCGAAGGAGGGGGACGATGTCGGGCAGTGACGTCCGCGGTCTGCTCGCCCCGTTCCTGCTGCTGCTCATCTGCGAGCGGCCGGGTCACGGGTACGACCTGATCGAACGGCTGGCCCGGCTGGGGGCGTCCGACGCCGAGCCCGGCCAGGTCTATCGCGCGCTGCGCTCGCTCGAACGCGCCGGCCATCTGGCCTCCGCCTGGGTCGCGTCCGAGGCCGGCCCCGCGCGCAGGCGCTACGAGCTGACCACCGGCGGCATGGCCGAGCTGCAGGCGTGGATGCGGCGGCTGACCGAGGTACGCGGGCTGCTGGAGACCTGCCTGGACCGGTGGACGCGGATCAGCGGCGAAGCGGGCGGTCACGAGCCCGCCGAGCCCGGGGAGCGGGAGGAGGCGTCGTGGGCACGGCCCCTGAGCTGACCGCCGTCGCAGCCGCGATCGAGCGGCGGAGCGCACCGGCCGCCGCCGCCGGCGAGGACGCCGAGCTGATCGTCCGCGCCTGCCGGGAGATGGCGGAGCGGTTCCGCGACGGCGGCACGCTGCTGGTGTTCGGCACCGGCGGCTCGGTGGCGGACGCGCAGCACGTCGCCGTGGAGTTCGCGCATCCGGTCGTCGTGGGCAAGCCCGCGCTGCCCGCCGTCTCGCTGGCCACCGACACGGCCGTCACCACGGAGATCGCCCGCTCCCGGGGTCTGGAGGAGATCTTCGCCGCCCAGCTCCGGCTGCTGGCCGGGCCGCGCGACATCGCGCTCGGGCTCTCGGCGGGCGGCGACTGCGCGGCGGTACGCGAAGGGCTGGCGGCGGCGCGCGAGCTGGGGCTGCTCACGGTGGCGCTCACCGGCGGGCGGGCGGTGGCGGAGGCGGACCACGTGCTCGCCGTACGCTCCGGCGACCCGCTGATCGTCAAAGAGGTGCACATGACGCTCTACCACGTGCTGTGGGAGCTGGTGCACGTGTTCTACGAGCTGGAGGCGGCCCGATGACGGAGCACTGCGGCGAGGACGTCTGCGTCACCTGCTCCGACGTGGCCGTGCCGGTGCGGGTGCTGCGGCTGCTCGGCGACGATCTGGCCCTGGTCGAGACGGAGGCGGGGACCGAGGAGGAGGTCAGCGTGGCGCTGGTGGACGCGCGGCCCGGCGACGTCGTGCTCGTGCACGCCAAGGAGGCCATCGCGAGGAGGGAGCCGTGAGCGCGGTCGGCGGGCCCGGCGAGATCGGGGCGGACCCCGGCGGGATCGAGGCGCTGTATCCGTTCCTCGCGCCCGCGCCCGCCGATCGGGAGGCCGTCGTCGCGGATCTGTGCGCGTCCACGCGGAGGAAGGCGGCCGAGATCGTCGAGCTGCGCAGGTCGCTCGTCGATCTGCACGGCGAGCGGCTGGTGGCGTGCGCGCGGGCGATGGCGGCGGCGTTCGAGGCGGGCGGCCGGCTGTTCGCGTTCGGCAACGGCGGCAGCAGCACCGACGCCCAGGCGATCGCGCAGCTCTTCGCCGCACCACCGCAGGCGGCCGGACAGCACTCCGCCGCACCACCCCAGGCGGCCGGACAGCACTCCGCCGCACCACCGCAGGCGACCGCCGCGCCGCCGGAGCGGAGGCGCGCGGTGGCCGCGATCCCGCTCGCTCAGGACGTCGCACTGCTCACGGCGCTGTCGAACGACGTCGGCTACGAGCTGGTCTTCGCCAGGCAGCTCGCCGCGCTCGGCCGCCGCGGCGACGTGGCCATGGGGCTGTCAACCAGCGGCGGCTCGGCCAACGTGCTCAACGCGATGGCGCAGGCGTCCAGGCTCGGCATGCTCACCGTCGGCCTGGCCGGGTACGACGGCGGGCCGATGGCGCAGGACGGCCGCCTGTCGTACCTGTTCGTGGTGCCGTCGGCGTCCGTGCACCGCATCCAGGAGGCGCAGATCACCCTCTGCCACGTGCTGTGGGAGCTGACCCAGCGGGTGCTGACCGGCGAGACGTGACGGCCGATGTCCGAGGCGAGGGCGGCGCGCCGCATCCGGGTGCGGGTCGAGGGGCTGGTGCAGGGCGTGGGGTTCCGGCCGTTCGTGTGCGGCCTGGCCGGTGCGTACGGGGTGTCGGGGTTCGTCGGCAACGACCCGGGCGGGGTGTTCATCGAGGCCGAGGGCGAGCCGGGCGCGCTGGAGGCGTTCACGGCGGGGCTGGCCGCCAAGGCGCCGCCGCTCGCCCGGGTCGAGCGCGTACGGGTGGAGCCCGCCGAGCCGGTCGGCGAGCCGGGGTTCCGCATCGTGCCCAGCCGGCACGCCGAGCCGGCAGCGGGGGTGGCGCTGGTGCCGCCGGACGCGGGGACGTGCGCCGCCTGCCTGCGCGAGCTGCGCGACCCGGCAGACCGCCGCCACCGGTACGCGTTCGCGAACTGCACCGACTGCGGGCCGCGCTTCACCATCGTCACCGGGGTGCCGTACGACCGGTGCGCGACGACGATGGCGGACTTCGCGATGTGCGCCGCCTGCGCGCGCGAGTACGCCGACCCCGCCGACCGGCGCTTTCACGCCCAGCCGGTGTGCTGCCCCGCGTGCGGCCCCGCACTGCGCGCCCTCGACGGAGACGGACGGCCGGTGGACGGCGACCCGGTCGAGGTGGCGGCCCGGTGGCTGGAGTCGGGGCGGGTGGTGGCGGTCAAGGGGCTGGGCGGCCACCACCTCGCCGTGCTCGCCGCCGACGCAGCCGCCGTGGCCGTGCTGCGGGCGCGCAAGCGCCGCGAGCGCCGGCCGTTCGCGGTGATGGCGGCGGACGTCGCGGCGGCGGGGAGGCTGGTCCACCTGGACGAGGCGGCCGAACGGCTGCTCACCGGTACCAGCCGCCCGATCGTGCTGGCACCGCGCCGCCGGGACGCGCCGGTGGCGGACGCGGTGGCGCCGGGGGCGCGCGATCTCGGGGTGATGCTGCCGTACACGCCGCTGCACCACCTGCTCTGCGACCGGCTGGCCGCGCCGTACGTGCTGACCAGCGGAAACCTCACCGACGAGCCGATCGCCTACCGCGACGAGGAGGCGCTGCGGCGGCTTTCGGGGATCGCCGACGGCTTCCTCGTGCACGACCGGCGCATCGAGGCCCCCGCGGACGACTCCCTGGTGCGCGCCTTTCGCGGACGCCCGCTCATGCTGCGCAGGTCGAGAGGGTACGCGCCCGCCCCCATCGCCGTGCCCTGGCGCTTCCCCCGCCACGTGCTGGCCTGCGGCGCCCAGCTCAAGAACACCTTCTGCGTGGCCAAGGGGGATCAGGCGTTCCTGTCGCAGCACATCGGCGACCTGGAGAGCTACGAGACGCTGCGCGCGTTCACCGAGGGCGTCGAGCGTTTCTGCCGGCTCTTCGGGGTGCGTCCCGCCGTGGTCGCCCACGACCTGCACCCCGAGTACCTGTCCACCGCGTACGCCCGCGACCTCGAGGGCGTGGACCTGGTGGGCGTGCAGCACCATCACGCGCACATCGCCTCCTGCCTGGCCGAGCACGGCCACGCCGGGCCGGTCATCGGGGTGGCGTTCGACGGGCTCGGCATGGGGACCGACGGCACGCTGTGGGGCGGCGAGCTGCTGGTCGCCGACCTGGCCTCCTTCCGGCGGGCGGGGCACCTGGAGCCGGTGCCGATGCCGGGCGGGGCGGCGGCGGTGCGGCAGCCGTGGCGGATGGCGGCGGCCTGGCTGGACCGCGTGCAGGTGGAGGTCCCGGTGCTTGCCGAGCGGCATCGGGAGCTGTGGCCGGCGGTCGTCCGGATGGCGCGGACCGGGCTGAACGCGCCGCTCACCTCCAGCGCCGGGCGGCTGTTCGACGCGGTCGCGGCGATCGCCGGCGTCTGCGACGTGATCGGGTACGAGGGGCAGGCGGCGGCCGAGCTGGAGGCCGGCGTGGACGCCGGGGAGCGGGGCGCCTACCCCGTCCGGCTGCGGGCGGGCGACCCCCTGGTCATCGCGGCGGGCGACCTGGTCGCGGCGGCGGCCGAGGACGCCGCGGCGGGGGTGGAGGCGGGGCGGATCGCCGCGCGCTTCCACCGCGGGCTCGCCGATGCGGTGGTGCGCGCGGCCGAGGTGCTGGGCGAGCGGACCGGGCTGCGCACGGTGGCGCTGTCCGGCGGCGTCTTCCAGAACATGGTGCTGCTCGAGGCCGTGGTGTCGGGCCTGGAACGCGCGCGGTTCCGGGTGCTGACGCACTCGCGGGTGCCGCCGGGCGACGGCGGCATCGCGCTCGGCCAGGCGGTCGTCGCCGCGGCGGCCGACCGCCGGTGACCCTTCCCGTACGGCGTCAGCAGATGCGCGGCAGCGGGTCGCCGACCAGCATGTCGACGATCCTCGTGCCGCCGAACGCGGTGTTGAGCAGCACCATCCCGGCCGGTCCCGGCTCGATCGAGCCCACGACCGCCGCGCCCGCGCACACCGGGTGGGCCCGCAGCGCCGCCACGGCGGCCTCGGCGTGCTCGCCGTCCACCACGGCCACGAACCTGCCCTCGCACGCCACGTACAGCGGGTCAAGGCCGAGCAGCTCGCAGGCGCCGCTCACGATCGGCCGGACGGGAACGGCGCGCTCGTCCACCGTCACGGCCACGCCCGCGCCGCGCGCCACCTCGTTCAGCACGGTCGCGACCCCGCCCCTGGTGGCGTCGCGCACCATCCGCACCGGCACCGCGTCGAGCAGCGCGGCCACGGCCTCGTGGACGGGCGCGGTGTCGGAGGTCAGGTCCGCCTCGATGTCCAGGTCGCCCCTGGCGATCATGACGGTGATGCCGTGCTCGCCGATCGGCCCCGACACGATCACCGCGTCGCCCGGCCTGACCTGCGACTCGCCCAGCGTGACCGGCCGGTCGAGCACGCCGACGCCGGCCGTGGTGACGTAGCAGCCGTCGGCCTTGCCGCGCTGCACCACCTTGGTGTCGCCGGTGACCACCCGCACCCCGGCCCGCTCGGCCGCGGCGGCCATCGATGCGGCGATCCTGCGCAGGTCGGCGATCGGAAAGCCCTCTTCCAGGACGAACGCCGCCGACAGCGCCACCGGCCTGGCCCCGCAGACCGCGAGGTCGTTGACGGTGCCGTTGACCGCGAGGTCGCCGATGTCGCCGCCGGGGAAGAACAGCGGCGAGACCACGTACGCGTCGGTCGTGAACACCACCCGGCCGGTGCCGAGGTCGAGCGTCGCGCCGTCGTCGAGCGGCGCCAGCGCCGGGTTGCCGAACGCGTCGACGAACACGGCCTCGATCAGCGTCCGCGACGCCTTGCCGCCCGCGCCGTGCGCCAGCGTCACCCGCTCATCGGTGATCTTCGGCCTGCGGTTGCGCGCGCGTTCGATCCGTTCGAGCACCTGCTCCTCGCGGGAGGCAGGTCCGTGATGGGCCGCCTCCGCGAGCGCCCGCTCGGCCCACTCCGCCGTCCGCGCGGCCCCGTCGCTCATGACCGGCCCCCCAGGGTCACCGGCACGGGCTCGCGCCTGCGGGTGAAGCGGCCGAAGTTGTAGTACGCGGCGCAGGCGCCCTCCGACGACACCATGCAGGTGCCGATGGGCGTCTCCGGCGTGCAGGCGGTGCCGAACACCTTGCACTCCCACGGCTTCAGCACGCCCTTCAGCACCTCGCCGCACTGGCACGCCTTGGGGTCGGCCACCCGTACGCCCGGCACCGGGAAACGCCTCTCGGCGTCGTAGTGCGCGTACGCCTCCCGCATCCGCAGCGCGGAGTTGGCGATGAAGCCCAGGCCCCGCCACTCGAAATGCGGCCGCAGCTCCATCACGCGGGAGATGGCCGCGAGCGCCCGGCGGTTGCCGTCCCACGGCACCACCCGCGTGTACTGGTTCTCCACCTCCGACCGGCCCTCGGCGAGCTGCCGCAGCAGCATGTACACCGACTGCAGCACGTCCAGCGGCTCGAACCCCGCGCACACCAGCGGCCTGCCGTAGTCGCGGGCGATGAACTCGTACGGCCGGCAGCCGATGACCGTGGAGACGTGGCCGGGGCCGATGAAGCCGTCCAGCCGCAGGTCGGGCGAGTCCAGGATGGCCTTGATCGCCGGAATGATGGTCACGTGGTTGCAGAAGACCGCGAAGTTGCCGATGCCCTCGGCCTCGGCGCGCAGCACGGTCATCGCCGTGGACGGTGCGGTCGTCTCGAACCCGATGGCCATGAAGACGACCGTGCGGTCCGGGTTCTGCCGGGCGATCTTGAGGGCGTCCAGCGGCGAGTACACCATGCGGATGTCCGCGCCCTGGGCCTTGGCGTCGAAGAACGAGCCCTGCCCGCCGGGCACCCGCATCATGTCGCCGAACGACGTCATGATCACGCCGGGTTCCCGGGCGATCGCGATCGCGTCGTCCACCCGCCCCATCGGGATGACGCAGACCGGGCAGCCGGGGCCGTGCACCAGCGACACCGACTCCGGCAGGTAGTCCTCGAGCCCGTGCTTGTAGATCGTGTGCGTGTGACCGCCGCACACCTCCATGAAGGTGTAGCGCCGTCCGGGCTCGCACAGGTCCCGGATGCGCGCGGCCAGCCTCCTGGCCTCGCCGGCGTCGCGGTACTCATCGACGAACCGCACTGTCCCGCCTCTCAGGTGATGTCGGATTCCGCGAGCGCTTCGAGCTCATCGGTGTACGCCTGCCCGAGACCGCGCAGGAGCTCCAGCGTCGCCGCCGCCTCCCGTTCGTCGATCTTGGACATGGCGAAGCCGACGTGCACGAGCACCCATTCGCCGGGACGTATGCCGTCCTGGTCGACCAGCCCGACGTTGATGACCCGGCGGACGCCCGCGACCTCGACCTTGGCGAGTTCGGGCTGTCCGGGGATGAGTTCGACGATTTCGCCGGGAATGCCCAGGCACATCGGCCGCCTCGTTTCCTTTCACATCCGTCGCATGGTGATGTAGCGCTTGATGGCGGGCAGTTCCCGCCAGACCATCGTGATGATCGTGGCCCCGGCGAACAGCGCCAGCCACTTGCCTACGTGCCGCATGTCGGCCTTTCACCTCCTCTCGCGCTAGCTGGGTGAGAGGTTCGGCATGCCGGGCACGATCGGGTTCTCCTTGCGGGGGCGAATGCCCGTCGAGCGCCGCGCGTCGGCGGTGCCGTCCCTGCGGTGGCCGCGCTGGCGGCGGTAGTTGCCCCTCGCGTTGCCCTGCCGCACGCCTTTGACGTGCGACGGCGTGTCGGGCTGCACGTCGGGCTCGCCTACGCGAATGCGTGCCATGTCGTCCTCCTCATCGGTCGGGTACGGCCCCCTCGAAGCCGGTGCGGTCGGGTGCGGCGCCACCGCGGTTGGTGCGGTCGGGTGCGGCGCCACCGAGGTCGGCGAAGAAGGTTGCGATGCGGTCCCAGAGGCGCTGCCCGCCGGACATGCCCGTCCACTCGCGGCGGACCAGCGCGACGAGCCGGTGGCAGTCGTCGATCGGCACCAGCCAGCGCTCGTCCATGCCGCGCACCATCGCGACCAGGAACGCCTCCACCGCGGGACGCATCGACGCCAGCTCCTCGTGGCGGCTCGCCAGCCGGTCCCAGGCGGCGGCGTCCACCTCCCAGCGGGTTGCCCCGGCCGGGCTCGGGTAGTGCGCGACCACCGCCCCGTCGGACCCGCGGACGAAGAACGCCAGGCCCACGGGCACGCCCAGCTCGGACGGCGACGGCCCGGACAGGCGCAGCCGCCGGTCGGGCACGAGCAGGAACCTGCCCGGCGCGCCCTCCCCGTGCTCGAACAGCAGCGCGCAGGCGCGGCAGGCGCACAGCAGCAGGTCCTTGCGCTCCTCCAGCAGGTGGGCGTGCGCGCCCGGCAGCGGCTCGCCGCACAGCTCGCACGGCTCGGCGGCCCTCCGCTGAGCGACCGGCCGCCCCAGCACCCGCCCCAGCGCGGAGGCGGGCTCGGAGGTGGAAGCGCCGCCGGCCGGCGGGCCGGACGCGGAGTCCGGCGCGCGACCGGACCCGAGGCCGGGAGCGGGACCGGACGTGCAGCCGGACCTGAGGCCGGGCGCCGGACCGGGGGTGAGGCCGGGAGCGGGACCGCTCATGAGGCCGTCCCGGGAGAGGCGGCGGGGCGGCCGGCGAGCGGACCCGTCCCGGAAGCCGCGGGGCCGAGCGGGCCCGTTCCGGAAGCCGCGGCGGGGCGGCGGGCGAGCGCGTCGAGCGGGATGAACGCCGTCTCCCGCGCACCGGACGGCGCCGGGCCGGCGGTCACCCCGTGCAGCACGAACAGGTGCGCGAGCAGCATGTCGTCGGCCAGCGAGGCGCCCAGCTCGGGCGCGGCCGCGGTGACCCGGTCGGCGACACGGGCGAGCGCCTCGCCGTACACCGCGGCGAGCGTGGCGATCGCGTCGAGCGCCAGCTCGGCGGTGGGCCCCGAGGCGGACTCCAGCTCGCTCAGCAGCTCGTCGAGCAGTTCCAGCCGCCCGGCGACGTCCCGCTCGTCCAGCCTGGACGGCCGGGACTCAGTCATGCCCGCCGCCGAACATCGGCGAGTGCAGCTTGCGCACCGTACGCCCCTTGCCGAGGTACATGTGGACACCGCAGGGCAGGCACGGGTCGAAGCTGCGCACCGCCCGCATGATGTCGACGCCCTTGAAGTTCTCGGGCCCGTTCTCCTCGAAGATCGGCATGTCCTGGACGGCGTCCTCGTACGGCCCGGGGGTGCCGTAGTGGTCGCGCGGGCTGCCGTTCCACGGGGTCGGCGGGTACGGGTGATAGTTGGCGATCTTGCCCTTCTCGATCACCAGGTGGTGGGAGAGCACGCCGCGCACCGCCTCGTGGAAGCCCACCCCGATGGCCTGGTCCGGCACGTCGAAGTCCTGGAACACCTTGGTGTCGCCGCTGCGCACCCGCTGCATCGCGCGTTCGATGAAGTAGACGGCCATGGCGGCGGCGTAGGCGACGAAGTAGACGCGGGCGCGGTTGCGCTCGATGGCGTTGGACCACTGCGGGATCCGCCATTCCAGCGTGACCTCGGGCAGCTCGGGCCCCTTGGGCAGGTTGATCTGCACGCTGGAGCCGGTGGACTTCACGTACGGCGTGTCCACGAGGCCGGCCAGCGCGGTGGTGTAGAGCCGCGCGAACGGCCCGCCGCCGGTGTCCAGCGCCAGGTGATCGCCGGTGCGCTGGTCGAACCAGCGCGGGCTCATCACCCAGCTGTACTTGCCGTCGAAGTCCCGCTTCTGCGGGGCGGGCAGCGTGGTCTGGTTCCACGGGTGGCGCATGTCCACCGGGTTGCCGAGCGGGTCGTGGGTGACGAACGGTTCCTCGTTCACCCAGTCCTCGTAGTAGGAGCTGCCGAGCAGGATGCGGATGCCGAGGTTGATGTCGACGAGGTTGGTCGTGACGAGCTCGCCGTCCACGACGATGCCGGGGGTGACGTACATCGCCTTGCCCCACTCGTTCATCGTCTCGTAGCGGTAGTCGACGACGTCGGGGTCCTGGAACGCGCCCCAGCAGCCGAGCAGCACCCGGCGCCGGCCGACCTCCTCGTAGCCGGGCAGCGCCTGGTAGAAGAAGTCGAAGACGTCGTCGTTGAGCGCGACGGCCTTCTTGATGAAGTCGATGATGTTCATCAGCCGCGACAGGTAGTCGGTGAAGACCGACGGCGACGGCATCGTGCCGACGCCGCCCGGATAGACCGTCGACGGGTGCACGTGCCTGCCCTCCATCAGGCAGAACATCTCGCGCGTGACGCGGCTGACGGTCAGCGCCTCCTTGTACGCCTCGCCCTCGAACGGGTTGAACGCCTGCATGATGTCGGCGATCGTGCGCTTGCCGTGGATGTTCGCGTTCGGGGCGTCGGTGGTGGCGGCCCGCTGCAGGACGCTCGGGTTGGTGCCCTTGACCATCGCCTCGCAGAAGTCGACGAACACCAGGTTGTCCTGGAAGAGCGTGTGGTCGAACATGTACTCGGCGGCCTCGCCGAGGTTGATGATCCACTCGGCGAGCTTCGGAGTCTTGATGCCGTACGCCATGTTCTGCGCGTAGACCGAGCACGTCGTGTGGTTGTCGCCGCAGATGCCGCAGATGCGGCTGGTGATGAACCCGGCGTCCCGCGGGTCCTTGCCCTTCATGAACACCGAGTAGCCGCGGAACAGCGAGGACGTGCTGTGGCACTCCACCACGCGCTGGTTCTCGAAGTCGATCTTGGTGTAGATGCCGAGATTGCCGATGATCCTGGTGATCGGGTCCCAGGACATGTCGACGAGCGTCCCCGGCTTGTGGGCCACTTTCTCCTGCTGCTCGATGGCCATCGGCCGTGCTTTCCTTCCTCGTGCTCGCCGGCGGCTCTACGGGCGCCAGCGCGGGTTGTATCCGCTGGTCAGCGCCTCACGGTTGTGCCGCCACCGGGGCTCTCTGTTGACGGTGTGGTTGGTGAGGCCGCGCATCCTGCGGACGAACGCCCCGTACGGCTTGATCAGGACCGACGACAGGTGGCCGCCGGGCGGCTCGTCCATGAACGGCATGAACTTGTCCGGGAAGCCGGGCATCGTGCAGGCGATGCAGACGCCGCCCACGTTCGGGCAGCCGCCGATCCCCCGCATCCACCCGCGCTTGGGCACGTTGCAGTTCACCACCGGGCCCCAGCAGCCGATCTTCACCTGGCACTTCGGCGAGTTGTAGTCGCGGGCGAAGTCGGCCTGCTCGTAGTAGGCGGCCCGGTCGCAGCCCTCGTGGACGGTCTTGCCGAACAGCCACTGGGGCCGCAGCATCTCGTCGAGCGGAGGCGGCGGCGCGCTGCCCGCGGCGTGGTAGAGCACCCAGGTCAGGGTCTCCATGAAGTTGTCCGGCTGGACCGGGCAGCCGGGGACGTTCACGATCGGCAGGCCGCCGGTCGAGCGGAAGTCCCAGCCGAGGTAGTCGGCCAGGCCCATGCAGCCCGTCGGGTTGCCGGCCATCGCGTGGATGCCGCCGTACGTGGCGCAGGTGCCGATGGCGACCACCGCCCACGCGCGCGGGGCGAGCCGGTCGATCCACGTGTTCAGGGTGAGCGGCTGGCCGGTCTCCGGGTCGTTGCCGAACGACGTCCAGTAGCCGTCGCCGTTGATCTTCTCGTTGGGCACCGAGCCCTCGATGACGAGGATGAACGGCTCCAGCTCGCCGCGCGCGGCGGCCCTGAACGGCGCCAGGTAGTCCTCGCCGCCGAGGCTCGGCGACAGCACCTTGTTGTGCAGGTGGACCTTGGGCAGGCCGGGAATCGTGCCGTTGACGACGTCCTCGATCGCGGGCTGCGTCGCCGCGGTGATCGAGACGGTGTCGCCGTCGCAGCTCATGCCCTCGGATATCCACAGGATGTGCATCTCGTCGTAGCCGGCGGCCGTACCGTCCCGCTGCTGCGTCTGTGTCATGCGCGCACCTCGCTGGCGTCCTGCTGATAGGTGATCGACTCGACGACGACCCCGGTATCGGCCGCGAGCTCGACGTCCACGCCGCCGCAGCGCGGGCAGGCGACGAGCGCGAGCGCGTCGGTCGCGGGCGTGCGCGCGCCGCAGCCGCCGCAGCTCACCGCGGGCGGCTCGGTGATCAGCTCGATCCGCGCGTCCTCGGCCGGCGTGCCCGCCGCGGCCACCCGGAAGCCCTGCTCGACCACCTCGGGATCGGCGCGGTGCCCGGCGAACGAGACGCGCACCCGCGCCGCGGCCACCCGCCGTCCCTCCGCCCGGCGCAGCAGCGCCTGGACGATCTCGTCGCACATTCCCGTCTCATGCATCGGCGCGCTCCCTGTCGGCTTGCGGATCGTCGGCTTGCGGATCGTCGGCTTGCGGATCGTCGGCTTGCGGATCGTCGGCTTGCGGATCGTCGGCTTGCGGATCGTCGGCTTGCGGGTCGGCTCGTCTGTACGCCTCGTCACGCGCCAGCGCCGTCACCGCCGCGACCGCGCCGTCGACGGCGGCGGCGACGGGCTCCGACAGCCCCATGACCTCGTCGATCGTCTGCGGGCGGCAGCCCACCAGCAGCACCCTGGGCACCCGCCCGCCCAGCCTGGCCAGCAGGTCGAGCACCGCCTGGGGATGCATGCCGTGCCCGTTCACGGGCGGCGACGCCTCGGGGATGGGCTCGTCGTCGATCTCCAGCACGGCCACCGTGCCCGGCGGCCCGTCGATCTCGACCGCGTCCACCATGATCAGCGTGTCGTACGCGCCGCCGAGCAGCTCGTAGGCCAGGTGGACGCCGCGGATGCCGTAATCGGCCACCCGTACCGACGCCGGCACGGCCATGGGATCCATGCGCCTGACCACCTCGACACCGAACCCGTCGTCGCCCAGGAAGACGTTGCCGATCCCGGCCACCAGCACCCGGTTCATGCGGGATCACCGTCCAGCGGCTCGGTCTCGTCGGGCGAGAAGTAGCGGTAGCGGCCGTACCACTGGTTCAGCTCGGCCGCCGGGTCGTCCTCCAGCGTCACCGCGAGGTGGCGGGCACCGTCGACGTCCTGCAGCACCGCCTCCACCAGCGCGGTCCTGCCGTCGAGGAACATGTCCTGCGGGTCCGAGCCGCGCAGCCTGGGCCGCAGCCGCACCCTGCTGCCCCTGCGCACGATCCTGCCCGCCACCTCGACGGTGTCGGTGGTCACCTCCGGGTGCCACGAGGGCGCGGGGCCGCCCGGGTCCCTGATGGTGCCGTGCAGGCGGGCCAGGTCCTCCGGGGTCATCGCCTCGACCCGGTCGATGATCGCGGCGGCGCGCGGGTCGGTGGCGCGCGCCTCCCGCTTCTCGGCGTCGGTGAGCGTCAGCGTGCGCAGCGACAGGATCTCGTCGATCTCCGTCGCGTCGTGCAGGTCGCCGGGGCTCTCCGGGGCGACGCGCGGGTTGTCGTAGAGCAGGATCGGCGACGACAGCACCACCTGCTCGCCGCTCAGCACCGGGTACGTCTGCGCGTTGACGCAGCCCGCGGCCGCCTCCCGCGCCCAGTCCGGCGGGTCGAGCAGCGAGACGAACCGGCCGCCCGGCACGGTCAGCAGCGTGTGGCAGGCGATCAGGGCGTGCTGCAGCGCCTCGTCCCTGGGCGCGTCCGGCGGCGGCCCCTGAGTGGCGTTCTCGGTGCGCACACGGAGCTTGAACAGGCCCTCCCCCGCCCGCAGCGGGGCGTCCGCGCTCACCTTGCACGGCGTCAGGGAGAGCGTCACCCTGGCGCTCAGCGGCCACTCGCGCCACCGCGTACGCCCCTCGCCCCCCGGCAGCGGGCTGACCGTCTCCGAGCCCGGAATCTTGAGGGTGCGCAGCTTCTCCCCGGCCAGCAGCTCCGCCACGGACGCCGCGACGTCCAGCTCCTGCGGCACCCCTTCGTCGAAGCCCAGCACGTCGCCCACCCGGTCGGCCGCCCGGTGGCCGCCGTCCGGCAGCCGCTCCTCGGGCGTGCGGCGGCGCAGCCGGAGGAACCGGAGCCGGCCCCGCAGTGAGGCGCCGGCGGGCGCCACCAGCAGGCACTCCGTCTGCTGCCACCACGACTCCGCAGAACCCGCCACACCGCCGCCCTGCAGGCCGTGCGTCCGCGCCCACGGCTGCGGCAGCAGCACGCCGAACTGCCATCTGACCTGGTTCTTCGGCGACGATCGGCGATAGGGGTAGAGCAGGTAGCCCTCGTACAGGACGGAGTCCGCCACCGCCAGCGCGGCCCGGAAACCGGGCACGGCGTCGATGTCGTTCGCCTCCACGGCAGTGGCCCCCTTGCTGCCCCTGGTCGTACGTGACTCTTCTCGGTATAACCACGCCGACCTGCGACAAGTAGGTGAGCCACTCCCCTAGGTGCGCTGCTCACTTAGCGGTTCTTGGTCATCCATCCGGGCGGGAATCGGGGCTTGCGTTCCGAACGCCCACTCCGCCCCAACAGGATTTGGCCACCGCCTTGCCTCACAGACCGCGGCAGGCCCGGCCCGGACGCGATCGGGATGACGTGGCCCGGCCTGGCGTCGTCCCGGCGAGCGTGGACGGGGATCAGCGCCACCGAGAAGCGGTCGCTCGTCGAGGTGGCGGTCTGAGCCATAGCCGTCGGTTATGGGCACAGGTCTTGGACTCGGGTGAGCTCGCGGGCGACGTGGGCCGGCGGCGCGCAGGGCCGAAACGGCGGTCAGCCGCGCTGGGTGGAGCCGCGTTCGATCAGCGTGGGGGCGATGAGCTGCTTGAGCGGGCGGGCGCTGCGCGCGCCCGAGATCTCCTCGAGGAGGAGATCCACGGCGATGGTGCCGATCTCCTCCGCGGGCAGCCGCACCGAGGTCAGCGGCGGCGACAGGAAGGCGGAGAACGGGTGGTCGCCGAACCCGATCACCATCATGTCGTCGGGCACTTTCAGCCCGTGCTCCTCCAGCGCCCGGTAGAGACCGAGCGCGAAGTAGTCGTTGCCGGCCACGACCGCATCGGGCAGCCGGGTCCTGCGCAGCATGCGGCGGGCCACCTGGTACGCCTGCTGCGGCTGCCAGGGCAGCGCGGCCTGATCGTGGCGGCGGGTGGGGACCCGCATGATGCTGCCGCGCGGCACGGGCAGCCCGGCCTCGGCCATGGCGCGGCGGAAGCCGGCGATGCGGTGGTCGATCGTGGTGATCGGCAGGTCTTCTTCGAGCACCACGATCGAGCGGGCGCCGCGTTCGATCGCATGGCAGGTGGCGCGGTAGCCGCCGAGCTCGTTGTCGGTGCCGACGAAGCGGTAACCGAGGTCGGGTAAATCGCGGTTGATCAGCACGGTCGGCACGCCCACGGAGCCGAGGCGCCGCCACGCCTCGGTCCCCGACTGGACGGGCACGACGATCGAGCCGCTCACCGACGAGCGCAGCAGTGACTCGGCGGCGCGCATCTCGTGCTCTTCCGACTCCTCGGTGACCGTGAGGAGCAGCGAGTAGCCATGGGAGCGCGCGCGGGTCTCGATGGTGGAGATGAGCTGCGCGTAGAAGGGGTTGGACGGGTTGGTGATGGACAGGCCGAACGTCATCGCCGAGCCCAGGACGAGCGAGCGCGCCATGGAGTTGGGGACGTAGCCGACCCGCTCGGCCTCGGCCCGCACGCGGGCCCTGGTCTCCTCTCCTATCCCGTCTTTACCGGAGAGGGCACGCGAGACGGTGTTGACGGAAAGGTTCAACGTCGCGGCGATGTCCCGCAAGGTATGACGTCGAGCCCCGGCCATTCGCATGCCCCCTCTGGTCGATCCGCGGTCTCTCTCAGCTCTTGACCGTGAGATAGATGCGCAGTTTGGCGGACGGGTCGGTGCCCGTCACCGTGCCGCGCAACCGCAACCATTGTCCGAAATGATCTACCGGCCATGTCACCAAACCGGGTCCGTCGATGACATGTTCCTTGCCGTCGAGGTCGCACCAGGTCAGGCCGTCCGGCGAGATCTGGGTGACCAGCCGCACCTGGGTGTCCTGGCCCGAGGTGGCGAGCGTGTGGATGAAGAACCGGGCCTCGCCGGCCCACGCCACTTCGTACGGCTCCGTGGCGAAGTCGGAATCGAACGTCGTGTCCCGTTCCAGGACCGCCGTCTGCACCTGCCGCATTACGTCACCACTCCGTGGAAATGAGTACCGAGTCAAGGAAGAGGAAGTTGCGGACCGTCGAGTGGGTCCGTACTGAGAAGTAGAAATTCAGCAGGTTCTCCAGGGAGTCGTAGCGCTCCTTGTACGGCGGCACCGGAACGTGCGACATGTCCATGACGCGATCGTTGACCTGCAACTCGACGTTACGTCGGGTCTCGGTGTCGATGACCCAGCGCAGGTAATGCCAGTTGACCTTCGTCGGCACCTCGTTGTAGCAGAGTTCCTGCGGTTCGCCGAAGGGGTGCCAGTCGTCCGGATTGGGCGCGGTGAAGTCGGCGCCGTACTCCAGCTTGATTTTCCCTTCGAGGTGCTCGCGCGGCGTCGGCTCGGGCACGATCGGATACATCCACTGCCGCTTGAGCTTGTTGTCGAGCGAGGTGTTCATGTAGCGGGCCACCGTGTGGTAACGCAGCCCGCCGTCGCCGCAGAGGTCGGTGGCCACGGTGAAGCAGCCGAACTGCGCCTCCGAGGGGTGCAGGTTGCCGTCCCAGGTGATGTCGCCGAACTCGTCGCTCGCGCTGCCGTCGATGGTGGCCTCGGCCTTGTACGTGAAGTACGCCTCGATCTGGAGCAGGCCGCGCCCGCTCATGGTGAGCCGCCTGATGGCGGTGGCGGTGTGCCCCTTGTACGGCCGGGTGGCGAGCTTCAGCGCGTACGAGCCGGTCATCGCGCCGTGGCTGCCGATGTCGAAGAACGTGCAGTTGGACAGCTGCGGGGGCCGGAAGTCCCGCATGTGGTCGTCCACGGTGGACAGGTCGCCATTGCCGTTGTAATTGCCCAGCAGTTCCGTCCAGCCGTGGGTCCCCGAATTGAAATCGTCGTACGCGAGAATGCGTCGAAGCGGGGAAAACTTCGACAGTCTCGGGTCTGCCGACAAAATGGCAGTACGAAGTTCTGCGGCCAGGTCGGGCCGCTCCGTCGTGGTCATCGCAGAATGCTCCTGAAAATGTCTTGGCACAAAAGAGTCGCGAATGCCTACGCCCGACCGATCGACCGGAGTGAGTCATGCGGTCGCAGACGGACGTTAACGTTAATGTTGCGCGGCGGTCAACCCTGGGGTGGCCCGTCCACCCGGCGGGGAACCCTCACAGCTGAGCGGTGACGAACTGTTACCGGCGCACGTTTTCGCAGGTCAGAAGCGCCGAGAACGGCCCCGGGGAAGGCTTGTGGTGGCGGCCGACGGCGGACTCACCCTTGACGCTCAGGGCCGGTCACCCTAGCATCAGCCACCAATCGCATTAACGTTAATGTTCCCGGCAGGAAACCCGGCCGCCACATCGGCGGCCGGCGGCTCCGCCGTCCCTCCCCCGTATTCGTCCCCTCTCAAGATCGGCCGGTCACCCGCCGGCCGATCCCCTCAAGCCCCTCGAAAATCCTCGCCATGCGCCGATGGCGTCATGGCTCTATCTGGAGTTGCCTGTCGATGCTGAAACGGCAAGCCCACCGGCGGCGAGCGGGTCGGCCATGACCGCGTACCTCATCCGGCGCACGCTGTTCGCCGCGTTCGTGCTGTGGGGCGCCGTGACCATCGTGTTCCTGGTGCTGCGGATGGTTCCCGGCGACCCGGCGCTGCTCATCCTCGGCTCTGACGCCACCCCCGACGAGGTCGAGCGGCTGCGCGATCAGATGGGTCTCAACCAGCCGCTGCTCGTGCAGTACGGGATCTATCTGGCCGACGTGGTGCGGTTCGACTTCGGCGACTCCTACCGCTACCACGCCGACGCGATGGGCCTGGTGCTCGACCGGTTCCCGCTCACGCTGCAGCTCGCCGTCGTCGCGTTGGTGATCGGCCTGGTGCTGGGCATCGCGCTCGGCGTGGTCGGCGCACTGCGGGTCAACCGCCTGGCCGACCGCATCGTCTCGGTGTTCGCGCTGCTCGCGCAGTCGATGCCGTCGTTCTGGATCGGCATCATGTTCATCCTGGTCTTCGCGCGGCAGCTGCACATCTTCGCAAGCGGCGGCCACGGCGGGTTCGACCGGCTGATCATGCCGGGCGTCACGCTCGCGCTGCCGCTCATCGCGATCCAGATCAGGCTGACCCGTAGCGGCCTGCTCGACGTCGTGCACGAGAACTACATCCAGACCGCGCGGGCCAAGGGCCTGCCGGAGCGGGTGGTCATCTTCCTGCACGCCATCCGCAACGCGATCATCCCGATCGTGACCGTGGCCGGCCTGGAGTTCGGCAAGCTGCTCGGCGGCGCGGTCATCGTCGAGACCGTGTTCTCCTGGCCCGGCGTCGGGCGGCTGCTCATCGACTCCATCTCGGCCCGCGACTACAACGTCGTGCAGGCCGCGATCATGCTGATCGCCGGCGGGTTCGTCCTGATCAACCTGATCGTGGACGTCCTGTACGGCTACCTCGACCCGCGCATCCGGCTGGGACGGTGACCATGGACAGGCCAATGGACCAGGTGCTGCAAGGCGAGGCGGCGACCGTGACGGAACCGGCCGAGCCGGCCGGCGACACCAAGAAACAGAGCAAGACCCGGGTGAAGATCGGGCGGCTGCGCATCATCGTCTCGCTGTCGGTGATCGGCCTCTACGTGCTCGCCGCCATCTTCGGGCCGATCCTGCTGAAGTACGACGCGGTGGCCACCGACCTCGGCTCCCGGCTGAAGCCGCCGGGCACCACGCTGGCGAACGGCCAGGTCGCCGTCTTCGGCACCGACCAGGTCGGCCAGGACATCCTCGCCCAGATGATGCAGGGCGCCCGGGTGTCGATCACGGTCGGCGTGGCGACGCTGGTGCTGGCCGGGCTCATCGGCGTGGCCGCCGGCATCGCGGCGGGCTACTTCGGCGGCTGGCTGGACATGGTGCTCATGCGGCTGGCCGACATCCAGCTC
This sequence comes from Nonomuraea sp. NPDC049309, assembly GCF_043196965.1. Lineage (NCBI taxonomy): Bacteria > Bacillati > Actinomycetota > Actinomycetes > Streptosporangiales > Streptosporangiaceae > Nonomuraea > Nonomuraea sp. NPDC049309. Next base: position 1,050,716 of record NZ_JBICSH010000002.1, on the reverse strand, counting down.
ACGTTCCCGTCGATCCTGCTCGCCATCTTCATCGCGGCGATCCTCGGGCCGAGCGTGGTGAACGTCGTCATCGTCTTGTCCATCTCCAACTGGGTGACGTTCGCCCGGGTGACCAGAAGCCAGGTGCTCGGGCTGAAGAACAGGGACTTCGTCGACGCCACCCGCACGCTCGGCGCGCGCACCTGGCACCTGCTGACGCGCAGCATCCTGCCGTCCATGATCGCGCCGATCCTGGTCGTCGCGACCGTGGAGCTCGGCCACGTGATCCTGGCCGAGGCGTCACTGAGCTTCCTCGGCCTCGGCACCCCGGCCAGCACGCCGAGCTGGGGCATGACCATCGCCAACGGCCGGGACTACCTGTCCAACGCGTGGTGGATCTCCACGATCCCCGGCATCGCCCTGGCCACCCTGGTGATCAGCTTCGGTGTACTCGGCGACGCCCTGCGCGACCGGTTCGACCCGCGGTTGAGGAGCATGTGATGGCCGACCCATTGCTGTCGGTACAGGATCTGACCGTACGCTTCCGCACCCGGGCGGGCACGATCACCGCCGTCGACAAGGTGAGCTTCGACCTCGCCGAGGGCGAGACGCTGGCCATCCTGGGCGAGACCGGCAGCGGCAAGAGCGTCACCGCCCAGGCGTTGATGGGTCTCGTGCCGCGCCCCGCCGGCCAGATCGCCGGAGGCCGCATCCTGTACAAGGGCCGCGACCTGCTGGCGCTGCCGCGCTCGGAGACCCGCAAGCTCAACGGCACCGACCTGGCCATGGTCTTCCAGGACCCGCTGAGCTCGCTCAACCCGGTCTTCCGCGTCGGCACGCAGATCGGCGAGCTGTTCCGGCGCCGCCAGGGCCTGTCGCGCGCCGAGGCGCGGCGCAAGGCGATCGAGCTGATGGACCGCGTGGGAATCCCGGCCGCCGACCGCAGGGTGGACGACTACCCGCACCAGTTCTCCGGCGGCATGCGCCAGCGCGTGATGATCGCGATGGCGATCGCGCTGAAGCCGCGCGTGCTCATCGCCGACGAACCCACCACCGCGCTCGACGTCACCGTCCAGGCGCAGGTCATGGCACTGCTCGCCGAGCTGAAGGCCGAGCACGGGATGGCGATGATCCTCATCAGCCACGACCTCGGCGTGGTGGCCGGCGTCGCCGACCGGGTGCAGCTCATGTACGCCGGCCGGGTGATGGAGACCGGCGACCTGCGCGAGGTCTACGAGCGGACCGGGCACCCGTACACGCAGGGCCTGATGGCCTCGATCCCCGAGCTGAACGGCCCGCGCGAGCGCCTGACGCCCATCAAGGGGTCGCCGCCCGACCTCACCCGGCTGCCGTCGGGCTGCCCGTTCCGCCCCCGCTGCCGGTACGCCACCGACGTCTGCGCCGCCGAGCGTCCCGAGCTGCTGCCCCTGCCCGACCGCCCCGCCTCGCATCGGGCCGCCTGCCACCACTCGAAGGAGGTCGTCACCGATGTCGTCACCGGCTGAGCCTCTGCTGTCGGTCAAAGACCTGAACACCAGCTTCCCCGTACGCTCCGCGCTGCTGCGCCGCAAGATCGGCGCCGTGCACGCGGTGTCGGGGGTCTCGTTCGACCTGCCCAAGGGCCGCACGCTCGGCCTGGTCGGCGAGTCCGGCTCGGGCAAGACGACGCTGGCGCGCACGATCATCGGGCTCGCGCCCGCGGAGTCCGGCCAGGTGCTCTTCGACGGCCAGGACCTGCTGAAGCTGCCGGGCGAGGAGCTGCGGCAGGTACGCAGGCAGATCCAGATGATCTTCCAGGACCCGTACGCGTCGCTGAACCCGCGGCTCACGGTCGAGCAGATCATCAGCGAGGCGTGGCAGGTCAACCCCGGCGTGGTGCCCCGCGAGAAGTGGGCGTCGCAGGCGCGCGAGCTGCTGGCCAGGGTCGGGCTGAACCCCGACCACGCCGACCGCTACCCGCACCAGTTCTCCGGCGGCCAGCGCCAGCGGGTCGGCATCGCGCGGGCGCTCGCGCTGCGGCCCCGGCTGGTGATCTGCGACGAGGCGGTCTCGGCGCTGGACGTCTCGGTGCAGGCGCAGGTGCTCAACCTCCTCGTCGACCTGCAGGAGGAGATGGGGCTCAGCTACCTGTTCATCGCCCACGACCTGTCGGTGGTGCGGCACATCAGCGACGAGGTGGCGGTGATGTACCTCGGCAAGGTGGTGGAGCGGGGCACCACGGAGCAGATCTTCGAGGCGCCCGAGCACCCGTACACGCAGGCGCTGCTGTCGGCGGTGCCGGTGACCCGGCCGTGGGCGGGGCCGCCGCGCGAGCAGATCATCCTCAAGGGCGACATCCCGTCGCCGGTGTCGCCGCCCTCCGGCTGCCGCTTCCGTACCCGCTGCTGGAAGGCGCAGGACCGGTGCGCCACGGAGGAGCCGGCGCTCACGAACCGGCTGGGCGAGCACGTCTCCGCCTGCCACTTCCCCGAGCTGCCCGCGACCCCGGCAGGTGCCCGATGAGCGGCGCGACCAGACTGATCCTCGTCCGGCACGGCGAGTCGCGGTGGAACGTCGAGGAGCGCTACCAGGGGCACGCCGACTCGGGGCTCACCGCCGTCGGCATCGAGCAGGCGGAGGCGGCGGCGAAGGTGCTCAAGGCCCGCTTCGGCCGGCCCGACCTGGTCGTCTCCAGCGACCTGCCGCGCGCGTGGGACACCGCGCAGGCGTTCCTGCGCCTGGCCGGCGGCGCGGCCGAGCGCGACCCCCGGCTGCGCGAGTCCGACGTCGGCGACTGGGCGGGACGCACGTTCACGGAGATCGCCGCCGAGTACCCCGACGTGCTCGCCGAGGCCGCGCGGGGCGGCGACCCGCGGCGCGGCGGCGGCGAGACGTTCACCGAGCTGCGCCAGCGCGTGTGGGCCGCGCTCGTCGACATCGCCGAGCAGGCGGGCCCCGGAAGGAGCGTCATGGTGTTCTGCCACGGCGGTCCCATCCGGGTGGCCGCGGCCGCCGCGCTCGGCATCCCCGAGCCGGGCCACCTGGCCTTCGCCCCGCCGGTGAACACCTCCGTCACGGTGATCGACTACGGGCGCGAGCGGGGCAACGCGGTCGTCGAGTACAACGCGCCGACCGCGTGGGCGGCGGACGCCACGCGTACCGACTGAATCGGAAGGACCTCTCAGCATGCTGACCGGATCGTTCACCTTTGTCGCGATGACCTACAACCTGTGGGGCGACGCGCACCTGGAGCAGCGGGAGCCGGCGATCCGCGACCTGTTCGCCACCCGGCCGCCCGACCTGCTGGCCACGCAGGAGCTGCGCCCCCGCTCGCGGGCCGTGGTGGACGAGACGCTGCCGGGACACGCGCGCGTGCACGACGACTTCCCCGGCTGGGGCGTGCAGAGCAACCTGTGGTGGCGCGAGGAGCTGTTCGAGCTCGTCGAGTACGGCTTCCGCGACGTCGGCATCCTCTCCGAGCACGCCGGCCTGTTCTGGGTGCGGCTGCGCCCGAGGATCGACGGCGCCCAGCCGCTGGTGTTCTCCACCGCGCACCTGACCTGGCCGGGCCACCCGCAGGAGCGGGCCGACCGCCGCAACCTGCGCGCCGGGCAGGCCGAGCGGGTGGTGGAGGCGCTGAACGAGATCGCCGGCGAGCAGGCCTGCCTGTTCACGGTGGACATCAACGACATCGGGCAGCCGCTGTGGGCGCTCGGCAACGGCGGCTTCCTCGACTCGTTCACCGCGCTCGGGCGGACCTCGCCGGTCACCCACCCGGTGTCGCCGCTGCCGTTCACCGCCGAACGCGGAACGCGGCTCTCCCCGCTCATGTCGCCGTCGAAGGCCATCGACTGGATCTTCTCCCGGGGCCCCATCGCCACCCGGGCCAGCGAGGTCGTCGACTTCTTCTCGGCCGGGAACGCGCCGTCCGATCACCGGCCCGTGGCGGCCACCTTCACTTTGACACCCCCCGCGACGGCGTGAGCAGCCGCGGCACCAGCAAGAACGAATGAAGGAGAGAGGCATGATCTCACGATCCCGGGCCATGGGCTGTCTCGTCACAGCCGCTCTGGTGCTGGGCCTCACGGCCTGCGGCGGCTCCGGCGGATCCGGTGACTCCGGCGGCGGGGAGAAGGTGCTGCGTTACGCGCCGCAGCTCTTCCCCGTGTCGCTGGACGTGCAGCTGTACCCGGCCGAAGAGGCCGTGCAGACCACGGTCCAGCAGAGCCTCGAGACGCTCACCGTCATGCAGGACGGCCAGCCGCAGCCGAAGCTGGCCACCTCATGGGAGAACCCCGACGACAAGACGTGGGTCTTCCACCTGCGCGAAGGGGTGACGTTCAGCGACGGGACGCCGTTCACCGCCAAGGACGTCAAGGGCTCGGTCGAGCGGCTGATCGGCCTGAACGGCTCGCTCACCCCGCTGCTCAGCGCCATCGAGAAGATCGAGGCCACCGATGACCACACGGTGACCTTCCACACCTCCTCGCCGCTCGGCACGCTGCCGAGCACGCTGTCGCTGGTCTTCATCGGCCAGGGCGACAAGGTCACCGACGACGCCTACTGGCAGAAGCCGATCGGCACCGGGCCGTTCATGTTCGAGTCGTTCAGCCCCGACGACAAGGTGGTGCTGACCCGCAACGACCAGTACTGGGGCGACAAGGCCAAGGTGGACAAGCTGGAGATCCTCAACATGCCGGAGATCTCCGCCCGCATCACCGCGCTGAACAACGACGAGGTGGACGTGCTGGCCTCGATCCCGCCGGACCAGGTGGACGAGGTGAAGGACGTGCCGGGCATCGTCTACGGCAGCGCCCCCGGCTACAACTACTACTTCCTGTGGTTCAACCAGAACAACAAGCCGTTCGACAACGTCAAGGTGCGCCAGGCCATGCTGCACGCCGTCGACGTCAAGAGCATCGTCGGCGACCTGTTCGGCGACCTCGGCACGGTCGGCCAGGCGCCGGTCACGCAGGAGGTCTTCGGGGCGGCGCAGCTTGAACCGTACTCGTACGACCCCGAGCTGGCCAAGAAGCTGCTGGCCGAGGCCGGCTACGACAAGGGCGTGACCGCCACGATGCAGTGGCCGCTGGAGGGCGGGCCGAACATCCGGCCGATGGCGCAGGCGTTCATCTCGGCCTGGGAGAAGGTCGGCATCAAGGTGGAGCCGCTGGAGAAGGAGCGCGCGACCTGGGTCAAGGACCTCAACGCCCTCAACTGGGACCTGAACCTGCAGACCAACTCCACCGGCACCGGCGACGCGGACTTCACGATCAACCGCCTCTACAACTGCGACGCCAAGCGCATGGGCTACTGCAACAAGGACCTCGACAAGATCCTCGTCAAGGCCCGCGAGTCGCTCGACCAGAACGAGCGCAAGGACCTGTACGCCCAGGCCTCCAAGATCATTTGGGATGACGCGGTCGGCCTCTACCCGGTGGACCTCAAGAACAACTACGCGATCCGCGACGACGTGAAGGGGCTGGAGATGCCGGCCAGCGGGCGTCCGGACTTTTCGAAGGTGTCCGTGGGCTGACCTCACGGATTTCTCCTAGATGTCCGCCGGCTGACTCCGGCCGGTCTTCTCCCAGACGTCCGCCGGTCGACTGCCGGCGGAATCCTCCCAGGTTCGCGGGCCGACCCCGCCCGCACCTGTCCAGCCACCCCCCGCTTTGGAGAGACTCCATGCCTCGTAACCGTTCCCCGCGCCCCGTCGTGGTCGCCGGTCTCGCCGCCGCGCTGACCCTGTCCGGGCAGTTGCTGCTCAGCCCGGCCGCGCAGGCCGCGCTGCCCGAGCCGGCCCGCAGCGCCTGCCGCAACGCCGAGACCGTGCCGGTCGAGACCGGCGCCGCCTTCAACGACCCCGTCGCGGGCACCCCCACCGCGGTCGTCGAGCGCCTCTGCTCGCTGATCAAGCAGGCCCCCGCCGGATCGTCGATCGAGATCGCCGAGTTCGTCATCTCGGGCGACGCCGGGGCCGACTACGTGGCCGTGCTGCTCGACGCCTACCGCCGCGGCGTCGAGGTGCGCATGGTCATCGACGGCTACCAGATCGACAACCCCGCCGCCCAGCAGCTCATCGGCGAACTCGGCACCGACAAGTCGGCCACGTCGTGGGTGCACGTGTGCAGCCACCTGAGCCCGGAGGGCAACACCTCCTCCTGCCAGGGCACCAAGGGCATGCACAACAAGTTCACGCTGTTCTCGGAGACCGGCGGCAAGCGCAACGTCGTCGTCCAGGCGTCCAACAACATCACCGACGTCAACTCCACCAGCTACTGGAACAACCTGGTCGTGCTGCCCGGCAACGGCGAGCTGTTCCAGGGCTACGCGAAGTACTTCGACGACCTCGCCGCCGAGGTGCAGAACCCCGACTACGACACCACGGTCGTCGCCGGCGGGCCCGCGGGCAAGGTCACCGCGCAGTTCTACCCGGTGGCCGACCGCGACCCGATCGCGCAGCGGCTCGCCGAGGTCGGCTGCAAGAACAAGGGACGCACCCGGGTCGAGATCGGCCAGTCCGAGTGGGACGGCACCCGCCTGGCCATCGTCGACGAGCTGGCGAAGCTGAAGGCCGCGGGCTGCCAGGTGCGCGTGGTGCACGGGCTCGCCGACGACGAGGTGACGGCCGCGCTGGACGCCGCCGGCATCGAGCGGCGGGCGCTGGACGGCTCGACGCCGGCCGGGCGGATCCACTCGAAGTACATGGTGGTCACCGACTCGACCGGGCCCGGCTCGGGCAAGGGCTGGGTGATGACCGGCAGCCACAACTTCAACGCCACCTCGCTGCGGCGTAACGACGAGGCGATGGTCGAGCTGTCCGAGAAGGGCGTGGTCGCGGCGTACGCGGCGAACTTCGCCCGGCTCTGGGAGGTCGGCGTCCCGCCCCAGCCCGCCTCCTGACGCGCGTCCCCGGGCCGGTCCCGGCCCCGGAACACGGTCCCGTCCGTCCCTCGCCCCGGCTCCTCCCACCGAGCCGGGGCGAGGCCGTTCAGCGGCCATAGGCTTCGAGCAGCCGCAGCCACACCTCGCTGACCGTGGGGTACGACGGCACCGCGTGCCACAGCCGGTCGATCGGCACCTCGCCGGCGATCGCGATCGTGGCGGCGTGCAGCAGCTCCGCGACGTCGGGTCCGACGAGCGTGAACCCGACGAGCACCTTCCTGTCCTCGTCCACGACCATGCGGGCCTGCCCCTGGTAGCCGTCGGCCTGCAGCGCGGCGCCCGCGACGGCGCCGAGGTCGTAGTCGACGACGCGGGTCCTGATGCCGGCCGCGCCCGCGGCGGCCGCGGTGAGACCCACGGACGCCACTTCCGGCTCGGTGAAGACGACCTGCGGCACCGCACGCTCGTCGGCGGTGACCGCGTGCCTGCCCCAGGGGCCGTCGTCGACCGGCTCGCCCTTCGCGCGGGCCACGATGGCCTCGCCCAGAGCGCGGGCCTGGTACTTGCCCTGGTGGGTGAGCAGGACGCGCCGGTTCACATCGCCCGCCGCGTACAGCCGGCCGTCCGCCACCGGCGCCCCGCCGCCGAGCACGCGCAGCGCGCCGTCCACCTCCGGCCAGGAGCCCGGCGCCAGCCCGACGTTCTCCAGCCCGATGTCCTGGGTGTTCGGGACGCGCCCGGTCGCGACCAGCAGCTCGTCCGCCTCGACCGCGCCGCCGTCCGCCAGCGTGATGTGCACCCTGCCGGAGCCGTCCCGCTTGACCGACGCCGCCGCCGCGCCGATCCGCACGGAGACGCCGGACTCGCCGAGCGCCTGCGCGACCCGTTCGCCGGCGAAGGGCTCGGCTCGGGGCAGCAGGCCGTCGCGGGCCAGCAGCGTCACCGACGAGCCGAACGCGGCGAACGCGGTCGCCATCTCCGCCGCCACCACGCCGCCGCCGAGGATGGCGAGCGTGCCCGGCACCGCGGTCGCGGCGACGGCCTCGCGGCTCGTCCACGGCTCGGCCTCGCGCAGCCCCGGGATGGCGGGAACGAGCGCGCCGCTGCCGGCCGCGATGACGACGGCGTGCCGCGCCCGCAACGTCGTGACGGAGCCGTCCCTCACCACCTCGACGGTCTCGGCGGAGGCGATCCTGCCCTGCCCGCGATAGAGCCGGATGCCGGCCTGGTCGAGCCAGGCGACCTGCCCGCCGTCGGTCCAGTTCGAGGCGAAGGCGTCGCGGCGGCGCAGGACGGCGGCCACGTCGAGGCCGCCGGTCACCGCCTCGCGCGCCCCCGGCACCCGGCGGGCCGCCCGGAGCGCCGCGCCGCTGCGCAGCAGGGCCTTGGTCGGCATGCACGCCCAGTAGGAGCACTCGCCGCCGACCAGCTCGCGCTCGACGACGGCGGCGGTCAGGCCGCCCTGGACGACCCGGTCGGCGACGTTCTCTCCGACCGGTCCCGCGCCGATGACGACGACGTCGTACGCGTCCACGTCAGGCCCCCTTGGCGGCGCGGCCGAGCCGCAGGGCGGAGATGAGGAAGAAGATGCCGCCGAGCACGGCGTAGCCGGCGATGTTGGTGAGCATCGGGTTCGGGGCGGATGCGCCCATGATGAACGAGCCGCCGGCCAGGACGGAGATGCCGCCGCTGAGGATCATGGCCCACTGGCCGCCCATCCTGCGGCGCACGACGGCCACGACGAGCTGGACGAGCCCGGCGACGATGGCCCAGGCGCCCCACACGACGAGGATGCCGGGCACGCCGTTCCCGCTCGCCACGGCCAGGCCGATGGCGGCCAAGGTGCTGATGGCGATGTTGGCGTACAGGCCGTAAGGGGTGCCCCCGGCCTTCGACGAGCGGGCGTCCACGATGGCCGCCGCGACGTCGAACAGCGGGTAGATGACGACGAGCGCGATGCCGAGCGGCCCGAGCTGTGACGCGGTGGCGAAGACCAGGCCCGCCCAGATGAGCTGGAAGGCGAACCGCACGAAGTAGAGCCTGCGCAGCGCCTGCGCGATGCCCCGGGTGGTGAGGGTGTCAACGGTGGTCACGGCGTGTCCTTTCAAGGGTGGTTCAGCGCGGGAGGCGGCCGGGCCGCGGGTCCATGGGCGGCCCGGCCGCCGGGTTCATGCGACGGTCGCGTCCACCGTGACCGGGATGTTGCCGCGCGTGGCGTTGGAGTAGGGGCAGATGGCGTGGGCGGCCTCGACGAGCTCGTCGGCCGTCTCCTGTGTGAGGCCGGACAGCTCGGCGTGCAGGGCGGCGCTGAGGGTGAACCCGCCCTCCGGGATGGGGTGCACCTGCACCTCGGCGATGACGGCCGAGTCGGTGACCGGCGTCTTGCGCTGGGCGGCGACGGCCTTGAGCGCCGAGTGGAAGCACGATGCCCAGCCGGCCGCGAACAGTTGCTCGGGGTTGGTGGCGCCGCCGGGGCCGCCCATCTCCTTCGGGATGGCCAGGGAGACGTCGAGCAGGCCGTCGCTGGTCCTCGCCTGCCCTCCCGCCCTGCCGTCGCCGGTGGAGGTGGCGATGCCGGTGTACAGAGTCTCGCTCATGACGTTTCCCCAGTGGTAGACCGAACGTTCTATCTCCCTCATCATGCATCCGCGGGCACAGAGGCGTCAAGACCGAACGTTCTACCTAGCCTGTCTACGATGCGCGATCGCAGCTTTGCGCTGTGTCAGCAAGCGCGTCACTAGGGAGGACACAAAGGGGACGATCTGCCGCAATGTTTACCAGAGCCCCGCATCACGGACGCTACTCGCGGTAAGGACACCAGCACGATGCGCCGACGCTATCCGGAGAGTGCCCGTGCCTGACAAGCCACCTGGACCAGCCGCCAGGAGAAGGACGCTCGCGCGGTGGCGGCGGTCGGGGCCTCCCGGGCCGTTCCGTCCAGGTTTCTGGCGCAGCCCGCTGCGCGGCCCGTGGCTCACCGCGGTCTTCGGCATGGTGCTGCTGGCCGGGCTGACCATCGTCGCGATCACCGGGTTGCTGTCGTACGCCGCGTACGAGCCCCGCCTGCCGGGCAACGACACCACGCCGGGCAAGGGGCTGCTGGGCCTCTACCTCTTCGCATGGCCGACGGAGCCCGCCTGGCTCTACCGGGTCACCCAGGGCGCCCATGTCATCCTGGGCCTGACGCTGGTGCCGGTGCTGCTCGCCAAGCTCTGGTCGGTGATCCCGAAGCTGTTCGACTGGCCGCCCGCCCGGTCGGCCGCGCAGGCCGTGGAGCGCCTCAGCCTGGTGCTGCTGGTGGGCGGGGCCGTCTTCCAGTTCGTCACCGGCATCCTGAACATCCAGCTCTTCTACGTCTTCCCGTTCTCGTTCTATCCGGCGCACTTCTACGGCGCGTGGATTCTCCTGGCGGCGCTCGCCGTACACGTCGCGCTGAAACTGCCCAAGGCCGTGCGGGCGCTGCGCTCCAGAGACTTCCCGCGCGAGCTGCGCACCGACCTGGCCGGCACGCGGCCCGAGCCGCCCGACCCCGACGGCCTGGTCGCGCAGAGCCCGGCCGCACCCACGATCTCGCGGCGCGGCCTGCTCGCCTTCGTCGGCGGCGGCTCGGCGCTGATGTTCGGGCTGTCGGTGGGCCAGACGCTGGACGGCCCGCTGCGCCGCACGGCGCTGCTCGCCCCGCACGGCCGCGACTACGGGCCAGGGCCGAACGACTTCCAGATCAACAAGACGGCGGCCGGTCTCGGTGTGACCGCGGCCGACACCGGCGAGGCATGGCGGCTGACCCTCGCAGGGCCGCGGACGGTGGTGCTCACCAGGGCCGAGCTGCTGGCCATGCCGCTGCACACGTACGCGCTGCCCATCGCCTGCGTGGAGGGCTGGTCCACCGAGCAGGAGTGGACGGGCGTACGGCTGGCCGACCTCGCCGCGCTGACCGGCTGCGCGCCGGGCACCGCCGGGGTCACCGCCGTGTCGGTGCAGCGGGTGGGCTACTTCGGCGCGGCCTCGCTCAGCGCCCGGCAGGTGGCCGACCCGCGCTCGCTGCTCGCGCTGCGCGTCAACGGCGCCGACCTGTCGCTCGACCACGGCTACCCCGCCCGGATCATGGCGCCGAACCTGCCCGGCGTGCACACCACCAAGTGGGTGCACAGGCTCGGCTTCTTCCAGGAGCCGCGGTGAGCGGGCCGGGCCTGTGGCGGCGCGCGTACGGCGCGAGCCCGTGGCACCTCGCGGGGCTCGCGGCCTGCTTCGCCGTGGCCGGCTACGCGCTGACGCGGGTGGTGGGGGCCGGCATCCTGCTCGGGTTCGCCGTCTGGTTCGTCGGCGCCATCGTCTCGCACGACCTCGTGATGTGGCCGCTCTACACGGCCGCCGACGGCGTGCTGCGCGGCCGCCGCTGGACCAACCACGTACGGGTGCCCGCCGCGCTGTCGCTGCTGCTCCTGCTGGTGTGGTTCCCGCTCATCCTGGGCAGCGCCGAGGCGAACTACCGCTCGGCCGCCGGGCTGAGCACCGCCCCCTACCTGACGCGGTGGCTGCTCGTCACCCTGGCGCTCTTCGCCGGCTCCGGGCTCCTGTACGCGGCGCGGCGGCGGGCCGCGAAACGGCGGGATCGTTGAGCGGTCGGCTGCCACCGGCCGCCGGGCGAGCCGTGACCACGGGTGGGAACGGCGTACCGGCATGATCGGCGCCCTCTACGAGCACGGCCTGCGCGGCGCATACGTCGAGGTCGAGTACGCCGACGGCCGTGTCACGCCGCTCGCCGCCCAGCGGTGGCTGCGGCCCATCGAGGGCGACGAGTGCGTCCTGGCCCGCTGCGGCGGCCCCACGCTCGACGTCGGCTCGGGGCCCGGCCGGCTGACCGTGGCGCTCACCCGGCGCGGCGTCTTCGCGCTCGGCATCGACGTCACACCACTCGCCGTCGAGCTCACCCTGCGCGCCGGCGGGCTGGCCCTGCAGCGCTGCGTCTTCGGCCCGATCCCCGGCGCCGGACGCTGGGCCGAGGCTCTGCTGACCGACGGCAACATCGGCATCGGCGGCGACCCCGTCGCGCTGCTGCGCCGGCTGCGGCAGCTCGTCAAGCCCGGCGGGACCGTGCTGACCGAGCTGTGCCCGCCCGGCACCAAGAGCTCCATCGACCGGGTGCGGCTGCGTCACGACGGCCGCACCGGCGAGTGGTTCTCCTGGGCCACCGTCTCGGCCGGCGACATCGAGCCGCTCGCCGCGCGGTGCGGGTTCCCGCACGTCGAGCAGTGGAGCGTGGCCGGCCGCTGGTTCGCGGCGCTGTCATGACCGGCTTCTGATCTGCGACCGGCCGCCCGCCGCCCGCAGGGCGGCTCCCGCCAGCACCACGGCCGCCGCCACCGCGTACGCCGCCGTACCGTCATCGACCCCCAGGTACGCGGCCGTGCTCGCGACCGGGACGCCCAGCCACTCCCGCCGCCCGTCGAGCGCGACCAGCGCCACCAGCAGCAGGGCGTACCAGGGGTAGCCGGGCGTGAACGCGAGGAACGCCACCCCCGTCACCGTCAGCGCCCCGCGCCACGGCCGCCCGGGATCGCCGCGGCGGAGCACGAGCAGCGCCATGATCGCGACGACCGCCAGCGCCGCCGGCCCGGCCGCCGCGTCCGGCACGACCAGGCGCAGCAGCGCGTACCGGCCGCCGCCTGACCCGGCGTACCCCTCCTCGTCGAGATAGCCGGACAGGTAGCCGAGCACGGAGCCGCCGCCGGTCGCGAGCACGTACGGCAGGTAGGCCAGCCCGACGACCAGCGCGGCGGCCCCGACCACCGCCACCGCATCCCGCACCCGGCGCCGCACGGGCACCGCACCGGCGCGCGAGGCCGCCTCCCGCGCGGGGCCGGAGGCCGGGCCGCGCGAGGAGCTGCGGGCCGCACTCCGCGCTCGGCGGGCGAGCAGACCGGACAGGGCGCCCGGTACCGCGAGCGCGGGCAGGAACTTGACGGCGATCGCCGCGCCGAGCAGTGCGCCGCCGCCCGCCCTGTGCCGGGCGACGACCGCCAGCGCGAGGACGGCGAGCAGCACGGCGAGGACGTCGGCGTGGGCGTTGTTGACCGCTTCCAGCGGCACCGCGGGACACCACGCCCAGCAGGCCGCCAGGACCGGGGCGCGCCCGCTGCGGCGCAGCGCCCACAGCAGCGCCAGCGACGTCGCCAGCGCCAGCAGCGCGCCGCCCGCCTGGGGCGGCTTGTGCCGGCTTCCCTCGGGCGAGAGCAGGTGCACGACCAGGAAGTACGCCTCCGCCAGCGGCGGGTAGATCGTGTGCACCGCCGGGCGGTTGATGCGCGTGCACCCGTCGGGGTCGTGGACGGGATACCGGTACGGGTGGTGGCAGGCCCTGCCCGTCGGGAACAGCCACGGGTCGCGCAGCCCGGCCAGCGCGGGATCTCCGGGGGCGTGAGCGTACGGGGAGATCCCCGCCGCCTGCACCCGGCCGTCCCAGACGTACCGGTAGGAGTCGGTGCTGGTCGCCGGAGGCGCGAGCAGCCCGGTCGCCGGCACCGCGACCGCCCCCGCGAGCAGCAGGAACACCGCCTGCCTGTACGGCACCCGCCGCAGCGCCCGCACGGCGGCGCCGAACAGCACCCACGACAGCGCGTACCAGCGGATCAGCGCCGAGAAGTCCCCGGTGAGCGACCCCGCCGTGACCGCCGGCACCAGCGCCCCGACCAGCCCGGCCAGCAGCACCCACGCGCCGGCGATGCGGCCGAGATGTCCCCTTCGCGCCGCCCCGCCCCGCTCCACGACCGGATCGCCGGGCCGGGTCGCCTGCTCCTCCACGTACGGACCTCGCTCCCAGTGACGCATGCGGCCGGGCCCCGCTCACGACGCTCCGCCCCCGCAGCCCGACCGGCGAGCCGGGCGCCCCCGACCGGCGAGCCGGGCAGCACAGGCCGCCCCGACCGGCGAGCCGGGCGTGCCGGGCAACCCGGGCCGGCCCGGCCGGTGAGGCCGGGACTTCGGGGGGTTCCGCCGGGCGGCTCGGTGGGTCGGCACGGTGGGCGGGTCAGGCCAAGGGGGCGGTGGCGAATTCCTTGATGCCTTCCGCGAAGCCGACCCGCGCCTGAAAGCCCAGCTCGGCCGCCGCCCGGCGGGGGCTGGCCACGATGTGGCGGACGTCGCCCAGCCGGTACTCGCCGGTGACGACCGGGGCGGGCCCGCCGCGTTCGGCGGCGAGCGCCTCGGCCAGGTCGCCGACGGTGTGCGGGGTGCCGCTCGCGACGTTGTACGCGGTCAGCGCGCCAGGCGTCCCCGCGGCCAGCGCGAGGGCGTTGGCGTCGGCGACGTCGCGTACGTGGACGAAGTCGCGCGTCTGCCCGCCGTCCTCGAAGACGCGCGGCGCGCGACCGGCTTCGAGCGCCGACCGGAAGATCGCCGCCACCCCCGAGTACGGCGTGTCGCGCGGCATCCCGGGCCCGTAGACGTTGTGGTAGCGCAGGGCCACCGCCGTGCCGCCGGTCTCGCGGGCCCAGTTGGCGGCCAGGTGCTCCTGGGCGAGCTTGGTCGTCGCGTACGCGTTGCGCGGGTCCGGCGGGGCGTCCTCGGTGATCTCGGCGAGCACCACCTGTTCGCCGCACTCGGGGCAGCGCGGCTCGAAGAGCCCCCGCGCCAGGTCGGCGGCCGCGCGCGGACCGGGGCGTACGCGGCCGTGCCGCGCGCAGTCGTACGCGCCCTCCCCGTAGACCACCATCGACGAGGCCAGCACCAGCCGCTCCACGCCGTGCCTGGCCATCGCGGCGAGCAGGACCGCCGTGCCGTACACGTTGGCCGAGGCGTAGTCGGGCAGGTCGGCGACGTCCACGCCGAGCCCCACCTTGGCCGCCTGGTGGACGACCGAGCCGACGCCGGGCAGCACCCGGTCGAGCCGGGCGGCGTCGCGCACGTCGTCGCCCGTACGCAGGTCGAAGCCGATCACCTCGTGGCCGCGCGCCTCCAGCGCCGTCACCACGTGACCGCCGATGAACCCGGCCGAGCCGGTCACCAGGATCGCCGTCATCGCCGTGCTCCCGTTTCCGCGAGGGCGGCGGCGTACCGGGAGCCCGGGGCCAGCCTCGCCACCTCGATCGCGTCCGCCATGGTGTCCACATCGGTCAGGCGCGGCATCAGCGCGACGCTCATCCCGGCCTCCCTCAGCCTGCGCAGCTGGATCTCGCCTGTGACGGGCTCCGACATCGGCACGCCGAGCAGCAGCGCGGTCGCGGGGATGCGCAGCCCGAGCAGCCAGAAGCCACCGTCGGTCGCGGGGCCGAACACCGCGTCGTACCTGCCGAGCAGGGCCAGCGCGTCGGCGAGCATGCCGGGGGCGACCTGCGGGGTGTCCATGCCGATGAGCACCATGGGGCCGGGGCGCAGCCGGTGGGCGTCCTCGAACGCCGCCGCCAGCCGCTCGTCCAGGCCGTCCCCGCGCTGCGGCAGCACGGTGAACCCGGCGGGCAGCCACGGCCCCGGCGCGCCGTCGAGCGCCAGCACCCTGCCCGCGGCGGGCACCTCGGCGACGGTCCGCAACGTGTCCTCCAGCGCGGCGCCCGCCAGCGCCGCGGCCTCCTCGGGAGTGAGCGGCGGCACCAGGCGGGTCTTCACCCTGCCGGGAACGGGCTCCTTGGCGATCACGATCACCTGACCGCCCGGTCCGGCCGGTCCGGCGGTGAGCGGCGGCGCGACCACCTGACCGCCCGGCTCGGCGGGCGCGCCGGGAGCGGGCGGGGCGGTCACGCGGCCCGGCCCTGACGGGTCATGACGCGGCGCATGTCGCCGACCGCGCGCAGCGTGCCGCGTACCGTGCCGGTCACCTTGGACCTGCCCCGGCGCGGCAGGTAGTCGACGCCGGTCTCGCCGATGCGCCAGCCCGCCGCCCCGGCGCGCAGCACCATCTCCAGCGGGTAGCCGAAGCGCCGGTCGATCAGTCCGAGGTCGAGCAGCGGCACGCGCCGCGCCGCCCGCATCGGCCCCAGGTCGCGCAGCGGAACCCCCGTGCGGCGGCGCAGCACGCCGGCGAGCACGGCGTTGCCGAGCCGGGCGTGCAGCGGCCAGGAGGCGCCGGACGCCAGGACGCGGCGGCCCAGCATCAGGTCGCGCTCCCCCGCCGTGACCGGATCGGCGACGCGGGGGAGCTGGGCCGGGTCGAGCGAGGCGTCGGCGTCCATGAAGCACACGACGTCGGACGCCGCCGCCTCGAGCCCGGCGTGGCAGGCGGCCCCGAACCCGCGCCTGGGCTCGGTCACCACCGTCGCGCCCAGCTCGGCCGCGATCCGCGCGGATCCGTCGGTCGAGCCGTTGTCCACCACGATCGGGTGGAAGCCGTCCGGCATGCGCCCGAGCACCCACGAGAGGGCCGCCGCCTCGTTCAGGCACGGCAGCACCACGTCGATCTTCATGCCGCCGACGCTAGGCCGCCCGCCGCCCGCACCCCCTGCCGGGACAGGGCGGCCTTCCCGAGAAATTACCTGCTATGAGGGCATCCCTGGCGCGGCGGTCAGCACGGGCGACAGGGGCCGTTCGCGTGCTCGCCGCGCATGGCCGCCACGGCCGCCGCGACGTCGGGGCGGATGTCGAGCAGCCGCCAGATGCCGCTGATGCGCAGCACCCGCGCGGGCGCGGCCTGGACGGAGGCGACCCGCAGCGCGCCGCCCAGGTCGCGGACGGCGGCGTCCAGCCGGAGCAGCAGGTAGAGCCCATGGCTGTCGATGAAGGTGACGCCGCCAAGGTCCAGGATCAGGTCGTCGCCGGGGCGCAGGTGCTCGCGGACGTACGACTCGAGGCCGCGCTCGTTGGTGGTGTCGAGCTCGCCTCGCACGGTGATGAGGAGGCCGCCGGGCAGGTCGCGGCGGGTGTAGGTCAGGGGCGACGGCATGGCGGTGGCTCCGTGGTGGGCATCTCCGATCCACTCTCACCCCGGTCACGGGGCCGGTCAGCACGTGGAGCGAAGCGGAGCTGGACACGAAGCGAAAAGCGTCTCGCTGGGGGCGCAGCCGTACGCGGCCCGGTACATGGAGGCGAAGCGGCCGGGGTGGAAGAACCCCCATCGGGCGGCCACCGCGGCGACGGTGAGGGTGGCGGGGTCGCCGGCGCGCAGCTCGTCGTGGGCCCTGGCGAGGCGCACCCGGCGCAGGTAGCCGAGCGGTGTGGTGTTCAGGTGGCGGCGGAAGGCGTACTGGAGCGCGCGCGGGGTGACGCGGGCGGCGGCGGCGATCTCCGCGATGCCGAGCGGCGCGTCGGCGTGCTCGTCGATGAACGCGACGGCGCGGCGGAGCGTCTGGGTGTGGGCGTCGCGGCGGTCGGCGGCGGCCTCGTCGCCGGGCAGCGCGGCGTTGCTGGGCAGGGCGGAGAGCACGGTGGCCGCGAGTAACTGCCCGGCGCCCGCGGCGACGAGCGGCGCCGCGGCCAGCTCGGGGTCCGACAGGACGTCGTCGCGTACGTACGTGATCGTGCGGCGCAGGTGCCGCGCGGCCGCGGCCGAGACGGGGCGGTTCCCGAGCAGCCGGACCGGCTCCGCACGGCGGCCCGGCAGCGTGGCCGCCACCTGCTGGAGCAGGCCGGTGTCGAACATGAGGATGCTGTAGCCGGCGCGGCGCAGGCGCCCGCTGTAGGGCCGGTCGGGCGGGCTGAGCAGCACCGCGTCGCCCGGCACGAAGACCTCCTCGTCCTCGCCCGCGACCCGGTTGGCGATGGTGCCGGACTCGACGAGGAGCAGGCAGACCCTGCCGAGCGGGTTCACCGCGTAGCTCATGTCGTAGTCGAACTCCAGCCGGTCGGCGATGACCGCCCCCATGACGCGGCGCGAGACGCGGGTGCGCGGGCTGGCCACGTCGGAACCGATGCGCATCCTGGCGTACGCCCTGCTGAGGAACTCCTCGGTCTGGCCGAGATCACGGCTCTCGAAGGTCAACGGCTCCATCGGACGCTCCGCTCGTCAGCCTCTCCCGCGATGGTAAGGCGCGTCCCGGTCATGGATCATGCGGGTTCGCGTCACGAACCCGCGCCCCAGCGGTCCTGTGTGCCCCGGCCGTCACCCCCACAGCGCGGCCACGCGGGCGGCGGCGGTGCGTCCCTGGGCGAGGCCGGCCTCGGCGCTCGGCGTGCGCGACCGGGGGGCGAGGACGTTCGTGCCGAAGGCGGCCAGCGACGCCTCGTCGGGTTCGATCACCTCGACCGCGCCCTTGAGCCCGCTCCAGGCGGGTTCGCCCATGTCGGGGCTCGGGGCCAGCACGAGGACGCGCTCGAAGCCGTCCGCGAGGTCGGCGTTGGTGCTCGTACGGGCGCCGCCGTCCATGTAGCGGGCCCCGCCGATGGTCACGCACGGCCACACACCGGGGACCGCGCAGCTCGCCGCCACCGCGTCCACCAGCGGCACCCCGTCGTCGGGCCCGAACAGGCGGGTCTCGCCGGTCTCCGCGTCCACGGCCACGATGACGAGGTCGCGCTCGGGCCAGTCGTGCGCCGGCAGCCTGGCCTCGATGACGGCCCGCCGTTCCGCCTCGGAGACGGTGCGGGCCGCGAGCGCCAGCGCGCCGATCTCGCGCAGCCGGGCCGCAGGGTCGGGGGTGTTCGCGTAGATCTGCTCGAAGCGGGCCCGCAGCTCCTCGACCGCCACGCCGGGGTCCAGCTCGGGGGTGTGCCGTGCCGGGTCGATCTGGCGGGCGAGCAGGTCGGTCAGCGGCAGCCCGGCGGTGATCTGCGCGGCCACCGTGGAGCCCGCGGAGGTGCCCACGATGCGGTCGGCGGCGAGGACGTCCACGCCCTGCTCGGCCAGCCCGGCGAGCACGCCGGTCTCCCACGCGATCCCGGCGACCCCGCCGCCGCCCAGTACCAATGCACGCCCGTTCACGCTCATCGCGCACCTCCGTCGTCCTGCGCCCGTTACCAGGGTCAACTCCCGATCGGCCGGTTCTCATCCTGCGGGAGGTGCAGGGCGGGCTCGGTGTGCTGCAGCATCGGCCGGTACGTCCCGCGCACCGCCCACCCCTTGACCATGGCCACCGCTCCGGCAGGCGGGCAGCGCCTTCGGCACGCCGATCTGCCAGTGTCACCAGTTGCCGGCCGGGTCGGCGCCCGCGGCGTAGACGTGGCGGCGGTAGTGGGCGATGCCCGTCGCGAACGCCTCGAAGGCCGCGACACGCCCCGATGACCACGCAGCGCGTCAAAGGCCCGCTCTGAGCGGCACGACGTTGCCCGCCGTGCCCTCGCGCGGAATCGCGAACCAGGTGGCCTTGCCGACCAGGTCGGGCCGGGTGGCGTAACGCTGGGGGTGGCAGCCGTAGCAGCCGTCGGACAGGCGGGCCACGATGCGCAGGCCGCGGCCGTGCTCGGCGGCGAGGTCGTGCGGGGCCTGGGCGGGCAGCACCGGGCTGCCGTCCACGACCGCGCACATGATCTCCTTGGCGTCCACGTGCAGCAGCAGCTCGTACGGGTCGTCGCCGTACATGAGGGCGTTGGTGACCAGCTCGCTCACCATGAGCACGGCGTCGTCGACCAGGTCGGGTGGGAGGGCGAGTTCCGTCAGCCGTTCTCGCATGAGAGCCCGTGCGTGGCCTGCCGTCCGCGCGTCCTCGGGCAGCGGCCAGGCGTACTGCTTACGGCTCCGGCGAGTCGATCGCAGCCTGGTCATGGCGTCTCTTTCCGGTTCCGGTCTTTCCGGTGCAGGGCGGCGTTCGCTCAACAAGAGGACCTGCCTAGGGGTCGGCGTACACGGCCGTCGAAACCTGTACGCACGAAAGGCCCGAACGGGTCAAAGATTCGGGGAGAAATCGGCAGGGTTTCGCCCGTCGGCGCGCGCCGCCGTACCCGGCCGGGTACGGACCCCCGCATGAGCAGTGCAGATCGCAACGCACCCGAGAACGACGCCGCCAAGCGCCGCAGGCGGCCGGAGGCCGAGCACAAGCCCGCCGGCCGGCAGGCGCTCGAGCGGGCGCTGTCGGAGTCGGGCAAGGCCCTGGAGGACCTCACCGGCGGCCCGTCCCCGGCCTGACGCCCGCCCCCGCCGGACCGGACACGATCCCGGCCGGAGACCGGACACGATCCCCGACCGGCCCGGCATCCGGCTCCAAGACCAGGCCTGACGTCCGAAAGGCGGGCCCCGATCTGACATCCGCGCCAGGACCCGGCTAACATTCCAGGCCGCGCCCGGGGCCGGCAGCGCATTCCCCGGGCGCGCGCCCACTAGCCGGACGTTCGCCGGGCGTCCTGCAGCAGCGACCAGACGGTCTGCGGGGTGAGCGGCACCTGCGCGATCGACCCGGCGATCTCGGGGAGCGCGTCGGCGACCGCGTTGGCGATGGCCGCGGGCGGCCCGATCGTCCCCGCCTCGCCCGCGCCCTTCATGCCGCCCGGCGTCACCGGTGACGGCGTCTGCAGCATCGCGATCTCGATGTCGGGCACCTCGCGCGTGGTCGGCAGCAGGTACTCGGTGATCGGCTGGCCCTCGGCGGTGTAGACGATCTCCTCGGTGAGCGCCTGCCCGATGCCCTGCGCCACGGCGCCGCGCAGCTGCCCTTCGACGACGGTGGGGTTGACCAGCACGCCGGAGTCGTTGACCACCCAGTAGCCCTCGACCTCGACGGCCCCGGTCTCCGGATCGACGGCCACGGCCGCCGCGTGCGCCCCGTACGCGAACGTGTAGCCGGGCGGGTCGTAGCCGACCCGCTCCTCCAGGCCGGGCTGCATGCCGCCGGGCAGGTCCCAGCCGCGCCAGGCCGAGGTGGCGAGCTCCTTCAGCGTCACCGACGCCCGCGGGTCGCCCTTCACCCGCACCGAGCCGTCCGCGATCTCCAGGTCCTCCGCCGCCGCCTCCAGCCGGTGCGCGGCGATGGCGAGCAGCTTGCCGCGCAACCGGTCCGCCGCCTGCGTGAGCGCGCCGCCGCCGACCGTCAGCGAGCGGCTGGCGATCGACCCGATCGACGAGTACGGCGTCGACGCCGTGTCGCCGAGCACCACGCGTACGGACTCGATGGGCACGCCCATCCGGTCGGCGGCGAGCTGGGCCAGCGTCGTCTCGATGCCCTGGCCGATCGAGACGACGCCCGAGGAGACGACCACGGAGGCGTCCTGCTCCATGCGCAGCACGGCGCTCTCGTAGCCGCCGGCCAGCATGCCGATCGCCTTCATGTCCATCGACGGCCCCATGCCGGTGGACTCGACGTGGCAGGAGTAGCCGATGCCGCGCCTGCGCCCGTCGTCCTTGCTGATCGGGCGGACCATGTCCTTGAGCGTGCGCAGGGCACGCGTGGTGCAGGGCAGCTCAGCTCCTCGCCGTCGTAGGAGGCCACCACGCCGCGCGGCTCCATCGGGTGCGGCGAGACCCTGCCGATCCTGAACGTCATCTCGATCACGTGCTCGGCCCCGTCGATGACGGCCGCGCAGTCCTCGTCGCCCACGGTGAAGTCGGCGGCCACGTTCCCGCCCAGCTCCGGATAGATCGCGGGTGCGTCCTCGGCGATGGCGCGTTCGACGCCGACGACGGCGGGCAGCTCGTCGAGGTGGGGATCAAGCAGGTCGGCCGCGTCCCTCGCGGCCTCGGGGGTGCGGGCGACGACGACGGCGAGCGGCTGGCCCGCGTACCTGATCGTGTCGTCGAGCACCGGATAGGAGGTGAGCCGCTGCCCCGGCGACACGCTGACGCAGGGCAGGCGCAGGCCGGCGGCCTCTTCCGGGGTGATGACGTCGATCACCCCCTCGACGGCCCTGATCGCCTTGGCGTCGCAGCCGAGGAAGCGGCCGTGGGCGATGGGGCTGCGCAGCACGTACGCGTGGAGCGTGCCGGGCAGGCGCACCGCGCCGACGTATCGTCCCTTTCCTGTCAGTAGCCTGGCGTCTTCCCGTCGCGGCGTCCGAGCGCCGACATAGGCGTCTCCCATGGCCTGATTGTGAGCGCCGGGCGGCGGCCGGTCTATACGATCCGCGAGGAGGGGCACGTCAGCGGGGGGGGACGGATCGATGCAAACATTTCTGCCTTATCCGGATTTCGCGGCATCCGCGGCGGTCCTCGACCCGCTCCGCCTCGGCAAGCAGCGCGTCGAGGCGCTCCAGGTGCTGCGCGCCCTCACCGTCCCCGGGTACGGCTGGCGGCACCACCCCGTCGTCAAGATGTGGGCCGGCTACGAGGAGGCCCTCGTCCGCTACGGCCTGGAGGTGTGCCTGCGCTGGTGCGCCATGGACCGCCCCGACACGTGCGCGGGCACGATGACGGCCGAGCTGGCCGCGCACCTGGGCAGGACGGGCGTACGCGACCAGAGCGAGCTCGCGGCGGCCGGGGAGCTGCCGCCCTGGCTCGGCGACGAGGCGCTGCACCTCAGCCACCGCTCGGCGCTGCTGCGCAAGGACCCCGGCTTCTACCGTCCGGTCTTCGGCGACGACGAGCCGGACGACCTCCCCTACGTCTGGCCGCGCTCCGACCGCCTCCCCGACCCACCTCCCTGACCGGACGGGCGAGGACGACATCCCGCACCTTCGGACCGCACTCCGGACCGCCCCAGACGACATCCCGCACCTTCGGACCGCACTCCGGACCGCCCCGGACGACATCCCGCACCTCTGGCCGCCACCCGATCGGCCCGCCCCGCCTCCCTCCCTCAGTGGACGGGCGAGTCACCTGTGGTCATCGGGGTAGTTCGTGGTGAAATGGCCGAAGGAGGCGACGTGGCCATCATTTCGCGTGGTTTCACCGGCAAACGCAGGAGCGACAGCGATCGGCTGCCGCCGGGCCAGTACCTGGTTCACGATTTCCCGGTGCTGTCGGCGGGCCCGACGCCGCGGATCCCGCTCGACCGGTGGGAGTTCGCCATCGACACCGAAGACGGGCAGACCCACCGCTGGACCTGGGACGAGTTCATGGCGCTCCCCCAGGAGACGCCCACCGTGGACATCCACTGCGTCACCCGGTGGTCGAAGCTGGACACCGAGTGGCAAGGCGTGTCGCTGGACGTGCTCTTCGAGAACGTCGAGTCGGCCGCCGACCACGCCCTGGTCTACTCGTACGGCGGCTACACCACGAACCTGCCGGTCGACGACCTGCTCGACGGCAAGGCGTGGATCGTGCACCGCTACGGCGGCGAGGAGCTGGCGCCCCAGCACGGCGGTCCCGCCCGGCTGCTCGTCCCGCACCTGTACTTCTGGAAGTCCGCCAAGTGGGTACGCGGCATCCGCCTGCTCAACGAGGACTGGCCGGGTTTCTGGGAGACCGCGGGCTACCACAACTACGGCGACCCCTGGCGCGAGCAGCGCTACGAGGGCGACTGATGCGCCGTAGGCACGCCTGGCGGCCGGCCGAGCTGGTCGCCGTCAAGCAGGAGACCCCCACGGCGCGCACGCTGCGCCTGCGGGTGTCCGGCTGGCCAGGGCACCTGGCCGGCCAGCACGTGGACGTGCGGCTCACGGCCGAGGACGGCTACACCGCCCAGCGCAGCTACTCGCTGGCCGCACCGGCCGACGGCGACGTCATCGAGCTGACGGTGGAGAGCGTGCCCGACGGCGAGGTGTCGCCCTACCTGGCCGAGGTGATGGAGGTCGGCGACCGGATCGAGGTGCGCGGCCCGGTGGGCGGCTGGTTCGTCTGGCGTCCCGGCAGCAACCCGCCGGTGCTGCTGGTCGGCGGCGGGGCCGGCATCGTGCCGCTGATGGCGATGATCAGGGCGCGCCGGCAGGCGGGCAGCCGCGTGCCGTTCCGCCTGGTGTACTCGCTGCGGGCCCCGGACCGCCGCTACTACGCCGACGAGCTGCGCACCCCCGACCCCGGGCTCGACGTCACCTACCTCTACACCCGCTCGGCGCCCGACGGCTCGTCCCGGCCGCCGCGCCGCATCATGCTGGACGACCTGGCCGAGGGCGGCTGGCCGGCCGCGTTCGAGCCCGACTGCTTCGTGTGCGGGCCGACCGGGTTCGTGGAGACGGCGGCCGACCTGCTGCTCGCGCTCGGCCACGCCCCCGAACGCATCAGAACCGAACGATTCGGTCCCACCGGAGGCTGACATGACGGCGGAACACCTCGACGGCAACGCGCTGGCCGGCCCGCTGGGCGAGATCTTCGCGGTGGACGTGGTCTCCGCCACCGGCCGCTGCACGAGCTGCGGCCTGGAAGGGCCGATCGCCTCGCTGCGCGTCTACGGCCCCGACCCCGGCCTGGTCGGCCGCTGCCCGGGCTGCGACGAAGTGGTGCTCAGGCTGGTACGCGGCCCCGGCACGGCCTGGCTCGACCTGCGAGGCACCGTTTCCCTGCGCATGAGCGTGCCCGACTGAGTACACTCTGGCTTCGTTCACCGGCCGAGATCTGTACGGCGAGGCTCTTGGCCACGGGCGCCACCCTCGGCCCCGGTCGTAGGGGGATGTCACGTGAGCAGGGGTCTTGCCGACGCGCCGCCGTCCGGTCACCGCCTCCAGCCGCGCCGCCACTGGCTGCGCTGGGTCATCACCGTTTCCGTGGTGGTCGTGCTCCTCGTCGTCGGCGTCGCCGTGGGCGTCTTCGCCCGGTTGACCGGCAACGTCAAGCAGACCGACATCACCGCCGAGGACCTCGGCGCCACCCGCCCGCCCAAGGTCGCCACGACCGCGATGAACCTCCTGGTCGTCGGCTCGGACCAGCGCGACGGCAAGAACGCGAAGTACGGCCGCGTCGCGGGCGAGCGCACCGACACGATCCTGCTGGTCCACGTGTCGTCGCGGCGCGACAACGCGATGGTGATCAGTTTCCCGCGCGACTCGCTCGTGCAGCTCCCGGACTGCCGGGCCACCGGCTCCTTCCCCGGTCAGCGGGCCCACATCGGCATGATCAACGAGTCGTTCAACTCCGGTGGCATCGGCTGCACGTGGAAGACGATCGAGTCGCTCACCCGCATCCACATCGACCACTTCGTGAAGGTCGACTTCACCGGCTTCAAGGGCATCGTCGACGCGGTCGGCGGCGTGGAGGTGTGCCTGCCCGAGCCGATCGACGACAAGAAGGCGCTGCTGCGCCTGCCCGCGGGCCGCCAGACGCTGGACGGCGAGAAGGCGCTCGGCTACGTGCGCGCCCGCTACAGCCTCGGCGACGGCTCCGACATCGGGCGCATCCAGCGGCAGCAGATGTTCATCGCGTCGATGGTGAAGAAGGTGCTGAACGGCGACACGCTCAGCAACCCCGCCAAGCTGCTCTCCGTCCTCGACGCCGGCACCAAGGCGGTCACCACCGACCGCGGCCTGACCATCGGCGTCATGAAGGATCTCGCCACCAGCCTCCAGGGCATCGACGCCGGCAAGATCCGCTTCATCACCACGCCGTGGCACTACTCGCTGACCAACCCTGGCCGGGTGGAGTGGGTGCAGCCCCAGGCGCGCAGGTTGTTCCAGATCGTCGCGAAGGACGAGAGCGTCGAGGGCGTCAAGGGCGGCCAGGAGAAGGTGGCCCGCTCGAAGATCCAGGTGGAGCTGCGCAACGGCACCTGGCGTACGGGCCTTGCCACCCAGGTGGCCGCCGCACTCGAACAGCGCGGGTATCACATCGCCAAGATCGGCGACACCGCCCGCAAGCCGCAGCGGGCGACCACCGTGCTCTACGGGCCCAACGGCGCGACGCGGGTGCCGACGCTCACGAAAGACCTGCTGAAGAGCCGGCCGCGAGAGCTGGAGGCAGCGCGTACCAGCAGGCTGGTGCTGGTCATCGGTGACGACTGGCAGGGACTCAAGCCCCTGCGGGCGAACGACGCGGAAGCGCTCAAGGGCTTCGACGCCACGCACGACACGTGCGCCACCTGACCGGTGGACGGGGCCGTCTTGGGGCCCGCCGGAGCATGGGGCTCCGGCGTGCCGCGAGGCCGGCCCCGGTCAGCGCCCGCGCTCGGGCTCCTGCTCCGACGTGGTCGGCTGGTACATCTCCTCGCGTCGCGTGTCGGCGCCCAGCTCCTCGCGAAGCCGGTCGTAGTCGATGTTGTGGTGCGCGTACTTCAGCTGGCGAGCGACCTTCGTCTGCTTCGCCTTGGCTCTTCCTCGGCCCATGGCGCCTCCCTAGTCCCCGCTGTCATGCTATCCAACAACATAGCGACTTGAAGAATTATGCAACTGCGCTGGATTACTCTGACAATATGCACGTGGAGGTCTACCAGGCCAAGGCCGACTTCTTCCGGACGCTCGGCCACCCCGCTCGCATCCGAGTGTTGGAGCTACTCCAGAACGGGCCGCTACCCGTCAGGGATCTGCTGGCCCAGATCGACATCGAGGCCTCAAGCCTGTCGCAGCAGCTCGCGGTCCTGCGCAGAGCCGGCATCGTCAGCGCGATCCGCGAGGGCAGCACGGTGGTCTACACGCTGGCCACGCCGGAGCTCGCCGATCTGCTGAACGCCGCGCGGCGCATCCTCACCGACATGCT
This sequence comes from Nonomuraea sp. NPDC049309, assembly GCF_043196965.1. NCBI lineage: Bacteria > Bacillati > Actinomycetota > Actinomycetes > Streptosporangiales > Streptosporangiaceae > Nonomuraea > Nonomuraea sp. NPDC049309. Next base: position 1,024,525 of record NZ_JBICSH010000002.1, on the reverse strand, counting down.
GGCCGATCAGGGCGAGCTGCTCGCGGAGCTGCGCGCCGAGGTCACCTAGAACGCATCACTCGGCGTACGCCCGCCGCACGTGGTTGGGGTACCACGCGGTGAAGGCGGCGGGCACCACGAACGACAGCACCTTGATGGCGACGACCAGCGCCGTCGCGTGAAGGGAGGCGTGCAGCACCAGGGTCAGGGCGATGGCGGCGGCGGTGAAGGCCAGCGCCCAGACCGCGGTGAGCACCGCGTTGAGCCGGTAGAAGCGCGGGTGGTCCCACACCTCCCTGGGCGCCCTCGTACGCGCGATGCCCAGGGTGAACGGCTTGCGGATGGCCAGCGAGCCCCAGGCGGTGCCGGCCAGCCAGACATTGACCAGCGCGGGCCCGTACGGCGTGAGCGGGGAGTGCGGGTCCGCGAGCGAGAGCGCGGTGAGGCAGGCGAAGAAGATCGCCGCGCTGCTCTCGATCACCATCTCATCCCATGCCTTGCCCGACCGGCGGTCGATGAGCACGAGGACGACGGCGATGACGAGGCCGGTGATGGCGCCCCAGCGCCATTCGTCGCTGGTGGCGACGAACGCGTAGACGATCCAGGGCAGGAATCCGATCAGTCCGCGCATGGGTGATGACCCCCGTTTGACGTTCCACTTGTGACAGGTCGAAGCTAGACCTTCCAAGTTCGATATGTCAACATAGGAATATGAGTCTTCGACATGCCGTGCTGGGACTGCTCTCCGAAGAGGGTTCCGCCAGTGGATACGACCTGATGAAGCTGTTCGACGTCTCGCTCGCCAACGTCTGGCCCGCGACACAGAGCCAGCTCTACTCCGAACTCGGCAAGCTCGCCGAAGCGGGACTGATCGACGTCTCGGCGGAAGGGCCGCGCGGCCGCAAGGAGTACACGATCACCGAGAAGGGCCGGGCCGAGCTGCGCCGCTGGCTCACCGAGGTCGAGCCCACGCGGGTGGTGCGCAGCGACATGCTGCTGCGCGTCTTCTTCCTCGGGCGCCTGTCACCCGAGGAGGCCAAGGCGTACCTCAGCACCCAGGCGCAGCTCGCGCGCAAGCAGCTCGAGCACCTCGAGAGCATCCGCGGCGTCGTGGAGGGCGGCTCCGGCAACCTGTCGACGTACGGCCGCCTCGTCCTCGAATACGGCCACCGCCTCGCCCGCAGCCAGCAGGAGTGGGCCGAATGGGCGGAGAAGCAGATCGGTTAGGCTCTCGGCCATGGTCTCCGAGCTGTTCGATCCCAAGGCGTGGCAGCCGGTCGAGGGATTCGACTTCACCGACATCACCTACCACCGGGCCGTCGATCAGGGCACCGTGCGCGTCGCGTTCAACCGTCCCGAAGTCCGCAACGCCTTCAGGCCGCAGACCGTCGACGAGCTCTACCGCGCGCTCGACCACGCCCGGCAGACCACCGACGTCGGCTGCGTCCTGCTCACCGGAAACGGCCCCTCGCCCAAGGACGGCGGCTGGGCCTTCTGCTCCGGCGGCGACCAGCGCATCAGGGGCAAGGACGGCTACCAGTACGCCGACGGCACCCCCTCCACCGGCCGCCTCCACATCCTGGAGGTGCAGCGGCTCATCAGGTTCATGCCGAAGATCGTCATCTGCGTCGTGCCCGGATGGGCCGCCGGTGGCGGGCACAGCCTCCACGTCGTCGCCGACCTCACCATCGCCAGCGCAGAACACGCCCGCTTCAAGCAGACCGACGCCGACGTGGCGAGCTTCGACGGCGGGTTCGGCTCCGCCTACCTGGCGCGGCAGGTCGGGCAGAAGTTCGCCCGCGAGATCTTCTTCCTCGGCGAGACCTACACCGCGGCCGACGCCCACCGCATGGGCATGGTCAACGCCGTCGTACCGCACGCCGAGCTGGAGACCACCGCGCTGGAGTGGGCCCGCAAGATCAACGGCAAGTCGCCGACCGCGCAGCGCATGCTCAAGTTCGCCTTCAACGCCGTCGACGACGGGCTCGTGGGGCAGCAGGTGTTCGCGGGCGAGGCGACGCGGCTGGCGTACATGACGGAGGAGGCCGTCGAAGGCCGCGACGCGTTCCTGGAGAAGCGCGAGCCCGACTGGTCCCGCTTCCCCTGGCACTACTGACCCGCGCCGGCCGGGGCTGTGCGTCCAGCGCACCCTCCTCCCGAAAGCCCCGGCCCCGCGCCACACGACCTGAGACAGCGGCCACCCGCCCCGGCACCCAGAGGAGCGGCGCCCTCCCGCGCACCTCAGCGAACGCCAGGGGCGGCGGCCGCACGCCCCTCCCCGCTCCGGAAGGCGCAGGCTCGGGGCGACGGGCCGGCGCGAGCGCAGGCCACCGGGGCGACGGGCCGACGCGAGCGCAGGCCACCGGGGCGACGGGCCGACGCGGGCGCAGGCCACCGGGGCCGACGGGTTCGTGCTTCTTGGCAGACTGAGGCCATGAGGATCACGGTGCCCCCGGCCCTGACCGCCTCTCACCTGCGCTACGCAAAGGACGCGGGGCCGGCCTGGGTCGCCGCGCTGCCCGCGCTCGCCGAACGCTTCCTGGACGAGTGGGAGCTGCGGCCCGACGGAGAGCCGAGCCACGGCATCGTGGCGCTCGTGCTGCCCGTGGTGCGGGCCGACGGCACGCGCGCGGCGCTCAAGCTCCAGCCCGTCACCGAGGAGACCGCGCACGAGGCGCCGGCGCTGCGCACGTGGGCGGGCGACGGCTCCGTACGCCTGCTCGACGCCGACCCCGCCACCGGCACCCTGCTGCTCGAACGCCTGGAGGCGGGCCGGTCGCTTGAGACCGTCCCCGACGTCATGGCCGCACTCGAAGTCCTGACCGCCCTCCTCCGCCGCCTCTCAGCCCACCCCGCCCCACAGCCCGCACCGGACCGCCTCACGCCCGGCGTCGGCGCCCCCACACCCGACCACACCACGTCCGACCACACCACGTCCGACGACACCGCGCCCGACCACACCACACCCCACGACACCGCGCCCGACCACACCACGTCCGGCCGGCTCACGCCTGGCCAGGCCGCGCCCGGCGGTCCCGCCACCGGCGACACCGCGCCCGCGGACTCGGCTCCCCCTTCCACGGGGGTGGAAACGGCCTCCGCCGGTGGCGCGGGCGTGGCGAATCCCGGGTTCGGCGGGTTGCGGCGGCTGGAGGACATCGCGCGGCGGATGCTGGCGGAGGTGGACGGGGCCGTGGCGGAGCTGCCGCGCGAGCGCGACCGCCACTGGCTGCGCCGGTGCGCGGCCGCGGTCGCCGAGCTGACGCGCGAGCCGGCGGGCGGCCACCGCGACCGGCTCCTGCACTGGGACCTGCACTACGCGAACGTGCTGGCGGCCGAGCGGGAGCCGTGGCTCGCCATCGACCCGAAGCCGCTGGCCGGCGACCCCGGGTTCGAGCTGCTGCCCGCCCTGTGGAACCGCTGGGACGAGGCCGTGGCCACCGGCGACGCGCGCCGGGCGGTGCTGCGGCGCTTCGACCTCATGACCGACGGGCTCGGCATCGACCGTCGCAGGGCGGCCGGCTGGACGCTCGGCCGGGTGCTGCAGAACTGCCTCTGGCTGGTCCGCGAAGGCGCGCGCGAACTGGACGACGTCCAGCTCACGATCGCCGAAGCCGTGCACACCCGTTGGTGAGCGGCGAGCGACCAGAAGCAGGCACCCGGCCGAAAACGCCCCGCCGGCCGCCGGTCCAAGACGCGCCCCGCCTCAGGCGGTGCGCGGGGCGACCGTGGAGGGGTGTCAGATCGTCAGGACGACCTTGCCGGCGCCGTGGCGGCCCTCGACCTCGCGGTGCGCCCCCGCGGCCTCCTCCAGCCGGTACGTCCGCCGCACGGGCCAGGCGAACTCGCCCTCCGCGTACAGGCGCGCGTAGCGGCCGAGCCGTTCGGCGGAGCGTTCGCCGCGCACGAGCCGCACGCCGAGCGCATCGGCCTTGCCGTGTTCGACGAGCGTGACGATGCGCTGCCGGTCGGCGACCAGCTCGAGGGAGACGTCCAGGGCGTGCCCGCCGGCCCCGTCGAGCGCGGCGTGCACCCCGCCGGGCGCGAGGGCGCGCACCTGGTCGATCACGCCGGCGAACGCGTTGCCGGGGATGCGCGGATACGGCATCTCCCCCATCCACGCGGGCAGCCACCCCTGCCGGACGGCCGTGTCGAACGGCTGCACTCCGGCGGCCCGCACGCGCACTCTGACCTCGCCCGGCCCGGCCTGCGGAGCGGGCGGCTCCATGACCGTCAGCACTTCCGGGCCGCCCGATTCGGCGACGGCGGCCGCTCGCATGACCTCGCTCATGCCGACCAGGCTGCAACCTCAACCGCACTCGAGGTCAACTCGATACCGAGTCGGGAACTTTTCGCTTTACTCGTACTTTATCCAGATATAGTCCGACTGGACACACGGGGGACGGGGCGACACACGAGGCTGCATGACCGACTTCATCCACATCTCACTGTCCTTTCCGACCGTCATTTTCACGTTCCTTCTCGTGGTGGTCATCGCCTATTGGCTGGCCGTCATCACCGGTCTCTTCGAGCTTGAAGACGACGCCGCATGGCTGGGATTCGGGGGCGTTCCCGCCGGCGTGGCGCTGTCGATCTTCGTCGCGCTCGCCTGGCTGCTGTGCTTGATCGGCGCCACGGTGACGAGCGGCGGCCTGCTCGTGACCGTTCCCTTCGCCGCTTTGGTCGTGGCCTGGCTCGCGGTCCGTACGCTGCTGAAACCCTTGCGAGCGCTCTTCCCGCAAGGGGAGACCCGCTCACGCAGCGAGTTCGTGGGCCAGATGTGCGTGATCCGCACCGGCACCGCCACTCCGGACTTCGGCCAGGCCGAGGTCACCGCCGCCGACGGCTCATCCGCGGTCGTGCAGGTGCGCACGACCGGCGCCGACCGCCTGTCCCGCGGCGAGCACGCACTGATCTTCGACTACGACAAAGACGGCGAATTCTTCTTGGTCATGCCGTACGAAAGTGAGCATTGATGGACGTCATCTCCACCGGTTTCGGCGTTTTCCTCGCCGTCATCCTCGTCATCGCGATCGGCCTGCTGTTCGTGATCGGCCGCCTTTTCCGCAAGGTGGAGCAGGGCAAGGCGCTCATCGTGTCGAAGATCAACAAGGTCGATGTGACGTTCACCGGCGCGGTGGTGCTTCCGGTCATCCATAAAGCCGAAGTCATGGACATCTCGGTGAAGACCATCGAGATCGAACGCACCGGCCGCGAGGGCCTGATCTGCCGCGACAACATCAGAGCCGATATCAAGATCACTTTCTTCGTACGCGTGAACAAGACCGCAGAAGACGTGATCAAGGTGGCGCAGGCCATCGGCACCGCCCGCGCCAGCGACGAGGCCACGCTGCAGGAGCTGTTCAACGCGAAGTTCTCCGAGGCGCTGAAGACCGCCGGCAAGCAGCTCGACTTCGTCGACCTCTACACCAAGCGCGACGAGTTCCGCGACGAGATCGTCCGGCTGATCGGCACCGACCTCAACGGCTACAGCCTCGAGGACGCCGCCATCGACTACCTGGAGCAGACCGCGCTGCACCAGCTCGACAAGAACAACATCCTCGACGCGCAGGGCATCCGCAAGATCACCGAGCTGACGGCGATCGAGCACGTGCGGACCAACGAGTACCAGCGCAACGAGGAGAAGGAGATCACCCGCCAGAACGTGGACGCCCGCGAGGCGATCCTCGAGCTGGAGCGCCGCCAGGCCGACGCCGAGATGAAGCAGCGCAGGGAGATCGAGACCGTCAAGGCCCGCGAGGAGGCGGAGATCGCCCGCGTCCAGGCCGAGGAGCGGCTGCGCGCCCAGACCGCGCACCTGAAGACCGACGAGCAGCTCGGCGTCGCGAACGAGAACCGCGCCCGCGAGATCGCCGTCGCCGAGAAGAACCGCGAGCGGGTCATCGCCATCGAGGCCGAGCGCATCGAGAAGGACCGCTTGCTGGAGGTCATCGCGCGCGAGCGAGAGACCGAGCTGTCGCGCATCGCCAAGGACAAGGAGATTGAGACCGAGAAGCGCTCGATCGCCGAGGTCATCCGCGAGCGCATCGCGGTGGACAAGACCGTGGCCGAGCAGGAAGAGGCCATCAAGCGGCTGCGCGCGGTCGAGGAGGCCGAGCGCAACCGCCAGCAGATCATCATCGCCGCCGAGGCCGAGGCCCAGGAGAACCTGGTCAAGGACATCAAGGCCGCCGAGGCCGCCGAGGCCGCGTCCAAGTTCAAGGCCCGCGAGGAGCTGGTGCTCGCCGAGGCCCGGCAGCAGGCCGCCGACCTCGACGCCCGCGCCAAGATCCGGCTGGCCGAGGGCCTGCAGGCCGAGGCCGCCGCGGCGGGCCTGGCGGAGGTACAGGTCAAGGAGCGCGAGGCCGAGGCCATCGAGAAGGTGGGCCGCGCCGAGGCGCTGGCGCTGAAGGAGCGGCTGGCCGCCGAGGCCGAGGGCGCCAAGGCGATGGCGCTGGTCGAGGGCGAGCGGCTCAAGGCCCAGGCCGAGGGCGAGCAGGCGATGGCGCAGGCCACCGCCGCCGCCGTGGGCGAGAAGCTGAAGGCCGAGGCCGAGGGCCTGACCGAGAAGGCCGCCGCGATGGCCGCGCTGGACGAGGCGAGCCGCGCCCACGAGGAGTACCGCCTGCGGCTGGAGGCCGACAAGGAGATCCGGCTCAAGCACATCGACGTCACCCGGCAGGTCGCCGAGTCGCAGGCGAGCGTGCTCGCGGCCGGGCTGTCCAAGGCGAACATCGACATCGTCGGCGGCGACACGATGTTCTTCGACAAGGTGGTCGGCTCGATCACCGCGGGCAAGGCCGTGGACGGGTTCGTGAACCACTCCAAGCTGGCCGACGCCATCACCGCGCCGTACGTCAACGGCGAGGCGAGCTTCGCGCAGGACCTGGCGAACGTGATCGGCGGCGTGCGCACGGAAGACCTCAAGAACGTCACCGTCTCGGCCCTGCTCATGCGGCTCATCCGAAACGGCGGCCCGCAGTCGTCGGCCCTCAATGAGCTGCTGGAGACCGCACGCAGGCTGGGCGTGGCGGACGCGCCGGTCTCGGAGGCGGCCGCCGAGCCGGTGTCCGTGCCGGCCGGCGCCAAGTGAGCACCGTCGAAACGAGCTTGGAGGCGGGCACCTACGAGGTGCTGCGGAACCGCCTCCAGGCTCAGGCCAAAACCCTCGCGGAGGCGGCGGCCAGGCTCAACGACGAGCGGCTGAAGGTGTTCGGCGGCGCCGAGCTGCGCCTGCTCGGCACCGAGCGCATCCGCACGGAGCACAACTGCGTCCCCAGGGACATCGTCTCCCTGGGCGACGTGATGCTCTTCGGCTACAACGTCTTCATCGGGTTGAAGCCGGAGACGACGGTGTCCGACGTGTTCGCCGTGCACCGCTTCTCCAGGGACGGCGACGCCTTCCGCTTCGACGCCGACCGGCTTGCGGCGCTGGAGGACCCGGCGTTCACGAGGGATTTCGCCGAGCTGTACCGGTACTACAAGGAGACCCGGCTGCAGCAGCTCAGGCGGGTCGAGGGCAAGCTGCTCGCGGTGTTCACGACCGGGCCGGGCGACACGCGGGTGCTGCGCTGGGCTGTCGACGAGCACGGCGTCCCGAGATATCTCGACAACCGGGGCGAGCGGGACCACGTGTTCCCGCCGTCCCACGACTTCGAGTGGACCGCGACCACCCGAGACGACCACGTGCTCGGCCGCCACCCGCACATCTCGATCGAGGGCGAGGTGTTCGTCGAGACCGTCGGCGGCGACCTCACCATCAAGATCGAGAACAACACGGAGACCGGGGCGGGCATCTACGCCGAGCCCGTGGCCGAGCCGCTGCAGAGCCTCGGTGACGCCGACGTCGAGTACGCCCGCGTCGGGCCGCTCATCCTCCTGCGGATCCGGCCGTACAAGGAGCCCGACTGGCGCTACCTGGTCTTCAACACCCGCACCAAGACGGTCGAGCGGCTCGACGGCATCGGGCAGGCGTGCCAGCGGCTGCCCGAGGACCAGGGGCTGATCTTCCCCGGGGGCTACTACCTGGCCACCGGGGTCAGCAAGACGTTCGACACCGACGTCACGGACCTGGAGTTCGAGCGCGTGGTCCGCTCGCCCAACGGCGAGGACGTCCTGTACGTCTTCCACGCCAGGGGCGACGGGCGCTCGCTGCTGCTGCCGTACAACGTGATCAGGAAGGAGGTGGCCACCCCCATCGTCTGCCACGGGTACTCGCTGTTCGACGACGGCACGATGGTGGTCTTCCGCGCCACCTCCGACGAGCCGACGCGGGTGCACCCGATGCAGGTGTGGCAGACGCCGTACGTGTCCGACACGTACGCCGCCGCCCAGCCCGTCGGCACCGGCCCGCTGGAGCGCATCGGCAACGCCGAGCTGGTGCGCGGCATCTCCGACTGCCTGTCCATCGCGCGGATGGTCGAGGAGATGGCGCCGTCGGCCGGCACGTTCGAGGGGCTGATCGCGGCCTGCACGCGGGCGTTCGACTCCTACCACTGGCTGGGCGAGCACGGCTTGCTCGGGCCGCTCACCGACGTCCGCGCCACCGCCGAGCAGGTGCTCGACGAGTACGAGAACGTCGAGCAGCTCACCCGTGAGGCCGCGCGCACGCTGGCGGAGGCCGAGGAGGAGACCGGCCGGCTCGTCCGCCGCGCGCAGGCCGACGACCCGGCCACCGCCGACGCCTGGGTGACGCTGCTGGCCACGCTGCGCCGCGCCCAGGGCCACCTGGTGACGCTGCGCGAGACCCGCTACATCGATCTGGCCGCGCTCGACCGGCTGTCGGAGGCCGTCTCCGAGGCGGTGGACGACACCGGGCGGCGGGCCGTCGCGTTCCTGTCGGGCGAGGACGCCTTCACCGAGTACCACGCCGCCGTGGAGCGCCTGGCCGCCGAGGCCGCCGCCATCGAGACCGCCGCCGATGCCGCGCCCGTCGCCGACCGGCTCACCGAGCAGGCCGAGGGGCTCGAGGTCGTCACCGAGGTCGTCGGGTCGCTGGACATCGCCGACGCGACCGTGCGCACCTCGATTCTGAGCCGCATCGCCGAGGTGCTCGGCGGCGTGAACCGGGCGCGGGCCGTGCTCGACGGCCGCCGCCGCGAGCTGCTGGGCGCGGAGGGCAGGGCCGCGTTCGCCGCCGAGTTCGCGCTGCTCGGGCAGGCCGTCACCGGCGCGCTCGCGATGGCCGACACGCCCGCCAAGTGCGACGAGCAGCTCGGCCGGCTGCTGCTGCAGATCGAGAACCTGGAGACGCGCTTCGGCGAGTTCGACGACTTCGCCGCGCAGCTCGCCGCCAAGCGCGAGGACGTCTACGAGGCGTTCTCCGCGCGCAAGCAGACCCAGCTCGACGAGCTGGCCAGGCGCGCCGACCGGGTCTTCGCCTCCGCCGAGCGGGTGCTGTCGGGCGTCAGCAGGCGGGTCGGCACGCTCGGGTCGCTGGACGAGGTCAACACGTACTTCGCCACCGACCCGATGGTGGCCAAGGTCCGCTCGGCCGCCGCCGAGCTGCGCGAGCTGGGCGACGCCGTACGGGCCGAGGAGCTGGAGGGCCGGGTCAAGGCCGCGCAGCAGGAGGCGGGCCGGGCCCTGCGCGACCGGCTCGACCTGTACGACGACGGCGGCGAGACGCTGCGGCTCGGCCACCACCGCTTCGCGGTCAACACCCAGCCGATCGACCTGACGCTGGTGCCGCACGACGGCACGATGCACTTCGCGATCACCGGCACCGACTACCGGGCGCCGGTGCCGGACTCGTTCGCCGACACCCGGCCGTTCTGGGAGCAGACGCTGGTGTCGGAGACGCCGGAGGTGTACCGGGCCGAATACCTCGCGGTGTCCCTGCTCGACGAGGTCGCGCCGGGCGCGCCGCTCGCCGACGTCGTCAGGCGCGCCGCCGAGTCCCGCTACGACGAGGGGTACGAGCGCGGCGTCCACGACCACGACGCCACGCTCATCCTCGACACGCTGGTCCGGCTCCGCGAGGGCGCGGGGCTGCTGCGCTATCCGGCGGACGTACGGGCGGCGGCGCAGCTCTTCTGGGCCTTCGGCACCGACGAGGTTTCACGTAAAACATTCGCCACGCGGGCGGCGTCGCTGGTGCGCGCCAGGGAGCTGTTCGGTCCCTCGCAGGCGGTCGCCGAGCTGGCCGAGGAGCTCGGGGCGGCGATCGCCCGCTTCATCGAGCAGACCGCACCCTCCTGGCCGGCCGGGCTCGCGCCGCTCGCGGGCGAGTACCTGGTGGAGGAGCTGGGCGGCACGCCGGCGGGCTTCGTCACCGGGAAGGCGGCGCGCGACCTGCTCGCCGGTTTCCGCGACGCGCTCGGCCCGGCCAAAAGCCGCGAGTTCGACGACGACCTCAAGGCGCTCCCGCTGCCCGAACGCCTCCAGCTCGCCGAGGCCTGGCTCGCCTCCTACCGCCAAGGCCCTGAGCTGCCCGAGGCGGTCGCCGTGCTGCTGTGCGACCTGCCCCGCCACGACTCCAGCGCCCACACGGCCGAGACCGTGCACGGCCTGCTCGGCACCCACCCGCGCATCAAGGACCGCTCGCTCGACCTGCGGCTGGACGAGATCCTGCCGCGCGTGCGGCGCTTCGCCGCCGAGCGGGTGCCGGCCTTCCGCGCCTACCAGCGGCGCAGGAGCGAGCTGGTCGAGGCCGAGCGCCGCCGGCTGCGCCTCGACGAGTACAAGCCGAAGGTGATGAGCTCGTTCGTCCGCAACCGGCTGCTGGACGAGGTCTACCTGCCGCTCATCGGCGACAATCTCGCCAAGCAGCTCGGGGCCGCCGGTTCCGGCAAGCGCACGGACCAGAACGGCCTGCTGCTGCTCATCTCGCCGCCGGGCTACGGCAAGACCACGCTGATGGAGTACGTGGCAAGCCGCCTCGGCCTGGTCTTCGTCAAGGTCAACGGGCCCGCCCTGGGCCACGCGGTGACCTCGCTCGACCCGGCCGAGGCGCCGGACGCCACCGCCAGGCAGGAGGTCGAGAAGATCTCGTTCGCGCTGGAAACGGGCAACAACACCCTGCTCTACCTGGACGACATCCAGCACACCTCGCCCGAGCTGCTACAGAAGTTCATCTCGCTGTGCGACGCCCAGCGCCGCATCGAGGGCGTCTGGAACGGGCGCACGAAGACCTACGACCTGCGCGGCAAGCGGTTCGCGGTGGTCATGGCCGGCAACCCGTACACCGAGTCGGGCAAGCGCTTCCAGATCCCCGACATGCTCGCCAACCGGGCCGACGTGTGGAACCTGGGCGACGTGCTGGCCGGGCGGGAGGAGCTGTTCGCGCTCAGCTACATCGACAACGCGCTGACCTCCAACCCGGTGCTCGCGCCGCTCTCCGGCCGTGACCGCTCCGACGTCGAGCTGCTGGTACGCCTGGCCAAGGGCGACACGACCGTCCAGCCCGACCAGCTCAAGCACCCGTACACCAAGCCCGAGCTGGAGCGGATCCTCGACGTGCTGGGCAAGCTGATCAGGGTCCAGGAGGTGGTGCTGGCCAACAACCGGGCCTACATCGCCTCGGCGGGCCAGGCGGACTCGGCGCGTACGGAGCCGCCGTACCGGCTGCAGGGCTCGTACCGGAACATGAACAAGATGGCCGAGCGCATCGTGCCCGCGATGAACGACGCCGAGCTGGAGGCGCTGATCGACGATCACTACCTGGGCGAGGCGCAGACGCTGACCGCCGACGCCGAGGCGAACCTGCTCAAGCTGGCCGAGCTGCGCGGCCGGCTCACCCCCGAGCAGGCGGAGCGGTGGGCGGCGGTCAAGGCCGCGTACCTGCGGGACAAGGCGCTGGGCGGGGCCGAGGACGACCCGATGGTGCGCGCGGTGGGCGCGCTCGGCCTGCTCGCCGACCGGGTGGGCGAGGTCGGCTCGGCCATCGAGCGCTCGCACCGCTGAGAGCGTTCGGGGGCGGCGTGGCAGGACCGCCGCCCCCGAACCAGGGGAGGCGCCGCGGGGCATCCCCTCGGCGGGAAGCGGCCGGAACCGGAGGGAAAGCCTGTGCCCCCCCTTGGCCCGGCCGGTCAGAGGCGGATGGCGGCGGCGCGGGTGACCGCCTCCTGGCTCGCGGGCACGAGCGGGAGGCGGACGTCCGGGGTCGGGATGAGCCCGCGGGCGTGCAGCACGCCCTTGATGACGGTCGGGTTCGGTTCGGCGAACAGCGCCGCCGACAGCCGGGCGAGCCGCCCGCCCAGCTCCCTGGCCCGCGCGACGTCCCCGGAGTGCCAGGCGGTCACCAGGTCGGCGAAGCTCCTGGTCTCCAGGTGCGCGGAGGCCAGGATGCCGCCCGCCGCGCCGAGCGCGAGCAGCGGCGAGATGACCGCGTCGTCGCCGCCCAGCACGGCGAAGCCCTCGGGCACGTCGGCGAGCAGCGCGACCGCCTCCTGATCGATGCCGCCCGCCGCGTACTTCACGCCGGCGATGTTCGGGTGCCCGGCGAGGTGCCGCAGCGTGGCCGCGCTCACGGCCTGCCCGGTCCGGTACGGGATGTGGTAGATCACCAGCGGCACCGGCGACTCCTCGGCCAGTGCCTCGAAGTGCGCGATGACGCCGCGTTCGCCGGGCCGCAGGAAGTACGGCACGGTCACCAGCGCCGCGCTCACCCCGGAGGGCAGCGCGCGCAGGGCGGCCGCCGTCGAGCGGGTGTCGTTGCCGGTGACGCCCACCGTGAGCGGGACCTGCCGCTCGGCGCAGACCCGCGCGCACGCCTCGATCACCCGCGCCCGCTCGTCCTGGCCGAGCGCCGCGACCTCCCCGGTGGTGCCGAGCGCGACCAGCCCGGACGCGCCCTCGTCGAGCACCTGGCGGCCGAGCTTCTCGACGGCGTCCACGGCCACCGCGCCGGCGGCGTCGAAGGGAGTGATCAGCGGTACGTGGATTCCTGTCAGCATGCTTCGAGCGTGCCGCCCCGGCATACGTTAGGTCCAGCACGGATTTCTTCGTTCGAGCTTAAGCTGAGCTTATGCTCGATCCTCGCAAGCTGCACCTTCTCCGCGAGCTGGCCAGGCGCGGCACGATCGCCGCCGTCGCCGAGGCCGTCACGTTCACGCCGTCCGCGGTCTCCCAGCAGCTCAGCGCGCTCGAACGGGAGGCGGGGGTGCCGCTGCTGGAGCGCACCGGGCGCACGGTGGCGCTGACGCCCGCAGGCCACCTGCTGGTCGAGCATGCGCAGGCCGTCCTGGAGCAGCTCGAACGCGCCTCCGCCGCGCTCGCCGCGGCCCGCGGCGGGCCGCTCGGTCCGCTGCGCATCGGCGCGTTCCCCACGGCGGCCCGCGTGCTGCTGCCGCCCGCGCTCGCCGACCTGACCGGCTCGCACCCGGGCCTTGAACCGATGGTGTCGGAGATCGACCCCGCCGACGTCTCGGCCGCGCTGCGGGCCGGCGAGCTGGACGTCGCGCTCGTGCACGAGTACGACTTCGTCCCGCCCGTCACCGACGCGTCCATCGAGACGGAGCCGCTGTTCAGCGAGCCGATGTACCTCACCGACCGGCCCTCGATCGCCGCCGCCCGCGACGACGCCTGGATCACCGGCAAGCCCGGCACGCTCTGCCACCTGATGGCGATCAGGGCCTGCCAGGCGGCCGGGTTCGACCCGCTCGTCCGGCACCACATCGACGACTTCGACACCGTGCTCGCCTTCGCCGCCGCCGGTCAGGGGGTCGCGCTCGTGCCGCACCTCGCGGCCACCGCACCGCCCGCGGGCGTCCGGCTCACCCGCCTGCCGCTCAGCCGCCGCACCCTCGCCGCCTTCAGGCGCGGGAACGGCGAGCACCCGGCCATCAGGGCCGCCGTCACCGCCTTCCGCACCGCCACCGCCCACCTGCCGCTCTGACCGGCTGCACGGAAGACCGGGAGCGCCCGGCCATGCCCATGGTCATCCCTTCGCGTCACCCCTTCGCGGGCCGGACGTGGCCGCGCGCAGCTCGGCCAGCGCCCGCTCCCACGGGTCGCCGTCGTGGCCGTGGACGAAGCGCACACCGTCCGCCTCCAGGTCGCGGACGCTGCGCCGGTACGCGGTGCGCGACGACAGCGCCTCGTTGACGAACGGCAGCACCACCACAGGACGGCCCAGCCCCGGCGCCTCGGCGAGCACGCCGAGCGCGTACGTGTCCGCGATGCCCTGCGCGAACTTGTTGATCGTGTTGTACGTGGCGGGCGCCACCACGAAGGCGTCGGCCCTGGGCGGCTTGGGCTCGTGCGGCTTGCGGTAGCGGCTGCGCACGGGGCGGCCGGTCTGGCGTTCCAGGGCCGGGACGTCGATGAAGTCGAGCGCCGACGGCGTGGCCACGACCTGCACCTGCCAGCCGTCGTCCTGCGCCATGCCGACGAACCTGCCGACCTCGCAGGCCGCGCCCGCGGCGCAGACGACGAGGTAGAGCTCCCCCTTCACGCGCTGCCCTCCCACACCTGGCGAAACCGCTGTCCAGCATCCCCCATTTCGCCGGAGAACACGACGCGCGACGGCGCCGCCTCTAACGCCGCCCGCACCACCGCGCCGCCCGCACCACCGCGCCGGCCGCCGAACCCGCCGCCGGCGCACCGGCCCGCCCCGGACGCGCCGCCCTCGCCGCCGGACGCGCCGCCGGACGCGCCGCCCCGCCCCCCGGGCCCGCCGTCACACGAGTGCCCCCGCCGTCAGGCGGTCTTCGTGCTCTCCGCGGCCGAGAGCGGCGCGGCGATGTCCTCCAGCCCCTTGCGTTCCGCCTTCACGCCGAGGAACAGCTCCACGAGCCCGCCCGCGATCATCACGATCGCGCCGATCGCGAACGCCAGCGCCGTGTCCCCCGGCACCCCGCTCTCCACCAGCGAGGAGAACACCAGCGGACCGGCGATGCCGCCCGCCGCCGTACCGATGGCGAAGAAGAACGCGATGGCCATCGCCCTGGTCTCCATGGGGAAGATCTCGCTGACCGTCAGGTACGCCGAGCTCGCCCCCGCCGAGGCCACGAACAGCACCAGCGACCAGCACGCGGTCAGCGTCACCGCCGTGAGCGCGCCCTCGTTGAACAGCCACGCCGTGCCCAGCAGCAGCACGCCCGACCCGATGTACGTGGCCGAGATCATCGGGATCCGGCCGATCGTGTCGAAGAGGTGGCCGAGCAGCAGCGGGCCGAAGAAGTTGCCGAGCGCGATGACCGCGAAGTAGTAGCCCGTGTAGGTGTCGATCTTGAAGAACGTGGACAGGATCTGCGCGTACCCGAAGGTGATGGCGTTGTAGAGGAACGCCTGCCCGATGAAGAGCGACAGTCCCAGCACCGTGCGCTTGGGGTAGAGCGCGACCATGGTGTGCGCGATCCTGACGAACCCGATCGACTTGCGCTGGTGGATGGTGATCGCCTTGTCGGGCTCCGGCAGGTCGTCGGCGCCGATCTGGCGCTCGACGTCGTCCACGAGCTGCTCGGCCTCGCGTGCCCGGCCGTGGATGAACAGCCAGCGCGGGCTCTCCGGCACGTTGCGGCGTACGAAGAGGATGGCAAGGCCCAGCACCACGCCCAGACCGAACGCGATGCGCCACCCGATGTAGACCGGCAGGTCGTTGAGCAGCGGCACGGTCAGCAAGGCGCCGCCCGCCGCGCCGAGCCAGTAGCTGCCGTTGATGACGATGTCGATGCGGCCTCGGTGCCGGCTCGGGATCAGCTCGTCGATGGCGGAGTTGATGGCCGCGTACTCGCCGCCGATGCCGAAACCCGTGATGAACCGGAACAGGAAGAACCACCACGCGCTGAACGAGAACGCGGTCAGCAGTGTCGCCACCAGGTAGACGACCAGCGTGATGATGAACAGCTTCTTGCGGCCGAACCTGTCGGTCAGCCAGCCGAAGAACAACGCTCCCGAGCACGCGCCCGCGACGTAGAGCGCGGCCGCCGTGCCCGCCACCTGCGCCTGCGTGATGTCGAGGCCGCTGCCTGGCTTGGCCAGCTGCGCCGAGAGGTTACCGACGATCGTGACCTCGAGCCCGTCCAGGATCCACACGGTGCCGAGGCCGATGACGATCATCCAGTGCCAGCGGGACCACGGCAGCCGGTCAAGCCGGCCGGGCACCTTCGTGGTGATGGTGCCGGTTTCAACATCGCTCATAAGGTCACGTCGCTACCCGGTGAGCGGAATTTCTATCCGGTCGGCTTCCTGGCCTCGACGATCGTGGTGGCGAACCAGGGGCCGCCGTACCAGTAGCGCCATCCGGCGTCGCGCCGCCGCACGTCGATCACGCCGAGATCGCGCAGCGTCTGCTCGTAGTCGGGGGTGTGCTGGAAGTCGGCGAGCAGCATGAGCCCGCCGGGCCGCAGCACCCGGTACGCCTCGCGCACGGCCTGCGCGCGACCCTCGGCCGACGGGATGTTGTGCAGGGCCAGGCCGGAGAGCACGACGTCGAAGCCGTCGTCGCGGAAGGGCAGGTCGCGCAGGTCGCCGGTGACCAGGTCCACCCGGTCGGCGACGCCTTCCGCCTCGGCGTTGGCCCTGGCCGCGGCCTCGGTGTTGCCCGTCTGGTCCTTCGTACGCCACAGGTCCACGCCGGTCGCCCGGCCGCCGTCGGTCAGCCGCCCGGCGGCCGCCATCAGCACCGCGCCCCGGCCGCAGCCGAGGTCGAGCACGCGTTCGTCGCCGCGCAGCCGCCGCAGTTCCTCGTCCCAGACCGCGAACTTGCCGCGCCGTGTCGTGTAGAGGTAGCTGAGCGCGCTGGCCAGCGTGTAGAGGCCGCCGAAGGTGAAGGCGACGCCCGCGGCGGTGACGTCGAGGACGAAGGAGATGGCCGCGAGGGCCAGCAGCAGGGTCGCGCCGAGGAAGAGGCCCACCAGCGGCCAGGGCGCGTCGAAACCGTAACGACCGTGTCGCTTGCGCACACTCACGTTATATCTCAAGTTTCGCTTGACTGGTATTTGAAGCAACTCTTCCCTTTCGCGTCGAGGGCCCGGAGGGGAGCATTACTACCGTTGCTTGGATGGGCCGTCTATGGGGGTTTGACCAGGCATGACGGGAGCAAATCGACGCTTTGGACTCGGCACGAGCCTCGCGCTCACCGTGGCCTCGACCCTGCTGTGGGGAGTCGCCCACCTCGCCGTCGAGCGCCGCAGAACAGGGCTGGCGCTGATGGCCGCGTACGTGCTGATGCTGGCCGGCGTGCTGACCGTGTTCACCGCGTTCAGCACGAACCTGCTCTCGCTGGCCGTGCAGCCCTACTGGCTGTCCTGGCTCACCGCAGGACTCGTGGCGATCGCCCTGGTGTGGACCGGCGTGATCGTCTGGTCGTGGCTGCTCGTCCGGCCCGAGCGCTCCGACACCGTCGGCCGCTTCCTCAGCACCACGCTGACGGTCGCGCTCTGCGCGCTCATCCTCGCCCCCACCGTGTACGCCACCCGCCTCGCCTACCTGTCGCGCGACGTCGTCAACACGCTGTTCACGCCCAGCAGCACCGGCGCGCCCGTGCTCGCCCAGGACCCGTGGAACGGCGCGGAGCGGGTCAACTTCCTGCTGCTCGGCGGTGACGCCGCGCCGGGGCGTCCGGGGGTGCGCACCGACAGCATCACCGTGGCCAGCGTGGACGTGGAGACCGGCGCCACCGTGCTGTTCGGCCTGCCGCGCAACCTGCAGCGGGTACCGCTGCCCGCCGGCCCGGCCAGGGACCTCTTCCCGTACGGCTTCACCGGCAGCGGCCCCGACACGCCGGGGCTGCTCAACGAGATCTACCAGTACGCCGAGGATCACCCCGAGATGGTGCCCGGCGTGGCGGCGGGCAAGCGCGGATCCACCCTTTTGAAGGCCACCATCAGCGACATCCTCGGCATCCCGGTGAGCTACTACGCCATGGTGGACATGAAGGGCTTCGCCGAGATCATCGACGCCATGGGCGGTGTGGAGGTCACGATCAAGACCCCCATCGTGTACGGCAAGTACCGCGAGGGCCTGCTGCCCGCCGGCACCCGCAAGCTCTCCGGCCAGGAGGCGCTCTGGTTCGGCCGCTCGCGCACCGACAGCGACGACTACGTCCGCATGGGACGCCAGAAGTGCCTGCTCAACGCCGTCGCCAAGCAGGCCGACCCGGTGACCGTGCTCAACAGCTTCGAACGCCTCGCCGCCGCCACCAAGCGCGCCATCTCCACCGACCTGCCCCAGGACCTGCTGCCCGCCGTCATCGACCTGGCCGGCAAGGTCAAGAACGCCAAGATCCGCAGCCTGAGCTTCGTGCCGCCGCTGATCAACACCGCGTACCCGGACTGGTACCTCATCCGCCGCAAGGTCAAGGAAGCCCTCGACCCACCCGCCTCCACCAGGACCGCCTCCGCCCACGCCCCGACGGCGACCCCCGCCCAGGACACCCCCCTCACCCTGGACACCGCCTGCCAGTAGCCCTCCCCCACCCACCAGCGCACCGCCGGACGCCGTGAGCACCGCCAGGCACGGCGAACGCCGCGAGGGCACGGGTGAACGCCGCCGGACACGGTGAGGCACCCTGCGGGAGCCCGCCGCCCACCCCGCGCCTCTCGGGCCCCGCGACCGCCATCAGCCGGGGCCCACCGGCCAAGGTCACCGCGCGGCGGATGGGCGGCCCGCACGCCTCGCCCGCCGATAAGCCGCGTACCGGCACAGATGGTCGCCGCGCGCCCGCCACCTCGCCCCGTACAGGCGGAAAGGCGCTGTCAACCTGCACGCACTGTGGCATGATGATGACCACCGCGATTGGAAACGGTTTTCATCATCATTCTTGGAGCATCCCGTGAGAGTGGCGTTCGTCGGAAAGGGCGGCAGCGGCAAGACGACGATCTCTGCCCTGTTCGCCAGGCACGTGGCAGGTCAGGGCGCCCCGGTGGTCGCCATGGACGCCGACATCAACCAGCACCTCGCCCTGGTGCTCGGCCTGGAGCGCCAGCCCGAGCCGCTGGGCGCCCACCTCACCGAGATCAAAGACCGCCTGCGCGGCACCAACCCCCGCATCCCGTCCGCCGACGCCATGGTCAAGACCACCCCTCCGGGCCGCGGCTCCACCCTGCTCAACGTCGAAGACCTGCTCACCGACCCCTACGGCCTGACCACCCCCGACGGCGTGCGCCTGCTCGCCACCGGCCCGTTCAGCGAGGACGACCTGGGCGTGGCCTGCTACCACTCCAAGGTCGGCGCCGTCGAGCTGCTGCTCAACCACCTGATCGACGGCCCCGGCGAGTACGTCGTCGTCGACATGACGGCGGGCGCCGACTCCTTCGCCTCTGGCCTGTTCACCCGCTTCGACCTGACGTTCCTGGTGGCCGAGCCGACCCGGCAGGGCGTCAGCGTCTACCGCCAGTACCGCGACCACGCCTCCCAGTTCGACGTCCCCCTGGCCGTGGTCGGCAACAAGGTGCACAACGAGTCCGACGTCGAGTTCCTGCGCGAACACGTGGGTGACGATCTCCTTACCTGGATGGAGCACTCCGCTGCCGTCCGCGCCCTGGAGCAGGGCCGCCACTTCACCCTCGACGACCTCGAGCCGGCCAACGCCGACGCGCTCGCGCTGCTCCGCAAGACCCTCGATGAGCAGCAGAAAGACTGGGCGAAGTTCGGCCGCCAGACCATCGAGTTCCACCTGCGCAACGCCGAGGCGTGGGGCAACGCCCGCACCGGTCACGACCTGGCCGAGCAGATCGACCCCGACTTCGTCTACGGCCCCACGACCACATGACTGTGCCGGTCAAGGCTCTGGAGCATGCCCGCTCCAGCGATCTAACGTCCGATGTGATCCCTTCCGAGAGGAGACAGCATGTCGCTGACCGTTCCGAACGATCTGCTCGACCAGGCCAAGGCCGGTGAGGTGGACGACGAGGCGTTCCTCGCCTGCGTCCGCGACTCGCTTCCGTACGCGTGGTCGCTGATCAGCGACCTGGTCAAGCAGCGTGAGCAGAGCGGGGCCGAGTTCGCGGACAACCAGGTGCCGCCGCCGTCGGAAGAGGCACGCGGCCAGCTCCTGCGCTGCATGGCGAGCGACGCGATGCGCGGCGCGCTCGAGCGCCACTACGGCGTGCGCCTGGCCTTCCAGAACTGCCACCGGGTCGCCGTCTTCGACCCGACGGCCACGAAGGCGCTGGCCGACTTCGTCACCCCGCGCGCGCAGATCCTCAACCAGAAACCGGAGCTCGTCGACTGCTGAGCTTCCTCCGGCGAGCCGGCTCCCCCCCCCCGGCTCGCCGGCCGGCGACTCCACCACGCCACACCAGGACACTCGCAAACGGCGCCGCCGCGCAGCGCCGGAGCCCTACGCACCACCGGAGCGGGCCGCGCCGACCGGGGAAGTGGAGCGAGAGCGAGGCACGCAAAGCGACGGAGCGGGCCGCGCAGCCGCACCCGCGCTCAGTCGCGGAGGAGCGGCAGGACCTCGGTGCCGAAGCGGCTGATGTTCTCCAGCGTCCGCTCGTGCTCGCCGAGCCCTTCCACCAGCAGCACGAAGTGCTCGATGCCGGTGCGTTCCGAGGTCCGCCGCAGGGTGTCGGCGCAGTGCTTGGGCGACCCGATCGGGTGGATCTTCGTGAGCAGTTCGACGTAGTCGTCCACGTCGCGGTGCGGCCGCGGCCGGTCGTCCACCGGCCGGTATCCGGCGAGGCCGGGCCCGAGCCAGGCGGGCATCGTACGCTGGAGCTCGTGCGCCGCCCCGATCGTCGAGTCGGCCACGTACGCCACCCCCGCCGCCACGTGCTCGACCGGCGGCCCGCCGAAAGCCCGGTAGCGCTCGACCATGGCGGCCTTCTCGTCGTCCCCGATGTGCAGCCCGAGCAGCATGGGCAGCCCGCGCTCCGCCGCGAGGCGCACGGTCGGCTCGGAGGTGCAGGCGACGACCGGCCGCATCCGCGCCTGCGGCACCATCGTCACCTCGCGGAAGCGGAAGAACTCGCCGTCCGCTGAGACCCGCCCGTCCGACAGGGCCGCGAGCAGCAGGTCGAGCGATTCTCCGAAGCCCCGCTCGAAGCGTTCGAGCCCGGTGCCGAACACTTCGAGGTCCACCCACGGCCCGCCCCTGCCGACGCCGAGCGTGAACCGCCCGCCCGACAGGTGGTGCAGCATCGCCGCCTGCTCCGCGAGCGCGACGGGGTGCTGCGTGGACAGCACGCTCACGGCCGTGCCCAGCCCGATCCGGCTGGTACGTCCCGCCGCGACGGCGGCCAGCGTGGTGGGCGACGGGCACACGCCGTACGGCATGAAGTGGTGCTCGGCGATCCACGCGTCGTCGAACCCCGCCTCCTCCGCCGCGACGATCCACTCGACGGCGTCGGCCAGCACCCGCCCGGCCTCCCGCCCGGGAAACAGCCCCGCGACGACAAAGATCCCGATCCGCATGCTCGGAATGATGACCGATGCCAGGCCGCGCACACCCCGCGACATGCGGACCTCACCCACACCCGCGCAGCAACGCGTGCACGCGCCCGGGGCACACCCGGCACCCATCTCCCCGCACCGCCGAAGCCGCCCCCGCGCACGGCGCGGGGCCGGCGCCCTTCCCTCGCGAACGTGCGGCCCGCGCCCGGGCGGGCGCTCGGCGGTAGGCCCGGTGGGTGGGCCGCTCAGCCGAAGAGGCTGACCTGGCCTTCTCCGACGAGGGGGTCGCGGTGATGCTTCAGATGCCGCCATTGGGGCAGCTCGTCAAGGTATGACCAGGAGAGCCGGTGGTGCTGGGTGGGCCCCAGCCGTGCCAGCGCCTCCTGATGCGCGGGCGAGGGGTAGCCCGCGTTCTCCGCGAAGCCGTACTCGTCGCAGCCGAGCGAGGCCATGTAGGCGTCGCGGCGCACCTTGGCGAGGACGGAGGCGGCGGCGACCGAGATGCTGGCCGCGTCCCCCTTGACCTCGAGGCGCACCGGCCACGGTGCTCCGATGTAGTCGTGCTTGCCGTCGAGGATCACCGCGTCGGGGCGCACCGGCAGGGCTTCGAGCGCCCTGCGGGCGGCCCGGCGCAGCGCCTCGGTCATGCCGAGCGTGTCGATCTCGCGGTGGCCGGCCTCGCCGTAGCCGACGCCGGCGGCCCATTCGGCCAGCTCGGCGGCGAGCGGCCCGCGCTTGGCCTCGGAGATCTGCTTGGAGTCCGTGAGCCCGGCGGGCGGCTCTGACAGGTCGGTGACGACCGCGCAGACCAGGACGGGACCGGCCCAGGCGCCGCGGCCCACCTCGTCGACGCCCGCGACCGTGCGCGTGCTTGGCTGGGAGAGCAGGAGTCGCTCGATCTCGTACGTAGGCGCCATGGCCGCAGACGTTACCGCGATCGCGCGCCCACGACAGCCCGACCAGCCCAGGGCAGGCCGAACGCCAGGCCGGACGCGAGCGGGGCGACGCCGCCCGGCCGATGCGGCCCGACGGCCGGAGCCCGGCCGGTCGAGCGTCACTCGCTGAACTGCCGTCCGGCGGCGTGCTTGGCCGAGCCGACGCGGATGTCGAACCCGTCGAGGGCCGGCTGGTCGGTGCGGGAGCGTTCGGCCAGGCTGACCGGTTCGAGGTCGGCGGCGATGAGGCGGGCGGCCACGTGGATGGCCCGCAGCGTCACCGACACCGACGGCCGGTGCACGCTGGAGCCGCGGGCGACGGCGTGCACGTCGCGCCCCACCGGGTTGCCGGGGAACTGCCGCACGGCCAGCCCCCGCACCCCGGCGGCGAGCGCGAGCGCGGGCACGGCGGCGATGCCGATGCCTTTGGCGACGAGCGACAGGATGGTCCCGAGTCCTTCGAACTCCCACGGGCTCGGCCTGGTGCCGCCCACGTCGACGAGCAGCCGGTCGACGGCCAGTCGTGACGGTTCGCCGTCCGGCGTGGCCATCCACGGCTCGTCGCGCAGCTCGCGCAGGTCCACGGGCACCTCAGGGTCGGCCAGGCGGTGCTTGCGCGGCACGACGAGCACGAGCGGGTCGTGCAGGAGGGGGAAGACCCGCAGGCTGTCGCTGTCGCGGACGCGGCCGTACCAGTCGTCCACGAGCGCGATGTCGACCTCGCCCGACTGCACCTCGCGCAGGCCTCGTCCCGACCTGCTCTGGCCGAGCCGCAGCGTCAGCTCGGTGTGGCGGCGCAAGGAGCGGGCGAGTGCGGGCGCGAAGGCCACGGCGGCGGTGGGGAAGGCGGTGACGACGACCCGCCCGGCGGGCTTGCCGGCGTGGGCGGACAGGTCGGACTCGGCCTCCTCGACCATCGACAGGATGCGCTCGGCGTGCATGACGAGCCGGCGTCCTGCGTCGGTCAGCTCGGCGCTGCGCGCGGTCCTGTCGATGAGCGCGGTGCCGGTCTCGCGTTCGAGCGCGGCCAGTTGCTGGGAGACGGCCGAAGGACTGTACCCGAGCGACTCCGCCGCCGCGGCGATACTGCCCTTCCGCGCGAACTCGCAGATCAGTACCAAACGCCTCAATTCGAGCATCAGACTTCCTTATGCCTACCCACGAAAAGCCTCGCTTGTGCTGATGCCTTCATCCAATCACCCTGGGAACGTGACAAACATGACCGTGACCCTGTCCGCCACTCTGGCGGCCAACGAGGACATCGAACGAAGACGGCGCGCCGGGGAACGAGTGCTGCACCTGGCCTTCGGTGAGGCCGGTCTGCCCGTCCACCCGGCGCTGCGCGACAAGCTGGCCGCCGCATCAGAACGCAACGGCTACGGGCCGGTCGCGGGGGCGTCCGAGCTGCGGGCCGCGGCGGCGGGCTACTGGACACGACGGGGGCTGACCACCGACTCCGACCAGGTCGTCTGCGGACCGGGCAGCAAGTCGCTGCTGTACGGCCTGCTGCTGGCGATCGGCGGTGACATCGTTCTGCCCGTGCCCAGCTGGGTCAGCTACGCCGCGCAGGCCGACCTGGTGGGATCGCGCCCCATCCTGGTGCCCGCACCACCAGGAGAGGGCGGTGTGCCCGATCCCGACGTGGTGGCGGCCGAGGTGCGCAGCGCCAGGTCGCGCGGCAGGACCGTCAGCTCGGTGCTGGTGACGCTGCCCGACAACCCGACGGGCCGGCTGGCCACTCCCGAGACGGTGGCCCGCCTGGCCCAGGTCGCCCGCGAGCTCGACCTGACGATCATCTCCGACGAGATCTACCGCGACCTCGTGCACGAGCCCGGCCTGACGTACACCTCCCCGGCCGAGCTGGCGCCCGAGCGCACGATCATCACGACCGGTCTCAGCAAGAGCCTGGCGCTGGGCGGCTGGCGCATCGGCGTGGCCCGGCTGCCGGAGAACGGCACCCTGCGCAGGAACCTGCTCGCGGTGGCCAGCGAGATCTGGTCCGCCCCCGCGGCGCCCGTCCAGGAGGCCGCCACGTACGCCTTCAGCGACCCGCCCGAGCTGACCGACCGCATCGAGCGCAGCCGCCGCCTGCACGGCGCGCTGGCCAGGGCGGTGCACGAGCGCTTCGCGGAGATCGGCGCCGTCGCGCCCGTCCCGCAGGGCGGCTTCTACCTCTATCCCGACCTCGGCCACCTCAGGCTCGGCGGCTCCGCCGAGATCACCAAGATCCTGTTGGAGAACCACGGCATCGGCGTGCTGCCCGGCCACGCCTTCGGCGACGACCCCTCGGCCGCCCGTGTGCGCGTCGCGGTGAGCCTGCTCTACGGCGACACCGCCGAGCAGCGCGAGGCCGCGCTGAACAGCCCGGACCCGCTCGGGCTGCCGTGGATCGCCGACAATCTCGACTTCCTGTCGACGGGTCTGAAAGAGCTGGCCCTGGTCCGTCACGGCGCGGTGAGCCGGCCGCATCCGGCGCTCGTCACCGCCCCCTGTCACGGTTAGGCGAATCTTTCCCCAAGAGCGGGTTGACCCTCCCCCAAAAGGGGCCTTTGACCTGCGGAAACACCATGGCCGTCACAGCGGCGGAAAGTTCCTGCGCGCAGCCTGGTCACAGGGGTGCCCACCAGCCTCCATCATGTGCTCATGCCCGCTCTTGTCACCCTGTCCGGGCGCTTCGTGCGCCTGGAACCTCTCAGCCTCGCGGCGGTCGATGACCTGGTCGCCGCGGCGAGTGAAGACCGTTCCACTTACGCCTTCACTCGCGTCCCCAACGGCAGGGACGAGGTGGTCTCCTACGTGGAGGCCGCCATGGCTGAGCAGGCGGAGGGCCGCTCTTTGCCCTTCGCCATCCGGTGGCTCAACACCGACCGCGTGGTCGGTGCCACCCGTCTCATGCACCTGGAGTACTGGCAGGGTCCCATGCCCTGGCCACCGGGTACGCGAGGTGCGGTGGGCGACATCCCGTCCGTGGCGGACATCGGTTACACCTGGCTGGGCGCGAGCGCCCAGGGCACCGGGGTCAACCGGGAGAGCAAATACCTGCTGCTCTCGCACGCCTTCGACGAATGGAACGTCCACCGCATCACGCTGAAGGCCGACGTACGCAACACCAGATCCCGGGCCGCCATCGAGGCACTCGGCGCACACTTCGACGGGGTGCGGCGAGCGGACAGCCGAGGCGCCGACAATACGGTCCGAGATACCGCCTTCTACTCGATCCTGAACTCTGAATGGCCGGCCGTTCGCGACCGGCTGCGCACGAGGCTCGGTCTGGTCGAGGCAGCCTGACAACCGTCCACCCATGGCCCCGCCCGGAATATCCGGGCGGGGCCGGTATTTTTCCGGCCCGGCCCGCACTCTGTAGACACACGCCCCCGCGATGCGTGCCCGCGTCACCGGTTCTCAGCATCCAGGGGCGAGTTCAACACCTGATTGACGGCGGATCAACGGGCGAATGAACGGATCTGTCGGGATCTAGGTGGGCAAAGAACGATGGACTTATCATTTGGCAACAAATCATCTCGCTGGCTGGGAGACGAACGGCATGGTGGGTCAGAGCGGCGAAGGCGGGCTGCGGTTCGCCGTGCTCGGTCCTGTCCGCGCCTGGCATGACGGCCAGGAACTCGACCTCGGCACCCCGCTGCAGCGTTCCATCCTCGGCATGCTGCTGCTGCGCGAGGGCCACGCCGTCACACCACAGGAGATGATCGACGCCGTCTGGGGCGAGGAGGCCCCGCCGCGCGCGCTCGGAGCGCTGCGCACGTACGTCTCGCGCCTGCGCACGGTGCTCGAACCCGGCAGGCCCGCCCGTTCCCGCCCCGAGCTGCTGACCTCCATCGGCAGGGGCGGCTACGCGCTGCGCCTGCCGGAGGACTCGCTCGACCTGACCCGCTTCGAGCGCCTGGTCGCGCAGGCCGAGAAGGCCCGCAAGGCGGGCAGGCACGCCGCGGCCGCACGCGGGCTGCGCGAGGCGCTCGACCTGTTCGAGGGCGAGCCGCTGGCCGGCACTGTCGGCCCCTACGCCGAGCACCAGCGCGACCGCCTGATCGAGCGGCGCATCAGCGTCATCGAGACGCTGATGGACGTGGACCTGGAGCTGGGCGAGCACGCCAAGGTGGTCTCCGAGCTCATCGCGCTGACCGCCGAGCACCCGCTGCGCGAGCGCCTGCGCGCCCAGCTCATGCTCGCCTACTACCGCTGCGGCCGGCAGGGCGACGCGCTCAACGTCTTCACCGAGACCCGCGAGGCGCTGATCGACGAGCTGGGCATCGAGCCGGGCCCCGAGCTGACCTCGCTGCACCAGCGGATACTCGCCGCCGACCCCACGCTGGCCGCTCCCGCCAGGCCCGGTGCGGAGGCGCCCGCCGAGGTGGAGCCGCCCGGGGCCGAGGACGAGCAGCCCGCGGCTCCCGAGCTGCCCAGGCCCGCCCAGCTCCCCGCCGCCGTCAGCGACTTCACCGGCCGCAAGGAGGTCGCGGTACGCCTGCGGACGATGCTCTCGGCCCAGTCGGCGGCCGAGGGCGTGCCGGTCGCGGCCATCTCGGGCATCGGCGGCGTCGGCAAGACCACGCTCGCCGTCCACGTCGCGCATCTGCTCACCGACGTCTTCCCCGACGGGCAGCTCTACGCCGACCTGCGCGGCTACAGCGACGAGCCGGTGGCGCCCGAGTCGGCGCTCGGCGGGTTCCTGCGCGCGCTCGGCATCCCGCCGGACGTCATCCCCGACGGTCTCGCGGAACGTTCCGCGCTCTACCGCTCGATCCTGGCCGAGCGCCGCATCCTCGTGCTGCTCGACAACGCCCGCGACGCCGGCCAGGTCAGCCCGCTGCTGCCGGGCTCGCCGGGCTGTGCGGCCATCGTCACCAGCCGGGGCAAGCTCGCCGACCTGCCCGGCGCCCGGCTCATCGACCTCGACGTCATGGAGCCGGACGAGGCGCTGCAGCTCTTCTCCGCCGTCGCGGGCGACGAGCGCGTCTCGGCCGAGCACGGCGCCGCCATGGACGTGGTCGCCGCCTGCGGCTTCCTGCCGCTCGCCGTCCGCATCGTGGCCGCCCGCCTGGCCGCGCGCCCCTCGTGGACGGTGGCCTCGCTGGTGCCCAGGCTGGCCGACGAGCAGCGCCGCCTCGACGAGCTGCGGGTGGGCAACCTCGCCGTGGAGGCGACGTTCGCGCTCGGCTACGGGCAGCTCACCCCCGTGCAGGCCCGCGCGTTCCGGCTGCTGTCGCTGTCGAACGGCCCCCACATCTCCGCGGGCGCCGCGGCCGCCGTGCTCGCCGCCGACGCGCTGGAGACGGAGGACGTGCTCGAATCGCTGGTGGACGCGAGCCTGCTCGAAGCGCCCGCCCCCGGCCGCTACCGCTTCCACGACCTGCTCAGGCTCTTCGCCCGGCGGGAGCTCGAACGCACCGAGAGCCCCGAGGAGCGCGCGCTGGCCCTGCGCCGCCTGCTCGGCTACTACCTGGCCTCGGCGCAGTCGGCGCACGCCCTCGCCTACGAGGGCAGCATGATCTCGGCGAACCTCGTCGTGATCGGCACCGGCCGCACGTTCACCACCGTGGACGAGGCCGTGGCCTGGCTCATCGCCGAGGGCGACTCGCTGTTCGCCACCATCCACCAGACCGCCGCCGGCGCGCGCACGGAGGAGGACCTGCTGCCCGCCGCCGACCTGCTGGTGGCCATGGAGCCGCTGCTGGAGTCCGGCACCCACACGCGCGAGTTCGGCCAGAGCACCCGCGCCGTGCTCGCCGCCGCGCTGAAGAACGGCGACCGGGGCAGCGAGCTGCGGGCCAGGTACGTGCTCGGCCGGGTGCTGTTCGCCGCCAACCGGCTGAAGGAGGCCGAGGAGCACTTCAGGATCGTCCACGAGCTGTCGGTCGCCCGCAAGGAGAAGGTCGTCACCGGCGAGGTGCTCAACGCCCTGGCCGTCGTCGTCGGCAGGCAGCGCCGCCACACCGAAGCGCTGGCCTTCTTCGACGAGGCGATGCGCTTCTACCGCGACAACGACGTGCCGGCCGGCGAGGCGCTGGTGCTCAGCTACTCCGCCCGCGACCACCTGGGTCTCGGCCGCGCCGACGACGCGATCGCCGCGGCGGAGAAGGGGCTGGCCATCTTCACCGAGATGGGCTCGGGGGCCGGCACCGCCCGCGCCCGCTACCACCTCGGCATCGTCCTGTCGCGGGTCGGCAGGCTCACCGAGGCCGTCCACCACCACGCCGAGTGCCTGGCCTTCTTCCGCGCCAGCAAGCAGCGGGTCTGGGAGCAGCGGGTGTGCTCCCGCCTGGCCGAGACGTTCATCGCCGCCGAGCGTTACCCCGAGGCCGTGCGCCACGCGGAGGAGGCCCTGGTGGTCTCCCGCGACATCGGCCACCCGTACGGGGAGGCGCTGTCGCTCACCGTGCTCGGCAAGGCGCTGCGCGGCCTCGGCAACCTCCCCCGCAGCCGCGACTGCCTACGCCGGGCCTTCGAGATCTTCACCAGGCTCGGCGCGCCCGAGGCCGGCGACCTCAAGGCCATGCTCGACGGCTTCCCCCCCGACAGCACCACCGCTGATCCCTCCGGCAGGCCCGGAGCCAGGAACGGCGCCGGTTCCGTCGTCGAGTCCTGAGTACAGCTCGTCGTCCAGACGTGTCATCCACACATGGTTGATCAAGGCTGTCCTTAGGGGTGCCACGAAAGAGCTTCGTGATCGATGGGTGTTCAGCCCGGCCGGCCATCTCCGGCCACCACGCGTCGCTAGGGGGCCCGGTTTTTCCGGATGCTCCGCGCGGCGGCCCGCCGCCTCACTAAGACGACCGGCCGGACCTGACACGGCCCTCGAACCCCCCAGGTCCGTGCCATGTCCCGAAGCCTCCACCCCCGGGGTCAACGTCGAATCAACGCCGGATCAAAGCAGGAAGTACCCCTCGGCGATGAGCGGCCTGAGCGCGTCGGCGTTGGGGATCTCGCCGTCTCCGACCAGCTCGGCGATCACGTTGAGCAGCGGTCCCAGCGCGAGCTCGCCGTCGCACACGCCGGCCAGCGCGGCCTCCACCGTACCGACCTCCCGGCTGCGGCGCAGCCCCTGCGTCTGGCGCAGCACGATCTTCATCGGGTCCTCCGCGCCCGGCAGGCCGATGCGCTCGTCGAGCAGGCCGTCGGCGGTGCGCAGCTTCGCCGACTCAAGCCCCTGAGCCCGGTGCGCCGACGCGATCGCGTCGATCACCCCGTCCACGTAGTCGCCGACCGGGAGCGCGACCTGGTGCGCCAGATGCTCGACGCGTACGACGGGGTCGAGCGTCTCGGAGTTGCGCATCGTGATCCAGCCGAACCCGACGCCCTCGACCCGCTGCTCCTCGAACCAGGCGAGCCAGCGGTCGTAGTGCTCGGCGTAGGCGGGGGTGCCCTGCTCGGCCGCGTCGCGCAGCCACAGCTCGACGTACTCGGCCGGGTCCTGCACGTCGCGCTGCACCACCCAGGCGTCGCAGCCGGTCTCGCGCAGCCAGCCGCCGACCCGGTCATGCCAGTCCTCACCCCTGACGTGCAGCCAGTTGGCCAGGAAGTGGGCCTGGCCGCCGGGGTTGAGGAAGGCGGGGGTGCGGCGGATGAGGTCGCGGCAGAAATCGTCGCCGGACGCGCCCGACTCGCGGTAGGTCAGCCGTCCCTCGCGCCGCGGCGCGATCACGAACGGCGGGTTGCTCACCACCAGGTCGAACCGCTCGCCTTCGACCGGCTCGTACATCGAGCCCACCCGCGCGTCCACCCCGGAGATCCCCGACAGCTCCCAGCTCAGCCGGGCCAGCTCGATCGCGCGCGGGTTGACGTCGGTGGCGGTGATGCGCTCGGCCCGCCCGGCGAGGTGCAGCACCTGCACCCCGCAGCCGGTGCCGAGGTCGAGCGCGCCGCCCACCGGGCGGCGGGTGACGAGCTGGGCCAGGTTGGCCGACGCTCCCCCGGCGCCGACCACGTGGTCGGGCCGCAGCGCGGGGTCGCCGGGACGCACCTTCCTGTCGGAGACGAGGTAGCCGCCGGTCTCCCACGGCTGCAGGTGCACGGTCGCGGTGACCTGGTCGCCGTCGGCCGCGACCAGCCCGGATTCGAGCACCTCGGGCGCGAGGCTCTTGGCGGGCACGGAAACGCCCAGCCACCACAGCCTGATCAGCGTGCCGAGCGGGTCTCCGCCGGCGGTGGCGCGCAGGGCCGGTATCAGCTCCTCGCGGGCGAGTGCCGATGCGGCGGTGTCGCCCAGGCGCTCGCGTACGCCGTCGATCGTGTAACCGGTGTCGAGGAGATGATGGCGCAGTCGTTCCACCCGACCATCCTTTCACCGCGGACACATCCACATGAATCGCCACCGACTGTGTTCATACCGCTACGGAGACGTCCAAGCGTTCTGCAAGCGTGCGGCAAGGGAGCCGCGATATCTCTAGAGAGCAAGCACCCGCGCCACCCCTGGAGCAGGCCCATGTTGCTGCCCTGCCTGGCTTGTGATGCGACGTTCCGGCCCGATGAGTACTTCAGCGCCTGCTCCGACTACGACCGGGCGCTGGACCTCGTCTCATGGACGTGCCCGCGCTGCGGCAACCGCGACGACCTGCGGGTGCTGCCGGGCGAGCTGGGCTTCGGCTATCCGAGCGGTGGCAGGTTCGACGTGCACGACCGCGTACGCGTGCCGGGACTGCGCCGGAGGCGGGGAGACATGCGCCTCGACATCACTCTCGACCGCTCGATATGGCACGTTCCAACGCGGCGCCCAGCCTGCTTCGCGGGCCGGCCTCCTGCCGCGCCCGCACGGCGTACCTGACCCTCACCCGCATGCAGGACCCCTTTTCGGCGCGACCCCGCCTGGAGCGGGAGCCGGTTCAGGAGCGCTGGCGGAGGCTCTGCCAGGCGGCCTCGCCCAGATCCTTGATCTCTTCCTCGGTCGGTGTGTG
Organism: Nonomuraea sp. NPDC049309; assembly: GCF_043196965.1. Classification (NCBI taxonomy): domain Bacteria; kingdom Bacillati; phylum Actinomycetota; class Actinomycetes; order Streptosporangiales; family Streptosporangiaceae; genus Nonomuraea; species Nonomuraea sp. NPDC049309. The sequence continues at coordinate 993,420 of NZ_JBICSH010000002.1, read as the reverse complement.
CGCCCCCGCGAACCACAGCCGGCACATCTCCTGCGCCGGCCCGAGCCACAGCACGTAGCACATGGTGGCGTGCACGGGCCGCAGGAGCCCGTTCTTCATGTGCGGCCGCCACCAGTCGGAGACCTGCTTGAAGAACGCGCGCCGCGCCTCGGCCACCTCGGCGCCGCCCGGCTCGTGCTTGCGCGGCGGGCGCTCGCTGATGAGCAGCCGGGCCTTTTCCGGATGCTCGCCGGCCCAGCGCATGTGGAAGGCCACGATCGCCTCGATGCCGGCTTTGGCGTCGTCGTGGCGGACCAGCTCGGCGAGGAATTCCTTCTGGTAAGCGTCGAGGATCTCGCCGTACAGCACGCCGAAGACGTGCTCCTTGCTGGCGAAGTGGTGGTAGAAGCTGCCGACGCTGACGCCGCTTTCCTCGCGGAGGCTGGCCAGGGTGGTGGCGGACACGCCGTCCTGACTGAAACGGCGGAGGGCGCCCTCGATGATCCTGGTGCGGCCGTCGCGTCCGTTCTTGACACTCTTCACACTGTCAATGGTGTGGCACCAGAACGTTGTTCCGCAAATAGGCCCGGCTGACCGATCATAGCGGTCACTTCGACCGTACCGGATTGTACCCGCATCACGGCGTCCGGCCAGAGGCGGCGGATGAGCCTCAGCACGCGCCGGTTCTCCCCCATGACGTCCATGCCCACGGTGCGCGCGCCGCGCAGCGCGGCCCTGGACAGCAGCTCGTCCACGAGCCTGGTGCCGAGCCCGCGGCCCTGCCAGGCGTCGGCGACGACGACGGCGATCTCGACGTCGGCGTATCCACCGCCGCGGAAGCTCATGGCGTGCGCGACGATCTCGCCGCGGTCGTCGGTCGCGACCAGGGCCTCGCGGTGCTCGTCCACGGCCAGCAGCGCCCGTACGAGCGCGGCGGAGGGGGCCGAGACGCCGGTGAAGAAGCGCAGCGTCTGCGTGTGCAGCGAGAGCCCGGCGAGGAACCGCCTGATCCGCTCCTCGTCGCCGGGGCACACCGGACGGAGCTGAGTTCGTTGCATGGACTCAGCCTGCCCTCCGAGGCTGAGTCTGTCAATCGAACTCAGGTATACTGCAACAATGAACATGCCTTCTCGCATGGGTTTCCGGGACGATTGCTCGATCGAGCGCACCCTGGAGATCGTCGGGGAGAAGTGGACCTTCCTGGTGCTGCGCGAGGCGTTCAACGGCGTACGGCGGTTCGCCGACATGCAGGCCATGACCGGCGCGCCCCGCCAGGTGCTCAGCGCCCGCCTGGCCCGGCTGGTCAGCGAGGGCCTGCTGCGCAAGGTGCCCTACCGCGAGCCCGGTCAGCGGCAGCGCGCCGAATACCGGCTCACCGACAAGGGCCGCGACCTCTATCCCCTGCTCGTCGCCCTCATGCATTGGGGCGACAAATACCTGGCCGGCGAGGACGGCCCACCGGTAGTGCTCACCCACCGCGACTGCGGCGCCCCCATCGAGCTGCGCTTCCGCTGCGCCGAGGGCCACGAGGTGGGCGGGCCGCGCGAGGTCACCCCGATCCCGGGCAGGGGCGCCCACCTGGAAACCGCCTGAGTTCGGCACCACTGGTGCCGGTGCCTAGTCTTGAAGGCGTGTACCGGTTCCTGCTGACGCCTCGATGGCTCGTGCTCCACGTCGTGGTGCTGCTGGTCATCCCCGCTTTCGTGCTGCTCGGGCGGTGGCAGTTCGGCAGGTTCGAAGAGCGCTCCGCCAACAGCGAGCGGGTCACCGCCAACATCGAGGCCCCGCCCGTGCCGATCGACCGGCTCGCCGCGCCGGGGCAGCAGGTCAAGCAGGACGACCGGTTCAGGAAGGTGACGGTCACCGGCACGTACGACACCGCGCACGGCCTCGTCGTACGCCGCCGCCCCCAGGAGGGCCGCAACGGCTTCTACGTACTGACCCCGCTGGTCACGGGCCCCGGCACGGCCGTCATCGTCAACCGCGGCTGGGTGCCCGCGGGCGCCACCGCCGACACCGCGCCCGATGTGCCCGCACCGCCCTCCGGGCAGGTCACGGTGACCGGGCGGCTGCGGCCGAGCGAGACCGAGGAGAACAGCGGCATCCGCGACCGCGGCGGGCTGCCGCCCGGCCAGGTGCTGCTGATCAACGCCGACGCGATCGGCAAGGGGCTGCCGTACCGGCTGGTGGGCGGCTACGTCGAGCTGATCGAGCAGCAGCCGGCCCCCGCCACGGCGCCCGCGCCCGTACCGGAGCCCGACGTGGGCTCCGGGGGCGGGCTCAACCTCGCCTACGGCGTGCAGTGGTGGCTGTTCATCGGCATCGCGATCGGCGGCTGGGTGATGCTGATCCGGCGCGAGGTGGCCGAACGCCGCTCCGCTCAGGCACAGCAGCACGTGAAGGAGACGGCGGCATCGACGGCCACCCCCGATTAGGGTGTGGAGCGTGATCCGCCACATCGAGTTCACCAACCTGTGCAACTTCCGCGACGTAGGCGGATACCGCGCCGCAGGCGGGCGTGCCGTCAAGTGGCGGCGGCTCTACCGCGCCGACTCGCTCGGCTGGCTGGCCGGCGACGACCTCGACGCCTACCGCGCGCTGGGCGTGCGCAGCGTCATCGACCTGCGCCATCCCTTCGAGGTGGAGAAGGCGGGACGGGTGCCCGAGAGCGAGTGCCCCCTCTATCTCAACCTGCCCATCGAGGGCCGGCGCTGGGACCTCACCCCGTACACCGAGGAGGTGGGCGTCCCCCGCTATCTCGCCGACCGCTACCTGGAGATCACCGAGGACGGCGTCGCCAACCTCAGAGCCGCCCTGGAGACCATCGCGCAGGCGGACAACGCGCCCGTCGTCGTGCACTGCGCGGCGGGAAAGGATCGCACGGGCGTGCTCACCGCGCTCGTGCTGTCGCTGGTCGGCGTGCACGACGACGACATCGTGGCCGACTACGCGCTCACGGGCCTGGCCACCGAGCGCTTCATCGCCGACTGGAAGACGCGCCACCCGGACGCGATGGTCTGGCCGGGGTTCGGGCTCGCGCCGCCGGAGGCCATGCGGCTCTTCCTCGCCGACATGAACGCCCGGCACGGCGGCATCGAGAGATACGTCACGCAGGTGCTCCAACTTTCCCGCGACGCTGTGGCGGACCTGCGGACGCATCTCCTGACCGACGCGAACGGTGCAGGGTAATGGGACGGCCTGCGCGCTCGCCGCGCGGGGCGGGCCTGGTCATCCGCACCTCGCCGGCCGTCACTCTCCCGGCGTTTCCCGGCCGGCGATTGTGCGCAGAGACCCAACGGATACGTCGCAGCTTGTTCGACGTTATGCCGCCGTCGTACGGTTACGTGCGTGACTACGCCGCTGCTCCCCGACCCTGAACCCAGGCGGCGCGACTACGTGATCATCTCAGCAGACGATCACCTGATCGAGCCGCCCGACCTGTTCGAAGGGCGTCTGCCGGAGAAATACGCCGAAGTCGCGCCCAAGGTCGTGGAGACGGAGTCCGGTCACCAAGTGTGGCGCTACGGCGGCGCCACCTACCCGTGTGCCGGCATCGACGTGGGCGCCGGCCTGCCGCGCGAGCAGTGGACGCTCGACCCGGTGCGGTTCGAGAACATGCGCCCCGGCTGCCACGACATCGAGGCCCGCATCAAGGACATGGACACCGCCGGCATCTGGGCGGCGCTGTGCTTCCCCGGCATGCTCGCCCAGCAGGCCGGCATGCCGTTCGCGCGGACCCGCGACCAGGAGCTCGGTCTCGCCCTGGTCAGGGCGTGGAACGATTGGCACATCGAGGTCTGGGCCGGCACCTACCCCGAGCGCATCATCGGCCTGCAGCTGCCGTGGCTGCCCGACCCCGACATCGCGGCCAAAGAGATCAGGGCCAACGCGGCGCGGGGCTTCAAGGCGGTGGTGTTCCCCGAGTTCCCGACCAGGCTGCGGCTGCCGTCGATCCATTCCGGCCACTGGGACCCGTTCTTCGCCGCGTGCGAGGAGACCGGCACCGTCGTCTGCCTGCACGCGGGAGACTCCTCCTGGTCGCCCGTGCCGTCACCGGACACGCCCATCGAGGCCATCACCACGCTCATGCCGACGAGCGCGATGTTCGCCTGCGCCGACTGGCTCTGGTCCGGCCTGCCGCTGCGCTTCCCGGCGCTGCGCATCCTCATCGTGGAGGGCGGCGTGGGCTGGCTGCCGATGCTGGCCGAGCGCGCCGACTACGCGCTCGACCACCCGGTGGCGGGCGAGACGTCGTGGGACGGCGGGCTCAAGCCCAGCGAGGTGCTGCGCCGCAACTTCTTCTTCGGCACGCTCGACGACCACGCGCTGTCGGGCGTGCGCCTCGCGGTCGGGCTCGACCACGTGCTCCAGGAGAGCGGCTACCCGCACTCCGACTCCACGTGGCCCGACACGCAGAAGTCGGTGGCCCGCAATCTCGGAACGCTCCCACCGGCCGACATCGCCAGGGTCGCCTACGGCAACGCCGCCCGGTTGTTCGGCCACCCGCTGCCGTCGCGGGCGTGGCTGCGGATGGAGGAGATCTGAACCCTCCGGCCTGGCGCCGGCCGTGCGGTCAAACCCTCTCGGCCCGCGCCGGCCGTACGGTCCAGCCCCTGGCTCGGCGCCGGCCATGCGGTTGAGCTCTCTGGCTCGGCGCCGGCCGTACGGTCAAGCCTGGCTCGGCGCCGGCCGTGCGTTTGGAGCGGTTCACGCCTCCTCGGGCCGGCGCCGGGCGGCATCGCCCGCTATCCGGCCCCGCAAGAGGTCTTCTTCGACATGGCCCTGGATGACGGCGCGCTCGTGCTCGACGTAGCGCCCGCTCTCGCCGAGCAGTGAGGCGAACAGCCACAGGAGCACGCCGAAGTCGTCGGCCACCCCGATCAGCATGAGGAAGTCGGGGATGACGTCGATCGGCGAGATGAGGTAGACCACGCCGAGCCCCATCAGGGCGAGCTTGCCCTTGCCCAGGCCGGAGTAGCGCCCCCGCATGACCGCGCCGAGCATCCTCGGGATCGCCCGGACCCTGGTCATCAGCGGTGGTGTGCCCGGCCTGGTCACCTCGCGATAGGTCCGCCACGCCGCGGCCGCCCGTGCTGCCTTCGCCATCATGTGCAACCCCCTACCCCCGGCTTCTCACGACATAACGCGTCGGAACGGCCAGAGGTTCCTCACCCCCTTCGGTTCAGGGCAGGCAGGGGTGCTCGAACGGCCTGGCCTGCTCGATCTGGGCGGCCACCCGTACGAGGAGGTCCTCGCGGCCGGCGGCGGCCACGAGCTGCACGCCCACCGGCAGCCCCGACGCGGTCCTGTGCAGGGGCAGCGAGATCGCCGGCTGGCCGGTCGCGTTCATCGGCCCGGTGTAGGCGACGACGGACAGGGTGCGGCTTGACGCGGTGGTGACGTCGTCGGGCGGGATCCAGCCCAGACTGAACGGCGCCGTCCCCATCGACGGTATGAGCAGCAGGTCGTACCCGGAGCTCCACCAGGAGGCCATCCGGCGGCGGAACCGGTCGATCCACTGCGACGACAGCAGGTGGTCGGCGGCGCTGCGCTCGCGGGCGGCCGCGACCATGGCGGCGTTGCGCGGCTCCAGCTCGTCCGGCTCGACCGGCCTGCCCCGCCACGCGCCGAGCCCGGCGACGAGCGCGGCCACGTTGTCCGAGACGATCGCGGCGAAGTGCCGGGGGAACTCGGGATCGGCGAGGGCGTCGGGACCGCCCTCCGTGACGTCGTGACCGAGCGACTCCAGCAGCGCCGCTGCCCCGGTGACCGCCGCCGTCAGCTCCGGATCCTCGGGTACGTCGCCGCGCGGGTGCGCGGTGAGGAAGCCGACGCGCAGCCGCCCGGGGTCGCGGCCCACCTCGTCGGCGAGCCTGCCGGGCAGCGGCGGGGCGCCGTACGGGTCGCCCGGCTCCATGCCGGAGACGACGTCCAGCGCCGCCGCGGTGTCGCGTACGGTCCTGGTGACGAAGCCGGGGCAGGCGAAACCGTTCCAGCTCTCGCCGAGCGCGGGCCCGTGGCTGACCCGCCCACGCGACGGCTTGAGGCCCACCAGCCCGCACATCGAGGCGGGCACTCTGATCGACCCGCCGCCGTCGCTCGCCGTGGCCAGCGCGACCATCCCGGCCGCCACCGCCGCCGCGGACCCGCCGCTCGACCCGCCCGCCGAGTACGCCGGGTCGTACGGGTTGCGCGTCGGCCCGAACGCCACCGGCTCCGTCGTGATGGTGGTGCCGAACTCGGGGGTGTTCGTCCGCCCGAGCAGCACGAAGCCGGCCTCGCGCAGCCGCACCACCCCGTACGCGTCGGGCACGTCCTCGGCCTCGTCGCGCACCTTCGAGCCCGCGCTGTAGGGTTCGCCCGCCTCCCGCCAGCCCAGGTCCTTCAGCAGGATCGGCACCCCGCGGAACGGCGCGTCCGCCGGGATGGCGTCGATCTCGGCGAGCGCGCGCTCGAAGCGGCGGTGGATGACCGCGTTCAGCTCGCCGTCGGCCTCCTCGATGCGCGCGATCGCGGCCTCGGCCAGCTCGCGGGCCGACACCTGGCCGTCCCTGACCGCCTGGGCCTGGCCGACCGCGTCCAGCCGCAGTAGCTCCTTCATCACCGCTCCTTCGACGGCTACGCCTCCGGGGCCAGCTCGCGCACCGCCTGATCGATGGGCGTCGGGCCGGGCAGGGGCGCGAGCACCGGGGTGTCGAGGCCGTTCGCCACGTACTCCTTGATGCGGGCCCGGCAGGTGGCGGCGTCGCCGTGCACGATGAGATCGTCCACCACCTCGTCGGGGATGGCCTTGAGCGCGGCCTGCCGGTCGCCCGCGGCCCACGCCTCGTGCATCGGCCGCAGCGCCTCGCCGCGGCCCAGCCAGTCGTGGAAGGCTGCGTACACGGGGACGGTGAGGTAACCCGCGAGCATCCGCTTGGCGGTCTGGCGGACCCGCTCGGCGTCGTCGTCCACGCAGACGAACAGGCGGGCGATCAGCTCGGTGCCCGCGCCGATCTCGGCGCGGACCTTGCGCACGTCGCTGGGCGAGAGCCAGTTGGTGATGGCGCCGTCGGCCTCCTCGGCGGCCAGGTGCAGCATGCGCGGGCGCAGCGCGGCCAGCACGATCTTCGGGGGCGTCTTGGGCGCGCGCTCCAGCTTGAAGCCCTTCACCTCGAAGGTCTCGTAGCGCTCGGAGACCTTCTCCCCCGCCAGCGCCTTCTTCAGAAAGCGCAGGGTGTCGCGGGTACGCGCGTACGGCTTGGTGAACGTGCCGGCGTTCCACCGCTCGACGATCGCCGGCGACGACGCGCCGATGCCCAGCACGAACCGACCGGGCGCGAGGTCGGCCAACGTGGCCGCGGACATGGCGAGCAGACCCGGGCCGCGCGTCGAGACGGGCACGATCGCGCTGCCCAGCCGCACCTGCGGCGCCCACTGCGCGGCCAGCGCCAGCGGCACGAACCCGTCGGTGCCGTTGACCTCCGCCGACCACACGTCGGTGTAGCCGAGCGCGGGCAGCTCGGCGACGAGGTCCTGCGCCCTGGACAGCGAGCGGTCGTAAAAGGGGATCGTCATGCCCCAGTTCTGCGTCATGCACGGCCTCCCATTCGGCTGACAGGAGGACCATACCAACCGCTCGGTATGTAGCCCTAGGCCCGGAGTTCGTGCACCGCCGCGATGAAGTCCTTCGTGATCCCCCGCAGCCCCGGCAGGTGCGACAGCCCGACGAGCCGGTCCACCAGCGGCACCGTCACCTCGATGAGCCGGTACGTGCGCGCGCACCCCGGCGAGGTGTCGTGCACCCAGAACAGCACCATGCCCATCGACAGCAGCCAGAGCAGCTCGGGCAGTTCCTCGCGCAACTCGGCGTTCATCTTGTCGCGCGATCCCTCGACGACCTCCCGGTAAATGGCGATCGACGCCTCACGCGCCGGCGACGACTGCTTGCTGAACGGGCTGAGCGGATTGGTCGGCTCGGCCGCGTGCTTGAAGAACTTCACCGCGAACTCGTGGTACGGCTCGGAAACCCGCACCCACTCCCGCAACACTCCGCTCAACCTGGCCGCGAACGACTCCTCAGTGGCCAGGAACTCCCGGCATGCGGCTTCGTGCTCGGCCTGCGCGCGGTCGTAATAAGCCTGGATCAACGCTTCCTTGCTGTCGAAGTAGTAGTAAGCGTTGCCCACGGACACACCGGCTTCGGCCGCGATGGCCCGCATGGTGGTCGCTTCGAAGCCGCGCTCCCTGAACAGCCGCAAGGCCGTCTCGACGATGACCTCTCGAGTGCTCTCCGCTCCTCTGTTTCGGGCTTCGGACACGTTCGTCACTTTACGTCGTCGAACGCGGTTAGGTCATGGAGCCGCACGGTGATCGCCGCCACAAGGCAAAGTTGCGTCCGCGGCATGAGTTATCTCCAGTGAATGGTGGGATTGTCGTTTCAGGCGGAAGGGCTATTTCCGCGAAAAGGCATCGACATGTGGATACGTGGAACCGTGCGGCTCCTTGCCGCACTCCTCGGCATTCAGATCACCATAATCGCGCCGGCCTCCGCTGCCTCGGCCGCCACCCGCCCCGAATGGGTGCCGGCACCGGGCAGCCTGCACGGGCCCGGCGGATGGGAGCACAACCCGGCGCTGCCGGCGCTCGCGGACGCGTACGAGATCGGTCCGCGCGCCGCGGCCAGGTGGGCGTACAAGCGGCTCTTCGAGGCACGCACCCGGCTCAGCGAGGCCGGCGACTGGCCGTCGTGGGACGAGAGCGCACAGGACGGCTTCTGGGACTCCCACGACCCGGCCGCCATCGACGCGATGGACTCGTTCACGGCCCGCCCGGCGCCGATCGAGGCCTGGCCCGCGCCGATCGAGGCCCGGCCGGCACAGACGAAGGCGCATCCGGCCGCACCCAAGGCCAAGCAGAAGGCGCGTCCCGGGGCTCGGAAGGCGAAGAGGGAGCGCCTGCGCTCCAGGGCGGCCAGGATCCCCAGGACGCGCGCGCACGCCGCTCACAGGCGCGCTCAGGTCGATCTCGCGCGGGTCCTGCCCAGGAGGGCGTCGGTGACCATGTCGCACACCACCGCCGCGAGCTGGCTCAGGTACGCCGGGGTGCAGACCAAGTCCACCGGCCACTGCACCAGCAAGCACCTGCGTCACTGCACGTCGCTCGACCGCATCAGGACGGGCACCCTCGCCAAGATCATCGAGCTGAAGCAGGACAGCGGCTGCCCGATCCTGGTGACCGGCGGCACCGAGCGGGGCCACGCCCCCGGCGTCTACAGCCACGGCAACGGCTACAAGCTCGACATCGCCCACAACTCCTGCATCGACCGGTACATTCACAAGCACTACGACCGGTCCGGCATCCGCAGTGACGGCGCGCGGCTCTACAAGGGCCACGGCGCGGTCTTCGCCGACGAGGGCGACCACTGGGACATCCTCTTCCGGTGACAGGGCCACGGCCGGCCAGGGCCGCGCACGAGCCCCCGGCCGCAAGAACCCGGAACACCGCGCACTGAAAAAGTGTGACGCCGCACGCGAACGTACGGCGCCACACCAGGTCACGTCATCGGACGCGTCAGTGAGCACTCAGGAAAGCTCGGCCGCGACCAGCTCGGCGATCTCCGCCGCGTTGAGCGCCGCGCCCTTGCGCAGGTTGTCACCGCAGACGAACAGGTCGAGCGTGTTGGGGAAGTCGATCGCCTGGCGGATGCGGCCGACGTAGGTGGGGTCGGTGCCCACCACGTCGACGGGCGTCGGGAAGACGCCGTTCGCCGGGTCGTCCATGACGACCACCGTCGGCGCCGCCTCCAGGACGCGACGCGCGTCGGCCACCGTGATCTCGCGCTCGAAGCGGGCGTGCACGGCCAGCGAGTGCGTCGTGACCACCGGCACGCGCACGCAGGTCGCGGAGACCTTCAGGTCGGGGATGCCGAGGATCTTGCGCGACTCGTTGCGGAGCTTCAGCTCCTCGGAGGCCCAGCCGTCGCCCTTGTCGGAGCCGGCCCACGGCACCACGTTGAACGCGATGGGCGCGGGGAACGGCGACTCGGCCGGCAGCTTGTTGGCGAGGACCTTGCGCACGTCGCCCGCGGCCTGCCCGATCGTACGGTCGCCGGCCAGCGCCTCGACCTCGTCGTACAGCCGCGCGGAACCGGCCACGCCGGCCCCGGACACCGCCTGGTAGGAGGCGACGACCAGCTCCTTGAGCGTGAACTCGGCGTGCAGCGCGCCCATCGCGGCCATCATCGACAGCGTCGTGCAGTTGGGGGTCGAGATGATGTTCCGCGGGCGCTGCCGCGCGTCCTGCGGGTTGACCTCGGGCACCACCAGCGGCACGTCGGGGTCCATGCGGAACGTGCCCGACTTGTCGATGGCGATCGCGCCGCGCTCGGCCGCGATCGGCACCCACACGGCCGACACCTCGTCGGGGACGTCGAAGATGGCGATGTCGATGCCGTCGAACACCTCGGGCGCGAGCGCCTGCACCACGACGTCCTCGCCGCGCACCTTCAGCACCTTGCCCGCCGAGCGGGCCGAGGCGACGAGACGGATCTCGCCCCAGATGTCCTCGCGCGTCGACACGATGTCGCGCATGACGGTGCCCACGGCGCCGGTCGCGCCGATCAGTGCGAGATTGGGCCTGTTGCTCATCGTCCTGTACCTCCGTACACCACGGCTTCGACCTGGTCGGCGTCGAGGTCGAAGGCGCGGTGGGCGGCCGCCACGGCCGCATCGACACCGTCCTGCCCGACGACCACTGAGATGCGGATCTCCGAGGTGGAGATCATCTCGATGTTGACCCCCGCGTCGGCGAGGGCGGCGAAGAACGTCGCGGTGACGCCGGGGTGGGAGCGCATGCCCGCGCCCACCAGCGACACCTTCCCGATCTGGTCGTCGAACAGCAACGACTCGAAACCGATCTGGGGCTGGATCTTCTTCAGCGCCGCGAGGGCCGTCTGGCTGTCGGCCGTGGGAAGCGTGAAGGAGATGTCGGTACGGCCCGTGGCCGCGGCCGAGACGTTCTGCACGATCATGTCAATGTTGATCTCGGCGTCGGCCAGCGTTTTGAAGATCGTGGCAGCCTCGCCGACCTTGTCGGGCACGCCGACAACAGTGATCTTGGCCTCGCTCCGGTCGTGCGCCACGCCGGAGATGATCGGCTGCTCCATCTCGGTTCCTTCGTTGTAAGGGTCGGCTACGACCCACGTGCCTTCCTTGGTGCTGAACGAGCTGCGTACGTGGATCGGCAGGTTGAAGCGGCGAGCGTACTCGACGCACCGCAGGTGCAGGATCTTCGCGCCGCAGGCCGCCATCTCCATCATCTCGTCGTACGAGATCTTGGGGATCTTGCGCGCCGCGGGGACGATGCGCGGGTCGGCGGTGAACACACCGTCGACGTCGGTGTAGATCTCGCAGACATCGGCTTCGAGCGCCGCCGCCAGCGCGACGGCCGTCGTGTCGGAGCCGCCTCTGCCGAGCGTGGTGATGTCCTTGGTGTCCTGCGAGACGCCCTGGAACCCGGCCACGATCGCGATGTGGCCCTGGTCGATCGCCTCCTGGATACGGCTCGGCGTCACGTCGATGATGCGCGCCTTGCCGTGCGTGGAGTCGGTGATCACGCCTGCCTGCGAGCCGGTGAACGAGCGGGCCTCGTGGCCGAGGTTGGCGATCGCCATCGCCAGCAGCGCCATCGAGATGCGCTCGCCGGAGGTCAGCAGCATGTCGAGCTCGCGTGCCGGAGGCAGCGGCGACACCTGCTCGGCCAGGTCGAGCAGCTCGTCCGTCGTGTCGCCCATGGCGGAGACGATCACGACCACGTCGTTGCCGGCTTTTTTCGTCGCGACGATCCGCTGCGCGACCCGCTTGATGCAGGACGCGTCGGCGACGGACGAACCACCGTACTTTTGCACAACGAGCGCCACGAGAGTCTCCCGGTCTGGACTGTGAGCTGCCAGTCTATCGGGGGCGTCTCGTGGGCTGACTTGTCCGTACCAGTATGTGGATGATCAGACCGAAGTCTTCTCCTCCGCCACGTCAAGCCGGGAATGCGCGGCAAGGGCCTGCAATGCCCGCATTGCCGCACCCGCGTGGTTGCCCCACGTGTTGAAGTAGGAGAACTGCCACCACCACAGCGCCTCGTGCGGGCGGCCGGCGTGATAGTGGCGCAGCCCGTGAATGAGGTCGGCCGCGACGGCCGTCAGGTCGTCGGAGAGCCGGTACGGCGTGACGGCGGTGTCCTTGTACGGGTCGAACACCTCCACGTAGTCGTCGACCGCCTCAAGCCGCTCCGCCAGGGCCGTGCGCACGCCGTCGATGTCGGGGTCCTCGCTCATCGGCGGCTCGTAGTTGCCCGACAGGATCACGTCGCGGTTGGCCCCCAGCTTGGCGCCCGCCAGGCTCACCTGGGCGACCTCCACCAGCAGGATCGACCAGATGGCGTCGCCGCCCTCGCCGCCCGCCACCCTGGTCAGGCCGTCCACGTAGTTCTGCGCGTGCACGGAGATCTCATCGGCCAGGTCGCTCCACTGGTCAGACATCCAGCAGCCTCCGTCCTTCGAACGCGCGGCCCAAAGTGACCTCGTCGGCGTATTCGAGATCACCGCCCACAGGCAGACCGCTGGCCAGTCGTGTCACTTTGACGCCCATCGGCTTGACCAGACGGGCGAGGTAGGTAGCCGTGGCCTCGCCCTCCAGATTGGGGTCGGTGGCGAGGATGAGCTCGGTCACCCGGCCGTCGGCCAGGCGCGTCATGAGCTCGCGGATGCGCAGGTCGTCGGGGCCGACCCCGTCGATGGGGCTGATCGCACCGCCCAGCACGTGGTAGGTGCCCCGGAACTCGCGCGTCTTCTCGATGGCCACGACGTCCTTCGGCTCCTCGACCACGCAGATGACGTGCGTGTCACGCCGGGCGTCGCGGCAGATGCGGCACTCCTCCTCCGAGGCCACGTTCCCGCAGACCCGGCAGAAGCGCACCTTCTCCTTGACCTCCAGCAACGCGTGCGCCAGCCGTTTGACGTCGGCTGGATCGGCCGCCAGCAGGTGGAACGCGATCCGCTGCGCGCTCTTGGGACCGACGCCGGGCAGCAGCCCCAGCTCGTCGATCAGGTTCTGGACGACCCCTTCGTACATGCCTAGAACCCTGGCAGCTGTCCGAGACCGCCGCCACCCAGCCCCTGGGCCAGCGGGCCGAGCTTCTCCTGCTGCAGGTCGGCGGCCGCGCGTACGGCGTCGCGGACGGCCGCGATCACCAGGTCGGCGATCGTGTCCGCGGTGTCCTGCGGGTCGCCCGCGTCGATCACGCTCGGGTCGATCTTGAGTTCCAGCAGCTCGCCCGAGCCGTTGACGACGGCCTTGACCATGCCGCCGCCTGATGAGCCCTCGATCTGCGCGTCGTTGAGCTCCTGCTGGGCGCTCACAAGCTGCTGCTGCATGAGCTGGGCCTGCTCCAGCAGCTGCTGCAGGTTGACATCCCCTGGGTTCACCGTCGTGCGCTCCTCGTGGCTCCGCGTTCGTGACTGCCACGAGCCTACGGTGTTTGAGCGGCGTCATGTACTGGGGTGTCCCCTAGTTTCGTCGCCGGTTATCCGCACGGGACGACCATCTCTTCCCCCGATGCCGCCCATGGCGGGCTTTTGCGCCGCCCTGACCTGGTCTCGCACCCCCGTTTCCGTCGCGCGTCTCCGTCGCGTTCCCGGCCCTCGGCCGGGCGCCGGCGTGTTACGGCCGCTCGTTTCGGGCGCCGGCGTGCCATGGCCGCCCCTTCGTGTGTCGGCGTGTTCTGGCCGGATCTCGGCCCCCCTCCAGCGTCCGAGACCCGGCCACCACGCCGGCCGGAGCGGCCGCACCACGCCGACGCGTTGGGCAAGGACGCTAGTGAGCGCAACGTTGCACACACGTTGCGTTCATTCACTCACCCTCCGCAATCACCTCGAACGACTTGCGCTCACCCGCCGCAAGGCGGATGCTCTTTCTGACTACTTGGAGTGACCGATGAGTTACCCCCATCTCGACGCGTACTCCCGCCTGCTGCGGGGCGCGTACGAGGCCGTCGCGGCGGGCGAGAGCCTTCCCCAGGCGCCCCGCCACCTCATCAAGGCCTCGTGGATGCGCTCCCTCGACGCCGGCATCGACATGGAGAGCACCAGCGCCCCGCTCGTCATCGACCCCTCCCGCATCAGAGACCTCCGCGACGACCATCCGCTCCAGCCCCTGCTCCCGCTGCTCGCCCAGACCCTGTCGGGCCTCGCCGAGCAGACCGGCCACGTCATGATCGTCACTGACGGTGACGGCCGCGTCCTGTGGCGCGAGGGCAACCACGCCACCATGTCCCGCGCCGACACCATCGGGCTCGCCGACGGCCACCAGTGGAGCGAGCAGCGCGTCGGCACCAACGGCATCGGCACCGCCCTCGCCACCGGGCGGCCCGTGCACGTCTTCTCCGAAGAACACCTCATGCGCGTGCTGCACGTCTGGTCCTGCAGCGCCGCCCCCATCACCGACCCCGACTCCGGCCGCGTCATCGGCTGCGTCGACATCAGCGGCACCGCGCGCAGCCTCCACCCCGCCACCGTCGCCCTCGTCGCCACCACCGCCAAGCTCGCCGAGACCCAGCTCGCCCTGCGCATGCACGAACGCGACGAGCGCCTGCGCCGCCGCTACGAGTCCCTGCGCGGCAAGCCCGGCGTCCTGCTCTCCGCCACCGGCCGCGTCATCTCCGGCGACCCCGCCGGATCCCTCGGCGAACGCGTCCACCTCGACGGGCGCCCCGATCGCTTCGCCGGCCAGCGCATGATCCTGCGCGACGGCCGCGTCGCCCTCCTCGAGCCCTTCTCCGACGGCTACCTCCTGCGCCCGTCACCGCCCGCCGCCCCGCCCCTCCTCAGGCTCTCCTTCCTCGGCGAACGCCCGCCCACCGCCGTCTACGGCGACCGCGAGCGCCCCCTGTCCCTGCGGCACGCCGAGATCCTCACCCTCCTCGCGCTCCATCCCCACGGCCTCACCGCCGAACAGCTCTCCTTCCACCTGTACGGCGACTACGGCAACCCCGTCACCATCCGGGCCGAGATCCACCGGCTGCGCTCCCAGCTCGGCAACGCCATCGCCGCCAAGCCGTACCGGCTGACCTGCCCCGTCGACGCCGACTTCCTCACCCTGCGCCGCCTCCTGCCCGCCGGCGACCCCGCCGCACTCGCCCGCTCCTACCCCGGCCCGCTGCTCCCCCGCTCCGAGTCGCCCGAGATCCGCCGCGAACGCGACGAGCTCGAAGCCCAGGTCCGCGCCTGCCTGCTGCGCCACGGCACGCCCGACGACCTGTGGGCGTACGCGCAGACGTGCAACGGCCGCGACGACTACGAAGTCCTCGAACGCCTCGCCGCCCTCCCGCCCACCGACCCCCGCAGCGCCGCCGCCCGTTCCCGCCTCCTCACCTGACTCAGCCCGCGGCACCGTCGTAAAGGCATCCCTGCACACGCGCTCGGCCAGAAGGGGCAACCGACAGGCCCACCCACGGGACCGCAGGGGAGACACGGGGCGCGGCGCCGCTGAAGGAGGGCGCGCCGGTCCGCATGAGGCCACGACCACCCACCCGCCGAGGGAGAAGTCACGATTACGCACCCGTCCGTATGAGGCCACGACCGAGCATCCGCCCGCGCCCAGGCCACGACCACACACCGGTCCACGCGAGGCCACGACCACACATCCACCCGCGCAAGGTCACCGCCGGGCGTGCATGCGGGCCGTCCGGTCGATCGCCGGTCGTTCGGGGCGAACCCGGCGGGTCAGGCGTGGTCGATCTCGCCGATCACCTTGGCGCCCAGCTCGCGTTCGAGCAGGGCCATGCCCGAGATGGCGGACACGTCGGCGTCGGCGTCGTTCAGCGGGTCGACGTCGTCGGAGTCGGCGGGCTTGGGTTCGCGGCCGGGGATCGCGTCGGGCCAGGCGGCCGCGCCGCCCCTCGCCGACTGAAGGCGCGGCCCCGCCTTGGCCGCGGCCTGGGCGGCCGAGCGGGCGGCGGCCAGCCCGCTGCCCGGGCCCGCGGCGGCACGCGGCCCGGCCGGTACGGTCTGCGCCGGTCCAGGCCCGGGAGGCGGGCCGAAGTCGGAGTCGTCGTCGGGCGCGTCGGGCCAGGACTCGTCCGTGGTCGGTCGAGCGGGCGCACCCCCCGCCGCAGCGCCAGGACCGGCCGCATCTCCCGCAGGGCGAGCCGCGCCGCCTGCCGGACCGGCCGGAGGCTGGTCGGAGTCCTGTCCGCCGCGATCCTCGTGGGCGGAGGAGCCGTGCGAGGCCGTACGCCCCTGAGAGCCCGACGGGCTCTGCGCCCCCTGGGCCGCACCCGCGGACCCCGGCGAGCCCGCTGCCCCTTGGACGTCCTGTACGCCGCCACGCCCCTGAGCCCCCGGCCCACGCCCGCCATCGGCCGGACCACCGGAACCGTTGGCGGTCGCCGGACCACCGGAACCGTTCCCGGAGACCGGAGCGCCGCCGGGAGCGTTCGGAGCGCCGCCATGACCAGGCGCACCGCCGGGACCAGGCGCGCCGCCGCTCCCCTGAGGACCGGCCTGCGGGCCGCCGTGCGACGGGGTACGGCCGGGACCACGGGGCGGCTGCGGTGCCGAGGAGCCCCCGACCACCGCCTCGACCCGCCACGTGCCACCGAGCACGTCGCCGAGCGCGGCGGCCACCACGGCGTCCTTGCCGCCGCCGGTGAAGTTCTTCATCGCGCCGACCTGGGTGAAGCCGAGCGTGACGAGGTTGCCCTCCACGCCGACCACCTGGGCGTTGGTGCTCACGTTGGCCCAGACGACGATGCTGCGCTGCTTGAGCGCGGCCAGTACGGCAGGCCACTGCGACTGGATGGCCCCGGCACCGCCACCGCTCGGAGCCGCGGCCGGGGCGGGACCGCCGGCGGCCGGACGCGTACCGGCGGAAGGCCCGGAGGCGGCGGCACCCGACGGAGCGCCGCCCGATCCGGGGCGGACGGGCTCGGGCCAGTCGTCGCCGGAGGACGCGGCAGGGGCCTGCGCGGGACCGGCGGGCGTATCCGTCGTGCCCCCGGCCGGAACGCCCCCGGCCGCCACACCACCAGACGCCGCACCACCGGACGCCACACCACCAACCGGCGCACCCCCACCGGCCGCCTGAGCCGGGGCACCTCCGCCGCCCGCCTGAGCCGGGGCACCCGCCCCATCGACGCCGGCCGTACCGGAACCGGAAACAGGCTGGACCGCCGCCCGGGCCGCCATCTGGGCGACGGCGCCGCCGCGTTCGAGCCGCTCGATACGCGCGAGCAGCGCCGCCTCGCCCTGATCGGCCCCGGGCAGCAGGACGCGCGCGCACATGAGCTCGAGCAGCAGGCGCGGCGAGGTGGCACCGCGCATCTCGGTGAGCCCCGCGTTGAAGATCTCGGCGGCCCGGGTCAGCTCGGCCGGGCCCATGGAGTCGGCCTGCTGGACGAGGCGTTCGAGCTCGTCGGCCGGCCGGTCGAGCAGCCCGCTGGTGGCCGCCTCGGGGACGTTCGCCAGGATCACCAGGTCACGGAAGCGTTCGAGCAGGTCGGAGGCGAAGCGGCGGGGGTCGTGGCCGCCCTCGATGACGCGGTTGACCGTGTGGAAGACCCGGCCGCCGTCGCGGGCCGCGAACGCGTTGACGACCTCGTCGAGCAGGTCGCCGTCGGTGTAGCCGAGCAGGGAGACGGCCTTGGCGTACGTGATGCCGTCGTCGTCGGCCCCGGCGAGGAGCTGGTCGAGGATCGACAGGGAGTCACGCGCGGAGCCGGCGCCGGCGCGTACGACGAGGGGCAGCGCGGCGGGCTCGAAGGGGACGTTCTCGGAGGTGAGGATCTCCTCCAGCAGGCCCCTGAGCGTGGCGGGCGGCATGAGCCGGAACGGGTAGTGGTGCGTACGCGACTTGATGGTGCCGATGACCTTTTCCGGCTCCGTCGTCGCGAAGATGAACTTCAGGTGGGGCGGGGGCTCCTCGACGAGCTTGAGCAGCGCGTTGAAACCCTCGCGGGTCACCATGTGCGCCTCGTCGATGATGTAGATCTTGTAGCGCGCGGACACGGGGGCGAAGAAGGCCCGCTCGCGCAGGTCACGCGCGTCGTCGACGCCACCGTGAGAGGCGGCGTCGATCTCGATGACGTCGAGGTGGCCGGGGCCGGTGGGGGCGAGCGCGACGCACGACTCGCACGTGCCGCACGGGTCGGGGGTCGGGCCCTGCTCGCAGTTGAGCGAACGCGCCAGGATGCGCGCGCTGGAGGTCTTGCCACACCCTCGAGGGCCGCTGAAGAGGTAAGCGTGGTTGATGCGGCCGGTACGCAACGCCTGCCGCAGCGGGTCAGTGACGTGCTCCTGACCCTTGACCTCGGCGAAGGTCCCGGGTCGGTACTTGCGGTAAAGCGCAAGGCTCATGCGACCATCCCGCCTTCGAGGGGGCTCTCAACGAAGAGACCCCCCGCACACCCGCCAGAGCCCGCTTATCCTTGCTGCCTTCCGGCCCTGGGGAGGTTCACAGGATGACGCCGCGCGAGGGGTCCGTTGACAGTCTAGCCGTATGCCACAGTGCTCGCTCCACCCTGCGGGAACCCACCCCGCCGAAAAAGGTGGTCTTGGCACCCGCAGAAGTCCGGTAAGCTCGTCGGCGGAGGATTCGCCTAGTGGCCGAGGGCGCACGCTTGGAAAGCGTGTATAGGGCAACCTATCGGGGGTTCAAATCCCCCATCCTCCGCTGGCACAGAGGGGGTGCGCCGAGATCACGGCGCACCCCCTCTGGCGTTCAGGTCTTCCCGAGGGCCCGTCTCTCTTCTCGGCCCTCGGCGAAGCGCGCCGTCGACCTCGCTGATCGCCATGTCCCGTAGGCAGGACGTGCTCAGGACGACGTGCGGGGGTGGCGCCTGGCGGTGATGTTCGCGGCGATGAGCAGCCCGGCCGGGACGACGGTGAAGAGGAAACCGCTCGGCCCGATCAGGCTGACGGCCATCGCTCCCCAGGCGAGGATCACCCAGCCGACGTACGCGGGCATGCGCTGTCCTTGCCGCCCCGCCCGCGCCACCTGAAGCCCCAGCAGCGCCAGCGCCACGACGAAGCCGCCGGGCAGCGCCCAGAACGTCGCCAGCGACGCGCTGTCCGCCACAGGGCCGCGAAGGTCTCCGGCGAGCCAGCTCGACCACGGGGCGAGAGGGACGATGAGGGCGGTGTGCAGCACCGCGATCAGGATCATGGTGCGGCCGGCCCAGATGGTGAGCCGGCTCGGGGGCGCGGACAGTGCTGGTACGCGGGCTTCGGATGTCGTTCTCATGATTGCCAGCTTCTCCGGCCGCGGCCCGGCCGGGCTCCCTCCGCAGGGGGAAGTCGCTCCCCCACCCCGGGGAACGGCCCACCGGCGAGAGCATCCCGATCGCCACCCTGGAGAACGCGAGAACGCACTCCGCGCAGCGCCTGGGCGCCCCGACCGCGCCCAGCCCCTCACTCCGCCACCCCAGGAAGCGCGAGTACGCACCCCAAACAGCGCGAGGACGCCCCGACCGCACCCAGCCCCTCACTCGCCACCCCGGGCAGTGCATGGACGCACCCCGGACAGGGTGAGGACGTCCCGATCGGCACCCGCCCCCCTGACGCGCCGCCGCGCGGGGGCTGCCCGGCTGGAGGTCAGGAGGTCACGAGGGCCTTGGAGCGGTCGGTGGCCATGGAGACGGCGAAGACGCCGAGCACCGTGCCGGTGAGGTAGCGCTGGATGCGCAGCCAGACCGGGCGGCGGGCGAGGAAGGCGGCGAGGCTGCCGGCCGTGATGACGATCAGGCCGTTGACCAGGGTGCCGATGGCGACCTGCACCGAGCCGAGCGCGAGGCTCTGCAGCAGGACGTGGCCCATCGACGGGTCGACGAACTGCGGCAGCAGCGACATGTACAGGATGGCGATCTTGGGGTTGAGCAGGCAGGTCAGCAAGCCCATCGAGAACAGCCTGCCGGGGCTTTCGACGGGCAGCTCGCGCGGCTCGAAGGCGGAGATCCCGCCCGGCTTGACGGCGTTCCAGGCCAGCCAGAGCAGGTACGCCGCGCCGGCGATCTTGAGTGCGGTGTACGCGGCGGGCACGTACGCGAAGACGGCCGTCAGGCCCAGGCAGGTGGCGACGAGGTACACCGTGAACCCGAGGAACACGCCGCTCAGCGAGATCAGCCCTGATCGGCGGCCTTGGGTGAGCGAGCGGGAGACCAGATAGATCATGTTGGGCCCCGGCGTCAGTACCATGCCCAGCGAGACCAGCGCGATGCCGATCAACCCAGCCGTCATAGCAGCAGATTACCGGACATATCACAGAAGTCCCAGGAATTTCCATCGCTGAGGGTAATCGACCTGCTACGGGGCAGAACTGCGGTCGGAGGCTTCGATGCAGTTCGACGACGACAAACCGCTCGACCCATCCCAGGTCGAGGACGTACGAGCGTCGGGCCCGCGCCCCGGCGGCGGGTTCGGCAGGATGCCGGGCGGCTGCATGTTGCCGATCGGCGGCAAGGGCGGCGGCTGCCTGCTGCTGATCCTGGCGGTGGCCGCGATGTTCCTGTTCGGCATCCTCCCGACGCCCTTCACCGGAGACCCGGGCGAGCAGGGCGATCCCGGCGTCCAGGGCGGCGGCCGGCAGCCCAGCGCGCCCGCGACCGGCAACCTCGCCGAACGCTGCAGGACCGGCGCCGACGCCGACCAGTCGGAGGACTGCCGGGTGGTCGGCACGGTCAACAGCATCCAGGACTACTGGAAGGGGCAGATCTCGGGGTACCGGCCGGCCAAGACCGTGCTGTTCACCAGGGCGGTCAGGACGGGCTGCGGCGCGGCCGACTCCGCCGTGGGGCCGTTCTACTGCCCGGCCGACCGCAAGGTCTACCTGGACCTGACCTTCTTCGACACGCTCCAGCGCGACTTCGGGGCAAAAGGCGGGCCTTTCGCCCAGGCGTACGTGATCGCCCACGAGTACGGACACCACGTACAGAACCTGCTCGGCGCCATGGACAAGGTGGGCCGCGACAACCGTCCCGGCGCGAACAGCCCGTCGGTGCGCCTCGAGCTGCAGGCCGACTGCTACGCCGGCGTCTGGGCCCGCAACGCGGTCAAGACCGGCTTCTACGAAAAGCCCTTCACCTCCGCCGAGATCGCCGAAGCGCTCGACGCCGCGGACGCCGTCGGCGACGACAGCATCCAGCGGCGTTCCCAGGGCCGGGTGACGCCCGACGCGTTCACGCACGGCACGTCGGAGCAGCGCGAGCGCTGGTTCAGCACCGGGTACGAGAGCGGGGACCCCAACCGCTGCGACACCTTCTCCGGGCGTATCTGAGCCCCGTGTGATACGTCTTTCCCGGTTCGGGGCAGTCTGTCATGCGGGCGATACCCCCGGGAAGGGATGTCAGCATGGACTTCAGGGACGAGGCGGATCTCGACGCGTCGCAGGTGGAGGACTACGGGAATGTCGGGGGCGGCGGATTCTCCGGGTTCTCCGGCTTCCCCGGCGGGATCATCTTCGGGGGCGGCGGCATCGTCGGCCTGATCGTCCTGGTGCTGGTGTTAGTACTGAACAACGTCGGTGACACCCCCGAGCCCGGGCGCGGGCGGCCACCCGCCAACCTGACCGAGCAGTGCCAGACGGGCAAGGACGCCGACCAGTCGGAGAAGTGCCGCGTGGTCGGTGTGGTCAACAGCATCCAGGACTATTGGAAGCAGCAGGTTTCGGGATATCGACCGGCGAAGACCGTGCTGTACTCGGGCCGGCTGAGGACCGCCTGCGGCTCGGCCAGCTCGGCCGTCGGCCCCTTCTACTGCCCCGGCGACCAGCGCGTCTACCTCGACCTCGGCTTCTTCGACCAGCTCCGCTCGCAGTTCGGCGCCAAAGGCGGGCCTTTCGCCCAGGCGTACGTGATCGCCCACGAGTACGGACACCACGTACAGAATCTCCTCGGCGCCCTCGAGGGCGGCAGCTCCGTCGCCATCGAGCTCCAGGCCGACTGCTACGCCGGCGTCTGGGCCCGCAACGCGATCAAGACCGGCTTCTACGAAAAGCCCTTCACCTCCGCCGAGATCGCCGAAGCGCTCGACGCCGCGGCCGCCGTCGGCGACGACAGGATCCAGCAACGCACCACCGGAAGAATCGATCCCGAATCGTTCACGCACGGCAGCTCGCGCCAGCGCGTCGCCGCGTTCACGCGCGGATACGAAAACGGATCACCGACCGACTGCACCCTCGGAACGCTGGGATGATGCGGCCGGACAACACGAGGAATCGAAATCTCTCCTAAAATCGGGGGGGTGATCTTCAAGCAAGTCGGCGACGGACGCCCTTATCCCAACCACGGTCTGACCAACCGCGATTGGGCCCAGATCCCTCCACGGCAGGTCCGGCTCGACTCGTTGATCACCACGAAGGCCATGCTGGACCTGCACTCGCTACTCGCGGCCGACTCCACGTTCTATGGGGATCTCTTCCCGCACGTGGTGCAGTGGCAGGGCGAGCTCTACCTGGAGGACGGCCTGCATCGAGCGTTGCGGGCGGCACTGCACCAACGATCAATCCTGCACGCCAGGGTCCTTGAGCTGCCCACCTGAGAAAGGATTTCAAAGGGGGAGCCGCCGGGAATCGCGCGGCTCCCTCTTTGTTTTTGGCCGACATCATTTTCCCGCCGGTGAACCGCCGGTGAATACGGTTACGGTTGTCGCGTGGGCGGGCGCGGGCGCGGACATGGGAACGCAGCCGGACACCGCGAGCGGGGGCGGGCACGCGAACACCCCCGGACACGCGAACACCCCCGGACACGCGAACACCCCCGGACACGCGAACGCCCCCGGACACGCGAACGCCCTCGGGCACGGGGACATGCGAACGCCGGCGAACAGGCGAACACGGCGAACCCGCGCGGACATGCGAAAGGGCCCCCGAGATCTCGGAGGCCCTTCGGCACCGGCGGTGGTGGTGGGATTTGAACCCACGGATGAGTTGCCCCATCACACGCTTTCGAGGCGTGCGCCCTCGGCCACTAGGCGACACCACCGCGCATGAGCTTACCGGATCCTGCGAGTGGCGAAGAACCGCTTTATCGCCGTACCGCACTCATCAGCGAGAACTCCCATGACGACCTCGGGCCGATGGTTGAGCCTGCGGTCGCGTACGACGTCCCAGAGCGATCCCACGGCGCCGCCCTTGTCGTCCGTGGCGCCGTACACGATGCGATCCACCCGCGCCAGCACGGCGGCGCCCGCGCACATCGTGCACGGCTCCAGCGTCACCACCAGCGTGCAACCGCCCAGCCGCCACTCGCCGCGCCGCGCGGCCGCCCTGCGCAGCGCCAGCACCTCGGCGTGCGCGGTGGGATCGGCGGTGGACTCGCGGTCGTTGCCCGCCGCGGCCAGCACCTCGCCGTGCTCGTCGAGCACCACGGCGCCGACCGGGACCTCGCCCCTGGCGGCGGCCGCATCCGCCTCCGCCAGGGCCAGACGCATCGCGTCCTCGTACGTCACCGCAACCGATCGAGCTCGTCGGCGAAGGACAGCCGCTCGGCGATCACCGACAGGATGTCGGCCGGCAGCATGCCCTCCTCCATGCTCAGCTCAAGCAGCTCGTCCGCGCTCACGCCGAGGTCGCTGAGCAGCTCGAAATCGCCGGCAGGGCGCACGCCGAGCCCGTTGCCCTCCTTGTCGGGCGCCACCCCCGCGAACTCGGCGAACAGCTCGCCGAGGCTGTCGGAGACGATCGCGTGCACGTCGGAGAGGAACACCCGGGGCTCCTCGATGCCCTGATAGCGGGCGATGGCGAACCACTCGTCCTCGACCTCGACGCACAGCAGGGCGAGCTCGTCGCCGGTGAGACCCAGCGCCTCCGTGACGGCGTCACCGAGGTCGTCGACGATCTCGACGTCCCCGAGATCGACCTCGGCACCGCTCCAGCCGTCGGAGGTCCTGACGAAGGCCGCAGAAAAGGTGTTGGACGCCATGTCCGAGCTCCAGGGGGTCAGCCGAAGACTGATTCGATGGCACGCTCGAACGGCTCAGAGAACCCGAGCCGCGCGGCGATGCTGGACAGCACATCTTCGGGAAGCAGGTCAATGTCGCCGGAGAGGATGCCCAGCTCCATCTCGTCCAACCCGAGATCAGCGAAGATCGACAGATCTCCCGCGGGGAGCACGGTCTCCTCGTCCTGCAGGATCTCGTCCAGCTCCTCCTCATCCGGCACAGGGATGTCGAGATAGTCGAGAACCTGACGGGCCAGGGGAAAGTCCCACGAGGCGGCGATGTCGGACAGGAACACATCCACCCGATCGCCCAGCACTCGCAGCGCCACGAAGAACTCGTCGCCCACGGCGACCAGGCCGATCGTTCCGCTCTCGCTCGGCTGCTGCTTCAGGGCGTGGATGAGCCCCTTCAGATCGGACGTGAGCGCGACCGGCAGGAGCTCGGCCTGCCAGCAGTCGTCCTCGCGGTAAACCACGATGGCGAAGTCGAGAGCGTCTTCGTCTGTCATCGCCATCCCCACCCGACCTCTGACACGACAGATATCACCAGGACCCAATCGTTCCAGACCCGGCCACTGGGCGTGTGGCTCTCCGACCAAATTGTGATCAAAACCAAAGATGTGATCCCCGCCCGTCCCCAATGTCCCGTTCGCGCCTGGGCCTTCAGGAGGGGAGTCCCGGTCTTCGGGAGGGGAACGGCTCCCGCATCCCCTGCCGCCCCACTCGCCCCTCTTCCGGGTGCGTCGGTCCTGCCCCTGGAGAAGAGGGCGACGCCCATCCGATCCACCGCTCTGCCTCTGAAGAAGGGGCGCCCGTCCGACCGGCACCCGCCCAGGACCGCCCAGGCCCCTGGAAGGGGGGCGACGCCCATCCGATCCACCGCTCTGCCCCTGGAGACGGGGTCACGCCCGTCCGGCCCGGCGGCCGTTCATGACACCCCGGCCACGACCGCCCTGCCCCCCTGCCGCCGGACTCTGACCGCATCCGGGCGCAACCGGCCCCTCTGCAACGGAAGAGGGACGGAGGGCGACGCCCGCGCAGCTCGCATACCGCCCGTGACGTGATCTTCCAGGGCCGGGCGAGGGGTCGATAGCAGGGTTGTCCAGGAGATACCGTTGTGTGCCATGGAGACCCTCGTCGTCGATCATCCGCTCGTGGCCCACAAGCTCACCACGCTGCGTGATGTCCGCACCGACTCGCCCACTTTCCGCAGGCTCGCGGACGAGCTGGTGACGCTGCTCGCTTACGAGGCCACCCGCGACGTCCGGGTCAGCGAGGTCACCGTGCAGACCCCGGTGGCCCAGGCCAAAGGGGTGCGGATGGCGAAGCCGTACCCGCTGGTGGTGCCCATCCTGCGAGCCGGGCTCGGCATGCTCGACGGCATGACGAGGCTGCTGCCCACGGCCGAGGTCGGATTCCTCGGCATGATCCGCAACGAGTCGACGCTGCAGGCCGAGACGTACGCGACGCGGCTGCCCGACGACCTGTCGGGGCGGCAGTGCTACGTCGTCGATCCGATGCTGGCCACCGGCGGCACGCTGGCGGCGGCGGTGCAGTTCCTGTTCGACAGGGGGGCGGTCGACGTCACCGCGATCTGCCTGCTGGCGGCGCCCGAGGGGCTGGCTCACATGGACAAGGTGTTCGCCAACTCCGGCAAGCCGATCCGCGTGGTCACGGCGGCGCTGGACGAGCGGCTCAACGAGAACGGCTACATCGTGCCGGGGCTCGGCGACGCCGGCGACCGCCTCTACGGCGTCGTCTGACCATCTGAGTCGTCTGACCATCTGAGTCGTCTGACCATCTGAGTCGTCTGACCATCTGAACCGACCGCCTGTATGGCGTCGTCTGATCATCTGAACGCTGAGTCCGGGCTTGGGCCCCACCCCACAGTGCTCAAGTCCGGCCCCACTTCCTGAGCGCTCGAAGCCGGGGCCTCACACCCTGACGGGCTCCCGGCTCCCGGCTCCCGGCTCCCGGCTCCCGGCTCCCGGCTCCCGGCTCCCGGCTCCCGGCTCCCGGCTCCCGGCTCCCGGCTCCGACGGATTGTCCTCCAACCCCGTACGGCCCTGTCCGGCTCGCGCGCAGGTCCGCGCCGCGCCCGCCGCAGAGGCGCTCGAGGTGCCGGGGCGGGAAAGTTCTCCTCGGAAAAGTCCATGACCCGTCACGACACGTCATCACTTCGTTACATACTGTGGTTGTGTGGGTACGAAGAGAACCGGAAGGCAACTTCCGCATGCGCGTGGGGGCACGATGAGCGATCACACCGAGGCGGACCCGACTCCGTACGCCGACGTGGAGTCGATGTTGTGCGACGAGTTCGCCGGCATCCACTCCGCGACCACGGTAACGCGCTGCGTGGAGGCGGCGCACTACGGCGCGCTGGAGGTCACGGGCTACGCACATCCCAGCCTCGTGGAGCGCATCGCACGCAAACACCTACACGTGCTGGCCCTGGTGGCCAGCGAGCGCGGCTAAGCAAGATCGGAACCAACCCGTCAAGTCACCTTTACCCGGGCACCCGGGTGGGTAATGTAGAGGGCGGGTGGAGTGGGTAAGTGGCACGGAGGCGACGGTGCAGGTCAAAAAGGTCCTCACATACGGTGGTATCGCATTTGTTGCGTACTACCTGTTCGCGCGACCAGCTGACGCCGCGGATGCGGTGAAGGGAGCGTTCGACACGGTGTTCAACGCGGCCGACTCGCTGGCCCAATTCGTGAACAGCCTCTCATGAGACTTGTGACCCACGGGGACTCTGCTCCATCGTCGGTCAACCGCTACCTCCTCCCCCAGGAACAATCGGTCATCATGGTGCGGCGGCATCCCGCCATTCTGCTGCGCCCGGTCGCCGAGGTGCTCGGCGGCCTCATCGTCGCCGGGCTCCTCAGCCGGTTCTTCGGCGGCGGCGAGGCAGGCGGCACAGCGCTGGTCGTCGTGTGGTGGTTGTGGCTGCTCCTGCTGATCCGCTTCGTTTGGAAAGTCGCGGAGTGGTCGGTCGACTACTTTGTGGTTACGTCCAAACGAATGCTGCTCACCACCGGGCTGATCACGCGCAAGGTCGCGATGATGCCTTTGGGCAAGGTCACCGACATGAGCTTCCAAAGATCCCTGCTGGGACGCATGCTCGGTTACGGTGAGTTCATCCTTGAATCGGCCGGTCAGGATCAGGCTCTGTCAACGGTCGAATACATTCCGTATCCGGAGACTCTCTACCTAGAGGTCTGTCAGATGCTTTTCCCCGGGAAGGACGACGGGGACGATTAATCTCGACGTGGCAAAATTTCACGCGGGGATACCAGATTCGGCTACTTCATGCAATCATTGCGTGTTGTTGACCCTTCCCCGCCTTGAGAGATGAGATGCCGAGTCAGGGAACCATCGGTGACCGCGTCCGCGGATTGCGGCTGAACAGGCGGATGTCTCAGGCCCAGCTGGCCGGACCCGACCTGTCGGACAGTTATGTCTCGCTCATTGAGTCGGGTAAGCGTACGCCGACTCCTGTGGTTGCCCGGCTCCTGGCCGAGCGGCTGGGCTGCACGACGGAGTTCCTCCTGCACGGGATCGAGCCCCGCCAGCGCATCGACACCGAGCTCGGGCTGCGGCACGCCGAGCTCGAGCTGCAGCACGGCGACCCGGCCACCGCGGCGGACCGCTTCACGGACATCGTGAAGGCCGCGGACGAGGAGAACGCCATGCTGACCGCGCAGGCGCGGTTCGGCCGGGCGCGCGCTCTCGAGGCGCAGGGCCGTCTGGGTCAGGCCGTCGAGGCGTTCGAACGGCTGCGCAGGGAGGCGGCGGCGCACCCCGAGCGGCTGGCGGACCTGCCGATCACCGTCGCGCTGAGCCGCTGCTACCAGCAGGCGGGCGACCGGCTGCGGGCCCGCGACCTGGCGTCCGTGGCGCTGGCGCAGGCCGAGCGGCTGCAGATCACCCACGGCGAGATGGCCGTCGAGCTGGCCGCCGCGCTGATCGAGGCGCGTGGCGAGAGCGAGACCGACTCCCCCGCGCTCGCCTACGTCAAGCGGGTGCTCGACACCGCGGGTGTCCCGGAGGTTGTGGACCGTTCCGCCGAGATCAAGGCGTTGTGGCACGCCAGCGCGGCCGCGGCGGCGGGTGAGGACTCGGCGCTCGCCGTCAGCCTCGCCGACGACGCCATCATGGCGGGCAGGGAGAAAAGGATCGCGCTGCTGCTCGCCCGTACGGCGATGCACTGGGCGAGGATGGGCACAGGTCCGATCGAGAAGGCCGACCGGCTGGCCGGCGAGGCCGTCAGGGCGTTCTCGGTGTTCCCGTCCACCGCGCGCGAGTACGGCGAGAGCCTGATCGTCCATGCGCGGGTGAAGCTGCGCGCCGGCGACTTCATAGGCGCCGGCGAGCTGGCCGTCAAGGCGGCCGGGCTGGAGCACGACGGCTCGGGCACGACCGCCGCCGAGGCGCACCTGGTGCTGGCCACCGTGGCGTACGAGCAGGACGGCGACGCGGCCGCGCATCTGCGCGCCGCGCACGAGCTGCTCGACACGCTCGACCGGCCGGTGTTCGGCTCGGATCGCCAGGCCGCGCGGTGCTGGCGTGAGCTGGGCGACCTTTATGGCAGGGGCGAGTCCAAGGCACTGCAGACGGCCGCATATCGTAAAGCCCTTGAAGCTGCCGGAGTTCGCTCCGCCATGGCAGGGGTGACAATTGACGCCACAGTTTCTCGCTGAGTCTCCGGGAGCTTCCAGATTTGGCCTAGTGAGTCTGGAATAATGAGGGTCTACCAGTCATTGACTCATAGGATGATTGGTTTCCCCGGAGGAGGCGGACTGTGAGTCTGCGTACGGCGCAGCGGGCTTCGCTCGTCGATCAGGTGATCGAGCAGCTGAAAGAGCAGATCACCTCAGGGTCGTGGCCGATGAACGGCAAGATCCCGACCGAGACCGCGCTCGCCGAGCAACTCGGGGTGGGTCGCAACACCGTCCGGGAGGCCGTACGCGCCCTCACACACGCCGGGCTGCTCGAGTGCCGTCAGGGGGACGGCACTTACGTCCGCGCGACGAGCGAGCTGTCCGGTGCGATGCTACGGCGGCTGCGCCAGGCCGAGCAGCTGGAGATCCTTGAGGTACGCCGCGCGCTCGAGGTCGAGTCGGCCCGCCTGGCCGCCACCCGGCGCACGGAGGAGGACATCCGGCGCATCGAGGAGGCGCTGGCCGAGCGGGAGCGGGCCTGGCAGCTCGACGACCCCGACTTCTTCGTCGAGGCCGACCTGGCCTTCCACATGGCGGTCGCGCACGCCACGCACAACCTCGTCCTCATCGACCTGTACGAGGACTTCTCGGCGGCGCTACGGGCCAGCATCACGGCCGCGGGCACGTCGCTGAACAAGAGCCACATCCCGCACGACGCCATCGCCAGGGCCATCGCGGCCGGCGACGCGACGGCTGCCGAGCGGGCCGGGCACGCCTGCATGGAGCACATCCTCATCGCGCTCACCGAGTCCGAGTCCTGAGCCGTTCGCGCGGGCGAAGCGGCCGGGCGATGGCGGACATGGACAGGCGTCGGCGTGCGCACGAGGATCCCGACCTCGGGATGCTGGCAGGGCGCACGCTGTTCGCGCTGCAGCGCGGGCTGTTCGCCGAACTGGCCGCTCAAGGGCATGACGAGCTGCGGCCCCGCCACGGCGCCGTGCTCGCCTACCTCGACGACGCCGGCACCCGGGCGACGGAGCTCGCCGCCCGTTCCGGCCGGCACAAGCAGGTCATCGGCACGCTCGTGGACGAGCTGGTCGAGCTCGGTTACGTGGAACGGCGGCGCGACCCCGCCGACCGGCGCGCCAAGCTCATCGTGCCCACCGGCAAAGGGCGCGACCTCATCTCCCGCTCCGACGCCATCCTCGCCGCCATGGAGGCGGCCCACGCGCGGGCCGTGGGCGAGGAGGCGTACGCGGAGTTCAAGCGCGTCTTCCGGCTGATCGCCGCACGCCAGACGGCGCTCACCACGGACACCGGAGCGCAGGCCACGCTCACGGCGGGTGCGGACTCGACGACTCTCACGGCTGACGCGGGAGCGTAGACCGCCCTCAAACCTCCGCAGCACCCCAGACGGCGCTCACTGCCGACACGCGAGCGCGCGCTCACGGCTGACGCAGGGACATGACCAGGTAGCGGAACGCCGGCTGGGCATCGCCCGGCACGTCCTGGATCAGCGCGGGCCTGGTGGGCGACTCGAGGTTGATGCGGGCCAGGTCGGTCTCAATGCCGGTGAGCCCGTCGAGCAGGAACTGCGACTGGAACGCGATCTGGATGTCGTCGCCGCGCAGCTCGCACGGCACCACCTCGGCGCCGCGGCCGATGTCGCCGCCGCCCGCCTGGACCAGCACCTGCCCCTGGCTGAACGACAGCCGCACCGCGGTATTGCGCTCGGCCACCAGCGCCACCCGCTTGACCGCGTTCACGAACGGCGCCACCGGGACGTCGGCCCTGATCGACCACTCGGTGGTCAGCCGGGAGCGGTAGTCGATGAACTGCTCGTCGAGCAGCCGCACGGTGGTGCTGCGCCCGACGCTCTCGAACCCGGCCACCCCGTCGCCCATCGCCACGGAGACCTCGCCGCCGCGCAGCGACTTGGCCACCTCGACCAGCATTCGGGCGGGCACCATCGCCGACACCGCCACGCCGGGAGCGGCGGGACGCCAGGTGAAGTCGCGGGCGGCGATGCGGTAGCGGTCGGTCGCCGCCATGGTCACCGACTCGCCTGCGATGTCGACCCTGATGCCGGTGAGCATCGGCAGCGTGTCGTCGCGGCTCGCCGCCGGAGCCACCTGGCTCACCGCGGAGGCGAACACGCCGCCGCCGATCGCGCCGATGGCCGGCGGCATGGCGGGCAGCGACGGGAAGTCTTCGACCGGCATCGTGATGAGGCCGAACTCCGCGCTGCCGCAGGTCAGCACCGCCTCCGCGCCCTCGGTGACCAGCTCGACGTCGTCGTCGGGCAGGCTGCGGGTGATCTCGGCCAGCAGCCGGCCCGGGATGAGCACGCGGCCCTCCTCGGACACCTGCGCGTCGACCTCGGCGCGCGCCGAGACGTCGTAGTCGAACGCGGACAGCGTGAGGAGGTCGTCCGTCGCCTCCAGCAGCAGCCCGGACAGGACGGGCACCACGGGGCGGCTCGGAAGAATGCGGGCCGCCCATGCCACGGCATCTGCCAGAACATCGCGGTTAACCCGGATTTTCACCTCGTACCACCTCTTCTTCGCCGCCGCCTGCCCTATGAAAATAGCCGGTGCCACCGACAACTCGGCCCCGCTGCGAGGCGGCCATGAAAACCCTCGGGTGTGGCGAGGACGTGCAGGTCCGCACGGGCTGAGGCTCAGGGGAAGCAGGGGCGCCACCCCCCTCGCAA
This sequence comes from Nonomuraea sp. NPDC049309, assembly GCF_043196965.1. Lineage (NCBI taxonomy): Bacteria > Bacillati > Actinomycetota > Actinomycetes > Streptosporangiales > Streptosporangiaceae > Nonomuraea > Nonomuraea sp. NPDC049309. The sequence goes on along the minus strand of NZ_JBICSH010000002.1, from coordinate 962,106 downwards.
CCGACCGCTCCGCACGGGCCCGAAGCGCACCGCGAGGTGGACGCACGGCGAGGACATGCGGGGCCGTGCGGGCTCGGGGCGGAGAGGGGCGGGAGGGGTGTCCGGGCTGTGTCGCGGGCGATCCGGAGCCGGCGGTGGTGGGGAGGGGCAGGCTCGGGGTCAGCGGCTGTTGAGGTAGGCCAGGACGGCGAGGACGCGGCGGTTGTCGTCGTCCGACGGGGCGAGCCCCAGCTTGGCGAAGATGGAGGCCGTGTGCTTGGCCACGGCGCTCTCGCTCAAGTAGAGCCGCTGGGAGATGGCCGCGTTGGAGCGTCCTTCGGCCATGGCCTCCAGCACTTCGCGCTCGCGCGGCGTGAGGTGGTCGAGCGGCTGCCGCTTGGAGTTCTTGGCGAGCAGTTTGGCGATCACCTCAGGGTCCATGGCGGTGCCGCCGGCGGCGACCCGGCGTACGGCGTCGATGAACTGCTCGGCGTTGAAGACGCGGTCCTTCAGCAGGTAGCCGATCCCGCCGGAACCGTCGGCGAGGAGCTCGCGGGCGTAGAGCTGCTCGACGTGCTGGGAGAGCACGAGGATGGGCAGGCCGGGCACCTGGCGGCGGGCGGCGAGCGCGGCCTGCAGGCCCTCGTCGGTGTGGGTGGGCGGCAGGCGTACGTCGACGATGGAGACGTCGGGGCGCAGTTCGAGCAGGCCTTTGAGCAGCTCGGGCCCGCTCTCGACGGCGGCGACGACGGTGAAGCCGTGGGCCTGGAGCAGGTGGACGAGGCCGTCCCTGAGCAGGTAGAGGTCTTCTGCGACGAGAACGCGGTTCATGGAATCCAGGGATTGAGCGGCTTGGAGTAGAGCAGGAGACGCTGGTTGTCGTGAGCGGCGGGGATGCGGATGGCCATGACGTGCATGAACACGCCTAGCACGATCATGCCCATGATCGTCGGCCATTGCCACTGCGGCGGCAGGTACAGGGCGAGGAACCACGCCTTCTCGTCGATGTCGAAGATCTTGAAGATGGCGGCGACCACGCCCTGCGGGAAGGTGGGGCACCAGGCCGTGGCCCACAGGAGCGCGACGACGATCATCTTCCACTTGGGCATCTTGCGGGCCGCGCTCTCGGGCTCGGGCAGCACGTGGGGCAGGTCCATGGTGACCGTGGTGGGGCCGCCGGGCGGGCTGTGCAGGGCGAGCACGCCGTCGAACGCCGCCAGCCGCCGCTCGATGCCGGCCAGGCCGCTGCCCTTGGACGGGTCCGCGCCGCCCATGCCGTCGTCCATGACCGTGACGCGCAGGTGGGGGCCGTGGGCACTGATGTCCACGGTGACCTCCTGGGCGCCGCCGTGCCGGGCGGCGTTGGACAGCAGCTCGCTGATCGCGAAGTACACCGCCGCCTCCACCGGCGCCTCGGCCCGCTTCGGCAGGTCCACGTCCACGGTGACGTGCAGCGGGCTGTCCATGGCGAGCGCGCGTACGGCGTCGGCCAGGCCGCGTTCGGCGAGCACCGGCGGGTGGATGCCGCGGATGACCCGGCGCAGCTCGGTGAGCGTCTCGGAGGAGGCCTCCCTGGCCTTGGCGAGCAGCGCCTTGGCCGCGGCCGGGTCGGTGTCCATGAGCTGCTCGACCGCGCCCAGCGTCATGCCGATGGCGACGAGCCTGGCCTGCGTACCGTCGTGCAGGTCGCGTTCGATCCTGCGCATCTCGGCGGCCTGCGAGTCGGTGGCGAGGTTGCGGGTGCGCCTGAGGTAGCCGACCTGGGCCGCGAGGCGGCTCGCGGCGGTGGGGCCGAGCAGCAGCCGGCACCAGCGGGCGTACAGCCGCAGGCCGCGCCCAGGAACCAGCAGCAGCGCCGGCAGCAGCAGCACCTTCACCAGCGGGTCGAGCAGCAGCCAGCACTGGTCGCGCCACGTGCCGGGGTCGCTGAGCAGCCACCGCCACCGGTTGTTCCACGCGGGCACGCGAGGGGTCTTGTAGAGCGTACGGTCGGAGCGGTACATGCCGTCGGCCTGCGGCACCGGAGGCGGGGGCGGCGGCAGGTAGGGCGAGTCGATGGCGACGCCCGCCTGACCGGCGACCAGCCGCCGGTGCAGCTCGGCCATCCGCCTGACCATCATCACCTGGGGCGGGAACAGGAACACCATGCCGAGCGCGAACGACAGCAGCAGCAGCACGCCGCTCGCCACGATCATGGGCACCTGCACGGCACCGAGCACCAGCAGCGTGGCGACGTGGCCGTACCTCTTGAGCATGACTTCAGTCTGCGACAACGGGCGGGGTCACCACACTGCACCTAGGTACACCCTTGCCGGGCATCTAGCGAGATTCCGCGGGTAAGACCGCGTTCCTAGCGTCGATGGCATGAAAGTCATCGAGGTCGAGAACCTGCGCAAGCAGTACCCCAACCACCTCGCGGTGGCCGACGTGTCGTTCGAGGTGGCCGAGGGCGAGATCTTCGGCATCCTCGGCCCGAACGGCGCCGGCAAGACCACGACCGTCGAATGCGTCGCCGGGCTGCGCGAGCGCGACGGCGGCACCGTACGCGTGGCCGGGCTCGACCCGGCGGCCGATCGCGACGAGCTGCGCCGCGTGCTGGGCATGCAGCTCCAGAGCGCCGCGCTGCCGGAGAAGATCAAGGTGTGGGAGGCGCTCGACCTGTACGCCTCCTTCTACCCCGACCCGGCCGACTGGCGCGAGCTGCTCGAGCGGGTCGGCCTCGGTCCCAAGCGCGGCACCGCGTTCAAGAAGCTGTCCGGGGGGCAGCGGCAGCGGCTGTCGGTGGCGCTCGCCCTGGTGGGCCGGCCGCGCATCGCCGTGCTGGACGAGCTGACGACCGGGCTCGACCCGCAGGCCCGCAGGGACACCTGGGAGCTGATCGAGCAGGTACGCGCGTCCGGCGTGACGATCGTGCTGGTCACCCACTTCATGGAGGAGGCGGAACGGCTCTGCGACCGCATCGCGCTCATCGACGCGGGCCGGGTCGTCGCCACCGACACGCCCGCCGGGCTGATCGCGCAGGTGGGCGGCGAGCAGCGGCTGCGCTTCCGGCCGTCCGCGCCGGTCGACGACGCCCTGCTGCTGGCGCTGCCCGAGGTGCGCGAGGTGTCGAGGAGCGGCGAGCAGGTCGTCGTCACCGGTTCGGGCAATCTCGCGCCCGCCGTCACCCTCGCCCTGGCGCACCACCAGATCGTCCCGGGAGACCTGCGGATCGAGCAGGCCACGCTGGACGACGCGTTCCTCACGCTGACCGGAAGGAAGCTGTCATGAAGCTGCTCGTCACGGAGACCAAGCTGCACCTGCGGGAGTGGCCGCTGCTGCTGTTCACGGTGCTGCTGCCGCTCGCGCTGCTGGTCGTACTGGGGCTGAGCATCCCCGACTTCACCCGGGCGGACGCGGGCGGCGAGCGGTTCGTGGACGCCCAGTGGCCGAGCATGATGACGCTGCTGTCGCTGCTCACGCTGTCGTGCAGCGCACTGCCCGCGGCCCTGGTGGCCTATCGGGAGCAGGGCGTGCTCCGGCGGATGTCCACCACGCCGGTCGGGCCGGGACGGCTGCTCGGCGTCCAGCTGCTCATCAACCTCGGGATCGGGATCTTCACCACGACGCTGCTGATCGTCGCGGGGGCGCTGGTGTTCGGCTCGTCGGCGCCGCGCCGGATGGGGTGGTTCGTGCTGGTGTTCCTGCTCGGCACCGCCGCGCTGCTCGCCATGGGGCTGGTGATCGCCTCGCTCGCGCCGAACGCCAAGGTCGCGCCCGGCATCGGGTCGGCCGTGATGTTCCCGCTGATGTTCGTCGCCGGGATGTGGGTGCCGCGCGACGTCATGCCGGACGTGCTGCGCACGATCAGCGACTACTCGGTGGCCGGGCCGTTCGCCCAGGCGCTCAGGGACTCGTGGGCGGGTCAGGCGCCGCAGCCGCTCCACCTGGTGGTGGTGGCCGCGGGGCTGGTCGTCTTCGGAGGTCTCGCCGTACGGCTGTTCCGATGGGAGTGAGCCGCGCACCCGCCGGTGCGGGGGCGCGGCGGGTGCGGGTCAGCGTCCGGTGGCCCACACCGGGCGCGCTCCCGTGACGTTGGTCAGCAGCGCGTACAGCGAGGTCGCGGCGGCGATGAACAGGTGGTTGCGCTTGGGCCCGCCGAACACCAGGTTCGCGGCCGGCTCGGGCAGCTTCAGCCGGCCGAGCAGGGTGCCGTCGGGGTCGTAGCAGAGCACCTGCCTGCCGGCCGCGGTCCACAGCCGGCCCTTGGTGTCGAGCCGCATGCCGTCGTACGGGTCCTGCTCGCCGCCCGACGCGAACTCCTTGCCGCCGCTCAGCGTGCCGTCGTCGCGCACCTCGAACACGCGGATGTGCCTGCGGCTGGTGTCGGCGATGTACAGCAGCCGCTCGTCCGGCGAGAACGCGAGCCCGTTGGGCCGGTCGAAGTCGTCGGCCACGATCCGCACCTCGCCCGTCACCGGGTCGGCCCGGTAGACGTGGCAGCCGTCGATCTCCGGCTCGGCGGCCATGCCCTCGTAGTCGCTGAGGATGCCGTACGGGGGGTCGGTGAACCAGATGGAGCCGTCGGAGCGTACGACGACGTCGTTGGGGCTGTTGAAGCGCTTGCCCTGCCAGCGGTCGGCGATCACCGTGATGGAGCCGTCGTGCTCGGTGCGGGTGACCCTGCGCGGGCCCTGCTCGCAGGAGACGAGCCGGCCCTCGCGGTCGAGCGTGTTGCCGTTCGCGTAATCGGACGGCCGCCGGAACAAGCCCACCGCGCCGGTCATCTCGTCCCAGCGCAGCATGCGGTCGTTGGGGATGTCGCTCCAGACCAGGAACCGGCCGGCCGGGAAGTAGACCGGCCCCTCGCCCCAGCGGGTGCCTCGGTACAGGATCTCGATCGTCGTGTCGCCGCCGATCGCGGCCACCCGCTCGTCGAGCACCTCGAACTCAGTGGGGATCGTGTCCGTCATGGCGACCACCTTACGGGGGGCCGGGCGCCGAACTCTGAAGTAAGGTCGAGGTATGTCGAAGGTCGCCTGGAACGCCAAGGAGCTCACCGTCGGGCAGCTCGCGGAACGCAGCGGTGTCGCGGTCTCCGCCCTGCACTTCTACGAGAGCAAGGGCCTCATCAGCAGCCGCCGCACCGCGGGCAACCAGCGCCGCTACACGCGCGAAAGCCTGCGCAGGGTGGCGTTCATCAGGCTGGCGCAGCGCATCGGCATCCCGCTCAAGGTCATCAAGGACGCGCTCAGCGAGCTTCCCGACGAACGCACCCCCACCCGCGAGGACTGGGCCAGGCTCTCGGCCGCCTGGCGCAGCGAGCTGGACGACCGCATCGAGCAGCTCCAGCGGCTGCGCGACGACCTCACCGACTGCATCGGGTGCGGCTGCCTGTCGCTCGACCGGTGCCCGGTCGCCAACCCGTACGACCGGCTGGGCGAGGAGGGGCCCGGTGCGCGGCGCATCGACACCCGGATCTGCCCGCCCCAGGGCCGGCCCTGCCGCGACACCACGTCGCAGGCCCCGGCCGCGCCCTGCGCTACGGCGGGGGCCTGAGCCGGGGGCGTTACGGCTTCTTGGGCGACGGCGGGACGATGAGCGTCGGCCGGTGCGCATGATGCAGCACGTGGTTGGAGACGCTGCCGAGCAGCACCGACCGCACCCCGGCCAGACCGCGCGAGCCGGTGACGATCAGCGAGGCGTCGATCTCGTCGGCCACGTCCACGATCGTCTTCCAGATGGAGTCGTGATCGGCCACCGCACGGTAGGTGACGTCGCTGAGCCCGGACGCGATGGCCAGCTCGGCGCCCTCCTTGGCGTGGTGCTCCGCCTCGGCGTGCGCCTGGTCCTCGGTGCCGGTGTCGATGGAGCTCACGGCCAGCGGATACTTCTTGAGCTGAACGAGCAGCGGCTCCCAGACGGTGACGATGACCGTGGGCTCGGCGGTGAGGTGCTTGGCGGCGAACTCGATCGCGGCGCGCGCGTCGGCCGAGCCGTCGTAGGCGACAAGGATGGTCATGGCTTGCTTCCCTCCGCTTCGGTCATCTCGTAGAGCACCGCAGCGATCACCGGGCATTCCTGCGCGGATTGTCTGTTCCGTCACAGGCCGCCCGGCACGAGAAGGGGGCCGCACACGGATGCTCCGGCGCATCGGGCCGCACGCCTGCGGCCCCACGGCGCGCGAGCGAAGGGCCCACGGCGCGTGCGAAGGGTCGCGCGTGTGCGGCCGCCGGGCGCGCTCGCGTGACGCGGGCGTCAGGTGTCAGTGCTGGGCCATGTCCACGAAGCGGCTGTAGTGGCCCTGGAAGGCGACCGTCACCGTGGCCGTGGGACCGTTACGGTGCTTGGCCACGATCAGGTCCGCCTCGCCCGCGCGCGGCGACTCCGGCTCGTACGCGTCCTCCCGGTGCAGCAGGATGACCATGTCGGCGTCCTGCTCGATGGATCCGGACTCGCGAAGGTCGCTCACCTGAGGGCGCTTGTCCGTTCGCTGCTCGGGGCCTCGGTTGAGCTGGGAGATCGCGATGACCGGGACCTCCAGCTCCTTGGCCAGCAGCTTGATGGCACGCGAGATCTCGGACACCTCGTTCTGGCGGCTTTCGACCTTCTTCGGCGAGCTCATCAGCTGGAGGTAGTCGATGACCACGAACCGCAGGTCGTTGCGCTGCTTGAGGCGGCGGCACTTGGCACGGATCTCCATCATCGACATGTTGGGCGAGTCGTCGATGAACAGCGGCGCCTCGGCCACCTCGCTCATCCTGCGGGCCAGGCGGGTCCAGTCGTCGTCGCCCATCATGCCCGAGCGCATGTGGTGGAGCGCGACGCGGGCCTCGGCGGACAGCAGACGCATGACGATCTCGTTGCGGGACATCTCCAGCGAGAAGATGACCGTGGTCATGCCGTGCTTGATGGCCGCGGACCTGGCGAAGTCGAGGCCGAGCGTGGAGTTGTGGGTGGGGATCAGCGTGCGGCCGGCCAGGTAAAGGTGGTCGGCGTTGTCCACCTCCACGCAGCGCACCGGCACCGACGGCACCGGGCGGACGGCGGTGATCGTGCGGTGGAGGGTGTCGGCGGCGGTGTCGATGTGGACGTTGGCCTCGCTGCGCCGGAACACCTTGTCGGGCGGCGTGAAGGTGATCACGCGGCCCGCCCCGTCGTCCGGGGACACCGAGTAGCCCAGGCCGTGGATCAGCTCGCGGACGTCCGCGGCCAGGCCGGCGTCGGCGAGGGCGAGCCGGATCGTGCCGGCGTCGTCGATGGTGGCGGCGGTGTCGAGCAGGCCCGCCAGAAGCGCCCTGCGCTGCTCCTCCGACGCCCGCAGGTACGCCTCGGGGATGCGCCCCCACGGCTCGGCCAGGGCCCGCGTGCCCGGCGAGCCGCCGTCCGCGCCACTGGCGCAGGTGACCTCCGAAGCGCCCGCCGCGCCGGAGCCGCCGGACGCGGTGGCCAGATGGGCGCCCAGTTCGTACGGGGGCGCCGGCAGGTCGCGGTCCGGCAGGTCGAGCGGGCGGGTGTTGGCGACGGAGTGGCCGGAGTGCAGGGTGGCGGCGATCTCCTCCGTCGTACGGACCCGGGCGGGCCCCTCGCCGGCGGCGGTGAGCCACTGGTGGAGCGCGTCGGCCACGATCACCGTGCCGTCGCTGAACTCGACCTCGTAGCAGGGCCGCCCGTGCAGCACCTCGGTGGCCGCGACGACCCTGGTGGGCCGCCCGTCTGCGCCGATGAGCAGGTCGCCCACCTGGACCTCGCCCATGGTGGTCCAGCCCGCCGGCGTGGGCAGCGGCGTGTCGAGCGCGAGCGCCTTGCCGATGGCGGGACGCGCGGCGACGACGATCATCTGACCGGGGTGCAGGCCGTTGGTGAGCTGGTCGAGGTCGGCGAAGCCGGTGGGGACGCCGACCATCTGGCCGCCGCGGCTGCCGATGGCCTCCAGCTCGTCGAGCGCACCGGGCATGATCTCCGACAGCGGCGCGTAGTCCTCGGAGGTGCGCCGCTCGGTGACCTTGTAGATCTCGGCCTGCGCGCGGTCGACCAGGTCGTCGACCTCTTCGTTCTGGCCGCCGTAGCCGTAGGAGACGATGCGGGTGCCGGCCTCGATGAGGCGGCGCAGGACGGCCTGCTCCCGGACGATCTTGGCGTAGTAGCCGGCGTTGGCGGCCGTGGGGACGACGGCGGTCAGCGTGTGGAGGTAGGCGGCACCGCCCACGCGGGCCATCTCGCCGCGCTTTTGCAGCTCGTCGAAGACGGTGACGGCGTCGGCGGGCTCGCCCCTGCCGTACAGCTCGGTGATGACGTCGTAGATGATCTGGTGGGCCGGGCGATAGAAGTCGTCGGAGCGGACGATCTCCACGACATCGGCGATCGCGTCCTTCGACAGCAGCATGCCGCCCAGGACCGACTGCTCCGCCTCGATGTTGTGAGGAGGTGTGCGCTCGAATCCAGGACCGCCGACGGCCTCGTCGTCAATGCTCACCGCGCCCCCTCGTGCAACTCGCAGGTGGTCGCACCACCCCCACTTGTAGTCGACCGGTGTGACAGTTTCGCGGAGTCCGGGTCGCTCGGCAACGTGGCCTGTGGACAATCCTGTGGTCAACCTGTGTACGACTGGCCTGAGGATGTGAACGGCCTGTGGACGGGGCTGGGGATAACTGTTTCAGATATCCACCGAAGCCCCTCTGAGCTGGGCGAACGGTGTCCACTGGCTGTGGAGAAAAGAAAGTTGGCCTCACACGCCGCGTAATGCCCATAATGGACCAATGCCCATTACATCCAGAGACCGGGAGATTCTCCGGCTAGCCGTGCCCGCGTTCGGCGCGCTCGTCGCCGAGCCGCTCTTCCTGCTCGCCGACTACGCCATCGTCGGCCACGGGCTGGGCACCACGGCGGTCGGCGCTCTGGGCGTGGCGGGCACCGTACTGACGACGCTGGTGAACCTGTGCGTCTTCCTCGCCTACGGCACGACCGCACAGGTGGCGCGGCAGACCGGCGCGGGCGAGCACGCGCGGGCCATGCGCAGCGGCGTGGACGGCATCTGGCTGGCCATCGCCCTCGGTGCAGCGCTGATCGCGGCGTGCTGGCCGCTCGCGCCCGAGATCGTGAGCTGGTTCGGCGCGAGCGGCACGCAGGCCGCGCAGGCGGTGACGTACCTGCGGATCAGCCTGCTCGGCACGCCCGGGATGCTGGTCGTCCTCGCCGGCACCGGCGTGCTGCGCGGCCTGCAGGACACGGTGACGCCCCTGGTGGTGGCCGTGGGGTCGTTCGCCGCGAACGCCGCGCTGAACGCCTGGTTCGTACTCGGCCTCGGCTGGGGCATCGCGGGCTCGGCGTGGGGCACGGTGATCGCGCAAAGTGCGGGCGCGGGCGTCTACCTCGTCGTCGTCGCGCGCGGCGCGCTGCGCCACCGCACCCCGCTCACCCCGTCGCTCCAGGGCATCAGGCAGGCGGGTACGGCGGGCGTCGCCCTGTTCATCCGTACCGTGTGCCTGCGCATCGTGCTGCTGGCCGCCACCGCGATCGCCACCAGGATGGGCGAGGCGGAGCTGGCCGCGTACGCGCTGGCCACCCAGGTGTGGACGCTGCTCGCGTTCGCGCTCGACGCCATCGCGATCGCCGGGCAGGCCATCACCGGCCGCTCGCTGGGCGCCGGTGACGTGCCCGCCACCAGGGACGCCACCCGCCGCATGGTCCAGTGGGGCCTGTGGTCGGGCGTGCTGCTCGGCCTGCTGGTGATCGTGGCCAGGCCGCTGGTGCCCGGCCTGTTCGACGCCGAGCCCGCGGTGGCCGGGCTGCTGCTCGACCTGCTGTGGCCGGTGGCGCTGTTCCAGCCGATCTGCGGCATCGTGTTCGTGCTCGACGGCGTGCTCATCGGCGCGGGCGACCAGCGCTACCTGGCGTGGGCCGGGGTGTGGACGACGCTGGCGTACCTGCCGGCCGCCCTGCTGGCCTCCGGGATCGGCGTGGTCGCGCTGTGGTGCGCGCTCGGCGTGTGGATGGTGGCACGCCTGATCACCCTCGTACGCCGCGCGTCCGGCACCGCGTGGCTGGTAACCGGCGCGTAACCGGATTGTGCTTGCTGTTACCGAAGGGGTGGAGCAGAGTAGGCGCATCCTGAGCGGAGTGCGTTTTGTCCACGATTCTGCGAAAACTGCCGCCTTCTGAGGCCACCGGGCTGCGTACGGGCGCCCGGCACAGCCTTGCCGAGGTGTACCGGCCGGCCGACCTGGTCGTGCTCGGGCTCGGCGTGATGATCGGCGCGGGCATCTTCAGCATCGCCGGTGAGCAGGCCGCGACCACGGCCGGCCCCGGCGTGATCCTCTCCTTCATGATCGCCGGCATCGCCTGCATGCTGGCCTGCTTCTGCTACGCCGAGCTGTCCTCGACGATGCCGACATCGGGCAGCGCGTACACGTTCACCTACGTCATCTTCGGCGAGGTCTGGGCGTGGATCATCGGCTGGGCGCTGATCCTGGAGCTACAGCTCGCCGCCGCGCTGGTGGCCAGAGCATGGGGCGCGATCGCGGTCGGCGCCATCGGCAACTTCGGCATCCGCGTCCCGAACGCGGAGCTGGTCCAGGACCTCCTCGTGCTCGCCATCCTCGTGCTGCTCACCGGCATCGTGGCGCTCGGGGCACGGGTGGGGCTGCGAGCACTGTGGATCATGGTGTCGGCGAAGCTGCTGGCCATCGGCGCCGTCATCGTCGTCGGCCTGCCGCACATCGACCCGGCCAACTTCGGCGACTTCGTCGCGCCGCCCAAGACCCTCAGCACCCCGCCCGCCACCGTGCTGGAGAGCGTCATCGGGGAGGGGCAGGCGTTCGGCTGGTTCGGCATCTTCGCCGCGGCCTCGGCGATCGCGTTCGCGTACGTCGGCTTCGACGTCGTCGCCACCTCGGCCGAGGAGACCGTGAACCCCCGCGAGGCCGTGCCCAAAGGCATGATCCGCAGCCTGGTCATCGCCACCGTCATCTACATCGCGGTCGGCCTGGTCATGGTCGGCATGGTGCCGTACACCAAGATCTCCGCGACGGCGCCGCTGGCCAGCGCCTTCCAGGCGGCGGGGCTCGGGTGGATGGCGCACGTCATCGACGCGGGAGCGGTGCTCGGGCTCACCACCGTGATCCTCGTGCTCATCGTGGGACAGACGCGGGTGCTGTTCTCAATGGCGCGCGACGGGCTGATCCCGCGCGGGCTCGCCAAGGTCAGCCGCCGCTACCACACACCGTCGCGGGTGACGCTGGTGATCGGGCTCATCGCGATCGTGCTGGCCGAGTTCGTCCCCGTGGTGCCGCTGCGCGAGCTGGTGGTGATGGGGACGCTGTTCGCGTTCGCGTTCGTGGCGGCCGGAGTGATCGTGATGCGCCGCCGCATACCGGACCTGGAACGCGGCTTCCGGGTGCCGCTCGCGCCGCTGCTGCCCGCGCTGTCGCTGGTCGCCACGCTCTGGCTGATGGTCAACCTGCGCCTGCTCACCTGGGCCTGGTTCGCGCTGTGGATGGCCTTCGGCCTGCTCGTCTACCTCGTGTACGGCCGCCGCAACAGCCTCCTCGCCCGCCCGCATACCGAACCCGTCATCAGGCCCGTCCACGGCGGCCGGCACCGCCGCTAGAACCGGCCCGACTCCAGCACGCTGCGCAGGAACTCCCGCGTACGCGGATGCTCGGGCTCGCTGAAGATCTTCTCCGGCGGGCCCTTCTCCACGAGCACGCCGCCGTCCAGGAAGCACACGGTGTCGGAGATGTCCCGGCAGAACGACATCTCATGCGTCGTGAGGATCATCGTCATGCCCGACTCCTTCAGCTCCCTGATGATCCCCAGCACCTCCACCACGAGCTGCGGGTCGAGCGCCGAGGTCACCTCATCGAGCAGCATCAGCCTGGGCTGCGTGGCCAGCGCCCTGATGATGGCCACGCGCTGCTGCTGGCCGCCGGAGAGCTGGTCGGGGTAGGCGCGGGCCTTGTCGGCCAGCCCGAAGCGTTCCAGCAGCTCATGGGCCTGCTCCTCGGCCTGCGCCTTCGCCACGCCGTGCACCTGCCGGGGCGCGAGCGTGATGTTGTCGAGCACGGTCATGTGCGGGAACAGGTTGAACGCCTGGAAGACCATGCCGAGCCGCTTGCGCACCTGGTCGGCGTCCACCCGCGGGTCGGTGATCTCGTCGCCGTCGAGGTAGATGGCTCCGTCGTCCACCGTCTCCAGCAGGTTGACGCAGCGCAGCAGCGTGGACTTGCCGGAGCCGGACGCTCCGATGAGGCTCACCACCTCGTGCGGCGCCACCTCCAAGTCGATGCCGCGCAGCACGCTGTGGCCGCGGAAGTGCTTCCACACGCCCTCGATCGTCAGCACGCTCATGCGCCGCGCCTCCTGCGGGTGCGTTCTGCCAGGTGGTCGGTGAACCTGGCCATCGGGATCGTCAGCAGGATGAACAGCAGGGCCGCCACCAGGTAAGGCGTGTAGTTGAAGGTCTGCGCGCTGTGGATCTGCGCCTGCCTGAGCGCCTCGAGCGGCCCGATCGTGGCCACCAGCGCCGAGTCCTTCTGCAGCGAGGCGAAGTCGTTGAGCAGCGGCGGGATGACCCGGCGGGTCGCCTGCGGCACGACCACGAACCGCATCGTCTTGGCGTGGCTCAGGCCCAGCGAGCGCGCCGCCGCGATCTGGCTGGGGTGCACCGACTCGATGCCCGCCCTGAACACCTCGGCGACGTACGCGCCGTACGAGAGCGTCAGCGCGATGATGCCCAGCGTCGCGAGATCCGTCGGAATGCCCTGCAGCCGCAGCGCCGGCAGCCCGAACCCGATCAGGTAGATGACGAGGATCGTCGGCACGCCCCTGAACAGGTCGGTGTAGAGCGTGGCCAGCATCCTGATCGGGAAGAACGCCGGCGCGGTGATGCCCCGGGCCAGCGCCACCAGCAGCCCGATCAGCAGGACCAGCACCTCGGCGATCAGGAAGATCTTGATGTTGAGCACGAACCCGCTCAGCACGTCGGGGAACGCCGCGACGAACTGCTCGCCGTCGAAGAACGTCCTGCGCACGGCCGGCCAGCCCGGCGAGCTGGTGACGCCCCATACCACCAGCACCAGGAAGACGATCGTCGACGCCGTCGCGATCGAGGCCGAGCGGCGGCCGCGCGACCGGCGGACGCGCTCGCGCTCGGCCTGCCGCTCGGACTTGACCCACTCGCTCATGTCAGCTCGGGCGCGCCCGCCGCCGAGCCCAGCCACTGCTCCTCGATCTTGGCCAGGTCGCCCTTGGACTTCAGCGCGTCGATGGCCTTGTCCACGCACGGCTTGAGCGCGCTGCCCTTGCCCATGACCAGGCCGAACTCCTCAGGCGCGCCGCCCGTCGAGCTGAACTGGCCGACGATCACGGAGTTCTCGACCTGGGCGGCCGTCACGTAGAACGCGGTCGGCAGGTCCACGACCGCCGCGTCGATCTGCTTGTTCTTCAGGGCGTTCACGACGTCGATCTGGTCGTTGTAGACGTTGGGGTCGGACGACGGCTTGATGACGTCCCTGACCGCGTTGAACGAGGTCGTCCCCACCTGCACGCCGATCTTCGCGTCCTTCAGTTCGGCCAGGCTCTTCGCCTTGGCGAACTTGCCGTCCTCGGACGCCACCACGGCCTGCTTGACCGTGTAGTAGCCCTTGCTGAAGTCGACCGCCTGGGCCCGCTCCGGGGTGATCGACACCTGGTTGATGTCGAAGTCGAAGGTCTTCTCGCCCGGCGCGAACGCGGTGTCGAACTTGACCGTCGTCCACTGCACCTCGTCGCGGTCGAAGCCCAGCTCCCCCGCCACCGCGAACGCGACCGCGCTCTCGAAGCCCTGCCCGTTGCTCGGGTCGTCGTCCTTGAACCACGGCTCGTAGGCGGGCTTGTCCGTGCCGATCGTGAGCTTGCCCGGCGTCTTGAGCGGAAGCTGGTCCTTGGTGCAAGCGGTGGAGGTGGTGGGGGCCGCAGCGGTGCTCGCCGTATCGTCGACCGGGGCGCATGCGACGCTCGCCGCCGCCAGTGCTCCGAGTGCGAGCAGCATCGAGGGACGGGCCATGGCCTCTGCCTCCAGGGGGAACGTGCGAAAGATCGAGGCGATTCTACGCCGCCCGTATCGGAAATCCGCCCTCAGGGTGCTGCCTACCACGCCATTCCCGGCACTCCGCCCAACGATCAGCCCAAGCCCGGCCGTGGACGGGATCCCGGTGGTGACACGAGGTCGCGAGGCGGCATCCGAGCGCCGGGGCGCCCACCACCGCACCCCACACCACCCGAAAGGCACGCGGCGGGGCCGAGCGGCGGGGCCGGGCGTCACCGCGGCTGGGCGATGCGCGGAGCCCGAGCGGCGCGCCGGCCGGATGACGGCATCGGGCGGCGCGGGTCAGGAGGCGCGGTGGCCGGGGTTGCGTGCGGGAAGGGGGTGGCTCGGGGAGTGAAGGGAGCGAAGGGTCCAGGGCGCGAGGTGGGAAGCGTTCGTACGGAAAGCCGTGGAAAAGCAGAAGGGCCCCCTGGGGAGGGGGCCGCTGCCTGGTGGAAGGTCAGCCCGCGACGACCTCGACGTCGACCGTCGCAGAGACCTCCGGGTGGAGCTTGACCGTCACCCGGTGGGAGCCGACGCTCTTGATCGGGTTGGGGATCTCGATGCGGCGGCGGTCGAGCTCGGGGCCGCCGGCGGCCTTGACGGCCTCGACGATGTCGCCCGAGGTGACCGAACCGAAGAGCCGGCCCGACTCGCCGGCGCGGGTGGCCAGGCGCACGCGCAGCGCGCCGAGCTGGCCGGCGACCTCCTTGGCGGTGCCGAGGTCGCGGATCTCGCGCGCGTCGCGCGCCTTGCGGATGGTCTCGATCTGCTTCTCGGCGCCGCGCGTCCAGCGCATGGCGTAGCCGCGCGGGATGAGGTAGTTACGGCCGTAGCCGTCCTTGACCTCCACGACGTCGCCGGGGGTGCCGAGGCCGGAGACCTCGTTGGTGAGGATGAGCTTCATGTCGACGAACCTCCCTTAGCGCGCCGTGCTCGTGTAAGGCAGCAGGGCCACCTCACGGGCATTCTTGATCGCCGTCGCCACGTCGCGCTGGTGCTGGGTGCAGTTGCCCGTCACCCGGCGCGCACGGATCTTGCCGCGGTCGGAGATGAACTTCCGCAGCAGGGCCGTGTCCTTGTAGTCGACGTAGGAGATCTTGTCGTGGCAGAACAGGCAAACCTTCTTCTTCGGCTTGCGCAGTGCCGGCTTAGCCATCGTGGTGCTCCTTTCAGAGCCCCGCCGTCAAAGCGGGAATGGACTCGGGCTTGTGGACAGGTGTTAGAAAGGCGGTTCGTCGCTGAAGTCGTTGCCACCGCCGAAGCCACCGCCGCCCTGCGGGCCGCCGAAGCCGCCGCCACCGCCACCGCCCTGGTAGCCGCCGCCCTGAGGCGGGGCGGGCGTCGCGGAGGCCCAGGGGTCATCGACAGGACCGCCGCCGAAGCCGCCGCCGCCCTGACGGGAGGTGCGGTTGACCTTGGCGGTCGCGTTACGCAGGGACGGGCCGACCTCGTCGACCTCGACCTCGTAGACCGTGCGCTTCTCGCCTTCCTTGGTCTCGTAGGACCGTTGCTTGAGCCGCCCCTGCACGATGACCCGCATGCCGCGCTGAAGGCTCTCGGCGACGTTTTCCGCCGCCTGCCGCCAGACGTTGCAGGTCAGGAAGAGGCTTTCGCCATCCTTCCACTCGTTGGTCTGCCGATCCAGGTACCGCGGAGTGGACGCGATGCGGAATCGAGCCACCGCTTGCCCCGTCGGGGTGAAGCGCAGCTCCGGGTCGTCGACGAGGTTGCCGACGATGGTGATTACGGTGTCGCCTGCTGCCATGGCTAGCGCTCGCCTTCCTGCACGCCTTCGCTTGGGTTACGGCTCAGAGTACGGGGCTTCCCCGACAAAAAACCGGAGGTTAGTGCACGTCCGGACGCAGGACCTTGGTGCGCAGGACACCCTCGTTGAGGTTGAGCTGGCGGTCGAGCTCCTTGACCGTCGCGGGGTTCGCGGACAGGTCGATGACGGCGTAGATGCCCTCGGACTTCTTGTTGATGTCGTACGCGAGCCGGCGGCGACCCCACACGTCGACCTTCTCCACGGTGCCGCCGTCGTTGCGGACCACCGACAGGAACTGGTCGAGGGACGGAGCGACGGTGCGCTCGTCGAGCGAGGGGTCCAGGATGACCATTACTTCGTAACGACGCATGCGGACTCCTACCTCCTCTGGACTTTTGCGGTCACGACGCTCTGCCGTGACAGGAGGACGCTGGCGCCTGAGCCCGGCGGGCCCCTTTCGGCACCCCGGGGCGACGGGTCACCCGTCGCAGCGCAGCGTGCCCCAGGTTACCAGCCGCTGCTCGATGGGAAGGCCTTGAGGAAACCAAGGGGGTGATGGCTGTGCCACATGTGCTTCAGCCCTCCGAGAGGGAGCGGTTCAAGTTCACGCTCAACACCGACGGACGTCCGCACCGCGTCGAGAACACCCTCGCGATCATCACGCTCGTGTGCGGCGTGGTGGCGTTCGTCGCGACGTTCTGGCCTTCGGCGCACATGATCTCGTCGTGGGTCGGCACGCTCGGTTTCGGCGTGGGCCTGTACTCGCAGTACATCTCGGCGACCACGCCACAGCGCTCGCTCAACGTGGTGGGTATGGTCGGGTCGTTCGTGGGGGCCGCGCTCGGCATCGCGCACGGCGGCTTCCTCCCGCACCCCTGACCCCGTACGCACCAGCCGGCGGCCACGGGCGTACGCGCCCAGGGCCGCCGTGCGGGCCGATCAGCCGATGTGCAGGTCGATGCCGAGCAGCACCAGAAACCACAGGAAGACCGCGAGCAGCGCCTCGGCGACGTCCCTCAGCAGTGCCGGCGTGATGTAGTCGTGGACCCAGGCGACGTAGAGGCCGACGACGACGTAGACGGTGACGATCAGCGCCCGTAAGCGCCAGCGGCTCATGGCGGGACTCCTCGTGTCGGGGGGCCTTGCGTCTGCCCCGGGGCAGACCGGCCAAACCCGGCCGCCTCCCGTTCAGGCGGCGGATAGCCTTACCGCATGGTGCGAATCGGAGCTCACGTCGATCAGGACGATCCCGCCGCCAGGGGCGCCGAGGTGGGGGCCGAGGTGGTGCAGTTCTTCCTCGGCGATCCGCAGGGCTACGACAAGCCGGTGCTGCCCGCCAAGCCGGTCGAGGGCGTCGACATCTACATCCACGCGCCCTACCTGATCAACGTGGCGACCACCAACAACCGCATCAGGATCCCCAGCCGCAAGCTGCTCGAGCAGCATCTCAAGGCGGCGGCGAGCCTCGGCGCCAAGGGCCTGGTCGTGCACGGCGGCCACGTCAACAAGAACGACGACCCGCAGGCGGGCTTCGACAACTGGCGCAAGGTGTTCGAGCGCATGGAGTGCCCGATCCCCGTGCTGATCGAGAACACCGCGGGCGGCGGCAACGCGATGGCGCGCAAGCTGGAGCGCATCGCGCGGCTGTGGGACGCGCTCGACGGGTTCGACGTGGGTTTCTGTCTCGACACCTGCCACGCGCACGCGGGCGGCGAGGAGCTGATCGACGTGGTCGAGCGGGTCAAGGCCATCACCGGCCGCATCGACCTCGTCCACTGCAACGACTCGCGCGACGACTTCGACTCGGGTGCCGACCGCCACGCCAACATCGGCCGGGGCAAGATCGACCCCGAGCTGATCCTGGCGGTGTGCCGGGCGGCGGGCGCGCCGATCGTGGTGGAGACGCCGCGCGACGGCCAGGCCGAGGACATCGCGTTCCTGAGGAAGAACCTCTAGCGAACGTTCTGAGGAAAACCTTCAGCGAATACACACAGGCTGTGGATAACTTCCCTGGATTACCCAGAGAAGAAAGTGGGTATGAAGATCAGCCTGCCCACGCACCGCTGAGGAATCTGGCCGTGTTGACCAGCATCAGCGGCCCCGAGATCAGCACGTAGAGCGCCATCACCCAGGGGCGGCGGGCCGACACCCGCGCGAGCAGCACCCACAGCGGAAACCACAGCAGCAGCGAGCGCGGGATCGACAGGTAGTACGCCGACGTCATCAGCGCCGCCGCCTGCCCGCCCGCGTACACCGCCTCGCTCCACCGGCGCGCGGCCAGCAGCCACACGAGCGCGGCCACGACCACCACGGCGCCGGCGATCTCCATGCGGAACGCCACCGCGAACTCGCCGGAGCCCATCGCCGAGCGCCAGGTCGTGCGCCACGCCTCCCACGGCCAGGCGAAGTCGCGTCCCCAGCCGGCCTCCTGCGCGTGCTTCCACGCCAGCCAGTCGCCGGTCCTGCGGTACTGGTAGAACGAGTACGCCAAGAGCGGCAGGAACGGCACCGCGAGCCACGGAGCCCGGCGCGGCGGCTCCCTGCGCACCGCGTAGTCGACGTACTCGACGACCAGCGCCACGGCGAGGAACAGCCCGGTGATGCGCACGCACGACGCGCCCGCCGCCAGCAGCGCCGCCTCGGGCCAGCGGCCCTGGCGGGCGGCCAGCCAGGCCGGGATCGCGAAGGCCAGGAAGAGCGACTCGCTGTAGCCGGCGGCCAGGAACACCGCCATGGGGAAGGCCAGCAGCCCCAGCACCGCCATCCACCCCGGCGCGCCCTCGACCTCGGCGAGCCTGGCCAGCGCCACCATGGCGACCGCGCCGGAGACCAGCGACACCAGCAGCCCGGCCGCCGCCCAGTCGGGCACGACGAGGTGCACCAGCCGCAGCGCCATCGGCAGCCCGGGGAAGAACGCGGGCAGGCCGTCGTCGGGCGGACTGCCGGGCTCGCCGTCGTAGCCGTACTCGGCGATGGTGACGAACAGCGTGGTGTCCCACTTGCGCCACTTGTCGGCGTATCCGGCCAGGGAGGCGCCGAGCAGGGTCGCCACCAGCAGCCCGGCACGCGAGCCGAACCAGAGCAGCAGCGCGTCCCGTGCGGCAGACCGCGTGATCATCTGACCAGGGACGCCAGCGTGAACCGGTCAGGGGCGCCGTCGAACACGCCGCCCGTCTGGTCGTCGACTCCCGCCGCGCGCACCACGTCCTTGTCGGGCTTGAGGATGTCGCGCACGACGAACGCCATCATGATGGCGATGGTGATGACCCGCCCCCACACGGCCGTGAAGTACGTGTCGTCGCCGATGCCCAGGTCCTCGCGCCCCAGCGGCGGCTGCGAGAGCAGGTAGAGCCAGATCGCCACGAAGTACCACACCTCGGCGAGCTGCCACAGCGCGAGCGGCTTCCAGTTGGGCCTGGCCAGCACCGCGAACGGCACCAGCCACAGCACGAACTGCGGCGACCAGACCTTGTTGGTCATCATGAACGCGGCCAGCGCGAGGAAGCAGATCTGGGCCAGCCGGGGCCGGCGCGGCGCGGCCAGCGTCAGCACCGCGATGCCCAGGCACAGGACGGCCAGCGAGACCATGCCGAGCGTGCTCACGTCGGCCTCGCCGAGGATCGGCCAGCCCTTGGTCTGGAAGAACAGCCACGGCGAGCCCCAGTCGACCCCGCGCTCCTGGGAGAAGACGTAGAAGCGGCGCCAGCCGTCCCACGCGAAGACCATGAAGGGCAGGTTGACCAGCAGCCAGGCCGCGGCCGCCGCGCCCAGCGTCTCCAGGAACGGCCGCCATCGTCCTGAGCGCCACGCCAGCAGGAACAGCGCGCCGACGAACATCAGCGGATAGAACTTCGTCGCGATCGCGAGCCCCAGCAGCACGCCGGCGAGCACCTGCCGCTCGCGCTTCCACGCCAGCAGCATGCCCATGGACAGCACGCCGGCGACCAGGTCCCAGTTGATGTACGCGGCCAGCACCACGGCCGGGGAGATCGCGTACCAGAGGGGGTCCCAGCGCCTCACCGGGCCGGCCACCGCCGCCATGAGCAGCACCCCGCCCACCAGGCAGAGCCCGAGCAGGATCACGGTCAGGTCGTAGAAGCGCACCGCCTGGACGACCGTGTCAGGGGACAGCGCGCGGGCGATCCAGCTCATGACCTGCATGACCTCGCCCAGCACCACCGGGTACTCGACCTGCTTGTCGAACGGCACCGCGGCGAAGTAGGGGTTCTCCCTGTCGAGGGCGCGGTCGAAGTACAGGGGGTAGATGTCGGTGTAGCAGAAGTTCGTGTACGTGGTGACCTGGTCGTTCCAGCCGCCCGTACGGCAGGGCAGGCGTACCACGTACGCGAGGCTCGCCCCCAGGGCCGCGATGAGCCCCAGGGGCAGGTACGGCACGGCACGCGCCACCCACGGAGCGCGTGCCTCGGTCGCTGGCTGCGTCACCGGCCGCGTCACTGGTCCTCGTGCCTGGCGGGCGCGGGACGGGGGCCGCTCGGCCTGGCGTGCGGCACCGCCCCGCCCCCTGCGGTGTCCACGTCGCTGTCGGGCAGGCCGAGCTGGTCGGTGTCCTCCATCCCGGTGTCGACGTCGCTCTCAGGGGCGGCCGGGCCTTCGTCGACGTCGCAGTTGACCAGGCAGTCGCGGTCCTGGTCGCCGAACGGGTCCCCGTTGTCGAGCGGCTCGTCGTCGGCCTCGGGCGTCGGGGTCGGCGTGGGCGTCGGGCTCGGCACGATGTTCTCCGGCGTGCCGACCTCGGCCGGCTCGGGGAACTTCTCGATCGGCAGGCCCTCGTGGGCGAGCTGCATGAACTTCTGCCAGACGATCGTGGGCGGGCCCGCGCCCTCGAAGCCCAGCGAGACCTCCCTGACCCTGGTGTACGGGTTGTTCGGGCCGTACCTCTTGCTCTTGCCGTGGTAGATCGGGCAGTTGGAGTGCTCGGGCGGGACGACCTTGCCGGTCTTGGTCACGCACTGCTCGCGGTAGAAGCCGACCGCCGTGGAGATCTGCGGCGTGTAGCCGACGAACCAGGCTTCCTTCTCGTCGTTGTTGGTGCCGGTCTTGCCGGCCGCCGGGCGGGCGCCGAGGCCCTTGCCGGCGGCGGTGCCGGACTTCAGCACCTCCTGCATGGCGAGCGTGGCGTCGGCGGCGACGCCCTCGTCGATGACCCGCTTGCTCGGAGCCATCTCGGGGTAGACGACCCTGTTGTCCCGGTCCAGCACCCGCTGCACCACGTGGTAGGGGGTGTACTTGCCGCCGTTGGCGAAGATGGAGTAGCCGGCCGCCTGCTCCACCGGCGTCACCAGGGCGCTGCCGATGGCGAACTGGTAGTAGTGCTCCTTGACGTCGTCGTCCATG
This sequence comes from Nonomuraea sp. NPDC049309, assembly GCF_043196965.1. Classification (NCBI taxonomy): domain Bacteria; kingdom Bacillati; phylum Actinomycetota; class Actinomycetes; order Streptosporangiales; family Streptosporangiaceae; genus Nonomuraea; species Nonomuraea sp. NPDC049309. The sequence goes on along the minus strand of NZ_JBICSH010000002.1, from coordinate 940,960 downwards.
CGCTTTTCGTTGAAGCCGGCCGCCTTGACGAGGTCCTTGACGTCGTCGAGCTTGTTGGGCAGCGCGTACGCCATCGACACGAACGCGGTGTTCACCGACTGCGCCGTGGCCTTGATGACGTCGATGGACCTGCCCACGTTGTGGCTGTTCTTGATGCCGCCGGCCTGCTGGCCCGGCAGCTCCTTCGGCACCGTCTCATTGCCCGGCACGTAGCTCTTGAGCGAGTAGCCCGCCTGCAGCCAGGCCGCCAGCACGTACGGCTTGAACGCCGACGCCGCCTGCTTGGTCGACTGGAACGGCTCGTTCCACGGGTCGGTGAGGTAGTTGTCACCGCCGTAGAAGGCCAGCACGCGTCCGTTCTTCGGGTTCACGGCGGCCAGGCCGGCGTGGAACTCCGTGGACAGGTTGTAGGCCTTCATCGTCTCCTTGACCGCGGTCTTCGCGTGCCGCATGAGCTTCTTGTCGAAGGTGGAGACGATCTTGAAGCCGCCGCTCGCGACCTTGTCGCGGGTCAGGCCGCGGCCCTCGAGCTCCTTCAGCACCTGATCGACCATGTAGCCGTTGAGCCCGGCCATCCCGTTGTCGGACACCTTCGCCCGGGTCTTGGGGAACTTCGCGGTCTTCGGCAGGTTCCCGTACTTCTCCGGCCACTGCTCGGCCATGTACTGGATGACGGTCTTCCAGCGTGCCTTCAGCGCGGGCGCGTCGTGGTCCCAGCTCGGCCGCTGGATGCGCGCGGCGAGGTAGGCGCCCTGCTCGGGGGTGAGGTTCTTGGCGTGGACGTTCTTGCCGGGGAAGTACGCCTTCGCGGCGGCCTCCACACCGTAGGCGCGGCCGAAGTTGATGGTGTTGAGGTAGTTCTGAAGGATCTGGTCCTTGGTGAGCTCGTCGTCGAGCTTGACCGCGACCATGATCTCCATGACCTTACGCTTGATCGACACTTCCTGGCTGAGGCCGTCGTAGTAGTTACGGGCCATCTGCTGGGTGATCGTCGAGGCGCCCTGGAGCTGCTGGCCGGTGACCGTGCTCCAGAGCGAGCGGATCATGGCCGTGATGGAGATGCCGGAGTCCTCGTAGAACGTCTTGTTCTCGATCGCGATGGCGGCGTCCTTGACGGTGTCGGCCATCTGGTCGATCGGGACGCTTTCGCGCTTGAAGCCGAGCGTGGCGATCGGGGTCTTGCCGTCGCGGTAGTAGATGGTGCTCTGCTCGGCGACCGCCTCCGCCTGGGCCTCGTCGGGCACGGGCGTGTTGGCGTAGGCGACCATGATCATGCCGAACATGCCGGCCGCGAGCACCACGATGCCGGCCACGACCATCTTCCAGCTCGGCAGGAACCTGCGCCAGCCGCCGCGGCCGCCGCCCTTCTTGACCGGCGGCTCCGGGGGCTCGGACGGCGGGCCGGAGGCGCCGCGGCGGCGCGAGCGCCGGGGGCCGTCGGCGGCGATCGTCTCCTCGCGGCTCATCGCGCGCGTGTCGTGGCGGGCGCGCGAGCGCGCCGGCGGCCGGTCGGCGCCCTCCTGCGCGAAGTCGCCGCGCGCGTGCGCGTAGTCGCCGCGCCGTTCATATCCACCCCGCTGGGGCCGCTCAGCGCGCTCACGGCCATAATCACCGCGCTCACGACCGTAGTCACCACGCTCGCGGCCGTAATCGGCCCTCGCCCGTCTAGGAGGCGGAGGGTCGTCATCGAACGACGGCGCGGCCATGGCGCCGGTCTGCTCATATGCGGCTTCAGGACGGCGAGGCTGCTGTGCGGTGTTCCAACCCGGCTCGCCGGTTTGCGGTGGAGAACCCGGGGGCACAGAACGGGATGAGCTGGAGCGACGGCGCCTTCCCGGGCGTGCCGTCCCCTCATTCATGCTGTTACTCACACGTCCTCGCAACCTTGTTCGGAACAAAACGGCGGTCGGGCGTGAAGCTGCTCGCCGCCCTCGGGTTTCACGCTTGATCGACGAGGTCAGGCGGTCCGTTCCCGAGGACGTACGAAACCGTCAGGTGATTCCAGGAACAACCTTGGCAGACCTCGACAACGTACGCCCGGAACTCATCGTAATCATGGGCCATTGCGGCGAGTTCTGCCGCGACCTTTGCCTGACCGGCATGCCGTCCGAGCGCTTCGCCGTAGACGAAGGTCACCTCGGTGACGTTCCTGCTCTCGCAGACCGGGCAGAGGCGTTCGGTCGGCTCGCCGAAGTGGCGGGCGGCGCGAAGGAGGTAGGGCTGTGCGTCACAGACGTCGCGGCGCGACGACCGGCCGGCGCGAAGGGAGCGGATCACCGCCCTTTTCGCCAGGCCGTAATCCACCACCCCTCTCTGCGACCACATGAGCGCCAGACTACGGCGTTTCCGAGCTTGATCCCAACGACTTGGCCGATTCGACGATTGCCGCGATATAGCGCCCCGACGTATCCTCGTGATGTATCGGCTCGATACATTGACGCGAGAGGGGGCGGTTCCAGTGGCCAGCGGACAGGGCAGGGTGCTGGAACTGGCCGTGCTCGGGTCGCTGCACGAGACGCCGCTCCACGGCTACGAGCTGCGCAAACGGCTCAACGCCCTGCTGGGGATGTTCCGTGCGTTCTCCTACGGGTCGCTGTACCCCTGTCTGCGATCACTTCTCGCCCAGGGCCTCATCGCCGAGGAGCAGCCGGCTCCTTCCACGATCGTCGGCGGCAGATCGAAGATCGTCTACAAGCTGACCGCCGAGGGCAAGGAACGGCTGCAGGAGCTGCTCACCCAAGCCGGGCCGTCCGCCTGGGAGGACGAGAGCTTCGGCGTGCACTTCGCGTTCTTCCGGCACACGGAGGCCGAGGTGCGCCTGCGCATTCTCGAAGGCCGTCGCAGCCGTCTGTTGGAGCGACTCGACGCGGTGCGCACCGCGCTGGCACGCACCAGGGAGCGACTCGACAGCTACACGCTCGAGCTGCAACGCCACGGGCTCGAGTCGGTCGAGCGCGAGGTGCGCTGGCTGAACGAGCTGATCGCAACTGAGCGTCGGGCCTCGTCGGAAGGCGGGCCCGAGAGAGATACCACGTCAACTGATGAGTAAGGGAGCGAGTGCGATGGGTTCGGTTCGCGTGGCCATTGTCGGCGTCGGCAACTGCGCGTCGTCACTGGTCCAGGGCGTTCACTACTACAAGGACGCGGATCCGGGCACGCGAGTCCCGGGCCTGATGCACGTGAAGTTCGGCGACTACCACGTGGGCGACCTCGAGTTCGTCGCCGCCTTCGACGTGGACGCCAAGAAGGTCGGCCGCGACCTGTCCGAGGCGATCGTCGCGAGCGAGAACAACACGATTAAAATCTGCGACGTGCCCCCGACCGGGGTCACCGTGCAGCGCGGCCACACCTTCGACGGCCTTGGCGAGTACTACCGCGAGATCATCGAGGAGTCCGACGAGGACCCCGTGGACGTGGTCCAGGTGTTGCGCGACAACAAAGTCGACGTGTTGGTGTCGTACCTGCCGGTGGGTTCGGAGGAGGCCGACCGCTTCTACGCGCAGTGCGCCATCGACGCCGGGGTGGCCTTCGTCAACGCGCTGCCGGTCTTCATCGCCTCCGACCCCGAGTGGGCGGAGAAGTTCACCGAGGCGGGCGTGCCGATCGTCGGCGACGACATCAAGTCGCAGGTCGGCGCCACCATCACGCACCGCGTCCTGGCCAAGCTCTTCGAGGACCGCGGGGTCGAGCTGCTGCGCACGTACCAGCTCAACTTCGGCGGCAACATGGACTTCATGAACATGCTGGAGCGCACCCGCCTCCAGTCGAAGAAGATCTCCAAGACGCAGTCGGTCACCTCGCAGATCCCGCACGAGATGGCCAAGGCCGACGTCCACATCGGCCCGTCCGACCACGTGCCGTGGCTGGACGACCGCAAGTGGGCCTACGTCCGCCTGGAGGGCCGCTCCTTCGGCGACACGCCGCTCAACCTGGAGTACAAGCTGGAGGTCTGGGACTCCCCGAACTCCGCCGGCATCATCATCGACGCCGTGCGCGCCGCCAAGATCGCCCTCGACCGGGGCATCGGCGGCCCGATCCTGTCGGCGTCCTCCTACTTCATGAAGTCGCCGCCCAAGCAGTACTCCGACGACGAGGCCCGCGAGTACGTCGAGAAGTTCATCAGGGGCGAGGTCGAGCGCTGACCCGCCGCACGCTCCCGCAGGCGCCGTGACCCCGCACACCGAGGGGCGCGGCGCCTCCGCGCATCCGGGACGGCTTCAGCCCCTCGCGGCCGGCGGCAGGCCCTCAGGGCTGGCCGGCCTCCAGGCGAGCGGGTCGTCCCCCAGCTTCACCAGCAGCGGCACCTGCTCCTTGCACCACGGCGAGATCGCCAGCAGGCCGTTCTGAGCGCCCTCGGCGAACTCCTTCCACGGCATCCACCACGTCTCCCCCACCTCGTCGGGGTTCGGCGTCACGGGCGCGTCGACCATGACCCGGTAGACCGGGCAGAGCTCGTGCTCGACGATGCCGTTGGCCATCACCGCCCGGTAGGAGAAGGACGGCAGCATGAGGTCGGCGCTCTCGACGACCAGGCCCAGCTCGTACGACAGCCGGCGCACCACCGCGCGGTCGAGCGGTTCGCCCGGCAGGGGGTGGCCGCAGCAGCTGTTGGTCCAGACACTGGGCCAGGTCAGCTTGTGATCGGCCCTCCTGGTGAGCAGCACCCGGCCGTCCGAGTCGAAGACGTAGCTGGAGAAGGCAAGGTGCAGGGGGGTCTCGCGGCCGTGCACCGACGACTTGGGCGCAGTGCCCAGCGCGCGACCGTCGCGGTCGACCAGCACGACGTGTTCCTCGCTCGTCACGCTTTGAAGCGTACGTGATCATGACCACCACTTGGAACCCCGTAAACCCGCTCGGCAGGCGCGGGCTAGGCTGACGGCGTGTCTTTCGTCGCCGATCTCCGCACGGTTCTGCGGGGCAGGGACTTCAGGCGGCTGTTCGGCACCCGGCTGGTCTCGCAGTTCTCCGACGGCATCTTCCAGTTCGGGGTGACCGGGTTCGCCTTCTTCAGCCCCGAGAACCAGACGACCGCCATCGAGGTGGCGGCCGGGCTGGCGGTGCTGCTGCTGCCGTACAGCGTGCTCGGACCCTTCGTCGGCGTCTTCATCGACCGGTGGTCGCGGCGGCAGATCCTCATGGTGGCGCCGTTCGTGCGCGGCGCGCTGCTGCTCGTCGCCGCCGCCCTGGTGGCATCCGACGTGCCCGACCCCGCCTTCTACGCGGCGGCGCTCGCCGTGCTCGGGGTCAACCGGTTTTTCCTCGCCGCGCTCGGCGCGTCGCTGCCGCACGTGGTGCCGCCGGAGCGGCTGATCTCGGCCAACGCGGTCGTCCCCACATCGGGCACGGTCGTCACGTTCGTCGGCGCGGGCGTCGGCTTCCTGCTGCGCGAGATCTTCGGCGGCGACGACAAGGGCGTGGCGCTGCTGCTCGTCACCTCCGGCGTGGTGTTCGCGCTGAGCGCGCTGGTCGCGCGGACGATGGGGCGCGACCTGCTCGGCCCCTGGCCCGACCCCGACCGGCCGCAGGCCCGCCAGGAGCTGCGCAACGTCGTCACCGGCCTCGTCGACGGCGCACGCCACCTGCTGCACCACCGCGTGGCCGCCGCGACGCTCGGCGCGATGGCCACGCACCGCTTCCTGTTCGGCATGTGCACCGCGCTCGGCATCATCCTCTACCGCTACTACTTCACCGACGGCGACGCCGAGGCCGCGCTGCGCGGTATCGGCCTGGTGGTGGTCGCCGCCGGCGTCGGCACCGCGATCGCCGTCGTCATCACGCCGTACACGACCGCGTGGTTCGGCATCGAGCGCTGGGTGCAGATCGCGCTGGCCTCGGCCGGGGTGCTGACCGCGGCGCTGGTGCTGCCGTTCCAGGAGTGGGGGCTGCCGGTCGCCGGGTTCGTGCTGGGACTGGCCGGGCAGAGCGTGAAGATCTGCGCCGACACCACCGTCCAGCGCGACGTGGAGGACATCTACCGGGGCCGCGCGTTCTCCATCTACGACATGCTCTTCAACGGCATGTACGTGCTCGCCGCGGCCCTGTCGGCGGCGATCCTGCCGCCGGACGGCAAGTCGTACGCCGCCGTCGCGATCATCTCGCTCGGCTACCCGCTGGCGGCGCTCGCCTACCGGCTGGTCACCGCGTCAGCGCGCACCGAGGTCGGTTGACCTCGCCCACTCCAGCAGCGCCTCGGTGGCGGCCTCCTTGCCGATCACGCCCTTGTCGAGCCTGAGGTCGAGCAGGAACTTGTAGGCCTTGCCCACCGCCGGGCCGGGGCCGATGCCGAGCACCTGCTGGATCTCGTTGCCGTCGAGCTCGGGGCGGATCTTGGCCAGCTCCTCCTCCTCGGCCAGCCTGGCGATGCGCTCCTCCAGGTGGTCGTAGGTGCGCGAGAGCGCCGCCGCCTTGCGCTTGTTGCGGGTGGTGCAGTCGGCCCTGGTCAGCTTGTGCAGCCGGGTGAGCAGGTGGCCGGCGTCGCGGACGTAGCGGCGCACCGCGCTGTCGGTCCACTCCCCCGTGCCGTAGCCGTGAAAGCGCAGGTGCAGCTCCACCAGGCGGGAGACGTCGGCGACGACGTCCTTCGGAAAGCGCAGCTCGGTCAGGCGCTTCTTCGTCATCTGCGCCCCGACCACCTCGTGGTGGTGGAACGACACCCGGCCGCCCGGCTCGTGGCGGCGCGTCTTGGGCTTGCCCACGTCGTGCATGAGCGCCGCCCAGCGCAGGATGCGGTCGGGGCCGTCCTCCTCCTGCGCGATGGCCTGGTCGAGCACGGTCAGCGTGTGCTCGTAGACGTCCTTGTGCCGGTGGTGCTCGTCGATCTCCAGCCGCAGCTTGGGCAGCTCGGGCAGCACGTGGGCGGCCAGCCCCGTGTCCACCAGCAGGCGCAGGCCGTCGCGCGGGCGGGCGCCGAGTATCAGCTTGTCGAGCTCGTCGCGGATGCGCTCGGCCGAGACGATCTCGATGCGGTCGGCCATCGCGGTCATCGCCGCCACCGCCGCGCGGTCGACGGTGAAGCCGAGCTGGGAGCTGAACCTGGCCGCGCGCAGCATGCGCAGCGGGTCGTCGCCGAACGACTGCTCCGGGGTGCCCGGTGTGCGCAGCAGGCGCGCCCGCAGGTCGTGCATGCCGCCGAACGGGTCGACGAACTCGTGCGAGGGCAGCCGCACCGCCATCGCGTTGACCGCGAAGTCGCGCCGCTCCAGGTCGCCTTCGAGGGTGTCGCCGTAGACGACGTCGGGCTTGCGCGACTTGGGGTCGTAGGACTCGCTGCGGTACGTCGTGATCTCGATCAGCCGGTTGCCCTTGCGCAGGCCGACCGTGCCGAACTCGATGCCGATCGTCCACACGGCGTCGGCCCAGTCTCTGACGATCTCCAGCACCCGCTCGGGGCGCGCGTCGGTGGTCAGGTCGAGGTCGTTGCCGCTGCGCCCGAGCAAAAGGTCGCGTACGGGCCCGCCGACGAGGGCGAGCTCGTGGCCCTTGGCGGCGAACAGGCGGCCGAGCTCGTCGGCCACGGGGGCGATCTTGCGGAACAGGTCGTTCATGGCCTGCTGCTGGCTTTCGGTCAGAGTTGCGTCGGACAAACTGAGATCGGCCTTCTTGTGTGCTTCCGGAACATATCCCCCGAGCCACACCAGGTCCGGGTTACCGTCGGTCTTGGGACCGTCGGGGGCACGTGAACCAGGCAAGGAGGACTATATGAAGGACGCCCTCGCGCTCCACCGCTGGCTCCTCGCACACCAGGTCCATCATGAGATCGTACGCCTTCCGCGCCCCATGACATGCGCCGAAGAGCTGCCGGAGACGGTCTACGCGGCGGCCGAGCGCTGCCTGATGGTCACCGTGCTCGAGGTCACGACCAGGGTCGGCAGCGAGGTCGTCATCGCCGTCACCACCCCCGTCTCCGCGCCGCCGAGGCCCGGTGTGGTCGGCGGTCTGCTCGGCGCCCGCCAGGTGCGCCCCGCGCCCGCCCACGTCGTCAACGCCGCCACCGACTACGCGCACGGCCTGGTGTGCCCGCTGCTGCTGCCCGCCCCGCTGCCGATGCTCATCGACGACAGGATCCGCGAGGATCACCAACTGCTGTACGCGCCCACCGGTGAGCGGCATACCGCGCTCGCCATGAGGGCGCTCGACCTGCTGGCCGTGCTGCCCGGGAAGATGGTGGATCTGCGGGGCACGCGCCGCCGAGGAGCGCGTGCGGCGGTCGCGGGACGGCACTGAACCCGTACCATTGCGGGCGTGTGTCGTCCTCGTCCCGCCCGGACCTCGGCGTGATCCGTAAGGCCACGCTGCTCGCCGCGCTGTCCGCCGCGTTGCTCGCCCCCACGCTGGCGGTCACGCCCGGTGAGGCTGCCGTGACGCCCGCCGTGACGGAGGTCAGGCGGCAGACCCTCGCCGTGTCCATCGCCTCGATCACGCCCGAGGTGCCCAAGAGCCTGACCGACGTCATCAAGATCACCGGCACCGTGCGCAACGACACCGGCACGGCGATGTCCGGCCTGCAGGTGCGCCTGCGCTACAGCGCGCAGCGCTTCACCGACCGCGCCTCGCTGGAGGCCTACCAGTCCAGCCAGGACAACGCGACGCTCCCGGTCAACGTCTCCACGCGCAACTCGTTCCAGAACCTCGAGCCGCTCGACGCGGGCGCCACCGCGCGCTGGGAGATCACCGCCACGCCCGCGCAGCTCGGCCTGCGCGAGTTCGGCGTCTACCCCATCGCGGTCGACGTCGCCCAGTGGAGTGTGCCGATCAACGCGCAGCGCACGTTCCTGACGTACGCGCCGCCCACCGAGCCGCGGCCGCCGCGCAACAAGCTGGCCATCGCGCTGCCCGTCATCGACCAGCCGCGCCGGGCCACCGACGAGGACCCGGAGTCGCCCGGCAAGGGCCCGCTCTTCCTCGACGACAAGCTGAACCAGGCGCTGTCCGGCCGCGGCCGCCTGGCCGACCTGCTGCGCATCGCGCAGGCCGTGCCGAGCAGCGTCACCTGGGTGGTCGATCCCGCACTGCTCGACGATCTGCAGGCGATGACCCAGGGCTACGAGGTCAAGACGAAGGACGGCAAGCAGGCGAAGCCGCCGAGCGCCGCCGCCTCGCAGTGGCTGACGAACATGCGCACCTCGCTCGCCGCCTCGCCGGTGGTCGCGCTCCCGTACGCCGATCCCGACGTCGCCGCGCTCGCCCACCAGGGACTCGACCAGCAGACCTCCAGGGCCATCCAGCTCGGCGGGCAGAAGGCGCAGCAGCTGCTCAGCACCAAGGCCAAGACCAACCTCAACTGGCCGGCCGGCGGCGTGCTCGACTTCGACGCGCTCGACCTGCTCGCGGTCAGCGGCGTCGACACCGTGCTGCTCGACGCCAAGAACCTGCCGACGCAGCAGGAGGTCGCCACCACCCCCGCCACCACGCCTTCCACCACGCCTGTCACCGTGCCGGCCATCACGCCCGACGCCGTGGCGACGCTCGACTCGGTCAACGGCCCGGTGAAGGCGCTCGTCGCCGACGCCGGGCTGAGCAGACTGTTCGAGCCGGCCGCGCCCACCACGCAGGCTTTGACCCGGCAGCGGTTCATCGCCGAGACCGCGATGATCGCCACCGAGCCCGGCCAGACCAAGCCGCGGTCGCTGGTCGTCGCCCCCTCCCGGCGCTGGGACCCCAACCCGTCGCTCGTCACCTCGCTCATCAAGACCGCGGGGCGGCTGCCCTGGCTGCAGCTCACCACGCTGGAGTCGCTGAAGCCGAGCAAGACGTCCGTGCCGCGGGCCGGGCTGACCTACACCGACCAGGACCGCAAGCAGGAGCTGTCCGGCAAGTACCTCGACTCCGTCAAGAAGTCGTGGCGGATGGCGCAGCTGCTCTCCAGCGTCACCACCGACCACGCGCCGTCCGCCTACGACTCCGCCGTGCTGCGCCTGACCTCCTCGGCCTGGCGCGACAAGTCCCGCACCGCCCGCGGCGCGGCGAAGATGGTCAGCACCGCCGTCACCGAGACCACCGACAAGGTGCAGATCTTCGGCGTCGGCGGGCCGCGCACCCTCGCCGGCAGCAACGGCGTGGTGCCCATCAGCGTCAAGAACGACCTGGGCCACCCCATCGCCCTCTACATCGACGTCAAGTCGGACAACCCCGAACTGCTGCAGGTCAGCCTCACGCAGGAGACGCGGACCATCGGCAGCGGCCAGAGCACCACGTTCCAGGTGACGATGAACGCCACCCCCGACACCAGCGGAGACGCCACGGTGACGGTGCAGCTCAAGACCGCCGACGGCCAGCCGTACGGCAAGCCGCAGCGGCTGACGATCCGCACCACCGGCTACACCGGCATCGCGCTGGTCATCGTGGGCGCGGCCCTGACCGTGATGCTCGCCGCCGTCGTGACGCGGCTGCTGCGGCGCAGATCGGAGAAGAAGCTCGCGCGCGCCAAGACCCGGGAGAGTGAGACCGTATGAGCCGCATGCTGCGGGCCGGCGCCATCATGGCGGCGGGCACCATGGTGTCCAGGGTCACCGGGTTCGTACGGACCATGGTGCTGGCCTACGCCATCGGCACCAAGGCGCTGGGCGACGCCTACAACGCCGCGTACGCCATCCCGTACAGCATCCTCGACCTGCTGCTGCTCGGCGTGCTGAGCAGCGTCATCGTGCCGATGATCGTCCGGGCCCAGCAGCACGACGCCGACGGCGGGCGGGCCTACGAGCAGCGGCTGCTGACGCTCGCCACCGTCGCGCTGGCCGCGGTCGCCGCGCTGGCCGTCCTGGCCGCGCCGCTGCTCATCGACCTCTACACGGTCTGGGACCCCGGCAGCAGGGAGTTCGAGGTCGCGGTCATCCTGGCCCGGTTCATCCTGCCGCAGCTCGCCTTCTTCGGCGTGGGCGCGGTGGCCGGCGCCATTCTCAACACCCGCGACCGCTACGGCGCCCCCATGTGGGCACCCGTCGTCAACAACCTGGTCGTCATCTGCGTGTTCGGGCTCTACGCGGTGGTCGGCTCCGGCGACGACGTCAGGGCCGTCACGAACGCCGACCTGGCGCTGCTCGGCCTCGGCACCACGCTCGGCATCGTCGCGCAGGCGTCGGTGCTGATCGTGGCGCTGCGACGGGCGGGCTTTCAGTTCGTGCCCCGCTTCGACCTGCGCAACGCGCGGCTCGGCGAGATGGCCAAGGCCGGCGTCTGGACGATCGGCTACGTGGTCGTCACCCAGGCCGGCTTCATGCTCACCACCAACCTGGCCAGCGCCGCGGGTGACGTGGTGAAGGGCCACGGCATCAGCGCGTACACGCTGGCGTTCCAGCTCTTCCAGCTGCCGTACGGCGTGATCGGCGTCTCCGTGATCACCGCGATGCTGCCCAGGATGAGCCGGGCCGTGGCCGACGGGCGCTTCGACGACGTGCGGGCCGAGTTCGGGTCGAGCGTGCGGCTGGTCTGCGCGCTGATGGTGCCGGTGTCGCTGCTGCTCATGGTGGTCGGGCCGGCGATCACCGTGCCGATCTACGGCCACGGCGCCAACTCCGTCGCCGACGCCGTCTACATCGGCAACGTGCTGCAGGTCTACGGGCTCGCGCTCATGCCGTTCGCGATCTTCCAGCTGCTGCTGCGGGTCTTCTACAGCTTCGGCGACACCCGCACCCCCGTCTTCATCGGGGCGGGCACGACCGCGGCCAACGCGCTGCTCATGGTGATCGCCCACGTCCTGCTGCCGCCCCGGTACGCGGTCATGGGGCTGGCGCTGGCGTACGCGATCGCGTACGGGCTGGGCGCGATGCTCGCCTGGTGGCTGGCCTCCCGCCGGGTGCAGGGGCTCGGCGGCTGGGCCATCGGCATGGCGATGACCAGGATGTACCTCGCGGCGCTGCCCACCGCCGTGCTGGCGCTCGCGACGGTCTGGGGGGTCACGACCGCCTTCGGCGGCCTCGGCTTCCTCACCTCCGTGATCGTCCTCGCGGTCGGCGGCGGCCTCGGGATGTTGCTCTATCTCGGCGTGGCCCACAGAATGCGCATTCCGGAGGTCAATTCGATCGTTGGGATGGTCGCGGGGCGGGTAGGCCGGTAAAGAACGCGGGCGGATTCTCCTCGGCACTACCATGGAGGCCGACACGCGCGAATGGAAGCAGGAGGGGCGTGGGCGGATCCACCCGGCATAGCGTGCCTTCGTGGGACACGACCACGCAGGTGAGTCACACCATGAGCACGCCCGATCGGCCAAGCGGAGTGAGCCAGTGAGCAGCACGTCGGCCGTCGCACCCGGCACCCGTCTCGCCGAGCGTTTCCGGCTGGAGGACCGCGTCAGCGAGTCCGACGGCGCCACCCTGTGGAAGGCCATCGACGAGATCCTCGCTCGTCCCGTCGCCGTCCATACGTTCGCGCCCGACTTCCCGCGCGTCCACGAGGTCGTCACGGCCGCCCGCGCGGCCAGCCGGCTGACCGATCCGCGCCTGACGCAGGTCTTCGACGCGGCCGAGGACGACAAGCACGCCTACGTCGTCAGCGAGTGGGTCACCGGCGAGTCGCTGACCGACCTGCTCGCGAACGGCCCGCTGGAGCCTGAGCGCGCCGCCGGGCTCGTCGCCGAGGCCGCCGAGGCGCTCGCGCACGCCCACGAGGCGCAGCTCTACCACCTGTGCCTGCGCCCCTCCCACCTGGTGTGGACGACCGGCAACACGGTCAAGGTGCTCGGCGTGGCCGTCGACGCCGCCATGTACGGCCTGACCACCGACCAGCCCGCGCTCGACGACGCCGAGGGCCTCGGCCGCCTGCTGTACGCGGGGCTGACCGGCCACTGGCCGGGCGACGAGGAGGAGGGCGGCCTGCCCGCCGCCCCGATGACCGACGGCCACTTCTGCACGCCCCGCCAGGTCACCGCGGGCGTGCCCAGCTACCTCGACACGGTCACCGTGCGCGCGTGCCTGCCCGAGTCGCGCAGGGGCCAGGGCGCGCTCGCCAGTCCCGCCGAGGTGGCCGACGCGCTGGCCGACGTCGCCAGGCCGATGCCGATCCCCATCTCCTACCCCTCGACCCCTGCGGTGGCCTCCGCCTCCCACACCGAGGGCCTCGACATCGCCCACCGGCAGCAGCCGGCGTCGCCGCCTCCCCTGCCGCCGGTGCCGCAGTACCGCCCGGCCGGCGGTGGCGGCAGCAAGCTCAACCGCGTGCTGATGACGCTGGTGGTGCTGCTCGTGATCGCCGCCGTGGGCGTGGGCGCGTGGACGATCGGCCGCAGCCTGGGCAGCCCTGCGACGTCCCAGACGGCCACCGCCAGCCCGTCCGCCGAGCCGTCGCAGACGGCGCAGGCGCAGGTGATCAAGCCGGTGAAGGCGCAGGGCTTCGACCCGCTCGGCGACGGCGACGAGAAGCCCGACCTGGCCAAGCTGGCCATCGACGGCAAGCCGAGCACGCTGTGGAAGACCGAGACCTACACCAGCGCCGACCTGGGCCGCCTCAAGGACGGTGTGGGCCTGCTGCTCGACATGGGCAAGTCCGTGCAGATCAGCGACGTGGTCGCTACGCTGTCCGACGCGCCGGGCGCGACCGTCGAGCTGAAGGTGGGCGACGCGCCCGAGCTCGGCGCGCTCAAGACGGTGGCCACGAAGAAGAACGCCGCAGGTAAGACCACTCTCGCCCCGGAACAACCGGCAACCGGCCAGTACGTTTTGATCTGGTTTACGCGCGTTCCGATGGATGCGGGCACTTTTCATGGCACCATCTATGAGGTAGTGGTGCACTCTCCCGGATCGGCATAATCAGGAATCTCTCTTGTGAACTCCCCACCCGAGACACCCTCAGCAGCGGAGCGGCCGGCGCTCACAGACGCCGAGCTGCTGACCGCACATATCCACGGGGATCCACGCGCCTTCAGCGAAATCGTCAAGAGACACCGCGACCGCATGTGGGCGGTCGCCCTGCGCACGCTCGGCGACCCCGACGAGGCCGCCGACGCCGTGCAGGACGCCTTCGTCTCTGCCTACCGCAAAGCCGCCACGTTTCGCGGCGAAGCGGCCGTCACCACCTGGCTGCACCGCATCGTGGTCAACGCCTGCCTTGACAGGATGCGCCGTAAGTCCGTACGGCCCGTCGCCGACGACGAGCTGATCGAGGCCGCGGAGCGCGAGACCCCGCTGCCCGACCAGACCGTCGAGCGCGAAGTTTCGATGGAGGTTTCGGCCGCGCTGAAGCTGCTGCCCGCCGACCAGCGGGCCGCGCTCGTGCTGGTGGACATGATGGGCTACTCAGTCGAAGACGCAGCTCAAGTGCTGCAAGTGCCGAGTGGCACGGTGAAGAGCCGGTGCGCCCGAGGGCGCGCGAAACTTGCCCCAATTCTTTCGCATCTGCGGAACCGAACCACCCTCAATCGCGTCTCATCCGCGAAGGGAGCAGAACTTCGTGACGGGTGATACGCACTACGATCTGGACACCCTCGCCGATCTGGCCGAGGGTCTCCTGGACGCCGACACGGCACGCCAGGTCCGCGAGCATCTCGCGGTCTGCGACCCCTGCGGGGAGCTACTGGCCGACCTGGCGGCGGTTCGCGAGGTGCTGGCCGCGACGCCCACACCGGCCATGCCGATGGGTGTCGCACTACGCATCGACAAGGCGCTCGCCGCCGAGGCGGAATCCCGCCGCGCCGGAGGTGTCGGCCTCGCGGAACCACCGGACTGGGATGAGCTCATGCGGGACGCCCCGTGGGAGCGCCCGGCCGAGGTCTCCGAGCCCGTGCGGCTCGTTCCCGAGCCTGCCCGGCTCGAGGAGGTCTCCGAGCCCGTACGGCTTGAGAAGGCTCCCGAGCCCGCGCGGCTCGAGGAGACCACCGAGCCCGCACGGTTCGAGCGGGACGAACCCGCCGGTGCCCCCGAGCCGGTCCGGCTCGGCGTGGTCGCCGACGACGGCACGATCGTCCCGGCCAGACGCCGGGCCATCCGGCGGCGCCGCTGGGCGGTGCCCGCGGTCGCGGCCGCGGCCGCAGCCGTCGTGGCCGGCACGGTGGTGGCGGGCACCAGCCTGCTGACCGCGGGCGGCCAGTCGCCCGCCGAGCCCGCGCCCGTGGCGCTGCCGCCGCAGACGTCCGCCGCCGAGCCCACGCGGAGCGCGATCCGTGCGACCCCGTCGGCCCGCGGCTACGCTCTGACCAACAGCGACCACAACTACAGCGACCCCGAGCTGCGCCTGCCCCTTGAGGGCTTCCTGGCTCCGGCTCCCGCGCTGCACGGCGACTCCAACGACGCCGACAAGGTCAGCAAGTGCGTCGCCGCGGTCTCCAACCGCTCCAAGCTCGACGTCTTCGCCGTCGACCAAGGCCAGTACAACGGCCAGGAGGCGCTGGTGGTCGCGAGCTGGAAGAACCAGGCGGCCAAGAGGATCCGCATCGACGTCGTCGATCCGTTCAACTGCAAGAACCTGCGCAAGCCCGCACTGGGCCGCTGGTAGCACCCGAAGGTCTCAAGGTCCGGCCGGGTCCCGCTTCGCGGGCCCGGCCGCGACACTCGGGCATCTCGATACCGGCACCCGGGTGTCACGGGATCCTTGTACCGGCTCCTGGGCGTCGCGTGGATCCTTGTACCGGCTCCTGGGCGTCGCGTGGAGCCTCGTACCCGCAACCTGGGTGTCACGGGAGAGTCCGGCGTCGGCACGGCGACGTCGGCGTCACCCGGGAGCCCCTGCCGCCGCCCGGCGTCACCCGGAGCCCCACGCTCGGTCGTTCAGGGTCCTGACCCGCTCACGTGAGATCGTGATGCGGTCGCCGAGGGTCCTGCCCCGGTCGCCGGCGCATCCGGAAACCGTGAAGCCCCATGTCAGTGCCCGCATTCGGCGGGCTCTTTCGTTTGCACCGGCGTTGTGGGGTAGGGCGGGAATCACTGCGGCCTAGGATCTGTTGTCGCCGGTGGCATCGACAGACGAGGAAGGCGTGGAGCGTTGAGCGACGTTCGTAACGTGATCATCATTGGTTCCGGCCCTGCCGGTTACACGGCGGCCGTCTACTCCGCTCGTGCCGAGCTCAAGCCGCTTGTCTTCGAGGGCTCCGTCACCGCGGGCGGCGCGCTGATGAACACCACCGACGTGGAGAACTTCCCAGGGTTCCCCGACGGCATCATGGGCCCCGACCTGATGGACAACATGCGCAAGCAGGCGGAGCGGTTCGGTGCCGAGCTGATCGCGGACGACGTCGTCGAGGTCGATCTGCGGGCCAACCCCAAGGTGGTCAAGACCCACACCGACACCTACTACGCCAAGTCGGTCATCCTGGCCATGGGCTCCCGCTACCGCGAACTCGGCCTGGAGAACGAGAAGCGGCTCTCCGGTCACGGCGTGTCCTGGTGTGCGACCTGTGACGGGTTCTTCTTCCGCAACAAGGACATCGTGGTCGTCGGCGGCGGCGACACCGCAATGGAGGAGGCCACCTTCCTGACGCGGTTCGGCCGCATGGTGACGGTCGTGCACCGCCGCGACGAGCTGCGGGCCAGCAAGATCATGCAGGACCGGGCGTTCGCCAACGACAAGATCCGTTTCGTGTGGGACTCCGAGGTCTCCGACGTGATCGGCGACGCCAAGGTCGAAGCGGTCAAGCTGCGCAACGTCAAGTCGGGCGAGGAGAGCGAGCTCGCGACCGACGCGCTGTTCATCGCGATCGGCCACGAGCCGCGCACCGAGCTGGTCAAGGGCCAGATCGACCTCGACGAGAACGGCTACATCAAGGTCGCCCACCCCTCCACGGCCACCAACATCGAGGGCGTGTTCGCCGCCGGCGACGTCGTCGACCACACCTACCGCCAGGCCATCACCGCGGCCGGCACCGGCTGTGCCGCCTCGCTCGACGCCGAGCGCTGGCTGGCCAACAACGACAAGTAAGGAGCGCACCGTGAAGGCTGTCACCGACGCCAACTTCGAGTCCGAGGTCCTCAAGAGCGACAAGCCCGTCCTGGTCGACTTCTGGGCCGAGTGGTGCGGCCCGTGCCGTCAGGTCGCGCCCATCCTCGAGGAGATCTCCAAGGAGCACGGCGACAAGCTGGAGATCGTCAAGCTGAACATCGACGAGAACCCCGAGGTTCCGCGCCAGTACGGTGTGCTCCAGATCCCCACGATGAACGTCTACAAGAACGGCGAGGTCGTGAAGCAGATCATCGGCGCCAAGCCGAAGGCCATGCTGCTGCGCGAGCTCGAGGGCATCATCTAGCACGCCCTCAGGCGGTGCTCCGCCGCTCGGGGGACGAGTTGCGCCCTACGGAAGCCCCTCACGGTCACCGACCGCGAGGGGCTTCCCCGTCCCCGGCCCCGGGACCTTCCCGCGCCGAAGCCCGCAGCCGAGGCCCGGCCGGCCGCGCAGCCCGAACCCCGTCCGATCCCGCAGCCCGTCCGACCCCGCAGCCCGACCGACCCCGCAGCCCGACCGACCCCGCAGCCCGACCGAACCGGCAACCCGCGCCCCGGACGGACCTCCACCCGACCGCCCCATCAGCCGGACCCTGCCGTCAGCCCGACCGCCCCATCAGCCGGACTCTGCCGTCAGCCCGACCGCCCCGTCAGCCGGACCCTGCCGTCAGCCCGATCCGACCCCTAAGCCCGACCAGCTCCGCAGCCCGAGGCCCGACCAGCTCCGCAGCCCGAGGCTCGGCCGGCTGCGTCGGGCGTGGCCGGTGACCTGCTCTCTGGGCGGGCCGCTCGCTCCTCCGATGGGGACGGGTCCGCCGACGAGCAGGCCTCGCCTTCGATGAAGGTGGTCTTCCCGATGAGGCGCTTCAGAGCCGACGGGCTGCCTCGCCCTCCGGACGCGATCCTCCGATGGGCGGTCGCGGCGGCGGGGTCTCGATGACCATCCGCTGGCGGAGGGCTTCGTGCGGGGCTGTGAGGGCCGTCAGACGGGACGGAGAGCCCGTTCGGGACTCATATGGCCCAGAAGGCGTTCGAGGGCCACCTCGACGTCCTCACGCCACGAGACGGCGGTCTTCAGTTCCAGGCGCAACCGCGGGAAACGCAAATGCGGACGCACCGTCTTAAACCCCACAGAAAGCAAGTATTCCGCTGGAACTACGCAACTAGGCTCTTCCCACTTCAAGTCCCCGAAAGCCTCAATGGCTTTCACCCCGCGCCGCGTCAGGTCTTTGGCCACACCCTGGATCAGCATGCGGCCGAGCCCGCCGCCCGAGAACTCGGGAATGATGTGGGCCGTCATCAGCAGCACCGCGTCGGCGCTGACCGGCGAGGTCGGAAAGGCCGCGGAACGCGGGCTGTAAAGGGGCGGGCTGTAGAGGACGAACCCGGCCGGCACCCCGTCGACGTACACGATCTTGCCGCAGCTGCCCCAGTCGAGCAGCGTGCTGGACAGCCACGCCTCCTTCTCCAGCGCCGGGTCGCCGGCGCCGAGCGCCCGCTCGCCGTTCGCAGGATCCAGCTCCCAGAACACGCACCGCCGGCAGCGGCGAGGCAGATCATCAAGATTGTCCAGGGTTATGTTGACCAGCCGGCGCGACAACTACCGCCCCTATCGTTGACCCGGAAAAGCGCGCGAAAACCGCGTCCACAGGTGGCATCGTAGCCCAGTACAGATGTCGTCAGCGGACACCACGACGGTCCAGCCCGGTCACGGGCGACATGTCCGTCTGGCGTAATCTGGTATTTCAGTCCGATATACGACACTTAGGAGGTGGGCCGTGACAGAAGAGCTGGATCACGGTCAGACACCCGCGACCCAAGGGTCGCGCATCGACGCCTACGTCGATCGGTACGCCGCACGAGCTGCCGGGATGGTCGCCTCCGAGATCCGAGCTCTTTTCGCCGTCGCGTCGAGGCCCGAGGTGGTCTCGCTCGCCGGCGGCATGCCGTACGTCACGGCGCTCCCCCTCGACATGGTCGGCGAGCTGGTCGCCGACCTGGTCACGCGGCGCGGCCCCGTCGCGCTGCAGTACGGCTCCGGCCAGGGTGACCCGCACCTGCGCGAGCAGATCTGCGAGGTCATGAAGCTGGAGGGGATCAACGCCGGGCCGAACGACGTCGTCGTCACCGTCGGGTCGCAGCAGGCCCTCGACCTCATCACCCGGATCTTCATCGACCCTGGCGACGTGGTGCTCGCCGAAGGGCCCTCGTACGTGGGCGCCCTCGGCACGTTCGCCGCGTACCAGGCCAAAGTCGTCCACATCGCCATGGACGACCAGGGCATCGTCCCCGAATCGCTGGCCCAGACGATCTACGCGCTGGAGACCGCGGGCGCGCCCGTCAAATTCCTGTACACCATCCCGACCTTCCAGAACCCGGCCGGCGTCACGCTCAACATCGCCCGCCGCCAGCAGGTGCTCGACATCTGCCAGCGGGCCGGGATCCTGGTCATCGAGGACAACCCGTACGGACTGCTCGGCTTCGACGGCGAGCCGCTGCGCGCGCTGCGCGCCGACAACCCCGACGGCGTCGTCTACCTCGGCTCGTTCTCCAAGACGCTGGCCCCGGGCTTCCGCGTCGGCTGGGCGCTCGCGCCCCACGCCATACGCGACAAGCTCATCCTCGCGATGGAGTCGGCGGTGCTGTCGCACTCGTCGTTCACCCAGCTCGCCGTCGGCCAATACCTGGCCACGCAGCCGTGGCGCGAGCAGATCAAGTCGTTCCGCGAGCTCTACCGCGAACGCCGCGACGCGATGCTCGACGCGCTCGAATCGCTGATGCCGCCCGAGGTGACGTGGACGCGTCCCGGAGGCGGCTTCTTCGTCTGGGCCACCCTGCCGGAAGGGCTCGACTCCAAGGCGATCCTGCCGCGGGCCGTGGCCGAGCGGGTCGCGTTCGTCCCCGGCACCGGCTTCTACTCCGACGGCAGCGGCGCCCGCCACATGCGGCTGTCGTACTGCTACCCCGAGCCCGACCGCATCCGTGAAGGCGTGCGGCGGCTGGCCGGGGTGATCGAGCAGGAGATGCAGCTGCGGGACACGTTCGGCACCGGGTCCACACGCGACCACCACGGCGTCGACACCCCTGGCCCCGACCTGGCCTAGCCGACCTCGTCGAGCGGAGGGGCGCCCGCTCACCTTCTTCGGAAGGACGAGCGCCCCTCCGGGCACAGGCCTCCGGGCACAGGCCTCCGGACGCCCGGGCCTGCGGACACGGGACCTCCGGGCACAGGCCTGCGGACACGGAACCTCCGAACACGGGCCTGCGGACACGGGCCTTCCGGACACCCGGGCCTCCGGGTACGGGCCTCCGGGCGCGGGGCGCCGGCGCGCCCTCTGGACCGGGAAGGAGACCGCTCATCGAGGCGGGACGCCCCCTCGTATCCGCATCCTCATCCCAGCACCAAGAGGTCCCCTTCCGATCGGCTGAGATGGGATGGGATCGCCCCACATAGCACCTCACGTACACCCCTGATCCCCAACGCCGGTACGGTTGGAGCGCGTGTCGTCAGCGGAGGAGAAGTGATGAGCGATCTGGGCCACGTGCTCGTGCTGGCCGGGGGTCTCTCCTACGAGCGGGAAGTGTCCCTGCGCTCAGGCCGCCGGGTGAGCGAGGTGCTGCGGGCCACGGGCATCTCCGTGGAGACCAGGGACACCGACGCCTCGCTCGTGCCCTCGATCCTGGCCGACCCGCCGGACGCCGTGTTCGTCACCCTCCACGGCGGTGCCGGCGAGGACGGCGCGATCCGTTCCGTGCTGGAGCTGCTCGACGTCCCGTACGTCGGCGCCGACCCCGACGCGTGCCGGGTGGCCTTCGACAAGCCCACCGCCAAGGCCGTCGTCCGGTCGGTCGGGCTGCGCACTCCCGAGTCCGTCACCCTGCCCAAGGAGACCTTCCACGACCTCGGCGCCTCCGTGGTGCTCGGCCGCATCGTGGAACGCCTCGGCCTGCCGCTGTTCGTCAAGCCCGCGCGCGGCGGCTCGGCGCTCGGCGCCTCCTTCGTCCGTACGGCCGAGGAACTTCCCGCCGCCATGGTGGGCTGCTTCGCGTACGGCGACACGGCGCTCATCGAGCGGTACGTCGAGGGCGTCGAGGTGGCGGTCTCCGTCGTCGACCTCGGCGAGGGGCCGGTGGCGCTGCCCGCCGTGGAGATCGTCCCCGACGAAGGCGTCTACGACTACGCCGCCCGCTACACCGCCGGCCACACCGAGTTCTTCGCCCCCGCCCGCCTGTCCGCCCAGGCCGCCGCCGCCTGCGCGGAAACCGCGGTGACCGCGCACACGGCGCTGGGGCTGCGCGACATCTCCCGTACGGACCTGATCGTGGACGCCGACGGCGTGCCCCACTTCCTTGAGGTGAACGTGGCGCCGGGCATGACGGAGACGTCCCTCCTGCCGATGTCCGCCGAGGCAGCCGGCCAGGATCTGGGCGAGCTCTGCCACACCCTCCTCCGCATCGCCGCCGCCCGCGCATCCCGCTGATCCCGGCGACCGCCTCCTGACATCGAAAGGGCGGCCCCGCCGATCCAAGGGGCCGCTCCACGACTCCGCACCCCGGCCTGCCACGCGACTCCTCCGCGCAACCGGGCCCGCCGCGTAACTCAACGGCGCCACCTGCCCACCGCACCACTCCCCCACCCGCGTCGATCACGCGACTTCCCCGCACCACTGGAGCACGACACCACCCGCGTTGGCCCCGCGACTTCCCCGCACCACCCGGACCACGACACCACCCGCGTTGGCCCCGCGACTTCCCCGCACCACGACACCACCCGCCCACCACCGCTCCCCCACCCGCGTTGGCCGCGACTCCGCCACCCCCGGACCACGACACCGCCTGTCCCCGGCGCCACGCCCCCCCGCGCCCGGGGCGCAACTTCACCATCGGACCAACCACACCCCGACCCACCGCGCTCCTTTGCCGCCCGCGCCACCCCGCCTCACCGCGCTACTCACCGTGCCGCCCCGCTCGCGACAACGCCTTGCCGCGCCATCCTCCATCACCACCAGCCCGCCGAACGAGCCCGTCACGTCAGCCGCCCCACGAACCGCTCTCCGCCGGCCGGCGCATCGCCGAGCCCGACATGCCAGCCCCACGCGCACACGCGAGAGAACCCCTCGAACCCACCTCAGTAGCCTTACCGTGTGCTGTTCGATTCCACGTACCCCAAGAGCTTCGCCAGCGACAACCACGCAGGCGTGCACCCGACGATCCTCGAAGCCATGGCCGCCGCGAACGACGGCGACGCACCCGCCTACGGCGACGACAAGTGGACGGCGCTATTCGAGGAGAAGGTCAAGGAGGTGTTCGGCCCGGACGCGCAGGGCTTCGCCGTCCTCAACGGAGCGGGCGCCAACATGGTCGGCCTGGCTCCCATGCTCGGCCGCTACGACGGCATCATCTGCGCCGAGAGCGCCCACATCGCCACCCACGAGACGGGCGCGACGGAGCGTCTGCTCGGCGTGAAGCTCCTGACGGTCCCGACCGAGGACGGCAAGCTCCGCCCGGCCGACATCGAGTCCCGCCTGGGCGGTGTCGGCAGCCACCACGAGCCGCAGCCCACCGTCGTCTCCATCTCCCAGGTGACGGAACTCGGCACCTGCTACTCCCCCGCCGAGATCGCCGCCCTCGCGGAAAAGGCCCACGCGCACGGCCTGCGTCTCCACGTCGACGGCGCCCGCCTCGCCAACGCCGCCGCGTACCTCGGCTGCGACCTCAAGGCGATTACGACCGACGTGGGCGTGGACGTGTTCAGCTTCGGCGGCACCAAGAACGGCGCACTCGCGGCGGAGGCCGTCGTGGTGCTCGACTCCTCGCTGTCCCACGCCATTCCGTTCCTGCGCCGCCAGTCGCTTCAGCTCGCCTCGAAGATGCGCTACATCTCCGCGCAACTCACGGCGCTCCTCACGGACGACCTCTGGCGCCGGAACGCCGCCCACGCCAACCAGATGGCCGACCGCCTGGCCGCCGGGCTGGCGGACATCCCGGGGGTCTCGCTCGCGTACCCGGTGCAGAGCAACGCCGTCTTCGCCACCCTCCCAAGGGAGGTCGCGGAGGCCCTCCAGCAGCGCTACCTGTTCCACTTCTGGGACGAGACCGCCGGCACCGTCCGCTGGATGACCGCCTTCGACACCACCCCGGAACACGTGGACGACTTCCTGGACGACATCCGCAAGGCCGCCACCGCGTAACCCCCCGCCCGCTGATCCCGCTCTTCCCACAGTGGTCACTCCCCTGGTTTCACGTGAAACATCGCGCACCAACCACAGGCGAGCTTGGCAAGATGCAAGACGACCACCGCGCCTCGGTCGCTCTCCACACACCGCAAGCGCCGTCGCCTAACGAGCGCAAGCCCACCGAGGCAGAGAGTGAGAGCCGCCCACGACAGCCTTCTCGCTCACCGCGCGACAAAGAAGCGCCTCCGTGTTTCACGTGAAACACGGAGGCACACTCCCCGCGCCGCCAGCACACAGACGCACCCCTATTGCCGTCAACGTGGACTCCCCACTTCGTCAACGCAAAGGCGGGCTGCCGCTGCCGTCATCCGATCAGCCAGCCTCAACCGTCCATAGCCCCCGTTATGCACGGCTCCGACGCTGGCATCCCCTCAACGCCAAGACTTTGGGGCGCCGCCACACCGACCGCCACCAACGTCGCGCTCTACCCGCAGGTGGCCACCAGACAGGCGGAAGGAGCCGGGCACAGCACGGCCAACGAGTTCGAGCCACCCCCGGGAACAGAGCCATTCGCCGGACCAGAGGCATCCAGCGTCAGGCCGAAGGTTTCACGTGAAACACTCCGCCGTCGAAGCCCCTCGCCGCGGCCGCTGCCTGCCCACCGCGGCCGATACGCACCGCCGCGCCCGCATCCTCATTGCAGCCCGTCGTGCACTGCGACGGCAAACCGTCGTCACACACCCACCCAGTAGGCCGTCGCCACACACCCACTCACGCCCCTGCACTCCGCGTCTACCCCCCGCTCGCAACTCCTGCACTTCGCGTCTACCCCCCACTCGCGCTACGCAGGAACCCTGCGCACACCACTCCAGCGCCTTGTTCGCCGCTTCCACTCGAGCCGCGCCCCAGCGACGGCCTGCCACCCAGCACTCGACCGACGACCCCGTCGTCCGTTCCGGCCGAGCGCCACCACCAAGCTCCAGCCCACCCCGATGTTTCACGTGAAACATCGCGTGGCAGCCCATGCGAGTGCAGCAGGCAGTCCCCACAGCAAGCCACAGGCATCGGCGACGGGTTGGTCGCCAAGGACGGAGGCGCGACGGCGGACCACCCGACCCGAGCGGTGGATGACCGACCCACACGGTGACCACCCAGCCCGAGCCACGAGCGCCCAACATGAACAGTGAGCAGTCGGTAGCGACAGGTCGGTCAGTTCGCGGGCGAGGTACATGGCGATCTGCCGGGCGTTGACGAGCGCCGTGAAGGGGCGGCGCCTCGTAACGCCCGCCGCGCTGGCCGCCCACCCGCCGTTCCAGCCACCGCTTCGGTCGTTCACTCACCGCCCGGGTGGGTCGCCTGTCGGCCGGCGCTCGGATGGTCACCCGTCGCCGGGTCATCCGTCGCCGGGTCATCCGTCGCCGAGTCGTCCGTCGCCTGGGTGGATCCTCGCCCGCCGGTCGGATTGCCACTCGCCCCGGTCGCGCGCCGCTCGGATCGCCCTGCGCCCGGGTAGGTCGCCTGTCGGCCGACGCTCGGATGGTCACCCGTCGCCGGGTCATCCGTCGCCGAGTCGTCCGTCGCCTGGGTGGATCCTCGCCCGCCGGTCGGATTGCCACTCGCCCCGGTCGCGCGCCGCTCG